>RAYB01000034.1 GCA_003669055.1 bacterium 1XD21-70
GCGCTGTTTGCCAGCCATTTCCGGCTGAACAACCTGGTGGCAGTGGTAGACCACAACCATATGCAGAGCCTGGACTTCAATGAGAACACGATAGGGATCGGGGATCTGGCCCTTAAATGGGAAGCCTTCGGGTGGAATGCAGTCCGGGTCAATGGGAATGACCATGGGCAGCTCAAGCATGCTTTCCAAAAGGCGGAAGGGCTGGCCATGGAAGAGGGGCACAGGCCGACAGTGATTATAGCAGATACTATTAAGGGGTGCGGCATCCGCTTCATGGAAAATGACATCCTGTGGCACTACCGTTTCCCCCACGATGGCTGGGAATATGACATGGCGGTCACGTTGCTCCATAAGTGCATGCCGGAGGGGGTCGGGGATCCCTATACACCGGATGGGATCCCTGACCCGGCGGTGCCGTCGGAGGGGGACGATATCGGGAATGACCATACGTTTTCGTATGGCTGGAAACCATCTTACCCGGAGAAAATGCGGCGGGTGGAGGCAAAGCCGGGAACCGGGGGGCATATCCATGGGGTGTGATGCCTGGGATAAAAGCCAGGGGATTTTGGCCGGGAATGGACTTGGCATGATTGGGAGATTGGAGCAGATAAGATGAGAGATACCTTTGTAAGGGCGCTGATACGCCTGGCAAAAGAAGACAAAAATATCGAACTGGTAACAGGTGACCTGGGGTTCGGGGTTTTAAAGCCGTTCTGGGAACAGCTGCCGGACCAGTTCACCAATGCCGGGATCGCAGAGCAGAACATGGCCTCCCTGGCAGCCGGGATGGCATTGGAGGGGAAGGCTGTTTTTACATATAGCATCGGGAATTTCCCGACGCTGCGCTGCCTGGAGCAGATCAGGAATGACTGCGCCTACCACAAGGCAAACGTAAAGATTGTGTGTGTAGGGGGCGGGTTCGTCTATGGGGCGCTTGGGATGAGCCACCAGGCGACGGAAGACCTAGCCGTGATGCGTGCGCTCCCGGATGTGGTGGTGATGGCGCCGGGTGACCTGGTGGAGGCAGAGGAATGCACGAAGGCCATAGCCAGGCACCCAGGAACCTGCTACCTGCGGCTGGGGCGCGGCGGGGAAAAACGGATCCATGAAAAGATCGAAGGCTTTGAGATTGGAAAGGCAGTTAAGATCCACGACGGAGAGCGGGTGGCAGTATTCTCTACAGGCGCCATATTTGATGAAGTGTCGGAGGCATATGAAATGCTGTGCCGGGAGGGCTTATCCCCTGCGGTTTATACATTTCCTACTGTGAAGCCGATGGATGAGGGACAGATCCGGCAATGTGCCAGGGAGTTTGACCTGATTGTGACATGTGAGGAACATAATATTGTCGGCGGGTTCGGAAGTGCGGTGGCAGAGGTTATGGCAAACATGAGGGCACGTAAGGCATTTCAGATAAGGATTGGCTTGAATGACATATATGCGACACAGGTAGGAAGCCAGGCATATTTAAGGAGACAGTATGGCATGGATAAAACTGCGATCAAAGAAAAGATTCTAAAGGCATTGGAAGATGGCTGAAAGACTGATTTTTGCGAATGATGAGAGCGCTCCTGGCTGTAATGATTAAAAATAAATTTGGAGTTGGAAAAGTTGTGAGCTATGCGTTTTGGCTGGTTTATAGGGGAGGAAGTAATATGCTAATAATCAAGATTATATGGTGGTTTTCGGTATTTATCATTTTTGAAGCCATGATAGGTTATCCTTTATCACTTATTGCATTAGATAAAATTATAAAAAGAAAAAACAAAAAGGACTATTTGTATGAGCCGACAGTATCTGTTATGGTTGCGGCACATAATGAAGAAAAAGTAATAGAGAAAAAACTCAACAATTTGCTTGAATTGGATTATCCGCATGAAAAGCTTGATTTTCTTATTGCATCAGATTTCTCGACAGATGGAACAAATGAGATTGTTGAACAATTTATTAAGTCTCATCCAGAGCGGAAAATACAGATTCATAAATCAAAAAGCCATTTGGGAAAGACAAATGCACAGGATGAAACACAGGAATTGTGTGATTCTGAAATACTGGTGATGACAGACGCGAACGCAATGATGGAAAAAGAATCCGTTAGAGAATTGGTGGCTTCATTCTCATCGGATGATATAGCGTATGTAACCGGTCAATTGAAATATATTAATTCTACCAGTAATGTTACTGCTGGTTCAGAGGGGTTTTATTGGAAATTAGATTTAATGTGCCGGAATATTGAAAGTAATATTCAGACAATAACGGCAGGAAATGGTTCCATATATGCTGTAAGAAATAGCGAATACATAAAGATAGAGCCGATTAAAAGCCACGATTTATTTTTTCCTCATATATATGCTTTGAAAAAGAAGAGGGCTATTTATAATCCGGAAGCAGTGGCATACGAAAAGGCAGGGGAGACGGTAGGGGATGAGTTTAAAAGAAAGGTAAGGATGAGCAGAGGAGTATTATCCAGCATTCTGCCAAGCTTGGAAATATTAAATATATTCCGCTACCGTTGGTATTCTTATTTCTATTTTGGGCACCGCAGCTGCAGGTACCTTCTTTGGCTGTCCCATTGCCTTTTATTGATTTCAAATGCTTTTTTGCTAGGGGGAGGTTGGTTTTGGAGACTGGCATTTGCAGTCCAATTATTATTTTATTGCATTGCAATAATTGGCTGGACATCAAAAAGCAAAAACCGTGTTTTCAGAATGGCTGCTTATTATTGCATGACCATAATAGCACAGTGGTACGGTGTATATAACATTTTAACAGGAAGAGCAAAACCGGTTTGGGAAAAGGCAGAGACAACAAGATAAGGAGAGATACTGATGATTGTCGTCCAGATGATGGGGAACTTAGGGAACCAATTATTTATATATGCAATGGCAAGGGCGCTTCAGCTTGAATATGGGGATGATATAGTCTTTGATTTAAACGGGCTCAAGAGGTTTTACTATTCTTCAGAATATAGGCTTGACCGCTTGAATTTACCTAAGGAAAAAATTTCGGTTGATTTGGATAGCGTACCCACGGATATCAAAAAAAGGTATATAAGAACTTCAAAATTATATCACATAGAACAAAAATTTCATAGAATCATGAGAAAAGACAGCCTGGTTCCGGATGAAGTTACCATGCGTTGGCTAAAAAGAGGATGCTATTACACGTTTAGCAGGTCATATTTTGATTTTCCTAAAATAACAGCAAAGGACAAATTTGTATATGGCTATTTCCAGAACGCAAAATATTTTGAGAAATATGCTGACATCATCCGGCCGGAATGTATGGTTTCGGATGAACCGGATGATTATGACAGAAGGATGCTGCCGCTTATACAAGATTCCAATTCGGTTGCAGTCAGTATGAGGGCAATCAATGAGTTGGGGGTTAGTTTTATTGATTATGATTATTACTGCCGGGCGATGGAAATGTTGGATGAACGAATTGACAATCCAACATTTTTTGTGTTTTCTGATAATGTGGAGGCAGTAAAGGAAAACGTGAAGTTTCCGTATCCGGTAGAGTATGTCACACCGAGGGATTCCTGCCATGGGCTTAGGCTTATGTACAATTGTAAGCATTTTATAATAGCGAACAGTACGTTTTCATGGTGGGGGGCATATCTTGGGAACAATCCGGAAAAGACCGTTATTATGCCGGATAAAATTGATAAAGAAGGAGCAGGGCGTGAGGGGTATTATTTTCAAGAAGCCATCAGGATCCCATGCTCTTTTATCCGTTATAAATGGGATCTTGACCAAATTATACATCAGAAATATGCGAAGTAGCTTTAAGGAGGAAGAAAAAAATGATAAATGTGATGCAACCTACTCTTGGCCGGGAAGAACTTGACCGGATCAAAGAGGTATTTGATTCAAATTGGATTGGAAAAGGAAAATTGGTTGCGGATTTTGAGAAGATGTATGCCAAGCATCTGGGTTCCACACCGGATAGGGTGCTTTCCACAAATTGCTGCAGCGAAGGGCTGTTTTCTTCCATGCACCTTTGTGATATTAAGCCTGGGGATGAAGTTATCGTGCCTACCACCAGCTTTGTAGGGGCGGGCAATGCCGTATGTGCCAATGGGTCAAAGCTGGTTCTTTGCGATGTGGATCCCCGCACCCTGAATGCCAGGGCCACAGACATTGAGAAGGCGATCACCCCGAAGACAAAGGCAGTCCTTCTCCTCCATTTTGGGGGTATCCCCTGTGATATGGACACGATTATGCCTTTGGCAGAAGCCTACGGTCTGAAGGTCATTGAGGATTGTGCGGCAGGAGTTTGCTCTGCCTATAAAGGAAAAGCCTTGGGAACCCATGGGGATATGGCGATGTGGTCCTTTGATGCCATGAAAATATTGGTCTGCGGTGATGGCGCAATCCTTCACTTTAGAGATCCGGAAATAAGGGAAAAGGCAGACAAATGGCTGTATTTCGGCTTAGAGGCAAAAAGCGGGTATGAGAACAGTGTTGCCCAAAAGTGGTGGGAGTTTGATATTTCTGCATTTGGCCACAGGGCAATTATGAATGATGTAACTGCTGCAATGGCCATTGAGCAATTTAAGAAGCTCCCTATGTTTATGGAAAAACGTGAAGCCGTCCATCGGGCTTACAACGAAGGGCTGAAGGATCTTGCATGGATTGACCTTCCGGCGCCGATGGAAGAAGGATGCAAATCTTCCTACTATTTTTACCATATTCAGATTAAGAACGGAAAACGCGACGAACTGGCTTTTTTCCTTCGCAATGAAGATATCTATACGACTTACCGCTATTTTCCCCTTCACCGGGTGCCCCATTATGGGATCGGCGGAAATTTCCCGGGAGCGGATTATGCGGCAGATAATACATTGTGCCTGCCGATGCATCAGAACCTGACGGCGGATGAAGTACAAAAAATCATTGATACGATTAAAGGATTCGGAGCGAAGTATTGCTAAAGGGGAGGTATAAAGGAATGAGGATTTTTCTGCGCCCTGTCAGAATAGAAGATGGACCAAACATTGTAAAATGGCGGAATTCGGAGAAAGTAAAGGCCCATTGCTTTGACAAGAGCCAAGTTACTTTGGAGTCAAACGAGAAATTTTATCATGCATATATCAAGACAGGAAAATATAAACAGTTTATTGTGGAACGAATCGATGAGGACTTTGGTGTTTCTTCTTATCCGATTGCCACGGTGTACTTAAAAGATATGGATTTGGGGAACCGCCGCTGCGAGTTTTGTATCTTTACCAGCGATGACCAGGAATGGAATACAAAAAGCCAAAGGATTGCCATCCGGCAGCTCTTAAAGAAGGCATTTGAAGAATACAATATGCATAAAGTTTATTCTTATGTATTTAGGGAGAACCGTGACGAAGCGGAACTTTTGATTCAATCCGGCTTTCATGAAGAGGCGGTACTGGAGGCAGAGGCTTTTGACAGGAATGGAAATTATGTTGACGTACTTAGGATGTGCGTTATTGAGGGATAATAGAGGGGAAAGTATGGGATTTACGATTATTAAGCAAATATACCGTTGCACTTTAGGGAAATTAATAACTTGGCATGTGAATGCCAGGGACCAGAAAAGGGGGCTGGACTTTTCCAGGGAGGTGGATACAAAAGAAGGGGTAAAATACGGAGCCCCTTCAACGGCAAGGACACAGCATATTGTACGGAAGTATTTCGGAGATAATATTACGGAAGAAGATTCCATCATTGATATCGGATGCGGGAAAGGAAGAATGCTGGCTTTTTTTGCAGAGTTTCCTTTTAAGCAGATCTGTGGGCTTGAGTATGTGCAGGAGATGGTTGACATTGCTAAAAATAATATAGGCGTCCTTGGATTAGGGGGGGGGGTAAAAATAATTGCTGGGGATGCACGGGTTTATGAAGATCTGGACCAGTACAATTATTTCTACATGTCAAATCCTTTTTGGGAGGATGATATTATGGTAGCTTTAATAAAAAACATTAAGAAGAGCATATCAAGAAATAATAGGATGATACATATCATCTACAACAATCCAAGGCAGGAAAATATATTAATATCGCAAGGTTTGGTATTGGAAAAGGAGATGCCTGTATTTTTTAATACAAAGGTGAATGTATATACTTTTTCGGCGCAGCAACAGACTAAGAATAATGTGGTATAGAAAAATGAGCATAAAGAAAGTGATAAAGCAAGCTTTGACAATAGCAACCCATCCAATCGTATCCATCCATTTAATGAAAGAGGGCACAAAAAATTTTTATATCGGGCCGAGGATGAACATAAAAGGCATCCGCAGCTTTCATTTGGGTTCTAATAGCACAATTGGAAAAGACAGCCGGTTTTTATGCGTTTTTGGATATGGGGGGGGGTACTACGAACCCAGTGTTAAGATAGGAAACAACGTTTACATAGCATACCATTTTACGGCAATGGCGGCGGCGCCGATTGTAATCGGTGACCATTCACTGATTGCAAGCGGTGTTGTCATTACCTCTGAAAACCATGGAACCAATCCGGAAATAGCGGAATCCTATGCGGATACACCCTTGGAGGCCAAGCCGGTGGAGATAGGGAAAGGATGCTGGATTGGTGAGAATGTAATTATAACCCCAGGTGTTACGCTTGGTGAAAGATGCATTGTAGCAGCAGGAGCCGTTGTTACAAAATCATTTCCGGCATATTCTATGGTGGGAGGTGTGCCTGCTAAGTTAATCAAGGTTTATAACCATGAAACGCATAGGTGGGAGAGGCTATAAGCCCAGGAAAGTAGGGGATCGAGTGGAGCATTTTAAATATGTAGCCATAGTACTTGTATATAGAAATGTAAAAGACCTGGAAGAATGTATTGACAGTATTTATAGGAGGATTCCGGACTCAAAAATAATTGTTGTGAATGCATTTCATGATGAGGAATCGAAAGGGAGGATACAGAAAGCTGCCGAAAACGGCGGCTGTATTTTTATCAATGTTGAGAATAAGGGTTATAGCTACGGGAATAACCGCGGGATAGAATATGCGCGGGAAAATTTTAGTTTTGAATATATCATTATATCTAATCCTGACATTACGGTAGGAAAATTTGACAGTGATATGATAAGCAGGCATCCGGAATATGGGATTATAGCGCCTCGTATCATTGCCGCTTCCGGCAGATACCAAAATCCCATGGGTGTGATAAGAAACCGGTTGTCAGAGAGATTAGAGTTTATAGGATTTGAAAAAAATAATAAGTTTTTGTTAATGGCAGGGATCGGAATCAATAAGCTTATCAGAAAAGCGGTAGTCACCATACACCGGTTTGATAAAAGGCCTTACAGGATATATGAGGCCCATGGAAGTTTTGTAATTATGTCGAAAATAGCAATTGACGCACTTTATCCGGTATATGACGAGAATTTGTTCTTGTTTGCAGAAGAAGGCGTGTTGGCTTATAAAGCGAAGAAGGCTGATATTAAAACAGGGCAATTTGATGAAATCGTAATATACCATAAAGAGGATGGGAGCATGAAACTGAGCAATCTTTCGCTTAATGATGAAATGAAAAAGGCAAACCTGTATTTTTACAAAAAATATGTAGCCGGATCATAACATGGGAGGAACTGCATTAAATGCTTGACTCATATATATATTTGGCATTATTCGTGATAGCCACAATTATAATTTGCTATATCAGTATACAAAAATATAAAAGGATTATCAATCCTTTACTGTTTGCAATCATTCCATTATGCCTGGCGTGCCTGTTTGCAGGATATAACAATGAATTAGATGCAGAAGAACTGAGCACAGGCCTAAGATGGATGCTGATAGGTACTCTTGTATTTTTGCTGTCCTTCTCAGTCGGGACGCCATTAAGGGTTTCTATCAATAGAACAGCACGAAAAGAGGGCGATGTACATTACAACAAGAAAACGGTTAATATCTTAGTCAATTTGTTATGTATATTACTTTTTGCCGATTTTTTGATGACATTTGCAAAAGTCTATAGCATCGCCGGTTCTGTAAAAGACATCCTAATTAGCAGCACATGGGTGAGGAACCAGTACTTACATAGATCAGAACCAAAACTTAACATCATGATCGGTTTGATAATGTCCATGAATATTACAGTAATAAGCTGTATTCTGCCCAAAGCCATCCAATTAAAGTGTAAGCATATCAGGGTTAAATTTATCTATGTGGTTTTGTTGATGTTTATCAACAGCATTATAACAATGTCAAAGGATTCGTTTATTGTGCATCTGGTTATAATCGTATATTCTTTTTCGCAATTTTCATTCAACCGGAAGTTTGAATATGAAATGATTAAAAAGAATGCCAAATGGGTGGTATTGCTTTTTGCTGCTTTATTGATATTTATCGGTGTCCAAAGGGATTATCTGGCATATAGGTATAATTCCTACTTAGGGATTGTGGTAGGCACATTCACTGGTTATATCGCGATTCCGGTGATAAGCTTTTGCCTGCTGTTAAAAACAAACCAGTTTTCATACGGTGCTTTGTGTTTTCGCCCAGTGCTTAATACATTATCCTATATTGGGATCGGTGAAAGGCGTTCGGCGATTCAGATGGAAGTTGAGGGGGGAGCAAACGTATTTTCGACTTTCGGTAATATGTACCGTGATTTTGGGATGCCGGGGATTATTTTTTTAAGTATATTTTTTGGGTTGATCCTGGGCATGCTATATGAAAGAGAAAACCAGAGGCTGCATCGGGTGGTCTGCAATTCCATGATTGGGATGGTTATGATTTTTCATTTTTATGATTTTAAGCTGATTCAGACAATATATCTGTTTACGATACTGTATGCCTGGATATTGGAGAAGATGATTAGAAAGAGACTGTACATAAATTGTACATTGGGTGAGGAGCGTGGAAATGCCATTAGAGCAGGAGTGGAACCTTGATGATGAAAATATAGAAGTAATCTGTATTGATTGTTTTGATACTTTGCTTCACAGAATATGCTCTGCTGATGAAATTCTTAACATATGGTGCAGGATGCTTGCGGGGCAGCTGCCTTTTTCTGAGAAAACAATAAGAGAGATATGGGATTTGAGCAGAAAGGTTACTGCACAGAGGGCAGAGAAAATGTCGATGGAAGAGGCCTCTTTTTATGATGTTGCTTTGGAAATGTACGTGCGTGCCAAAGAACTAGACAAAACTTTTCCGTATTCCATAGATGAATTTGTGCGCATTCTTAAAGAAGAAATGGCCAGGGCAGAAAATAGTAGGATTGTGGTAAACTCAGAATTAGTTGCAAAACTAATACAGCAAAAGAGATCCAAAAGAAAAATTGTCTGTATATCAGATTTTTATATGCCAGGGAGTTGGTTATATGATTTGTTCAAAATGAGGAATATAGATTTCCTATTTGACAGAATTTATGTTTCTTCCGATGTTGGATTAAGAAAGAGCAGCGGGAATTTGTATGGATATGTTCTGCACGATTTGCGGGCTATCTTGCCGGATATCACATATAATAACCTTTTTATGTTAGGGGATAACCGGTTAAGTGATTATAGTATCCCCCAAAAAATGGGTATTCAGGCATATAGGTTTGAGGATAATGCTATCTCCCGGAAAATCAACCGTATGTATCATGGTTTTATGAAGATATATAAGAGCAATGTACAGTGCCATCTTCCTTTTTCCAATTATTCGTTTTCGTTATTTTGGTTTTGCAGGAAATTATTGTCAAATTTAAAAAAAGAAAATTTAAATGAAGTCTGGTTTTTCTCAAGGGAGGGGAAGATATTAAAGCGGTTTTTTGAAGAATATCTGCTCCTTTGTAACGAAAAAGGCATAAAATGCCATTATATTAACATTTCCAGGCAATCTACATTCTTTCCCTCATTATCTAAAATAGATATTGAGGATTTTTATTGCTTAAAGGTTAAGACAGTTACAATGAGTTTAAAGGATTTTTTGGATACTTTGGGGATTTTTGAGTGCTGTTTCCCGCTTTTAGATGGTGAATATGATTTTGAAAAAGTCGAAAGCAATTTTTTTGAAAGCGATATTTTTAGTAAATTAAAAAGCGATCAAAGGTTTATCTCTGTTTATGAACAGGAGAGGGTTGATGCAAAACAGAAAGCAATCCATTATTTCCGGTCAAAGGGTATTTGCCTACAAGCGGAAAAGAAATATGCGGTTGTAGATATCGGCTGGAAGGGAAGCATACAAGACTGCCTATATAAAATTTTCGATGGGAAATATAAGATACTGGGTTATTATTATGGCTTGGTTGGAGATGTAAAAATAACGGAAGGCAATTATAAGACGGGATTGATTTTTTCCGATTTCCCTGTAAGGACAAAGGGATATGGGATATACCGGATCAATTACCGTATGTTAGAAAGAGTGTTGTATGCGGACCATGGGAGCTGCTTGAAGTATGAGGCAGATAAGGCGGTATTAAAAAGGGTTAGTAAAAATGAGGCAGAATTATATGAATTTGTGGAACCTATGCAGCAAAAGATCATAGAGGAATTTGGCCCTATTTATGACAATATTGAAACTGAGAGACATTATGGAAACGACCTGGTTGCTGAGATGGCGATATTAAAAATCCAGACATATTTTTGTGTTGATATTAATAGGGAGAAATTTAACCATATAGAATATATGGATTCCAGAATAGACATGAATTTCGGGGATTTTGGCAATGGAGGGTCTTTCATAAAATTTAAGTTAAAACAGATTTATCGGATTGCAGCAACGAATCGGGTTGAGATGGTACAAAAATTGGAACTGATTCTGTTTAAATTAAAAATGGGGGTACTTGCTAATGCCGTAGGCTTTGCTGCAAAACGCAGGTTGATAAGATAACAGTCAACATGGAGATATGTATGAGGCAGGATGAAACAAGAAAGATTAAACAAAATATAGTTTTTAATATTATAAGGACGCTTTTTTCCGTTGCTTATCCCGTCATAACCTTTACTTATGCCGCCCGGATTCTTAATGTTGATGATATGGGCAGTGTGGCTTTTATTAGGAATTTTGTGGCATATTTTTCTTTGCTTGCATCGCTGGGAGTGAGCTATTATGGGATAAGGGAAAGCGCAAGAATAGCAGAAAATAAGTATAAATTTTCTAAGTTTTTTTGGGAGATAAATCTTATTAATTCTTTTACAACGGTGATATCAGGTGTTTTGCTGTTTACTGTGATTTTTACTGTCAGCCGGCTTGAAGAATATCGGATACTGCTGCTAATTAACTCTGTAAATCTTATATTATGTGGTTTTAGCAATGAATGGGTTCTGGGGGCAAAAGAAGAATATAAATATATGTCAATCAGGTCCATCCTGATTCAGCTGTTTTGTGTGATAGCAATCTTTGCTTTTATCCATACTAAGGAGGACTATATAAAATACAGTGCAATCCTTATGGTATCAACAAACGGCGCAAATATTTTCAATTGGATATATATTTCCAGGCGGAAGATAATCAGTAAAATCCCTATAAGAGAACTCGACATCAAGAAGCATTTAAAGCCGATTTTTGTTCTGTTTGCAATGCTTGTCTCTATTGATTTATATACGATGCTGGACACGACAATGCTTGGTTTTATCAAAGGGGATTATGCTGTCGGTATTTACAATGCCTCAATAAAAATACCAAGGCTTGTTAATTCCGTGATAGGTTCAGTGGGAGCCGTCTTAGTGCCCCGGTTATCTTATTATTATGATAAAGATATAAGAAAATTCAAGGAACTTGTCAATAAGGCGTGGGAATTTATTATTTTTATAACCGTACCGGCTTTTTTGGGGATTATTATGATGTCCAATGAGATTGTTATGGTGTTTGCAGGAGACCAATATACGGACGCTTTTGTGACAACAAAAATATTGGCACCGATAGTTCTGATCATACCTATTTCTGTTCTTTTCAATAACCAGGTATTTATACCAATGCGGAAAGAAATATTTGTGCTCAAATCAACATGTGTGGGAGCGGCTGTTAATTTGGTATTAAATGCTATTTTTATTCCAAAATTCGCAGAAAACGGTGCATCAATTGCGACAGTTGCCGCAGAATTGTCGGTTATGCTGGTTTGTGCATATCACGTAAAAAAGGAATTGGATCCTCAGAATGTTGCAGGGAAATACTTGAGGGCAATTGCTACAAGTTTATGCATTCTTTTCATTAGCATGGGGTTTAGGCAATGGGTTGCAAATGTATATATTCGGTTATTCAGTACAGTATTGGCCAGCGCATTGTGTTATGGTGTTTTTAATTTTAAGGTAATTAAGGATTTTATTTGGACAAAGCAGCCATATAAATAAGGACTATTGTGTCTTTTCGTGGAGGTTAAAAGTGAAAAAAACGGATAAGGTTCATTCTTTGGGCGAATATCAGGAGCATTTGCGCGGAATGCTGTATTTCTTTGATGATTTATGCAGAAAAAACAATATTAAATATACAGTCCTTGACGGAACTTTACTTGGTGCAGTTAGGGACGGCGGTTTTATACCATGGGATGGTGATGTGGATGTTGCCGTTACCTGGAAGCAATTTAAGAAATTAAAAAGTGCTTTTGAAAATTATAATGGGCGATTTTACTTGAATTATGCCCCAAACCATTTTTACAAGAGGAAAGGGTTTAAAAGGGCTTTTGGCGGCATCTGCGCAAAAGTTATCGATAAAAAAAGCGACAGCCAGCTGTTTGGCATAGATGTATTTACGATTGATTTTTTGGGGGATGATTTATCATATGCAAATGAGACATTGGAAGAATATAAAAGATTGGCCGGCCGCGCAAAGTTTTCTATATCTTTCCATCTTCCGGCATTTTCAAGCAGTAAGAATTTATTTAGAAATTTAAGCATTATTCCCTTGTTTATTTTTTATCCTGTTTTGAAACTGATATCTAGGATCTATACCCCTATATGGAATAAGCAGTACTTAAGGTTTATTAGGGAGAGGCTAAATTACGGGGAGAGCAGCAAATATTTTACGGTTCAGCCATATCTTGGCAGAATCGGAGTGCTGGAAAACACTATCCTGTCAGGGGGGTATATGGACATGAAGTTTGACCATATGACCGTCATGGCTGTAAAAAATTATGATTCCTATCTTATACCGACTTACCATGATTATATGGAACTGCCCCCGAAGGAGAAGAGGATACCTTTTCCGTCGGAAAAAGAACTGATGGGGATACATATCGAGATGGATGACGAGTTGGGCAAATATATAAAGGAGGCACATGCGAACAGTTAATTATCATAAACTGATTGTTTTTTTTATTATGGTTTTTTTGTTGATGTCTGTTTTAATTGTTCCCAGGAAAATATTTAGCGGGGGGGGGTAAAACAAGAAAACGGCACAGAAAAGGTTAAGGTGCTGCTTGATACCGATATTGGAGGGGATGTTGATGATGTCGGAGCCCTTGTAATACTTAACAATTACGTAAATCAAGGTGCAGCGGAACTTTTGGCTGTCGGAGTGAGCGCTTATAATCCATATTCCGCAGGTGTCATCGACGCTGTTTGCCGGTATTATGGAAATACGGATATACGAATAGGACAGTGCGATTTTACCGATAGACAAATTGATTATACGGATGAACAATTAGAAATATATAGTAAGCCTTTGTATTACGGTTATGATAACCGGTTTGCAAATGAAGATAAACAGCCCGAACAGGTAATAGACATGTACAGGGAGATTCTTGAAGATGCGGATGATAGGAGTGTGGTTTTTGTTTCTATTGGATTTTTAAATAATCTCTGCAATCTTCTTCAGTCAAAACCAGACCATATTTCACCTCTGAGCGGGAGGGAACTTGTGCAAAGAAAAGTTAGCAGGCTGGTTTGTATGGGGGGATGTTTCCTGCCAATGAATGAAGAGCAAAAAGGTATAGTTAATGATATGGGACTGGATGTTATAGAATATTGCGAATTTAATGTTTCAAAATGGCCGCAGGCATCGAAAACAGTTGCTGAGGCTTGGCCTACTGAAAAGGTTTTTGTCGGTTTTGAGGCCGGATTAGTAAAGTGCGGGTCAGGGTTAAAGCAATGCAGTGATGGCAATCCCGCTAAAACAGCGTATGCCAGATATACAATTGGAGGAAGCTTACAGCGGCACAGCTGGGATCCGATTGCTGTACTGTATGCCTGTATGGGAGGGGAAAACCATGATCTGTTTGAATTGTCTGCAGCAGGATCTGTTTCATTTGATGAAAATGGCCGGACTTTTTTTAAGGAAAGCGATAGCGGCGATTCAAAGTATTTAATTTGGAAAGAATCAGGGGAAAATATTGCCAGAAAACTGGATGAAATATTATCTGTTGACGGAAAACCGCCATTATAGATAGCTTTCTGGAAAACATGTGGGGGAATGATGAAACGGATTATTGCGATAATAACGGGAATTATGTTGCTGGCCGTTATGGCATTGTTAACTGCTGCGAATATAAAGATTGTAAATGAGGCTAAAGAAATCGAAGAAAAAAACAGGGTTGCCAGTTATTCATATGACAGCCATAACACGATAAGCTGGGAGATAAATTCTGCGCCTCTTGTGACAGAAAGGCTAAATGCCGAATCGATAGATTTTATTCATGATACATGGATTGTATATTTTGAAAACACATATTTTGGGACGTTGGAAATAGATTTTCCCGAGGAACTGAAGTCGGATGCAAAACTAAGCATTACTCTAAGCGAAGCGGTCAATGATAATGGAAAACCGTGGACAAGGGCTGATATGGATACATCCTTATACGGATTTGGTATTGCTTTTTATACTACGGAGGTGGAAATTCCAAAAGGGACAAAGACCTACCGCCTTGTATTGCCGGAAAGGCCTTTGCCGCATACAGAATCCATACAGGATGACTGGGAAGGGGGAGTGATCCCTTTTTGCTGTGGTTCTATTTCCGGTTACAATGAGGGGCAGTTCTCGGAGAATAATATCTATCAAATTGCAGTGCATAAGGAGTTTGATGACAATGCCAGCAAGTTTATTTCTGACAATGAGGTTTTAAATGAAGTTTATGAATTTTGTAAAGACACCATTAAGGCAACCACTTATGCCGGTATTTACATAGACGGATATAGGGAACTGAAGCCTTATGAAGCAGATGCATATATAAATGAATTAGGGGATTTCTCGGTTTCTAATAACTATGATCTTGCGAAAGCAACATTAGAATTTTTCTCTTCCCACCACACCTGGCCGACAGAATGGATTTTACAAACAGTGTCTCTTGCTTATGAATACTATATGTATACAGGTGATATAAAGACGGTCAAAGCGGTTTATCCTGAATTAAAAAAATGTCTTTTAAGTGATATTTTGAATGATGACGGCTTGTTAGATAGTTCATTAGTCAACGAAAACATGCTGGAGTCATTCGGGGTATCCGGAATAAACGATATTATTGACTGGCCTGGGAATGAGAGGGATAACTTTTCAACGATTGTGGTTCAAAAGGCTTCTTTTAAAGATAAAATAAAATCAGCAAAGTACAGGTATATGGCATTTGCAGCAGACATAGCCGGATGCCACTATGCTTCCTGTATTTACAGGATTACAGAAGGAACCATCGGAGATATAAAAATGATAGCATCGCCCAATGCAGTGGTTAATGGGTTTTACTATAAGAGTTTGTGCGAATTGGGCTTTTTGGCTGATGCGATTGGTGAGGCTGAGGATGCAGAGAATTATAGAACGATGGCGGAGAACGTTAAGGCTTTGTACCAGAAAATGTTTGTTTCGGAAAAAACGGGTCTTGTGGTGGACAGCATAGGCTCTTCTCATTCATCGCTGCATTCCAATATGTTTGCTCTTGATTTTGGCCTTGTATCCTCGAAGAACAAGGAACGGGTGGTTGATTACATTAAATCAAAGGGAATGGGATGCAGTGTATATGGCTCACAATTTTTATTGGAGGGTTTAATAAAGGAAAATCAAGATGATTATGTTGTAGATTTGCTTGCAAGTAAAGAGAAAAAAAGCTGGTACAACATGATTTATCACACGGGAAGCAAATTGGCGACGGAAGCTTGGGATGAAAGCATTAAACTCAATATGGACTGGAACCATGCGTGGGGAACAGCCCCTGTAAATATTATAACAAGGTATATTGTAGGTGTGAAACCTTATACGCCCGGCTGCGGGACGGTTGTTATTGAACCTCATTTTGGAAATCTGACAAGTGTTGAGGCTATTGTACCAATAAATGACGGCGAGGTGAGGCTGTCATATTCTTTAAATGGCAGTGAGAACACGGTTATGCTAGAAACGACGGCAAAGGCTATGTTTATTATGCCTGCAGATGCTGATCTTAAAACATTGGCAATTGATGGTATCAATATTGATCCGGATTGTGGCGGTCAAGTATGGTTAGAGCAAGGGTTACATGAGATTTTTTACTATTGTGAGGGAGGCAGCAGATGAAAGCATTAATTTTAAACTCTGGAATAGGGTCCCGGATGGGAGTCCTGACGTCCGAACATCCGAAATGCATGACAGAGATATCAAACCATGAGACGATTTTATCCCGTCAGTTAAGGCTGGTTGCCAGTGCTGGTATAGAAGAAGTAGTAATCACAACAGGGTATTATGATGGCGTACTAGTTAACTATTGCCAGAGTTTGGATTTACCTATTCATTTCACTTTTGTGAAAAACCCCGTTTATGATCAGACCAATTATATCTATTCGATCTATTGCGCCAGAAAGTATTTAGATGATGATATTATCCTTATGCATGGTGACCTTGTGTTTGAAAATGAGGTTTTTGACAGGATATTGAGCCAGAAGGTTTCCTGCATGGCCGTATCTTCCACCTTATCTCTCCCAGAGAAGGATTTTAAGGCCCAGGTGGAAAACGGCATGGTTATGAAGGTGGGAGTTGATATCTTCAATGAAGCGGTGGAGGCACAGGCGCTGTATAAGTTAAACCAAGCTGACTGGAGAATTTGGCTGAATAAGATTATTGAATTTTGCGAAGCCGGCAATACCAACGTTTATGCAGAGAACGCATTAAATGAATTGGATGGGCAGGTAAATATTGCTGCTCTTGATATACAAAATCTTTTATGCTCAGAAATTGATAATTCAGAGGATTTGGCAGTAGTATCCGGTAAGTTAAAGGAAATTGAGTCCCGCACGGTTTATATGTGTTTCTCCGCAGATATGGTTCACGGCGGCCATATTGCAATTATCAAGAAGGCACAGAAACTGGGGAAACTTATTATTGGGATACTTTCGGATGAAGCTGTTGTCTCCTATAAGCGGTTCCCGCTTGTTCCGGCATCTGAGAGAAAAAAACTTTTTGAGAATATTGCAGGCGTTTATAAGGTGGTAGACCAGGAGAATTTGTCTTACTCTGCTAACCTCGAGAAATATCACCCGGATATTGTTGTCCATGGCGATGATTGGATATCAGGTTTTCAGAAGCCGATTAGGGATGAGGTGGTGTCTATACTGGCTTCCTACGGCGGGAAGCTGGTGGAATATCCTTATTCCAGTGAACCAGAATATAAGGCAATGGAGGACCGGGCAAGAAAAGAACTCTCCATGCCTGACATCAGAAGGTCAAGACTGAAGAAGATCCTTGAAATGAAAGGATTTGTAACTGCTATGGAAGCCCACAGCGGCATTACCGGTTTGATTGTTGAGAAAACGATTGTGCATGAAACGGGTGGTTCGAGACAGTTTGATGCAATGTGGCTTAGTTCTCTCTGTGACAGTACGGCAAAGGGGAAGCCGGACATCGAACTGGTTGATATGACGAGCCGGTTCAGGACGATAGACGATATTATGGAAGTTACCACAAAACCTGTTATATTTGACGGGGACACAGGCGGGCTTACAGAGCATTTTGTTTATACGGTGAGCAGCCTTGAACGTATGGGTGTGTCCATGGTTATCATTGAAGATAAGACGGGTTTAAAGAAGAACAGCCTTTTTGGCACAGAGGTTGTTCAGACACAAGACAGTATTGAGAATTTTTCCGCAAAAATAAAGGCAGGAAAAAAAGCCCAAAAAACACAAAGCTTTATGATCTGTGCAAGGATAGAATCTCTTATACTTGAACAAGGCATGGAGGATGCATTAAAGCGGGCATTCGCATATACAAAAGCCGGGGCAGATGCAATTATGATTCACAGCCGGAAGAAGGATCCGGGCGAGATTAAAGAGTTCATCGTGAGGTTTAGGGAAAAGGATAAGGCTACGCCAATCGTCCTTGTGCCGACTAGCTTTAACACGGTTTACGAGGAAGAATGGAGGAAATTGGGAGCCAATATTATCATTTATGCCAATCAGCTGACAAGAACCGGTTTTCCGGCAATGAAGGATGCGGCAGAAACGATTTTGCGGACCCATAGGGCAAAAGAATGTGATGATAAATGCATGAGTATCAAAGACATTATTACATTGATTCCAGAATAATAAGAGGTATTCTCATGGAGCAGAAAATAATAAGGGCAGATGAGAACTACAAAGAATTTATGGAATGGCTGAGGGATAAGAGGCCCATTCTTGTTTGTGACGGCTCTATTGATTTTTTGACAGATCTTAGCAGGAAGCTGGAGGAGAGCGGAGAGGAGATTATCCGTTTCTCGGACTTTCAGCCTAATCCGTTGTATGAAAGTGTTGTTAAAGGAGTAGAGGTCTTCCATAATAAAAATTGTGACAGCATTATTGCGGTAGGTGGCGGATCTGCGATAGATGTGGCGAAATGTATCAAAATATATAGCAATATGAGTGGGGACGGCGCGGACGGGGATTATCTGAAACAAGAAATCACCGGAAACAATATACCGTTTTTGGCCATGCCGACTACTGCCGGAACAGGGTCAGAGGCAACGAAATATGCCGTCATCTATTATAACGGAAAGAAACAGAGCATAACCAGTGAGAATTGTATTCCCACAACAGTCCTTTTGGATGCAAGTGCTCTAAAGACTTTGCCCCTCTATCAGAAGAAGTCTACCATGCTGGATGCGCTATGCCATGCCGTTGAGTCCTTTTGGTCTGTAAACAGCACAGAGGTGAGTAAAGGATATAGCCGTTCTGCCATTATGGGTGTGCTGGAGAACATGGAGGGTTATCTTGCCAATACGAAAGAAGGGAATGCCGGGATGCTGCAGGCAGCACATATTGCCGGTAAAGCGATCAATATTACCCAGACTACGGCCGGCCATGCCATGTGCTATGGGATCACCAGCTTATTTGGTGTTGCGCATGGCCATGCCGCAGCATTATGTATCAGAAAATTATGGCCATTTATGATAAAACATATGGATGGCCATTGCTCTGATCCAAGAGGAAAAGAGTACCTGGGCAGAGTGTTTGAGGAGATAGCCAAGGCATTTGGGTGCTTGTCGGCAGAGCAGGCAGCATGGAAATTTAATGCACTGTTTTTGGATTTAGATATGGACATTCCTGATGCTTCGGATGAAGAAGTAAGAAGACTGGCAAATGAGGTGAATCCGGTGCGGGTAAAAAACAACCCGGTGCGGTTTAGCAGCAATGAATTCTACTCCCTATATGGGCAGATATTAAATACTAAAGAGGCATTGGTTAAGGGGGTTTAGTGGAGCATGAAAGTTGAAAATTTTTTAAAAATTATAGGATCAGATTTCTATACCGGCGTTCCAGACAGCCAATTAAAGGCGTTGTGCGACTATTTAATGGATAAATACGGTATAGATCCGAAACACCATATCATAGCGGCAAATGAAGGGAACTGTACAGCACTTGCGGCCGGATATCATCTGGCAACAGGAAAGATACCGGCCGTTTATATGCAGAATTCTGGCGAGGGTAATATAATCAACCCGGCAGCAAGCCTTTTAAGCGATAAAGTTTATGCCATACCTATGATTTTTATCATCGGATGGCGCGGTGAACCTGGAATCCATGATGAGCCTCAGCATATCCACCAAGGGGAGGTAACTGTGAGGCTTTTGGAGGATATGAATATAGCTAGCTTTATTGTTGGCAAGGATACTACAGATGATGAAGCTGCTGAGGCTATGGAACAGTTCAGGGAAGTGCTTGATTCAGGGAAAGATGCGGCATTTATAATCCGCAAGGGTGCTTTGGCAGACGCCCCTAAAATAGAATACAGCAATGGAAACATAATGACCCGTGAAGAAATCATCCGGCACATAGTGAAAGCTTCCGGTGAGGATCCGGTTATATCCACTACAGGAAAAGCAAGCCGCGAATTATTTGAGACAAGGGCATCTAATGGACAGTCCCATAAATATGATTTCTTAACAGTGGGTTCCATGGGGCATAGCAGTTCTATAGCCCTTGGCGTGGCTATTCATAAACCGAAGCAAAAGATATGGTGTATTGACGGAGACGGGGCAGTGCTTATGCATATGGGGGCTATGGCGGTCATAGGTGCGAATAAAGTAAAAAATATGATCCATGTAGTGATTAATAACGGAGCACATGAAACCGTTGGGGGAATGCCTACAGTGGCTGGAAAGATAGATTTAGTAAAAATAGCACTTGCATGCGGTTATCCCAATGCTATAAGCGCTAATGATTTTGTTGAACTTGATGAGGCGCTGGAAAATGCAAAGAAGAAAAATGAGTTGTGCTTCATAGAAGTGAAATGTTCCATCGGTGCGAGAGAAGACCTTGGGCGCCCAACGACTACAGCACTGGAAAATAAGCGGAATTTTATGGAATACTTGAATAGGAGCAAATCTGGATAAGGATAAAGCAAGAGCGCCTTTGTTCACTGAGGGCAGCATTACAAATAGAAAAATCAAAAGAACACAAGGCAATAAAAAATATTGAAAAAAGAAATCGGAAAAGATAACGGAGCCGGAAAAGAAAGGGAAAGGCTGAAAAGGCAGGGGAAAACCCGAAAAAAACAGGGAAAAACAGTAAAAAAGTGCTTGCATTACAAATATTGCGGTGCTATAATGTTATGGCAACTTTGTTAAAATGCCGGGTGAAGTTTGCCCAAAACCGGCTCTGGCTGTGGTGTATCTGTGAAAGCGGGTATGGGCCGGGGGCTGGGAGCGGGTTGTGGGAAAGACACACCCCGACGGGTGTACAGTGATGCCTGGGAAGCAGGGCAGCATGAGAGAAACACACTGCGGTGGGTGAACCGTGATGTCCCAGTGCCAGGACGGGATAGGAAACGCCTGACGGATGTGGCGTGATTCCTGGAGAGCAGGGCAGCATTAAGGAAAGGAGAATTTGCCGTGAAGGTGAGATCATCAGTGAAACCGATTTGCGAGAAATGCAAAATCATCAAGCGCAAAGGCAGTATCAGAGTAATCTGTGAAAATCCTAAGCACAAGCAGAGACAAGGTTAAGTAAGAGAAAAGGAGGTGTACGACGCAAATGGCTCGTATTGCAGGAGTTGATTTACCAAGAGAGAAACGTATTGAGATCGGCTTGACTTACATTTACGGGATTGGAAGAACCAGTTCAAACCGTATTCTGGCGGAGGCTGGGGTGAATCCGGATACCCGTGTCAAGGATCTGACGGATGATGAGGTCAGAAAGATCGCGTCAGTGATCGCTGACAGCCAGGTGGTGGAAGGTGACCTGCGCAGAGAGATCGCTATGAATATTAAGCGGCTGCAGGAGATCGGATGCTATCGCGGAATCCGTCACAGGAGAGGCTTGCCGGTTCGGGGACAGAAGACAAAGACCAACGCGAGAACCCGCAAAGGCCCGCGTAAAACCGTGGCGAACAAGAAGAAATAAGCACTGGGTGCTGAATTTGACAGGTAACCCCGTTAACACGAATCAAGTTGTATGTTTTAAAAACAGGAACAAGATTCTGATATTCACAGCTTTCGGGACAGGTCTTCCCGGGAGTGGAGCGAATCAAGACGAAAGGAAAGTAGGTTAGTTTAAAATGGCTAAAAAAGTGTCCACTGGAAAGAAAGTGACAAAAAAGCGCGTAAAGAAAAACGTTGAACGCGGACAGGCACACATCCAGTCATCCTTCAACAATACGATCGTAACGTTGACAGATGCACAGGGCAATGCCCTGTCTTGGGCGAGTGCCGGAGGTCTGGGATTTAGAGGTTCAAGGAAATCTACTCCATATGCAGCTCAGATGGCTGCAGAGACTGCTGCCAAGGCAGCTATCGTACATGGTTTAAAATCTGTTGACGTTATGGTAAAGGGCCCCGGCTCGGGTCGTGAAGCAGCAATCCGTGCGCTTTCTGCATGCGGTATTGAAGTAACCAGTATCAAGGACGTAACCCCGGTTCCGCACAATGGTTGTCGTCCGCCAAAACGTAGAAGAGTTTAATAGGAGGTACGAAAAGTGGCAGTAGATAGAGTTCCTGTTCTTAAAAGATGCAGATCCCTTGGTTTGGATCCGGCTTGTCTGGGTATCAGCAAGACTTCTACCAGGCAGTTAAAAAGAGCGAACAAGAAGGTAAGCGAGTACGGAATGCAGCTGCGCGAGAAGCAGAAAGCCAAGTTCATTTACGGCGTGCTGGAGAAGCCGTTCCGCAATTATTATGCAAAGGCTGAGAAGATGGAAGGCCAGGCCGGTGAGAATCTGCTGATTCTGCTGGAGAGAAGGCTGGACAATGTGGTATTCCGCATGGGCTTTGGGCGTACCAGACGGGAGACCCGTCAGATCGTTGACCATAAGCACATCCTTGTGAATGGAAAATGCGTGAATATTCCGTCCTATCTGGTAAAGGCCGGAGATGTGATCGAAGTGAAGGAGAAGGCGAAATCTTCTCAGAGATACAAAGCCGTCCTGGAGGTGACCGGCGGCCGCCTGATTCCGGCATGGCTGGATGTAGATCAGGAGAATCTGCGCGGCGTTGTGAAAGAACTGCCGACCAGAGAAGAGATTGATGTTCCGGTTGAAGAGATGCTTATCGTCGAGTTGTATTCTAAGTAAGTTTAGAATGATGGAAGCCTCGATAGACGAACCCAGAAGGAGGGGCTATAATCGTGTTCGATTTTGAAAAACCAAACATTGAGATTGTTGAAATTTCAGATGATAAGAGATATGGCAAGTTTGTTGTGGAACCGCTGGAGAGGGGCTATGGCACTACGCTGGGTAACTCCTTGAGAAGAATTATGCTTTCTTCTCTTCCGGGTGCGGCGGTTAGCCAGGTAAAAATCGAAGGCGTTTTGCATGAATTCAGTTCCATCGCCGGAGTGAAGGAAGATGTGACTGAGATCATCATGAACATCAAGAACTTATCTATTAAGAATAACAGCGACAGCAATGAGGTAAAGACTGCTTATATTGAGTTTGAGGGCGAGGGCGTGATTACGGCTGCTGATATCCAGGCAGACCCGGATATTGAGATTATGAATCCGGAACAGGTCATCGCCACGCTCAGCGGCGGTACGGACAGTAAGTTCTATATGGAACTGACGATTTCCAAGGGCCGTGGATATGTGAGCGCTGATAAGAATAAGAATGAAGATCTGCCTATCGGGGTGATCGCGGTCGATTCGATCTATACACCGGTGGAGCGGGTCAACATGACAATCGAGAACAGCCGTGTCGGCCAGATCATTGATTATGATAAGCTGACTTTGGACGTATACACCAATGGGACTCTGGCTCCGGACGAGGCGGTCAGCCTGGCGGCAAAGGTGCTCAGTGAGCATCTGAACCTGTTCATTGACCTTTCCGAGAATGCCCGGACGGCCGAGATCATGGTGGAGAAGGAGGACAATGAGAAGGAGAAGGTTCTGGAGATGAATATCGACGAACTGGAACTTTCCGTCCGTTCCTACAATTGCCTGAAGCGTGCCGGCATTAATACCGTGGAGGAACTGTGCAACAGAACCCCTGAGGATATGATGAAGGTTCGCAACCTGGGCAGAAAGTCCCTGGAAGAGGTTCTCGCAAAACTAAAAGAATTAGGGCTACAATTAAACCCCAGCGAAGAGTGAATTTCTCTTCGTTGGGCTTCCCGTGAGTCGAAGAGTGAATTTCTCTTCGCTGGGGTGCTGCCCGGACGTAGCGGAGCAAAGTTTGGGCAGTCGGAGGTGCCGGGTGCGTAAGACCGATGGTGCAGTGCCTGGTATGGCAAAATAGAATTGGAAGCTGTGGTTTGGTAAGACCGAGTGGCGCAAACCGCACTCCGGATAAATGGAGGAAAATAAGATGGCAGGTTATAGAAAGCTGGGAAGAACTTCCAGCCAGAGAAAAGCATTGATCCGCAGCCAGGTTACTTCTTTGTTGTATCATGGCAAGATCCGTACCACCGAGGCGAGAGCGAAAGAAATCCGCAAGGTTGCCGAGGGCCTGATCGCTATGGCAGTCAGAGAGAAGGATAATTTTGAGACAGTTACCGTTACTGCAAAGGTTCCGCGTAAGGATAAGGACGGTAAGAGGGTCAAAGAGGAGAAGAACGGCAGAAAGGTAACGGTCTATGATGAGGTTCAGAAGGAGATCAAGAAGGATAAGCCTTCCAGGCTTCATGCAAGACGCCAGATGCTGAAGGTTCTGTATGATGTGACCGAGGTTCCGGCCACTCCGGCCGGCAAGAAGAAAAATACCAAGTCTGTAGATCTTCCGGCAAAGCTGTTTGATGAGATTGCGCCGAAGTATGTGTCCCGCAACGGCGGTTATACCCGTATTGTGAAGATCGGCCAGCGTAAGGGTGACGGCGCTATGGAAGTGCTGCTGGAACTGGTCTGAGAAGTAAGGCCTGTTGATTATCGGTAAATGTGAGAGGGAAAAGAAGAGAACTGTGACATCCGGGGTGGAGTATCCCGGATGGAACGGTTCTTTTTTCTTAAGAGCAAAAAATACTTGAGGTGGGCATGGTGATTGAGATTATGGAGATCTCCAGGGAAGCAGCATTCGTTTCTTCCGAGAAGTTGAAGAGGGAAACAAATTCTTAGAAGAATATGCTCTGAATGTATCCTTCACTGACTATGGGAAGGTCTCATGATTAAAGAAGCCATTGAGAGCATATATCACCGGACAGGGGGAGTTATTTTTTGATAAATTCACTGGGCTTTTCTCCAAATTCCCGCTTGAAGGCCTTCAGGAAATTGGAATAGTCGCTGAAGCCGCATTCGGAGCAGGCTTCGGTGGCGCTTTTTCCGTATATCAGCATATTCCGGGCAATGGTCAACCGTTTTTTCATGATGAACTGGTAGAGGGACAGCCCGGTAAAATGCTTGAACTGGTGGCTGAGATGGTATTTGCTCAGGTAGAAGTGTTCTGCCAAGTGGTCAAGGTTCAAGTCTTGGTCATAATGGCTGTTGATGTAAGTAACGACCTGGTTAATCTGTTCATTTTCTGTCACGTCGTGCTGGGCGGAGTCGGAGATCTCGTAGTAGGCGCGGCTGAGGAGGACAAGGATTTCCATGACAGAGGAGTAGGCCATAACCTGGTTGCCGAGTTTGTTGCTTGTCCGTTCCTGTTCTATGGTGCGGCAGGCGGACTGAATCCTTAGAAACTGGGTCTCATTGGGGCGGAAGAGGCGGTAATCCCGGTTGGTGGCATCCTGAAAGCAGGCGGTCAGGTCTTCTCCGATATCGCGCAGCCTGTTGAAAAAATTGTCGTCCAGCCAGATGACGATTCGTTCGTAGGGGTGCCTGGAAGGGGTGATTTCGGGACGGTGGATATCGCTGTTATTAGTCAGGAGGATATCGCCGGGACGGAGTTTGTAGTTCCTCCCTTCGATCGTGTAATTCACGTCCCCGGAGAGGAAGATGTAGATCTCGTAAAAAGCGTGCTGGTGGAAATCAACGGCAGGGGGATTTAAGTCTTTGTAGTGGTGGTATTCATAATACCGTTCGTTCATGATTTGGCGGTAGGTAAATTCATCTATGTACATATTTTATAAATTTTTCCTTGTTTTTTTCCTTGATTTGAATTATACAGCAAGATTTACCATATTTCAAGATGGATCTGCCATGCGGAATTGCCGAAAATGTGATATACTATGTTTATAGGAATCAGGAAATCAACCAAGAAGGGAGAACCAATTTATGCAGATGACGTTTCGTTGGTATGGCGAAGGGAATGACAGCATCACGCCCCAGGATATCAAGCAGATTCCGGGTGTGACCGGGCTGGTGTGGGCACTGCACCACAAGCAGGCCGGTGAGGTATGGACGGTGGAGGAGATTGAGGAGGCCCGCAGGCAGATTGAGGGCGCTGGCTTTAACATGGATGTGGTGGAGAGTGTGAACGTCCATGATGATATCAAGATCGGCCTTCCTACCAGAGACCAGTACATTGAGAATTATAAGGAGACTTTGCGGAACCTGGCAAAGTTCGGGGTTAAGGTGGTCACTTATAACTTTATGCCGATCTTTGACTGGACACGGACAGATTTGTTCCATCCCATGGAGGACGGCTCTACGGCATTGTTTTATGAGAAGTCGAAAATCCAGGATGATTACAAGGAAATGGCCAAGTATATTCTGGAGAATCTCCATGGCATGACATTCCCGGGCTGGGAGCCGGAGCGTATGGCTCAGCTGGATGAACTGTTTGAGAAGTACCGCCCGGTTACCAAGGAGAAGCTGTGGGAGAACCTGAAGTATTTCCTGGAGGCAGTGATGCCAACCTGCCATGAGACCGGAATCAAGCTGGCGATTCACCAGGATGATCCGCCGTGGGATATCTTTGGCCTGCCCCGTCTTCTGGTAGATAAGGAGTCCATCGGGCATTTCCTGTCCATGGTGGATGATGACCACAACTGCCTGTGCTTATGTTCCGGCTCCCTGGGCGCAAACCCAAAGAATAATGTGGCGGATATTATCCGAACCTATTGTGACAGGATTGCTTTTGCCCATATCCGGAACGTGAAGCATTTCGCCAACGGGGATTTCACGGAGGCTTCCCATCGGGATTGTGACGGGGATACGGGGATTCTGGAGATTATGAAGGCTTACCATGACTGCGGCTATCAGGGGTATGTGAGGCCGGATCACGGAAGGCATCTGTGGGGTGAAAAATGCCGTCCGGGCTATGGGTTGTATGACCGTGCGCTGGGAATCATGTATCTGTGGGGCTGCTGGGATATGCTGGAGAGGATGGACGAGAAGTAAGTGATCTGACGCTACAACGTCTGCGGCAGATGGAAAGAAAACTGCTGCAAATAACAGGAGGATTGCGTGAGGCGATCGAAAGGAGACAGGATTTTGGAGCTTTCATTAAAGTCAATTCAGGATAAGGAAAACTGGAAGGGTTATCATCTTCCGGGGTATGACCCGGTAAAGATTGCGGAGAACACGGCGAAAAGGCCTCAGTGGATGCATTTTGGCTCGGGGAATATTTTCCGTATTTTCCCGGCGGTGATCTGCCAAAGGCTGATTGAGCAGGGGGAGATGGACACGGGGATTGTGTGCTGTGAAGGGTATGATGATGAGATTATTACCAAATGCTTCCGCCCGTATGACAACCTGACTATCGGTGTGACGCTGAATCCGGACGGGAAGCTGGACAAGGAGATTGTGGCGTCCATGGCGGACAGCCTGACCATGCTCCATGACAGGGAGCAGGTGGCGGGGGTCATGAAAGAGCCGTCTTTGCAGATGGTTTCCTTTACCATTACGGAGAAGGGATATTCTCTGAGAAATGCAGACCATGAACTGGTCCCGGCGGTCGTTGCGGACATGGAGGCAGGGCCAAAGGACTGTAAGTCGTTTATGGCGCAGCTGACGGCCATGTGTATTGAGCGGGGGCGTGCCTGCGGGAAGCCGCTTTCCCTGGTGAGCATGGATAACTGTTCCCATAACGGGGAGAAGCTGCAGGCAGCAGTGATGGAGATTGCCAAGGCATGGCTGGATAACGGGAAGATCTCTGAGGCGGATTATGGATATCTGGAGAAGGAGATTGCTTTCCCGTGGAGCATGATTGATAAGATTACGCCGCGGCCGCATCCGGTAGTGGAGGAGCAGCTGATTGCGGATGGGGTGGAGGGCATCAGTCCTTTTGTCACCTCCAAACATACTTATGTGGCGCCTTTTGTCAATGCGGAGAAGCCTCAGTACCTGGTGATCGAGGATCAGTTCCCCAATGGCAGGCCGATGCTTGAGCATGCGGGGGTGATCATCACCAGCCGGGATATTGTCAACAAGGTGGAGAAGATGAAGGTGTGTACCTGCCTAAATCCGCTTCACACCTGCCTGGCGGTGTACGGGTGTATTCTGGGCTATACCTCGATTGCGGAGGAGATGAAGGATCCGCAGCTGAGCCGGTTTATTGACCGGATGAGCCATGAGGAGGGGATGCCTTTTGTGGTAGACCCGGGTGTGATCAATCCGGAGGATTTCCTGAATGAAGTGTTAAAGGAGCGGTTCCCGAATCCCTTTATGCCGGACACGCCGCAGAGGATTGCCACGGATACGTCGCAGAAGCTGTCAATCCGTTTTGGGGAGACAATCAAGGCGTATATGGCTTCGCCGGACAGGGAGGCTTCGGAACTGAAGCTGATTCCGCTGGTGCAGGCGGGCTGGCTGCGTTACCTCATTGGGGTGAATGACAGCGGTGAGGCCTTTGAGATCAGCCCGGATCCGCTGCTTCCGGCTATGAAGGAACGGCTTTTGGGGATGGAACTGGGAAAACCGGTGGATAAGGAAAAGCTTCGCCCGGTTTTGTCAGACGCGACGATTTTTGGCGTGGATCTGTATGAGTGCGGCCTGGCAGAGAGGGTCATCGGATATTTTGAGGAAATGATGGCCGGGCCGGGGGCAGTGCGGAAGGTTTTGGAGAGGTATGTGGGGTAATGCCCGAATTAAGAAGGGATATCCTGTAAGGAATGGGGCAGCGGTGATACGCTGCCCCATTCTTAACCCCATTTCTTTCTGTCCTGATGAAAATTTATATAGGGCTTGACAAACCAATTTATTTCTGTTAGTTTATACAATAGTTATCGGAGGACTTATAAGCGTAAGTATAAGACCGGATAAGATAGCGGACATACGGTTTGTCGGAGGGTTGCTCTTACGTATGAGAGTGCCGGATAAGAAAACCGTTCCTGTTCGTTTTTCTTATCCGGTTTTTTATTTGCAAAGAAGGAGGAAAAGGCAATGAATTTACTAGATGGAAACATCAAACCAATCTATTTCAAGTATTTGTCTGCTGCCTTTGGAAGTGCAATGATTACTTCGGTATATTCACTTGTGGATATGGCAATGGTCGGACAATATCAAGGCCCGGACGGAACGGCGGCATTAGCTGTTGTTGCCCCTGTATGGAATATTATTTACAGTCTGGGGCTGCTCATGGGAATTGGCGGTTCTGTAATTTTTAGTACAGTCAGAGGACAGGAAACACAGAAAAGCGGAAACGAAAATGAGTATTTTACTGCTGCGGTTATAGGCTCTGTCATTCTTGCTTTCGTGTCATGGGCGGCAATTATATTTTTTGACAAGCCAATCCTATTGTTTTTTGGCGCGGACAGCAGTTTGCTTTCATTGGCGGAATCTTATTTAACGCCAGTAAAAGCAGTTATTCCGCTGTTTTTGTTCAATCAAATGCTGGCGGCGTTTCTGCGGAATGACAATCACCCCGAACTTGCGACTGTCGGCGTATTAGCCGGGGGGTTGTTCAATGTTGTTGGCGATTACATTTTTGTATTTACTTTTGATATGGGGATTTTGGGTGCGGGACTGGCAACGGCAGCTGGCGCCGGGATTTCGTTTGCGGTTATGCTTTCCCATTTCTGGTCTAAGAAAAATACGCTGGTTCTCCGAAAACCGACTGGAATTGTGGGAAAACTGAGGGAAATATCGGTTACCGGCTTCCCAACATTTTTTATTGATATTGCAATGGGGATTTTGACAGTGCTTTTCAACCGTCAGATTATGAAATATTTAAGCAGTAATGCACTTGCTGTTTACGGCCCGATTATCAATGTAAGCACGATTGTCCAGTGCTGCGCTTATAGTGTGGGGCAGGCTGCACAGCCAATTATTTCTATCAATTTCGGCGCAAAGAAATGGCGGCGCATTAAAGAAACTCTGCGGTATGCCCTTTATACTGTTGGAGTGTTCAGTATATTTTGGACTGCCCTCAGTTTGATTTGCCCTAATTTGTACATTTACATTTTTATGAAGCCAACAAAAACAATATTGGATATTGCGCCCGCAATAATCCGTTGTTATAGCATTTCGTTTATATTGCTGCCGCTGAATATTTTCTCTACTTATTATTTTCAGGTGCTGATGAAACCAAGAGCCGCTTTTTGTGTATCTGTTTTCAGAGGCTGCATTGTCAGCGGAATTTTAATTATGCTGTTACCGATTGCGGCAGGGGCAGATTCCATATGGTTTGCAATGCCGATCACAGAATTATTAGTTGCCGTATATGCCGTATTTATGATGAGTAAATATACGAAAGCGTTATCAAAGCAGGAGGTTTCTTAATGAACAAAATTATCACAGTAAGCCGGGAATTTGGCAGCGGCGGGCGAGAATTGGGGCGTAGATTGTCAGAGCAATTATAAAAGAACTGGCTGAAAATCAGAGTGTGTGATTGTTGGACGTTGCTCTGATTATATCCTTAAAGACTACCAGCCATTCTGCATTTTTGTTTATGTAGATATGGAAAAGAAGAGAAATCTCTGCCGCCAAAAAATACCTTCTGATGAACATTTGACAGACAAGGAACTAAAACACCAGATTGCTTTAATAGATAAAAAGCATTATCACATTTATAAGGAAGAGGAATTTATGGTAACGATACAGACCGAAAATTTCAGCCTGGAACAGATCTGGCAGTCGGGGCAGTGCTTCCGCATGAACCAGACGGAAAAGGCTGTGGAGAATTTCCCTAAAGGACAGGCAACGGACTCGGGGACGGGGAGAGGGTATGAGATTATTGCGGGGCAGAGATACCTGGAGGCATTTTCCCTTGGGAGCAAGTGCATGCTTTCCTGTAACGGGGAAGAGTACGAGTCCTTTTGGAAAGGATACTTTGACCTGGAGAACAATTATGGAAGCTATATCAGCTGTATTGACCCTGAGGATGAGTATCTTTTATCCGCAGCAAGGCTGGGGTGGGGGATCCGTATCCTGAAGCAGGATCTGTGGGAAACCCTGGTTTCTTTCCTGATTTCGCAGCAAAACAATATCGTGAGGATCCGCCGCTGCATCAGTAATATCTGTAATCAGTATGGGGAGAAAAAAGTCAGCGGCAGGGGGAAGGAGTATTATGCTTTCCCTGGGCCAGAGGCTTTGGCAGGGCTTCACGAGGATGCGCTGATGGAGTGTAACCTGGGATACCGCAGCAAGTACGTGGTGCGGGCGGCAAAGAGCGTGGTATCGGGAGAGACGGATCTGTCCCGGATCGGTGGGATGGGATACCAGGATGCAAAGGCAGAACTTTTGAAGCTGTTTGGGGTAGGGGAGAAGGTGGCGGAGTGCATCTGCCTGTTTGCCCTGCACCATCTGGAGGCATTTCCGGTCGATACCCATATCAGCCAGGCTTTGGGGAAACATTACAAAAAAGGATTCCCCCAAAAGCGGTATCAGGGAATCCAAGGGGTGATGCAGCAGTATATCTTCTATTATGAACTGCATGGCGCCCGGGAGAAAGACTGAGGATGCCCGGACAGTCCCGGAAAACCGGGTAGCGGCAGCCCGTCTAATTAGTTTATGAGGGGAATTTCTGGCATTCCCTGCGGTAAAAAAAGACAGACATTGCCATAGCGATGCACCAGCCTATAGGCCATGCAGACCAGATGCCGGCGGCAGAACCTGTCCAGCCGGAGAGAAGAAAGGCTAGGATTACCCGCAGGATCAGGTCAGTGAAGGTGGCGGCCATGAAGCAGCCCATGGCGCTTACGCCGCGGAGGATGCCGTCAGCCACCAGCTTGGCGGAAACGGCGAAATAAAAGGGGGAGAGGATCCATAAAAACTGCCTGCCTGTCAACAGGGCGGCGGCAGATTCCGTTTCCATAAACAAAAGCAGCAGATATCTGCCAAACAAAATATACAGAATGCAAAAGGGGATGCATAAAAGCCATACCATTTTTAAGCCGGCGCCAAAGCACTCCCGGATGCGGCCGTATTTGTGGGCACCAAGGTTTTGGGCGGAAAAATTGGAAATTCCGTTGCCGATGGTGGTGAAAGAGGTGATCACCAGGTTATTTAACTTCACTGCGGCGGAATAGCCGGCCATGACAGAAGCGCCAAAGCCATTGATTACGCCTTGGATCATGATGTTCCCTGCCGAGATAAAGCTTTGCTGCAAGATGCTGGGGATTGCGATGGCCAGGATTTTCTTCAAAATTCCCTTGTCAAAGCATGGAGGTTTTTCCTTCACCGGGATTTTGGCAAGCCGTGCCCGCACCGTGAGGACAGCCAGGATGCAGCTGATGCCCTGGCAGAGGAAGGTAGCCCAGGCTACGCCTGCCACGCCCATATGGAATGCTTTCACGAACAGGATGTCCACGGCGATATTGGAGGTGGAAGATGCGGCCAGGAAGTAAAACGGGGTTTTGGAATCGCCCAGCGCGGAGAATATCCCGGTTGCGATATTATAAAAAAACACAAATGGCAGCCCCCAGACATAGATATCCAGATAGAGCCGGGAGTCGGCAAATACCTCCCCGGGGGTCCGGATCCAATGCAGCAGCGGGACGCTTCCGAGGATACCGGCAAACATCAGCGCTGCACAGAGGGAAGCGCTGAAAATGCAGGCCGTTGACACGGCAGTTTTCAGCTTTCCATATTCTTTGGCGCCGAACAGCTGAGAGACAATGACGGAACAGCCCATATTGCAGCCAAAGGCAAAGGCAATAAAAATCAGTGTGATCTCGTAGCTGTTGCCGACAGCTGCCAGCGCATTTTCACCGATGAATTTTCCTGCTACCAGGCTGTCGGCGATATTGTACAGCTGCTGGAAAATAATGCTGCCAAACAAAGGGAGGCAGAACTGCCATAGTACGGTTTCTGGTTTTCCGGTGGTTAAGTCTTTGTTCATAGTGTGTGTCCTTTCTGGTTAAGCCTTTGTGGATGGAGGAATACAAGAGGGGGAGGAGGGACAGTAAAGATTCTGCTTCCCTTTGCGCCCGAATCGTATTATAATACGGACGGAAAGATATGAAAAATACATATAATGTATTATAGGAATATAAAAAATGTATGGATATTAATTTTGAGTATTACAAAATTTTTTATTATGCGGCAAAATACCGCAACATGACAAAGGCGGCCGCCGCCCTGGGCAGCAACCAGCCGAATGTGACACGTATCATGAAGCTTTTGGAAACACAGCTAGGATGCAGGCTGTTCATCCGTGAAGCCAGGGGGATCAGCCTCACAGAGGAAGGGGAACGGCTCTTTTCCCATGTGGAGATTGCATACCAGCACTTGCTGAACGCACAAAAAGAGATCAGCAGGCAGGACTCATTGGGGGGCGGCACCGTGGAAATAGGGGCGACGGAAACGGCAATCCATCTTTTCTTATTAGATGCCCTCCGGGATTTTAAGAAGGAATATCCTGGGGTGAGGATCAAGATCCACAACCATGCCACGCCGGAAACCATGAGACAGCTAATCAGCGGAAAACTGGATTTTGCGGTGGTCACCACGCCCTTCGAGATGCCGAAAACAGTTTCCTGTGAAAAAGTGCTGGATTTTGAGGACATACTGGTAGGCGGCATGGAATACCGGCATTTGTGCGGGAAATCCTTGAGCCTGGAGGACTTTATACAATATTCCTGGATAGGCCTGGGCCGGGGAAGCGCGACCTATGAACTGTACCGGAATTTTTTGATTGAGAATAAGATTGACAGGGAACCGGATATGGAGGTGGCAAGTTCTGATTTGATGCTGCCGTTGATTGAAGGAAACCTGGGGATTGGGATTGTGCCAAAAAGGCAGGTGCTTCCGTTATTGGAGGAAAAGAGGCTGGTGCGGATACCGGTAAGCTTCCGGATCCCTGGGCGTTCCATCCGGATTGCGGCGGATAAAGGACGGGGGAGAGGGCTGGCGGCGGATACTTTTTATAGATATTTAAAGAACAGGTGAACCCCGTGTCCGTTGAGGGCAACTGCAGAGGATAAGGGGGCGGATTTAAGGAGAAGTGCGGAATTGCTTTGAATGTTAACCATTGTAAAAAAATGGTTGACAATATGGGCGGATTCGGTTATCATTTATTACGAAGCAGGCAACAGGATATCATCTAAAAGGAGGCTACGTAAAGTGATTAAAACCAATCCGGAAATAAAAGAGCAGGGCATAAGAAGGGACTCAACAAAAAATATGGTTTATTGTGCCATGTTTGTCACATTGATTGCGGCAGGGGCTTTTATCAAGATTCCGATCCCGGTCGTGCCGTTTACTTTGCAGTATTTGTTTACGATGCTGGCCGGGCTGCTGCTGGGAGGGAAGTTGGGATGCCTTGCCGTCTGTGTATATATCCTTCTGGGGCTTGTGGGCTTGCCGGTGTTTGCGCAGGGAGGCGGGATCGGGTACATATTCCAGCCTAGTTTTGGCTATATTATCGGTTTTGCGGCAGGCGCCTATGTGACAGGGGTGATCGCGAACGGGAAAGGGAATCCAAGCTATCCGCGGCTGTTGGCGGCCAACTTTATCGGATTGGCTATTGTATATCTCTTTGGCATGGTATATTATTATCTGATCAGCAATTTTTATCTGGGAACCCCCATTGGGCTGTGGCCGCTGTTTTTATATTGTTTCCTTCTGGCAGTGCCGGGTGATATCGTACTGTGCATTATGGGGGCGGTCCTGGGGAAACGGATGATCCCTGCCATCAGGGCAGAGAGGATATAACACAAGAAAATAAGTGTCATGGAGGATAGCAGAATGGACGTCAGGACGTTAGGGGACGAGGTTATAGCCGGGAAGATGATTTCTGCCCAGGAGGCGCTGTGGCTATACCAACAGCCATTAGAGGAATTGTGCGCCAAGGCAGATGAGATTCGGGTGCATTTTTGCTCCAACCGGTTTGATATGTGTACCATCATCAACGGGAAAAGCGGGAAGTGCTCGGAGAATTGCCGCTTTTGCGCCCAATCCGCCCATAACCATACCGGTGCGGCAGAGTATCCGCTGCTGGGGACAAAAGAAATCGTGGAACAGGCGAGAGCCAATGACCGGCAGGGGGTTCTGCGCTATTCCATCGTCACCTCGGGAAAGCGGCTGTCAGACCAGGAGGTGGAGCAGATGTGCGGGGCAGTGCGGCAGATCCGGGAGGAGACCGGGATCGCGGTGTGCATCTCCTTTGGGCTTTTAAATGAACGGCAGTACCGCCGGTTAAAGGAGGCGGGGGCGACCCGTGCACACAATAATTTGGAGACATCCCGGAGGAATTTCCCGAATATATGCACGACCCACACCTTCGAGGACAAGGTTTGTGCCATCCGCGCTGCCCAGGCGGCTGGCCTGTTTGTATGCAGCGGCGGCATTATGGGGCTGGGGGAAACAGTGGAAGACCGCATAGACATGGCTCTTACCCTGCGGGAACTGGGAATTAAAAGCGTCCCTGTAAATATGCTCAACCCGATTCCCGGCACGCCCTTTGGGGAGAACAAAAAGCTGACCACAGAGGACATGCGGCGGATTGTGGCTGTTTACCGTTTTATTTTGCCGGATGCCGATATCCGCCTGGCGGGCGGGCGGGGGCTGATGCCGGATAAGGGAAGCAGCTGTTTTTGTTCCGGCGCCAATGCTGCCATTTCCGGGGATATGCTGACAACGGCGGGAATCACGGTGGCGACAGATAGGAAGCTTTTGGAAGAACTAGGTTATGAGGTGAGGCGGCAAGATGAGTAAAAGGAATAGTGGGAAGCCATGCAGGACCTTGTTTATTACCGGAACCGGTACAGATGTCGGAAAGACCTATGTCACAGGCCTGATTTTAAAAAAATTGCATGAAAACGGGAACTCGGCTGCCTATTACAAAGCGGCTATGAGCGGGAATGACCGGCGGGAGGACGGGACGTTGATTCCCGGGGATGCCATGATTGTGAGAGAGGTGGCAGGAATCCGCCAGCCCTTAGAGGAAATGTGTCCCTATGTATACGAGAACGCAGTTTCTCCTCATCTGGCTTCCCGGATAGAAGGCAATCCTGTTGAGATGGAACAGGTGAGGAAGGGATTTGAGGCTCTCTGTGAACAATACGAGTATGTGACAGTAGAAGGATCCGGCGGGATTTTGTGTCCGATTGGTATGGATGAAGAGGAGATCTGGCTGGAAGATGTGATTCAGTCATGCCATATGGGATGTGTCATGGTGGCAGATGCCGGACTGGGAACGATCAACAGTGTGGGGCTGACTGCATTTTATATGAAGCAGAAAGGGATTCCCTTAAGAGGGATTATCTTCAATCATTATGAGCCGGGAAATGTGCTTCATGAGGATAACCGGAGGATGTGTGAGCATCTGACCGGAGTAAAAGTGGTGGCCTGTGTCAGGGACAAGGATCAGGAATTAAGGATTGGCCTGGAACAGCTTCAGGATTTATATCATGGCAGGGATCCGCAATTACGGTAGATTTCGGCCATTTAGAGGAAGATGGCAAACGAGGGAGGAAGAGATATGATCTGGTATCCATATGAACAGATGAAAACCATGAAAGAGCCCTGGAAGATCGTAGATGCAGAAGGAGTCTGGCTGGATACAGGAGAAAAGAAGCTGATTGACTCCGTTTCTTCCTGGTGGAGTGTCATTCACGGCTATAAGCACCCAAAACTGAATCAGGCGATTATTTCCCAGGCAGAGAAATTTTCCCATGTAATGTTAGGCGGCCTGACCCATGAGCCGGTACAGAAGCTTTCTGAGAAGCTGCAGAGCTGGCTGCCAGGAGATCTGGACTATTCTTTTTTTTCGGATTCCGGCAGTGTGGCAGTGGAGGTTGCACTGAAAATGGCGCTGCAGTATTACATAAACCGGGGGGAGGAGCAGCGTACCATGGTTCTTGCCCTGGAGCATGCCTATCATGGAGACACTTTCAAGACTATGGAAGTGGGGGATGACGAGGACTACCATTTTGTCCTCAAGGCATACGGCGCCAGCCCTTATGTGGTTCACATCCCCACAGAGGAAAAGGCGCTGGAGGAAGCATTTTCCCGGTATCATGACCGGTTGAACTGCCTGCTGGTGGAGCCGTTGCTGCAGGGAGCCGGCGGAATGCGTATGTATGATGTGTCGTTTCTGAGAAGAGCCAGAAAACTGTGTGACCAATATGGAGTATTGCTGATTTTTGATGAGGTTGCAACTGGTTTTGGCCGCACCGGCAACCGGTTTGTGGCAGATCTGGTGCTGCCGGATATCCTGGTTCTGGGGAAAGCCCTGACCGGCGGCTATATCGGCCATGCGGTTACAGTGGCTAACCGGAAAGTTTTTGAGGGCTTTTATGATGACAATCCGGAGCATGCCCTGATGCATGGGCCTACCTTTATGGGAAATGCCCTGGCGTGCCGTGTGGCCTTACAATCCATTGAAATTTTTGAAAAGCAGGATTATATGTCTAAAATCCGCAGAATCGAGGAGATTACCCGGCGGGAACTGGAGGGATTCTCGGATCCCCGGATTGAGGAAGTGAGGATCATGGGGGGATGTGCCTGCATAGAGGTGAAGGATTCTGCCGTGCTGAAAGGATATCAGCAGTTTGCTTTTGAGCGGGGGGTGTTTGCCCGCCCCTTCTTAAAGTATCTGTATGCCATGGTGCCTTATGTGATTGAAGAGGACGAACTGGTGCAGGTGCTGGGGTGCATGAAAGAGTGGTTTGAGAGGAAAAGATGACGGCAAAAGATTTCAGTATATCTTGCAGATGCCATAAAAGTGTGTTAAACTGAGGGTAATGACAGATTATAAGTCCTGAAACCAGAGGGAGGACCCGGATGAGGAAGTTCGACATAAAAAGTTTTGTAGCAGGGATCATTATGGGGTCGGTTGGGATAACTACCGTATTTGCAGCGGGCGTTTTGTCCGCAAGCCCGAGCCAGGCAAATATTACCCTTAACGGATCTCCCCTGCCTCTTAGCAAGCCTTTGCTGTCGGTTACAATGGACAAGGAACAGGATGCAAGCCTGTATGCCCCCCTTGATGAACTGCTGGAAAGTCTCGGTTATGCGGTTTATTATGACAGCACAAAAAACACGGTGGACCTGATTTCCAGCCATGGCGGCCTTCAACAGGCTGCCGCAGGCACTGTTTTGGAAGGAAATGTAGTGATAGATTTAGCCAGCCATCCAGGCCAGGCAAATATCGCTGAGTCCGGCTCATTCCAGGCAGAGGGCAGCCAGGTGCTGACTCTGGCTATTACGTCGGATATCAAAGGCGGATCGGCAGATTTCTTCTTATTTGATCCAAGCGGGAAAGAACAGCGCATTACAATCGGCTCGGAAGATATGATAAAGGAGATCCCTTTGGAAAAAGGGCTCTGGCAATATAATTGCTCTGGTCTGTTTAAGGATGGGGGCAATATAAAGATTGTGGGCACTGTCAAGTGACGGGTTTCTGCTTGCCAGAACGGCGCTCCTTTTGACGAAGGAACCACGGAAAGAAGAATCGCGGAACTAAGGGATAAAAGGCCAGAAACAGAAAATTGTTGCAGTTTACCGTTGGAAAACTGTAACAATTTTCTGTTTTTTTGGTAAGAATATCGTAAGTTGACCATGGGATTTGCATCGTTTATAATGGAAGACAGATAGGAAGCATGGTGGATATATCGGCCAGACAGAAAGAGGGATGACTATGGTAAGCAGAAGATGGTTATGGACGGGGGTATTGGCAGCGGCATTGGCAGCAGCCGGGATGATGACAGCGGCGGCGGCAGAACATGTAGTATCCAGCGTGACTGTACGGGTCAGTTCAAAGCTGGAGCCAGGGGATACTTTGCCGGATATCGGGATCGAGAGCAGTTCGGCCGGGGAAGGAGATGTTTCCATTTCCTGTTCCACGGGTAAGTATACGATTGACAGGGCAGAATGGGTGACCTCCACCACAAAGGAACTGAAGGTAGGAGACCAGCCGGAGATGAAGGTCTGGCTGACAGCCGGGGCTGATTACTATTTTAAGGGAAGCTACCGTTCCAGCAATGTGACAGTGAAATCCGGCAGCTTTGTCAGTGCGAAACGGGAGGATGCGGACACGCTGTTGGTAAGGCTGCGGGTGAATGCCGTCAAGGGTGATTTTTCAGCGCCGGAGGATGCTTACTGGAAGGACAATGCCAAAGGGACTGCCCGCTGGGAGAAGCCGGATAGCGGCGATACCGGGAAGTATGAGGTAGTGCTGCGCCGGGGAAGTTCCAAGGTGCATACCGTGGAGACAACATCGACCAGCTATAATTTCTATCCTTATATGACGGTGGAAGGGACTTACTCCTTCCGGGTCAGGACGATTGCAAAGAGCAGCAAGGATGAGAGTTATGGGAAGAATAGCGACTGGACGGAATCCGATGAACTTTATATCGCCAAGGAGGATGTGTCAGACGGATCCGGGAGGACGGATTCTGTCAGCAGTTCACCCACCGGGAATACCAGGACGGGCTGGCAGCATTTGGACAATTACTGGTATTATTATTATCCGGACGGGACATACCAGAAGGATTCCTGGCTGAAGGTCAATGACAAGTGGTATCTGTTCCAGAACGACGGAAAGATGCTCCGGGGCTGGCAGAAGAGAGGGAACCACACCTATTTCCTGGCAGAAAGCGGGGAGATGCAGGTGGGATGGCTGCAGTCGGCAGGCCGTTGGTATTATTTCAACCCCACTCCGGACAGTTATGAAGGGATTATGTTCCAGAACAGCTGGGCCAATGTCAACGGCAAGTTTTATTACTTCAACAAAGACGGGGTCATGGTAGAGGGGTGGAACCAGGTGGACGGGAACTGGTACTATTTCTACCCCGGTGAAGGAAGCCGGGCGGCAGATACCTGGATCGATACTTTCTATGTGGATGCCGACGGGATCTGGAGGAGATAAGAACGGGCTGATTGCCGGGATAGATGGGATATACGATTTGGAGGGGGCTGCTGCGGCAGTTCCCTTTTTCCGTTAAGGGCAGCCGGTTCGGAGGCCGGAGCCAGACGTTGCGGCTCCGGCTTTTGGGCGGAGGCTTTTAGCATTTTCGTACCCCCAAAACTGCTGAACCCGGTAACATTGCCAGGTTTCCCCCACTTTTTTGGTGAAACACTTGACGCTACCCTGGATATCGCGTAAAATTGAAAAACGGATAAGCTACAAAAAGAAACCGGCATACAAAGCAGGCAGATGCAAAACCAGGAAGGGAACGAATAGAGGCAATGGGGATTATTAAAGCGTCGAGGCTGATTTATGATTATATCCGCAGGGATGAGGAAGACCACGTGGAAGAAGTGAACCGGGCGATCGATGGCCTGGAACTGGATATCAAGGCAGGGGACTTTGTTGCGATCCTGGGGCATAATGGTTCCGGAAAATCCACATTTGCCAAACAGGTCAACGGCATTTTGCTGCCGACAGAAGGGACTGTATGGATCTCCGGGATGAAGACTACAGACGAGAACCATATCTGGGACATCCGCAAGACCGCAGGGATGGTATTCCAGAACCCGGACAACCAGATTATCGGCAATGTCGTGGAGGAGGATGTGGGTTTTGGCCCGGAGAATTTGGGGGTGCCCACGGAGGAGATCTGGAGGCGGGTAGATGAGAGCCTGGAAGCGGTGGGCATGACGGCTTACCGCCTGAAATCACCCAACAAGCTGTCCGGAGGCCAGAAACAGCGGGTGGCGATTGCCGGGGTGATGGCGATGAAGCCTCAGTGCATTATACTGGATGAGCCGACAGCAATGCTGGACCCGAACGGACGCACGGAGGTTATCCGTACCATCCATGAACTGAACCGGAAGGAAGGGATTACGGTACTTTTGATCACACATTACATGGAAGAGGTGATCTGGGCAGACCGGGTGATCGTGATGGATGATGGCCATCTGGTGATGGACGGCACACCGCGTGAGATCTTTTCACAGGTGAAGGAACTGAAAGGGTACCGGCTGGATGTGCCGCAGGTAACGGAACTGGCGTATGAGTTAAAGAAAGAAGGCGTGGAATTGCCGGATGGGATCCTGACAATTGAGGAGTTGATCGAGCATCTTCTGCCGGTTCTCCAATCGGCAGGGGCAAAGGCAGTTAAGGATTCATAGGGAGTGTGAAATCCCCAGCCAGGAGGAAACGGCAGGAGCAGAGACTGCAGGAGGAGAAAAGGGAATGTCAATCAGGGCAGAACATATCAATTACTTGTATGGAGAAGGGACAGCTTTTGAGCAATATGCGCTTAAGGATGTCAGCTTTGAGATCGGGGACGGGCAATTTGTCGGGCTGATCGGCCATACAGGGTCTGGCAAATCCACTCTGATCCAACATTTGAACGGATTGCTGCGTGCCAGCAGCGGGAAGATATATTATAATGGGGAGGACATCTACCAGGAGGGCTACGATATGAAGGCGCTGCGCAGCCGCGTAGGCCTGGTATTCCAGTATCCCGAACATCAGCTGTTTGAGGTGGATGTATTTTCTGATGTCTGTTTCGGCCCGGGGAACCAGGGGCTTTCCAAGGAAGAGAAGGAAGAGAGGGCAAGGGAAGCGCTGCATTTGGTAGGGCTTGAGGAGCGCTTTTGGACACAGTCGCCTTTTGAACTGTCCGGTGGCCAGAAACGGCGGGCGGCGATTGCCGGTGTGCTGGCGATGCGGCCGGAGGTGCTGATCCTAGACGAGCCGACGGCAGGCCTGGATCCGCGGGGGCGGGATGAGATCCTGGATGAGATTTCTGCACTGCACAAGGAAAAGCGGATGACGATTGTGCTGGTGTCGCACAGCATGGAGGACATTGCCCGCTATGCGGACCGGATCCTGGTGATGAGCCATGGTGAGAAGCTGTTTGATGCGCCGCCAAAGGAAGTATTCCGGCATTATCAGGAACTGGAAAGGATTGGCCTGGCGGCGCCGCAGATCACCTATGTGGTGCAGAGGCTGAGGGAGCAGGGGATTTTGTTACAGGAGGATATCACCACAGTAGGGGAGGCAAAGGCGGCGATTCTCCGATTGCTGGGAAAGGGAGGCAGTGAGGCATGATACGAGAGATTACATTGGGGCAATATTATCCGGTGGATTCTGTGCTTCACCGGCTGGATCCGCGGACCAAGCTTTTCGGCACCATGGTGTTTATCGTGTCGTTGTTTTTGGCGGACAGCCTGGCCGCCTATGGGGTGGCTACCGTGTTCCTGGTACTGGTGATCCGGCTTTCCAAGGTACCGTTTTCCTTTATGGTACGGGGGCTTAAGGCGATTTTATTCCTGCTGCTGATCAGTGTCAGCTTTAACCTGTTTTTGACACCGGGGACGGAGATTTTCCGGGTCGGTTTTCTAAAGCTGACCTGGGAGGGGCTGCGGCTGGCAGGATTTATGGCATTGCGCCTGATTTACTTGGTGATTGGCTCTTCTGTGATGACCCTGACCACGACACCGAATGAACTGACCGATGGCTTGGAAAAGAGCATGGGCTTTTTGAACCGTGTAGGGGTGCCGGTACATGAGATATCCATGATGATGTCGATTGCCTTGCGGTTTATCCCGATCCTGGTGGAGGAGACGGATAAGATCATGAAGGCACAGATGGCGCGGGGGGCAGATTTTGAGAGCGGGAACCTGGTCCAGAAGGCTAAAAGCATGGTACCGCTTTTGGTGCCGCTGTTTATCTCGGCTTTTCGACGGGCCACAGACCTGGCGATGGCGATGGAAGCGCGGTGTTACCATGGCGGGGCAGGGCGGAGCAAGATGAAGCCGCTTCACTATGCACGCCGGGATTATATAGGATACCTGGTTTACTTGGTATACCTGGTAGCAGTGATCGTGATATAGGAGGGAGGCAGAGCATGGATTGTTGGGCGTTTTTGGGGATTAGCCCCACGGAGGATGAGAGGGAAGTCAGGAAGGCTTACCTGGAGAAACTGCCAAGCTATCACCCGGAAGAGGATCCGGATGGGTTCCGGCAGCTCCGGCAGGCAATGGAGGAAGCTTTAAAGGAGGCCGGCCGCAGGAGGGAAGAACAGCAGAACCAGGAAAACCAGGGATTTTGCGAAAGCGGGATCCTGGGAAGGGAGGAGATCCAGGAGTTTTTGAGAAAGGCAGAGGAGATCTATCGTGATTACGGGCGCAGGATCCGGCCGCAGGAGTGGGAAGGGCTCTTGTCTCTGCCTGTGTGCCAGGAACTGGAGAGCCAGCGGGAAGCAGGGTGGGCTCTGCTGGGGTATCTGATGGATCATTTCCATTTGCCGCATTCCTGCTACCAGGTGTTTGACAGACATTTTGGCTGGCAGGATGATGAGGCTGAGCTGTACCAGCGGTTTCCCGAGGGTTTCACGAATTACCTGTTTGACCGGATACGGGAGGAGGACTCTTTCCGATATGAACTCCTGGAGGTGAGGGAGGATTTCGACTACGACAAGTTCTGTGAAGCAATCTTCTCCCTTCGGAGGGCGCTGGGGGATAAAGACCGCGAAGATGTGGAGGCTGCCCTGGAGATGCTGTCATCTATGGGGATGGAGCATCCGGACCTTACGATACTAAAGATCCGCCATGAGACAATGCAAAGGGGGCATGAGCAGCAGGCATGGGAACTGGCCAGGGATTTGTTTGCACAGGATGGGGACAATTCCGGGACACGCTACTGGTATGCCCGGACAGCAATGGATTATGAGGATTCCGGGGCAGATCCGGACCGTCTGGAGGAATTGCTGAAATCCCTGTTGGAGCGGGATCCCGATGCCCCGGGCTACTGGCAGCTGATGGGCGATTACCTGTTCCGGAAAGAAGAATTTGCGATGGCACTGACCTGTTACCAGCGCTGCCAGAACTGCTCGGAGGAACGATGGGAATATGTCGGGGAGCAGATTAAGGAGACGGCGAGGAAGCTTGCCGCACAGATGGAGGAGGATCCGGAATTTGATGATTGCTGGCAGCTGGCCAATGTCTGCTGGCAGGGGGAGATCTACCCAAGGGTGCGGGAACTTCTCGGCGGTTTTGAGCCGGAAGAAGAGAAGAAAATGTCCTGGCTGATTATGATGGCAGGAAGCTGCCACGGCATGGGGGACTATGCCCTTGCAGTGAAATACCGGAAAAAGATCTGGGACGGCATGGATCCGGAGGAGCGCCCCTATCAGCTTTACCTGGATCTGGCAGAGGAATATCAGCTGTCCGGTGACAGTGAACAAGCGATCGAGATCTATGGCCAGGCCATGAAGGTGTTCCCCGGGGATCCGGAGATCTGTTACCGGCAGGCGGAGATCTTCTCCAACAGCGGAAAGATGGAAGAGGCAAAAAAACTATGTGACCAGGCATTGCAATCCGGTTTCCACAAGGATGCATTCAACCTGCGGATGGAGATCCTTTTGGATCTGGAGCGGTACCAGGAGGTCAAGGAAATTGCAAAAGACATCCTGGAAAAAGGCTATCAGAGCGCCCAGGTCCGCTACTATTATGTGCGGGCACTGCGGGGGCTGGAAGAGAACGAAGAGGCAGAGGAGATCTTAAAAAAGCTGGCGGAACAGACCGGGGAAGCGGGGGTCGTATGCCAGGAATATGCCGGGCTTTGCTCGGATCTGGACCGTCCTGCCGAGGCGCTTTCCTGGATTGAAAAAGCACTTGCCGAGAGGGATACCCTAACGCGGAAATACATGAAAGGCCAGTACCTCCATGACCTGAAACGTTATGAGGAGGAAGCGGCGGTATACGGGGAGATGATTGGGGCGGGGATAGACAGCTATTATGTCTACTATCGCCTGGCCAGGGCACAGGAAAGCCTATGCCGGTATGAGGAGGCAGAAGCATCTTTCCGGAAGTCTTTAGAGCGCAATGAGGCCAATGGCGTGGCCTGGGATGGCCTGGGGGATATGCTGCAGAACCAAGGGAAATGGGAGGAAGCGGCAAGTGCCTATGAAAAAGGCTGGGAGAACGGCAACTTCCAGTCAATCCGGGATCTTTGCCGCCTGATGAAGCGTACCCATCAGGACGAACGCGCTTTTGCATACCTTGAGAAGGGATTTGAAGCACTGCCGGACGACGGCAGCCTTCTGTGGATCCAGGCTACTTTGCTGCGCCGCCAGAAAAAATATGCGGAAGCTGTGCGCTGCCTGGGGCGTTACATGGAGGTAAAGCCTTCCCAGACGGCTTCCGCGTACCGGGAGAGCGGGTTATGCTGGGAGAAGGCGAAGGAATATGAGAAGGCGGAGGATGCCTATCAGAAGGCCATTGATTATGATCCAGAAAATGCCAGGAGCTGGCGCATGTTCGGCAAATATTTTGACGAGGAGAGAAAGCAGCCGGAGAGGGCACTTGCCTACCTGGAAAAATCGGTATCCCTGGATCCGGAGAGCACCTATGGCTGGATGAAGCTGGGGGAAGTATACGAAAAGCTGGGACGTAAGCAGGAGGCCATGGACTGCTATGGGCGTTCCCTGGAAAATTACAGGCGGGAGATCGAGAAGGATCCGTCGGATTGCTGCAGCCATGAGGGGATGGCAGACGTGCTGATCCATCTGGGGCGGCTTGAGGAAGCAGAAGAGGTGATCAGGAAGGCCGTTTCATTGCAGTATACGGTATTTACCTGTAATTCCCCGGCCTGCTATGAGGCGCTGGAGGATATGGCAAAGCTGGAGGAAAAGCGCGGAAACCTTGAGAAGGCATTGGAGTGGATGGAACGTGCCGGGGAATGTTCGGTGACGGATTATTACCCCAAAGAGATTGCCCGCCTAAGAAAAGCCATTGAAGCACAGCAATAAGAGGGCGGCGCGATGAAGAGGATTAAGCTGGTAGTGGCTTATGACGGAACCAATTATTGCGGCTGGCAGCTGCAGAAGAACGGGGTCACCATAGAGGAGGTATTAAACCGGGAACTGACGGCGCTTTTAAAAGAACCGATTGCTGTGACCGGCGCCAGCCGGACGGATGCCGGGGTGCATGCCCTGGGGAATGTAGCCGTGTTTGACACCGAAAACCGGATGGCAGCAGACAAGGTCTGCCTGGCGGTGAACCAAAGCCTTCCGGAGGATATCCGGGTGCAGAGCTCACAGGAGGTGCCGCTCACCTGGCATCCTAGGAAGGCGAATTGTGTGAAGACCTATGAATACCGGGTTGAGAACCGCAGGATAGGCCTGCCGACCAAACGCCTATACTCTTATTTTTGCTACTATCCCTTGGATGTGGAAAAGATGCGCCGGGCCGCTGGTTTTTTACTGGGCGAGCATGATTTTAAAAGCTTTTGTACGGCCAAAAGCAAGGTGGAGGACACGGTGCGTACGATCTATCGCCTGGATATCGAAAAGGACGGGGACAGCATTGTGTTCCGGGTCAGCGGCAGCGGTTTTTTGTATAATATGGTGCGGATCATAGTCGGTACCCTTTTGCAGGTCGGAACCGGTGCGCTCCCGCCGGGGGAGGTGGCATCGGTCCTGGCCGCCCGTGACCGGAAAAAAGCGGGTCCTACGGCTCCGGCCCGGGGGCTGACGCTGGCAGGCATGGAATACGAGGAGGAACTTCCCCGGTGGCAGCACAGCAAAAACGGGGAGTGGGAGTACCGGATCCTCCAGTCCCATATCAGAGAGGCTAAGGCCGCCTATTTTCGGATCGAACGCTGCCTGGATGAGGAATGGGAGGGGCTGTTACGCCGCAATGTCCACCATGCGTTCAGGAATGGTGCCAGGTATGTGCTGGTGGCCGACTTGGAGAAGAACCGCTTGCAGGCAGGGCAGCACTGCGGGCATTACCGCATAGAACGGTGCGGCGGGGAGATGCTGCGGAAGGCTTTTCGTATTCTGGAGGAAGAAGAGAAACGTGCAATCTGCCATAATGCGGAGGATAGCATGGTCTGGTTTTGTGCGGTGGATGAGCAGGAGGAAGAGGGATTTTCGGATACCTTTGCGGGCGGCACCCCTTGAATGATGCCCGGATGCCACAAACCGTAGCAAATATGGGGAAATGCAAGCAAAAAATGGTTGACATGGATGTTTTCCTATAATATAATTAATAACTGCGATGTTGAGGAAAATGCCGAAGCCAAAGCCCCGGAATAAGCATTTCGCACTCAGCCGCCATAAGAGATATAAGTAAGAATATTTTGACTGCGGCGCAGGCCGTAGTATGAAACCGGTAAGTTAACAGGAGGTTGACCAATGAAGAGTTTTATGGCTAGTCCGGCGACGATTGAGAGAAAGTGGTATGTAGTGGATGCTGCCGGCTGTACGTTAGGACGTCTGGCTTCGGAAGTGGCAAAAGTATTGAGAGGGAAGAATAAACCGATTTTTACCCCCCATATGGATTGCGGCGATTACGTGATTGTTGTGAATGCAGAGAAGGTGAAGGTGACCGGCAAAAAGCTGGATCAGAAGATTTATTATAGGCACTCCGATTATGTGGGCGGCATGAAAGAGACCACCCTCAAAGAAATGCTGGCGAAGAAGCCGGAGAAGGTTGTGGAACTGGCTGTGAAGGGGATGCTTCCGAAGGGACCTTTGGGTAGGAGCATGATGACTAAGCTTCATGTGTATGCGGGACCGGATCATGAACAGGCCGCGCAGAAGCCGGAAGCCCTGGAAATCAAATTTTAATCGAAAGGTACTGAAAGGAGGAAGTTATCATGGCAGACAAATATTATGGAACAGGCAGAAGGAAAAAATCCATTGCCAGAGTGTATCTGATGCCGGGAACCGGTAAGATTACAATCAACAAGAGAGATATTGACGAGTATCTGGGTCTGGAGACCTTGAAGGTGATCGTCCGCCAGCCGCTGGTGGCGACGGAGACCATAGATAAGTATGACGTACAGGTGAATGTACGCGGCGGCGGCTTCAGCGGGCAGGCAGGTGCTATCCGCCATGGCGTTGCCAGGGCATTGCTGCATGTTGACAGCGATTACCGCCCGATCCTCAAGAAGGCAGGTTTCCTGACCAGGGATCCGCGTATGAAGGAGAGAAAGAAGTACGGCCTCAAGGCGGCTCGTCGCGCTCCGCAGTTCAGCAAGCGTTAAATTTTATCAAAATGGCTCAAAAAGCCCGGAAAATCAAGGTTTTCCGGGCTTTTGCTTTTGATAGGGTTTGATGTAGTTTGACGCAAAAAAGCCATTTTTCACCAAATTTATAGTGGTTCCCAATAGGATAACCGGGCAAAAAGAGGGCAAAATGAGGGTCAAGTGGTTACAAAATAGGATAACCACAGCTCTGTTTTTGGGGTATTTCAGAGGTGATTTTTACTCCCTCTCTCCCCTCGATTTATACGAGAACAGTTTGGCATAGTTTGACCGAATTTGAATAATTGAATATGATTCTAATTCAGGCACTCAGTATTTTTTGCTGGGTGCTTTTTGCATTTCCAGGAAACTGTATTCCGGGATCAGAAAAAGCCGTCACTTTTCAATTTATGAAGTGGCGGCTTTTTCTATTTCCAGAAGCATCCACAACGAATCAGAAATGAGGTGATTATCTTGAACACGCAAATCATCGCCATCGCCAACCAAAAGGGAGGTGTGGGCAAGACCACAACCTGTGCCAATTTAGGGATAGGACTGGCGCAGGCCGGAAAGAAAGTGCTGCTCATTGACGGGGACCCGCAGGGGAGCCTGACCATCAGCCTGGGCAATCCCCAGCCGGATAAGCTGCCCTTTACCCTCTCTGATGCGATGGGCCGTATCCTGACCGATCAGCCGGTCCGCCCCGGCGAGGGGATTCTGAGACACCCGGAGGGCGTGGACCTGATGCCAGCGGATATTCAGCTGTCCGGTATGGAGGTGTCGCTGGTAAATGCCATGAGCCGGGAAACGATTCTGCGGCAATATCTGGACAGTGTAAAGGGGCAGTATTCCCATATCCTCATAGACTGCCAGCCCTCCCTGGGTATGCTCACCGTCAACGCGCTGGCCGCCGCCAACCGGATCATAATCCCCGTCCAGGCGGAGTATCTGCCCGCCAAAGGGCTGGAACAGCTGCTCTCTACGGTAGCCAAAGTCAAGCGGCAGATCAACCCGAAATTGCAAATAGACGGTATCCTGCTGACGATGGTGGACAACCGCACCAACTTCGCCAAAGAGATTGCCGCCCTGCTGCGGGAAACCTACGGCAGCAAAATCAAGGTATTCGGCACAGAGATTCCCCATTCTGTCCGGGCAAAGGAAACCAGCGCAGAGGGCAAGAGCATTTTCGCCCATGACCCAGGCGGCAAAGTAGCGGAGGGTTACGCAAATCTGACTAAGGAGGTGTTGAAACTTGAAAAGCAGCGCGAAAAAAGTAGAGCTGGCATCGGTCGATGATCTGTTTTCCACCGAGGAAAGCCGCGCCGATGCAGGGCGGGAAAAGGTGGTAGAAATTCCTTTAAGCGAGCTGCACCCGTTCAAGGGCCACCCATTCAAAGTCAAAGATGATGATGCCATGATGGAAACAGCGGACAGCATCCGGCAGTACGGCGTTCTTCTTCCTGCTATCGCCCGTCCTGACCCCAGCGGCGGCTATGAGCTGGTAGCCGGACACAGGCGGCATCGGGCCAGTGAACTGGCAGAGAAAGAAACCATGCCGGTGATTGTCCGGGATTTGGACGATGACGCCGCCACGATTATTATGGTTGACAGCAACCTGCAACGGGAAAGCCTGCTCCCCAGCGAGAGGGCTTTTGCCTACAAAATGAAGTTAGACGCTATGAAGCGGCAAGCGGGCAGACCAAGCAAAGAAAATCTGTCCCAAGTTGGGACACAAAAACGCTCTGACCAGTTGCTTGCAGATCAGGTGGGGCAAAGCCGCAATCAAATTCAACGCTACATCCGCCTGACCGAGTTAATCCCCGAACTGCTGAACATGGTGGACGAAAAGAAAATTGCCCTGAACCCGGCCTATGAGCTGTCCTTTCTCAAAAAAGAAGAACAGACCCAGCTTTTGGACGCGATGGACAGCGAACAGGCCACCCCCTCCCTTTCCCAAGCCCAGCGGCTCAAGAAATTCAGTCAGGAGGGGCATCTGTCCATAGATGTAATGCGGGCGATTATGGGCGAGGAAAAGAAAAGCGATCTGGACAAGGTGACGTTTACCTCCGACACCCTGCGGAAGTATTTTCCCAAAAGCTACACCCCTGCCCGGATGCAGGAAACCATCATCAAACTGCTGGAACAGTGGCAGAAAAAGCGTCAGAGAGATCAGGAACGCTGAAAGGAGCGCCTATGAGAGATCACGTTGCCAGGGAGTTAAAGGGCCACAACATACTGGCTGTGGAACGGTTTCAGGATAAGACCCGCTGGATGGTGGAGTTTTCCGTCCTGCGGCCCCGCACCGCCTACGGCGCACCCGGCGATGAAACGCGCCTGTTTCTGGACGAGGACGGCTACCAGGCCGTTCTCGCCAGCCAGAAACGCCGGGACATCAAAATCAAACGGTATGCCCGCGTCATTGAGGGGCATATCCTGGACTTCAAGCCCAAAAAGAAACGCCACCCGTAAACCCGACAAATTGAGAGGAAGGAATGAATATGTGTACCGTTAAGGAAATCAGAGAAGCCATACGGGAGGACTGCCGCTCCCAGCGAAACATGGAAACCATTGAGATCGACCGGATTTTTCAAACCCTGACGTTTCCGCAGTTAGAGAGCCTGTTTGACAAACCGCCCATGCCGCCGTTTTTTCACCGGTACAGGCAGAAGTCAGCCAGCAAATGAACGCCGCAATTCTTTTTACAGGATTGTGGCTTTTTTCATGCCCTGGGAAACGAAAGGAGTGCAGAAAATGGCCGTTTTTCGCGTAGAACGCACACAGGGATACACCGTCATGAGCAACTATCATCTGCGGGACAAGAGCCTGAGCCTGAAAGCAAAGGGCCTGCTGTCCCAAATGCTCTCGCTGCCGGAGGATTGGGACTACACCCTTTCCGGCCTGGCTGTTATTAACCGGGAAAGCAAGGACGCCATCCGCTCCGCAGTCAATGAGCTGGAAAAGGCGGGGTACATCAAACGCCGCCAGACCACCGACGCGGGCGGCAAGTTCAGCGCCAACGAGTATGTGATTTATGAGCGTCCGGTAACAGAGGAACCGTCCGCCCAACCGTTGTTGGAAAAACCGTTGTCGGGTTTTCCGACAACGGATAATCCGGCAACGGGAAAACCGTCAACGGAAAATCCAACGCAAATAAATATAGAGAAATCAAATACCCAAAAATCAATTACTGACGGATCAATTACCGATTCCATTCCCTTCCGGGAAACGGCGGCAAAGCCACCGGAACCGAAGCGAAGGGAAACGATGTCGCTCACAGAGATGGAAAATTATCGGGAGTTGATTTTGGAGAATATCGAGTATGACTGCCTCAAACAGCGGTTTGGGACCTACCGGGAGGACTTGGACGAGATTGTGGAGCTGCTGGTGGAAACGGTCTGCGCGAAGCGTAAGACCACCCGGATTGCCGGGGCGGACTTTCCCCATGAGGTGGTGCGCTCCCGCTTCTTAAAGCTGGACAGCTCCCACATTGAGTTTGTCATGGACTGCCTGCAAAAGAACACCACCGAGGTACGGAACATGAAGCAGTATCTCCTGACGGTGCTGTTCAACGCGCCCACCACCATGAGCAACCATTACACCTCACAGGTCAACCACGATATGTACGGCGGCTTCTGAAAGCTGGCCGTTTTTGTCTGCCCGGAACTGCCGGGAGAAAGGAATCTGTTATGAAACGACCGCTTGCGTATATCACCGCTCCCTGGAGCAAGAACCCCCATGAAAACGCGGCAAGCGCCGCCAGCTACTGCCGCCAGGTGTATGACGCCGGATATTCCCCGGTCTGCCCTGTTTTGTTCCTGCCGCTGTTTTTGAAGGATGAAATCCCCCAGGAACACAAGGACGGAATCGACATCGCCAGAGATTACCTGCGCCGCTCCCATGTGCTGGTGGTCTGCGGCCATGCAGCCGATGAAACGGTCAAAAACGATATTGCCACCGTTGAACGCCTGCGGATCACCGCCACCACGCTGGACGGGATTCTGACGGTGAAAGGCCAGGGCCGGGAGAAAGGGGGCGCACACCATGCCTGAAAAAAAGACCATCGGCAAGCTGATGGAGGAAATGCGGCTTAAAGCCGGGGCGCGGGAGTATTCCGGCCATAGTTACATGGACTTAAACCGGTTCGCGGAGGACACCCGGCACATGATTATATTTGATACCCTGACCGCTGATTCCCCTGTTGGCTGGAAAGGGGAACGCAGCCGCGCCTTTCTCACCGAGGAAGGATATAAAAAGTCCCTGGAACGCCAGGAACAGGGGCATATCAGGATTGTGAGCCATGCGAAGGTCCGAAACGGAAACCTGCGCTATGACCGGCAAGACCAGCTCCGATAGAGAAACCATGAAGAAAATCCATAGAGAGGAGGCGAAACACCCATGCAGGACGAAGTGGAAAGCAAAACCCTGACGCTCATTGTCAGCGGCACAAAGTTCACCGGCAGGCTGTTCAAAGCGGCGATTATGAAGTATCTGGCGCACCTGAAAGAGCAAAAGATGCAGAAACAGCGGGAAAAGGGCGCGGAGGTCAAACCCCAGGGCAGGCAGACGGTGAAGCAGCTCATCGGGCAGAACCAGGGCGTGTCCAATCTTGAGATCACAGACCCCTCCATCAAGGCGTTTGAACGGGTTGCCCGGAAGTACGGCGTGGATTACGCGGTAAAGAAGGACCGCAGCTGCTCCCCGCCCAAGTACCTGGTCTTTTTCAAGGCCCGCGACGCGGACGCGCTGACCTTGGCATTTACCGAGTACACCCAGAAGAAGGTCCGCAAGGCGTCCCGCCCGTCTGTGCTGGCGAAGCTGAACCAGTTCAGGGAGCTGGTGAAAAACGCGGTGGTGGACCGCACCAAGCGAAAGGAGTTGGAACGATGAAAAGACCATTGAACATCAAGAAGCTCATTTTGCTGAACCTGCCCTATATCCTGATGGGGCTGTTCGCCACCAACTTCGGAGAGGCATGGCGGATGGCCCAGGGCGCGGACGTTTCGGAAAAGGTATTGTCTTTGATCTCCGTCCTTCCGACGGCTCTTGGAAGTTTCTGGCCCAGCTTTCATCCGCTGGACCTGCTGGTCGGGCTGTGCTGCGGCGCGGCGCTCCGGCTGGCTGTTTACCTGAAAGGCAAAAACGCCAAGAAGTACCGCCCGAATATCGAGTACGGTTCTGCGAGATGAGGTGCATAATCTTAACTGTAAGCAACACCTATATTGACGCAGGAGGATATGCACATGAATGATTACAGCAAAATCACAGCCCTTTACTCCCGCCTATCCGTGGGGGACGAGGACAGGGACGGCGGCGAGAGCAACAGCATACAGAACCAGAAGAAATTTCTGGAAAGCTATGCCAGACAGTTAAAATTAACCAATATCCGGCACTACATTGACGATGACGAAAGCGGCAGATTTTTTGACCGTTCTGCTTACTCCCGCATGATAGAGGACGTGGAAAACGGCAAAGTCGGCGTGTGCATTATGAAAGATATGACCCGTTGGGGGCGCGACTATCTCCAAGTGGGAAACGCTATGGAGATTTTCCGCAGAAACAACGTGCGGTTTATCGCGGTAAACAACGGAATAGACAGCGAAAAGCCCGACACATTGGAGTTTGCGCCGTTCATCAATATCATGTCAGAGTGGTACGCAAAGGACATCAGCAAGAAAGTGAAAACGGGCATTAAGACCAAAGGCATGAGTGGCAAGCCAATCGCAACCGAAGCCCCCTATGGTTATGTGAAAGACCCAGACAACAAGGATTTTTGGTTGATTGACGAAGAAGCCGCCGAAATTGTCCGCCTTATTTTCCGCCTGTTTCTGGACGGGAAAAACCGAAACCAGATTGCCGTATATCTGAAAAATGAGCAAATCCCGACTCCCACATTCTACATGAAAGACCGTGGGCGGGGAACGGCAAAAAGCAGGACGCTGAACGAGGAAAACCGCTACAAATGGAATAAGGCGACCTTGACCCGTATCCTCACAAGGCAGGAGTATTGCGGCGACGTTGTGAACTTCAAGACCACAAAGCATTTCCGCGACAAACGAAACCACTATGTAGATAGAAGCCAGTGGCAGATTACCGAAAATGTCCATGCGCCGGTTATCGACCGCACCGATTTTGAAAACGTACAGCGGATTTTAGAAAACGCCCCTGTCAAGCGACCAAACGGGGACGGGGAAATCCACCCTTTGTCGGGCTTGCTTTTCTGTAAGGACTGCGGCGCAAAAATGCACATACGGATAGATTACAGGAACGGCGGCAAACGGCACGTTGCCTTTTGCAGTGAATACCACAAGGGGAAAGCCAGAAACCCGAAGTGCCATTCCCCGCACATCATGGACGCGGATTTACTCATGCAGACCGTTGCGGACGTGCTGAAAAAAATCGCGGAATACTCCATCAGCAACAGGGCGGATTTTGAAGCTTTAGTGAAAAAGAGCCTTGACGTACAGCAGACCGACCGGACGAAGAAACAGCAGAAGCGCGTACCGCAAATCCGGGCGCGGCTTGAACAAATCGAAAAGGTTCTGGATAAGCTGTACGAGGATAACGCACTGGGCGCTATCCCGCAAGACCGTTATGAGCAGATGTCGCAGAAGTATTCAGAAGAATACTATACACTGAAAGCGGAGCTTGCGGAAATCAAAGACCAGTTGTCCGCTTTTGAAAACGCGGGAGGACGGGCGCAGAGGTTTGTGAAGCTGACAGAACGATACGCCGACTTTGCCGAACTCACCCCCGCTATTCTCAACGAGTTTATCAGCAAAATCGAAGTGCATGAGCGCGACCAGAAACGGGCGAGATACGCCATTCAGCATATCGGGATATACTTCAACCATATCGGAAAATTTGAGAACGAACTGACACAGCTTGCAGAGCCGACAGAGCAGGAAATCAGACAAATGCGGGAGGAAATCGAAGAAGCGAAAAAGGAAAAGAGCCGCGCCTACCACCGGGAATATTCCAGAGCCTACCGCGCTAAAAATATTGAAAAGCAACGGGAGTATGACCGTATCAAAGCGCGGGAATACAGAGCGAGAAAAAAGGCGCAAGCCGCCGCAACCGCACAGTAAAACCAAACAGCCAACAGCTAAGAGGGATTTTCCAATTACGGGAAATCCCTTTTTCACGCCCAAAGAAAGGAGCGACCTATTGACAGAAAAGAACAAAACCCCCACCCCGCCCCGAAAGCCGGACGGTATCATCACAACGCAGAGGAACGGGCAGACCATTGTTGCGGAGTTGTTTTTCAACCACAGCGGCACAGAAACATTCCGCGACAAGATTTTGAAAATGATACTTGCCGACAAGCAGGAATAAAACGGGAAAACGGTTATCTGTAAAAATCCATTCCATTCCCATCCCATCCTATCCCATCCAATCCATACCAGACATGAAAGGAGCGATTGACCCGTGGCAAAGACCAAAGCCGAAAAAATCACGAGCATTGAAGAAGAAATCCGACAGCTTGAAAACAGGCGCAGACAGCTTGTGCAGGAGCAAAAGGCACAGGAACGCAAGGACAGGACGAAACGCCTATGCCGCCGCATGGGGCTTTTTGAAAGCCTTGTCCCCGACACGATACCGCTGACAGAGGAACAATTCAAGACCTTCCTTGAAAAAACTGTAATGACCGACCACGCCCGCCGCATACTGGACGGACTGACCGCCCAGAACGCCCCCACAGCCCCCGCACAGGGCGCAGAAACGGCGGCACAGGGTAACACGCCACCCACCGCCCAAACAGCCCATACAGCCCGCGAGGGCGGCGCAGACGGGAGCATGAACGGGGGCGGCTTGCAAGGGTAACGGGCTTACGCCCCTACCCTTGCTTAAAAGCAAGGGCGCACTTATATACCACATGAGATGTGGTATGTGCGGTCTTGCAGACGGCGTTTTGTGCCTGTCGGC
>RAYB01000035.1 GCA_003669055.1 bacterium 1XD21-70
TAACTTTATTCTACCAAACGGCTATAGACCATGTCTATTTTTATGAAATTAATTTGCGAAACTTATTATACGTCATCCATGATCTGCCATTATAAGACCACTCATGTTCTAAATATTCATTCTGCTTTTTCTCAACCATTTCAGATTCATAGGGGGAGCGAAAAAAGGAAAAATAAAAATTACGTATATTCAAAAAATTCGGTCCTATTTGAATCATCTGGTGCAATTTATGATTATCCTCAGAATCAATTCTGCATGTTGTTATGTCATATTTCCGCAATGTCTGATAAACCTGCGCAAATGCTAATACTGTTTCTCCATCTATGCTTTCTTTTTCTTCCAACGACAATTCATTAAAAAACAACTCCAATTTTTCTTATTTCCTTCCCATAGTCTTTCATATCCAAAATTTACGAAAGTTTCACTTAACTACATTAACTCAGTCATAAGAATTCCCCATTCATCCAGCAGCCCCAAAGGATAATCACTTAAATTTCCCTTTTCATCCACATAAATATTGTTAACTTTCGTTTCCTGATCACTGTTTTTTGAAAAGAAAGAAACCCCCACTTTTCCATTACTGATCTGCCCATTTTTTACAGCAACTCTTACTCCATTTATTACATGGTCGCTGTGAGATTCACAAATAATTTGACAGCCTTGATTCGCTGCTAATGATATCAATTTTGCAATCATAGTCTGCCCTTTGGGATGAAGATGCGATTCGGGATTTTCAATCAATAAAAGACCATCTTCACTCGAAACAAGCAGTTCCACAACAAGAGGCAGAACATATGGAATACCAAACCCCACATTGACCGGTAAAAATGCATCAGAAACCAGCCTGTCTCCACCATAGCTGATTGCCAGTTTCGCTTTTTCAATTGTATGAAGTAATTCTGCCGATATCCGTATACCAGGCGATATTTCTGCCATCCATGCCGATACTTGGTCAATCAAACGATTCGTTTTTCCGGTCTGCAGACACATTTCATCAGGAATTTTTATTTTTTCTCCTTCAAGTGCTAAGAATGGAACTACAAATTCCCCACGCGTTCCCAATCGTGCAGCCCCGTTTTTTTTCCAATTTTCACTGCTGTATTGTTTTTGAAGCCCTATATGCTCCGCCCCTAAATAGGAAAAACATTCTGAAAATAATGAAACTTCATAATCCTCATTTTTTCCCACTCCAATCCTCGTTAACTGATCGTCGTTTGGTTTGCCAGGTTCATATTTATAATAACAGTCATAGGGCGCATGATCTTCAAACTGAACATAAAATCTAATACTATCAGAGTCTCCACTTTGGCAAAAAATGTCCTTGCCGGTCCCTAACTGTATTATTTCACCATTTGTATATAAGCACTCTAATCCAGATTTATAATTTTCCCAAAAGCTTTGTCTTAAAAGCAATAATGCCTGTATTACGGAGGATTTTCCCATTCCATTCATTCCAAAAAACAAATTCAAATTCTCCAACGGCAATGATAACTTTTTTATTGACTTAAAATTTTCTATTTGCATATAGTTAATCATCTGCTAATACCTTCCGAAAAATTTTATATATTGTATTATGCCGACCTTTGACATTATCTATAGCAGCAGTCCCACTCGTGATAATATTTACAAATTTTTTATCTTTTAACAATTTATCATATTCTTCCAACAGCTTATCTTTTTTTACGAGCAGTTGTTCACATTCTTTTTCACTTAACTTAGCCATATTAACGGTTATTGCATCATAAAGCGGTTTATTAAGCCGTCCGTATCGTCCATTCGCCGTAATTTTCCGAAAGGCTATCTCACCAAAAATATTGGTAATATATTTCATTGCTTTAAAAAAATCAATACGGCATTTCTCAATTGTAGATTTCGGCTCCTTTCGTAATCGAATCATCACTTCATTCAGGTAATCTTCTAAATTACCTGAATACTGCTCTGTTCCCAGCAAATAAAAAGCCAAAAAACGGTTAACAAATTCACAATCCAGCATTCTACTGGGATCTATCTTTTTTCTTGTTGCCTTTACAAACTCCTCAGAATGTGCCAATTCCTTTAATAAATTAGCTGCCTGTCCTCTATAAACGGAATTTTTGATCTCTGCTGGTGTCAGGGTCAATCCTCCTGTATTAATTCTTGTAAATATGCTTGTTCTCACTTTATCCGGAGTTCCAGGTCTGATAACATATGCAGTTAATGACTGTGTTTTTATTCGTCTCTGTATACTAGACGGAAGATCCTCAAATTTTTTTCCTTCGTATTCCTTTAGATATTCCAGCCCGGTCAAAGCAAGCCGGTTCTTGTCATTTAAATCAAGTACCATAAATTTTTTAATAGCATATAGCCTTTGCAGGCCGTCTACAACAATTAATTTATCATCATCCGTACTGTCAAAATAAAATGACGGAAGCGGAATACGAATCATCAACGATTCAATCAACCTGCTCTGCTGGGTAGGATTCCACAAATCAGGACATCTCTGAAAATCTGGCTCCAGTAAAATATCTCCATATTTCAGCTGATCAATGATATTAGAAATAACCATCGGCTGAGTAATAATATCCACATCTTTAGGATTAAAAGGCTCTGTTATTTCTTCCTCATCAGTATCCAAATATAATTGCTCTTCTTCTATTTCGCAGCTTTCAATATTCATAAAATTATTTCTCCATAGGAAGTCCTTATACAATATATTCTCAACCACTTTATTTATTAATATACCATAAGATATGTGCTTCTCGACATCTGTATCTTATTGCCTTACCCTCAGTGCACAAGGGGACACACGGTTTTGCATCTCAGATTTGCAGATTATTCCGATTATATCATGCCTTTTCAGGCTATGTCCATATTTCAACACCAAAAATCGAAATTATTCTGCTTTACAAAAAAGCCAGCTTTTGAAATTGTATGAATACAAATTCTAAGTTGGCTTTTTGAGAATTCTATATTTATTTTTATATTTCTGCGTGAACACACTCTGGAGGAAGGCAGGAAAAAATCCGTCCGATCAACCGGCCGCCCGCCCTCCAAGGCGTCCCCCTCGCCTGTCTGGCTTACTTCAGACTCTATTTATCCCTCCAGATAATCCTCCCCTTGGAAAGATCATACGGCGACAGTTCAATCGTCACCCGATCCCCCGGAAGAATCCGGATATAATTCATCCGCAGCTTCCCGCTGATATGCGCCAGCACCTGATGCCCATTCTCCAGTTCCACCTGGAACATGGCATTCGGCAGCTTCTCCACAACAGTTCCCTCAATCTCAATTACATCTGCTTTAGACATGTACTCTTACCTCCTGAATGCGTAACATCTGCAACAGCCCAGATGCCCTTACGGTTATTCACCCTGTCACTCTCCCGGATTACAAATCCACAGGATTTCAAGCTGCACTCCCCGGCACAGGCAGAATCACCTCTCCCCCACGCCAGAAATGCACTCCACAAAACTTTTCAGCCGGGCATAAAGTTCCTCATCCGACACCGGAAATTCCCTGACCAGGCAGTTCTTCACCACCTGGATATGCCTTATATTCTTCCGCTTGGGATGCCCCTGCGTCCGGGTTCTTCCATCTGCCAGCAACGCCCGCTCCCCGTCCACAGACAATATCACATAGTACTGACCCTTATCATGCCCGGCAAGAGATCTCGCCAGACAACCTGGTTGATAATCCATCCTGCTCACCGTCCTCACAGCAGAGACAAAATCTCCGGCTCCCCCTCTGTAATCAGAATTGTATTCTCATAATGCGCAGAAAGCGAACCATCATCTGTTACCACCGTCCAGTCATCATTCAGCCATACCACATCCGCACGCCCCATATTGATCATAGGCTCAATCGCAAGCGTCATGCCCGGACACAGGCGGATTCCCTTCCGCTTCTGGGCGAAATTCGGCACCTCCGGATCCTCATGAAGCGCCTTCCCCACTCCGTGCCCTACCAGGTCACGAACCACCCCATAACCGAAATGCTCCGCATAGGCCTGAATAGCCGAAGAGATATCATTGAGGTGATAGCCCTTTTTCGCATACTTGATGCCCTCAAAAAAGCACTCCCTTGTCACCTGAATCAGCTGCTGCGCCTCCGGCGAAATCTTCCCGATGGCATGCGTCCTGGCCGCATCCGAATGGTATCCATTGTAGATCACCCCCGCATCCAGGCTGACAATGTCACCCTCCCGCAGAATCCGGTGCTTATTCGGAATCCCATGCACCACCTCATCATTTACCGACACACAGATAGAAGCAGGATACCCATTATAATTCTTAAAAGAAGGAATACAGCCAAAACCACGGATCAGCCTCTCCCCGGTTCGGTCAATATCCATCGTTGAAATCCCAGGCTTCAAAATCCTGCCCAGTTCCTCATGCACCTGCGCAAGGATTCTTCCCGCTTCCCGCATCAATTCTATCTCTCGCTCTGATTTAATCGACACTGACATAATTTATGCCCCCAGGACGGCCACGATATCCTGGAACACTTCATTCAATTCCTTCGTCCCATCCACCGTCACTAAAATCCCCTGCCCCTTATAATAATCGATCAAAGGCTGGGTCTGGTCATGGTACACCGTCAGGCGCTTCAAAACCGTCTCCGGCTTGTCATCATCCCGCAGCACCAGCGCATCCTGGCAGCTGTCACATACCCCCTCCGCCTTCGGCGGGTTAAACGCAACATGATAGGTAGCGCCGCACTTTAAGCACGCCCTTCTTCCGCCCATACGCGTGACAATCGCCTCATCCGGCACATCCACATCAACCGCATAATCCATCTTCTCCCCACGCTTTGCAAGCGCCGCAGTAAGGCTCTCCGCCTGCGGAATCGTCCGCGGGAATCCGTCCAGCACATATCCCCCGGCACAGTCACCCTCACTGATTCGATCCAGCAACATGCCAATGGTGACATCATCCGGCACCAGCTGCCCCTGATCCATATACGACTTCGCCTTCATGCCCAGTTCGGTTCCGCCCTTGATATTCGCACGGAAAATATCACCCGTAGAAATATGCGGAATCCCATACTTTTCCGCAATCTTCTTCGCCTGAGTCCCTTTCCCCGCACCAGGAGCCCCCAACATAATAATCTTCATCATTCAACCTCCTCTTCCTTCAGATTTCCTGTTTATAGCAGAAAAAGCTGCCGCCCATTTTTCTCTGCGCAGCAGCTCTCCAGCTTATCCTAATCGTTTAAAAATCCCTTATAATTCCGCACAATCACCTGCGACTCAATGGCTTTGATCGTCTCCAGGATGACACTGACAATAATGATCAGGGAAGTACCCAAAAACGACAGACGGCTCACGCCAAACACACCAGAAATCATAATCGGAATTACACTGATGATAATCAGGCCCACAGCGCCAACAAAAATGATATAATTCAAAATCCTGTCCAGATACTCCGATGTCGGCTTACCCGGACGGATACCCGGGATAAATCCACCGGATTTCTTCATATTGTTAGCCACTTCCAGCGGGTTAAAAGTAATCGACGTGTAGAAATAGGCAAACAGCACAATCAACACAATATAAATCACCAGACCCACAGAATACCAGGGCATCTCCGGACGGAACCAGGAAGACTGATTCAGCATCATCAGAATCTTGCCCGGAATCGTACTATAATCCGGATTAAAAAACTGCGCAATCACAACCGGGAACGACAAAATAGAAGAAGCAAAAATCACCGGAATCACGCCTGCGGTATTCACCTTCAGCGGGATATGGGAGGACTGGCCGCCCACCATCTTCCTTCCCACCATCTTCTTGGAATACTGTACCGGAATCCTGCGCTCACCGTCCTGCAAATAGACCACGAACACCACCATTGCCACGATGACTGCCAGAATCATCAGAAACGCAACCACCTGGACAGCAATAATCCTGCCGTTCATAAACGTATTATACAGACTGCTGACATCCTGGGGCAAAGAAGAAACGATGTTGAAAAGCAGGACAATAGAAATCCCGTTCCCCACACCCTTCTCGGTTATCCGCTCGCCAATCCACATCAGGAATGCACTCCCTGCGGTCATTGTCATCACCGCAACCACCACACTCCAGAAATTGTAATCAATCAACAACCCCTGACCGCCAAATCCAACCGCCATAGCCGTAGACTCCAGCAGAGCCAGCGCCACGGTCAGATAACGGGTATACTCCGCAATCTTCTTTCTGCCATCCTCGCCCTCCCTCTGCATTTCCTCCAGCTTCGGAATCGCGATCGTCAAAAGCTGCATGATAATCGAAGATGTGATATACGGGGTAATGCTCAGAGCCAGCACTGACATGGAAGTAAAAGAACCACCTGTCATCGCATCAAAGAAATTGAACGCATCTCCGCTCTGCCTGGCAAAAAAATCCTTAAAATAGGAGGTATTCACCCCGGGAATCGGAAGTTCCGACCCGAAGCGAATCACCACCAGCATCATGAAAGTATAGAGAAGCTTCTTGCGAATCTCCCTGTCCTTCCATGCATTTCGGAGTGTCTTTAACATATTAGATCACCTCGCAGGTTCCACCTAAAGCCTCAATCTTTGTTTTTGCACCCTCGCTGAATGCATCTACTTTTACGGTCAGCTTTTTGGTTAATTCTCCGTCACCAAGAATCTTGACACCGTCTCTGGGATTCTTAATGATGCCGCACTCCATCAGGGACTCTACCGTGACCACTGCATCATTGTCAAAACGCTCCAGGGCGCTCACATTGATTGCAACGATCTCTTTTGTATTGCGGTTCGTAAATCCTCTCTTCGGAATCCGACGATATAAAGGCATCTGACCGCCCTCAAAACCAGGCCTCGGAGCACCAGAACGGGCTTTCTGCCCCTTATGGCCCTTACCGGCTGTCTTGCCGTTGCCTGAACCATGGCCGCGCCCTCTTCTGAAATTATCGCTGTGCTTGGAACCGGCAGCCGGTTGTAAATTCGATAAATCCATCACATTGCACCTCCTTACTTCGGTAATTAGACTTCTTCAACTTTCACCAAGTGTTTCACATGCCAGATCATGCCTCTGACCGCATCATTATCCGGCAGTTCCACTGTCTTGTTCAGCTTTCTAAGACCCAGGGCCTCCACCGTTGCTTTCTGCTTCGGAACCGCCCCGATCGGGGATTTGACTAATGTCACTTTTAACTTCTCAGCCATCTCATTCTCCTCCTTAGCCTAAAATCTCATCTACGGATTTGCCGCGCAGTCTCGCATACTCCTCCGGAGTCTTAAGCTTGGTCAGCCCATCAATCACAGCCAGCACTACATTGGTCTTATTGTTGGAACCCAGGGACTTCGCACGGACGTTCTTAATCCCTGCCAGTTCCAGTACGGCACGTGCCGGGCCGCCAGCGATGATACCAGTACCTTCCGGAGCCTTCTTCATCAGTACGCTGGAACTGCCAAACTGTGCCAGGATGTCGTGAGGGATGCTCTGGTTCTCATCCACCGGAATCTCCACCAGGTTCTTGGCAGCCGCCTCTTTGCCTTTGCGGATTGCTTCCGGAACCTCACCTGCCTTACCCAAGCCGGCGCCAACATGGCCTTTGCCGTCCCCGACTACTACCAGAGCAGAGAATCTCATGGTGCGGCCGCCCTTAACCGTCTTCGATACACGCTTGATTGCTACTACATTGTCATTTAACTCTAACTGACTTGCGTCAATAATTGTACGCTTCATGCCGTTCTCCTCTCTACTAGAATTTCAGACCGGCTTCGCGGGCCGCATCTGCAAGTGCCTGAATCTTACCCTGGTAAATGAAACCGCCACGGTCAAACACGACCTCCCCGATTCCCTTCTCCAGCGCCCTCTTAGCGATCAGAGTTCCAACATAGCTGGCAGCAGCCACATCATTGGTATGCTCCAGTTCCTCTTTTGCTGCCTTCTCCAAGGTAGATGCCGCTACCAGAGTATTGCCGACGGAATCGTCAATAATCTGGGCATACATATGATTGTTGCTTCTGAACACAGCCAGACGCGGTCTCTCTGCAGTCCCTGCAAAGCGGTTGCGTAATCTGGTATGTTTTTTAACGCGAACTTCTTTTCTCGACTTCTTGCTAACCATTTTCGCACTCCCTCCTACTTCTTACCAGTCTTACCAACTTTACGTCTGATTGTCTCATCGGCGTACTTAATGCCCTTGCCCTTATACGGCTCAGGTCTTCTCTTGTCTCTGATTTCGGCAGCATACTGGCCAACTTTTTCTTTATCAATACCCTTCACCGTGATCTTGTTCTGACCCTCGAGGACTGTCTCCAGCCCCTCCGGATCCTCCATCTCCACCGGATGGGAATAACCCAGGTTCAGGGTTAATTTCTTGCCCTGCTTGGATGCACGGTAACCCACACCATTCACCTCCAGAACCTTCTCATAGCCGCTGGTCACACCAACTACCATGTTGTTGATCAGAGTCCTGGTAAGCCCATGAAGGGATTTCATCCTTTTCAAATCATTAGGCCTGGTTACTATGATATGTCCATCCTCTTCCTTTATAGACATCTCTACCGGCAACTCCCTCTCAAGAGTTCCCTTCGGCCCTTTTACAGTCACTTTGTTATTCTCCGCGATCGTCACGGTCACACCAGCCGGAACCGCGATTGGCATTCTTCCGATACGTGACATGCCATTTACCTCCTACTTAGATTTTCGGAAAAGACTCATGTCTTTTCTGTTTTCAGCCCATTCTTTTCCTGTTGTGCTTTTCCATTCCGTTCCAGCCACAACACGTCACTCCACTAAGTTCAGCTTTCGCCTTCGGCTCGGCTTCACTAAGGTTCGTGACGAACCTCGCACTAAATTCGCGCTCTGCGCGCTCATTAAGTTGCTTTTGGTTACCACACAAACGCCAGTACTTCGCCGCCTACACCTAACTGACGGGCTTCCTTATCAGTTACCACGCCCTGGTTTGTAGAAATGATAGCGGTACCCAGACCGCCCAGAACCTTCGGCAGGTCTTCCTTGTTCGCGTAAACACGCAGACCCGGCTTGGAGATTCTCTTGATGCCGCTGATAATCTTCTCATTCTTGTCAGCGCCATATTTCAGGGTGATGCGGATCGTCTTGAATGCACCATCCTCGATGATGTCATATTTCTGGACATAACCCTCCTTCACCAGGATGTCGGCAATCGCCAGCTTCATCCTGGATGAGGGAACGTCTACGGTATCATGCTTGGCAGTATTAGCATTACGAATTCTTGTAAGCATATCTGCAATGGGATCACTCATTGTCATGGTAGATAATTTCCTCCTTGTTTATTGTGCTGATTTTCACGCGGTTCTCCGCGATAGTCCGCCCTGCCCGGACATTCCCTGCCAGATATTTCCTGCTGAAATGCCATCAGGCTGCACGGACGGCCTCATGCCCTCACTTTATGCCCTCGCCAGCCCCCGTTCCCGGCAGCCGGCCGCTAAGCCGCAAAAGGTCACCAGCTTGCTTTCTTAACGCCAGGAATCTGTCCCTTGTATGCCAGTTCACGGAAGCATATACGGCAAATCCCATACTTTCTCAAATATGCATGCGGACGTCCGCAGATTCTGCAGCGGTTATATTCCCTGGTGGAGAATTTCGCCGGACGCTGCTGTTTAATCTTCATTGAAGTTTTCGCCATGGATCTTTCCTCCTGTTATTTAGCAAATGGCATATTGAATAATGTCAAAAGTTCACGGGCTTCTTCATCAGTCTTGGCAGTGGTAACGAAGATGATATCCATACCTCTTACCTTGTCAACTTTATCGTATTCAATCTCCGGGAAGATCAGCTGCTCCTTGATACCCAGCGCATAGTTCCCCCTGCCGTCAAAGGCATTCGGGTTCACGCCGCGGAAGTCACGGACACGCGGCAGAGCCAGGTTGATCAGGCGGTCTGCAAACTCATACATCTTCTCGCCCCGCAGGGTAACCTTACATCCGATCGCCATTCCCTCCCTCAGCTTGAAGTTCGCCACGGACTTCTTCGCCTTGGTGGTAACTGCCTTCTGGCCGGTGATCAGTTCCAAGTCACGGACTGCAGAATCCAGGATCTTGGCATTCTCCTTTGCCTCACCAACGCCCATGTTGATCACGATCTTATCCAGCTTCGGAACCTGCATGACGTTTTTATAACCAAATTTTTTCATCAGAGCGTCAACCATCTCGTTCTGATACATCTCTTTTAATCGAGCCACTCTTACGTTCCTCCTCTCTGCAATCAGTCAATGACTTTGCCGGTTGCCTTGGCAACACGAACCTTCTTGCCGTCTTTTACCTGGAATCCGACCCTGGTGGCCTTCCCGTCAACAACCAGCATAACATTGGAAATATCCATGGGAGCTTCCTGGCGGACAATCCCGCCCTGCGGGTTGCCCGCACCTGGCTTGGAATGCTTGGTCACCATATTGCAGCCCTCGACAATCACCTTGCCCTCATGAACGTGCAATACCTTGCCGGTCTTATCTCTGTCTTTTCCTGTGATCACCTTTACCAGGTCATCTTTCTTAATTTTATGCACGGCCCATACCTCCTTACAGTACTTCTGGCGCTAAGGAAACAATCTTCATGAACTGTTTCTCACGCAACTCTCTGGCAACCGGCCCAAAAATACGGGTTCCCCTCGGGGTCTTATCATCTTTGATAATTACAGCCGCGTTCTCATCAAAACGGATATAGGAACCGTCTTTCCGGCGGGCTCCCTTAACCGTACGCACTACGACCGCTTTCACAACGTCACCCTTCTTTACAACGCCACCTGGTGTTGCATCTTTAACAGAAGCGACGATAATATCACCAATATTCGCATATCTTCTTGTGGATCCACCCATAACACGGATGCAAAGCAACTCTTTGGCACCGGTGTTATCAGCAACCCTTAGCCTGGTCTCCTGCTGAATCATGCCTGCTAACTCCTTTCAGTTTTTACAATTATCCGGGAAACGCAAACTCCGCTTCACTCCATAACTGTTCTTTTATCTTGCCTTCTCGATAATCTCCACCAGTCTCCATCTCTTGTCCTTAGACAGCGGTCTGGTCTCCATCACTTTTACGGTATCACCGATGCCGCACTCATTCTTCTCGTCGTGGGCTTTCAGCTTAACAGTCTTCTTTACGATCTTGCCATACAAAGGATGCTTTACATGATCCTCGATCGCAACTACGATGGTTTTGTCCATCTTGTCACTGACGACTTTACCGACACGGGTCTTCCTCAGATTTCTTTCCATGTCTTAAATCTCCTCTCTCTCTGTCAAGCCAGTTTTGACTTTTCTGTGATAACAGTCTGAATTCTGGCGATATTCTTACGGACTTCCTTGATTCTGCTGGTGTTGTCCAGCTGATTGGTCGCATTCTGGAATCTCAAGTTAAACAGTTCTTTCTTTGCAGCAACCAGTTCCTCCTGCAGCTCTGCAGCCGTCTTCCCCTTTAATCCTTCTACGAATTTATTAGTCTTCACTGTTATTCACCGCCTTCTAAATCTGCTTTAGCAGCAATCTTACATTTGCAGGGCAACTTATGCATGGCAAGACGCAATGCCTCACGGGCAGTCTCCTCCGGGACACCTGCGATCTCAAACATCACTCTGCCCGGCTTCACAACGGCTACCCAGTACTCCAGGGCGCCCTTACCAGAACCCATACGGGTCTCAGCAGGCTTTGCTGTCACCGGCTTATCCGGGAAAATCTTGATCCATACTTTACCGCCACGCTTGATATAACGGGTCATAGCCACACGGGCTGCTTCGATCTGGTTGGACTTAATCCAGCAGGGCTCGGTTGCTACCAGGCCATACTCACCGTAGCTGATGGTATTCCCTCTCATCGCCTTGCCCGCCATGCTTCCGCGGAACTGTTTGCGGCGCTTCACTCTCTTCGGCATTAACATTATTTATCGCTCCCTTCCTTGTTTCCTTTAGCAGGAAGTACTTCGCCCTTGTAGATCCACACCTTAACGCCAAGCTTGCCGTAGGTGGTATCTGCCTCAGCGAAACCATAGTCAATATCTGCTCTTAAGGTCTGCAGCGGAATGGTGCCCTCGCTGTAAAACTCGGTACGGGCAATATCAGCGCCGCCCAGACGGCCGCCGACAGCAGCTTTGATTCCCTTTACGCCAGCCTTCATGGAACGTCCCATGGTGGACTTCATGGCACGGCGGAAGGACACACGGTTCTCCAGCTGCTGGGCAATGCTCTCTGCCACCAGCTGTGCGTCACGCTCCGGCCTCTTGATCTCCTTGATGTCGATCAGGAGTTTTTTGTCGGTCAGCTTCTGGACTTCACCTTTCAGCTTCTCGATCGCAGCCCCGCCCTTACCGATGACAACACCTGGCTTTGCAGTGTAAATGATAACCTTTACCCTCTCAGAAGCCCTCTCTATCTCAATCTTGGAAATGCCTGCGTCATACAGTCTTTTCTTCAGGAATTTACGGATATTGTAATCTTCTACCAGACAGTCCGCAAAGTCGCCCTCTGCGTACCATTTGGAATCCCAGTCCTTGATAACACCGACTCTCAAGCCATGTGGATTAACTTTCTGTCCCATATTTGCCTCCTATCTTTCATTCAGCACAACGGTGATGTGGCTCATTCTCTTCTCGATCCTGTAAGCTCTGCCCTGTGCCCTCGGTTTTACTCTCTTCATGGTCGGTCCCTTGTTCGCGTAGCACTCCTCCACATACAGCTTGGAGCGATCCATACCATTGTTGTTCTCGGCGTTGGCAACCGCTGATTCCAGTAATTTCTTAATCAAGGCGGAAGCATATCTGGGATTATAGGTTACGATACCGATTGCGGTCTCCACATCCTTACCGCGGATGGCGTCCAATACGAAACACGCTTTCTGGACGGATACGCGGGCGTAGGATAATTTTGCGGACGGCCGAGTGTCTTTCTTCGCATTTCTTTCTCTCTTAATCTGACTTCTATGTCCTTTAGCCATTGCTAATAACCTCCTTTCAATGCGGGTTTACCGTTTGGATTTCTTCTCGTCTTTTCCGTGGCCCCTGTAGGTTCTGGTGGCTACGAACTCACCCAGCTTGTGTCCAACCATATCCTCGGTCACATATACCGGAACATGCTTTCTGCCATCATGAACCGCGATGGTGTGCCCAACCATCTGCGGAAAGATGGTGGAACGGCGGGACCAGGTCTTAATCACCTGATGCTGGCCTGACGCGTTCAGTGCATCAATCTTTTTTAACAGATGTGCGTCTGCAAATGGTCCTTTTTTTAACGAACGTCCCATAGGGTTTGATCCTCCTTCAATTATTTGATCGTCTTGCCATCACGTCTTCTGATGATGAGCTTATTGGACTGTTTGTTCTTCTTCCTGGTCTTGAGGCCCAGTGCCGGCTTACCCCACGGGGTGCTCGGACCCGGACGGCCGATACCGGTCTTGCCCTCACCACCGCCGTGCGGATGGTCGTTGGGGTTCATGACGGAACCGCGGACCGTAGGACGGATACCCATATGACGTTTTCTTCCTGCCTTACCCACGTTGATCAGATTGTGCTCACCGTTGCCCACAACGCCGATGGTTGCACGGCAGGTAATCGGAACCATTCTCATCTCTCCGGAGGGAAGCCTTAATGTGGCATATTTGCCTTCTTTTGCCATCAGCTGCGCGGCATTGCCTGCGGAACGTACCAGCTGTCCGCCCTTGCCCGGATGCAGCTCAATGTTGTGAATCTGTGCACCAACCGGAATGTTGGCTAACGGCAGGCAGTTGCCGGTCTTGGCCTCTGCCATCTCCCCGCTCATCACCTTCATGCCGTCGGTCAGCCCGGCCGGAGCCAGGATATAGGACTTGGTTCCGTCTGCATAGCAGATCAGAGCAATATTGGCGCTTCTGTTCGGATCGTATTCGATGCCGATCACGGTTGCCAAAATCCCGTCCTTGGAGTTCCTCTTGAAATCAATGATCCTGTATTTTCTTCTGCTGCCGCCTCCGCGGTGCCTTACGGTAATCTTACCCTGGTTGTTACGTCCTGCATTCTTCTTTAAGGAAGTAACCAAAGACTTTTCCGGTGTGGACTTGGTGATCTCACTGAAATCGGAACCGGTCATATGTCTTCTGGAAGGTGTATATGGGTTATATGTTTTAATTCCCATGACATTAAACTCCTTTCGTTACGTTGTTCCTGCCCGCATTCCCGGGCATCCTGGGGTTCATTTTCCTCGCCGCCCGCCTTTCTTCAACGCATCCGCGTGTATCCCTTCCGGGAACAGCCTCCGCCTTCCGGCAGGCTCCCTGCCCTGTCTGTTTTACAGGCCTGCAAAGATCTCGATCTCCTTGCTGTCCTCGGTCAGCTGCACGATTGCCTTCTTGGTCTTTGCCGTCTTGCCGAAGGTCATGCCCCGCCTTTTGGTCTTGCCGTCGCTGTTCATGGTGTTGACGCGGGAAACCTTGGTTCCCGGGAACATCTTCTCCACAGCTTCCTTGATCATGGTCTTGTTGGCCTCAGGGTGTACCAGGAACGTATATTTTCTGTCAGCCATTGCGTTCATGCTCTTCTCGGTCACTACCGGCTTGAGGATGACATCGTAGTACTGAATGTTTGCCATTATGCGTACACCTCCTCAATGTTCTCCACAGCAGCCTTGGTTGCCACTACGGTGTTATATTTCAAAATGTCATATACATTGATTGTATTGACATATGCAGTCTTTACGGTCGGGATATTCCTGGCGGAAAGCACCACATTGTCGCTGTCAGCGCCAACCACTACCAGGGCGCCCTTTACGTTCAGGTTGTTGAGCACGTTCTGGAACTTCTTGGTCTTGATCTCATCCAGCTTCAACTCGTCCACCACGATAAACTTGTTCTCCTGCACCCGGCTGGTCAGGGCGGACTTCAGCGCAGCCCTCTTCTCCTTCTTATTCAGGCGGATGGTGTAATCCCTTGGGGTCGGGGCAAATACCACGCCGCCTCCGGTCCACTGGGGAGATCTCGTGGAACCCTGCCTTGCATGGCCAGTCCCTTTCTGCCGCCACGGCTTCCTGCCGCCTCCGGATACCTCGGCACGGGTCTTCGCCTTCTGGGTACCCTGGCGCCTGTTGGCAAGCTGGGCAACGACTGCCATGTGTACCAGATGCTCATTCACCTGCACACCAAACACTGCATCGTTAAGCTCCATGGTGCCTACTTCTTTGCCTTCCATATTGTAAACAGATACGTTTGCCATTTCTGTGTATTCCTCCTTTCCTTCGGTTCAGGGCCTAACGGCTGACCTTCACAGTTTCTTTCAGTGTCACCAGAGACTTCCTCGGCCCCGGCACGGCACCCTTGACCAGAATCAGGTTATTCTCGGCATCTACGCGCACGATCTCCAGATTCTGCACAGTCACCTGTACATGGCCCATATGCCCCGGCATTCCTTTTCCCTTGAATACGCGCCCGGGAGTCGTGGCAGAGCCATTGGAACCCTGATGGCGATGGAACTTGGAACCGTGGGTCATGGGGCCTCTGTGCTGGCCATATCTCTTCACTGCACCCTGGAACCCTTTACCTTTGGAAACAGCGGTGGCATCTACCTTGTCGCCTGCCGCAAAAATATCCGCCTTGATCTCATCCTTTACGGAATACTCTTCGGCGTTCTCCAGGCGGAACTCCCTCACATATCTCTTGTATGCCACGCCCGCCTTGTCAAAATGTCCTTTTACCGGCTTGCTGACCAGTTTCTCCCTCTTGTCCACGAAACCGACCTGCACAGCCTTATAGCCGTCATTCTCCTCAGTCTTAACCTGAGTCACCACACAGGGGCCCGCCTGGAGAACCGTCACCGGCACCAAAACCCCCTGCTCATTGAAGATCTGGGTCATTCCGACCTTGATAGCTAAGATAGCTTTCTTCATTTCTTTTCCTCCTTACAGCGGATTGCCCGTAAAAAGCAATCATACTAAAGCTTATTTTTGTTTCATTTTGATGTCGATATGCACACCGGCCGGCATTTCCAGCTTGGACAGCGCATCTACCGTCTTCTGGCTCGGGGTAATGATATCGATCAGCCTCTTGTGAGTTCTCTGCTCGAACTGCTCACGAGAATCTTTGTACTTGTGTACTGCCCGCAGGATAGTAACCACTTCCTTCTTGGTGGGCAGCGGCACCGGCCCGCTCACCTGCGCCCCTGTCTTCTTTACGGTTTCGATGATCTTCCCGGCAGACTGATCGACCAGCTGGTGATCATAGGCCTTCAATGTGATTCTCATTACTTGACTTGCCATAAAAAAAGTCGCCTCCTTTTCGCACTTTTGGATTAAGTACGACAAGCGGTGACTGTACACTTCTCCGTGTGTGTCATGGGACATCACACTGCGTTACTGCATAACTACACAGCTGTTCAATTGGTACAGTGACTTGTCGTCAGTTTCCTAACTTGACATTCGCTCCACGGAAAACCTGCCTCATGGTGGGCAGCAACCTCTCGCTTCATTGCTATCATGTCACAGCGCTCCTATATTATCATGGATTTTTTGGAAATGCAAGTACTTTTTTGCTGTTTTTCCGGGTTTTTTAAGGTTAGCTGCCGTTCCTATTTAAAAACCACAAAACAACCATCCCCTCTTAATTACACCACACTATGCCCGCAACCAGCCGCCATGGAAACGCTTTGCCAAAGCGTTTCCATGGCGGCGTACCCCCGCGTACCCTTTACGGATGCTGCCTAACCACCCCATCCGCCAGCATCTGTTCAATCTCCTCCTTTGTATAACCCAATTCCTCTAAGACATCTACCGTATGTTCCCCCAGCATAGGCCCGCGCTTAAATTCTGGAAGCCCCATACGCTCGCTCCTTAAGCAGCTGCGAACCAGGTTTGACTCCTTGCCGTTTTCGTACTTCTTATGGTATACAAAATCATTGGCGATTGCCTGGGGATCCGTTAGTATGTCATCATAGCTATACAAGATCTCACAGCAGAGCCCGGATTCATTGAAGAGCCGGTTCCATTCCACGGCCGTCTTGGTTGCAAAAATCTTTTCAAAGCGCTTGACCACCGGGCCGCAGATCTCTTCTTTATTAAAATTAGAACGGTTCATGTAAACCGGGTTGTCAATCATCTCTTCACATCCCATGATCCTGTAAAAGGCCGGGGCGTCCCGTTTGATATTCACGACCTGGGGCATGAACCATCTCCCGTCGCTGCATTTATAAGGCGCCCCGAACGGGCTGGAATTCTCCCGGCGTTTTGGCATCTTATAGCCGTATTGGGAACTGGTCACAAGCACGTTGGCGAGCCAGACTGCCGTGCCGTACAGGCTTAAGGTCACATGGTCGCCCTTTCCCGTCTCGCGGGCAGCCAGAACGGCCGACACCGTAGCTGCCATCAGCCCCATCGCACAGGTGACGTCTCCGAAGCCGATGGGCATGTATAACGGATAGGTCTCCTCGCTGTCCCCGTAGATTGCCTGGCTGTACATAAAGCCGCCCCTTGCCCAAAATGCCGTACTGTCATAGCCGGGGCGTGCTGCCTCCTCCCCTTTCTCGCCGTATCCCACCAACTGGGCCATCACCAGCTTCGGGAACCTTTCTTTCAGGGAAGCATAATCCAGGCCGGAACGTTCCAGCGCAGAGGTCCTTTGGTTGGTCAAAAAGACATCCGCATCTTCCAAAAGCCCATATACCACCTTTCGGCCTGCCTCTGTGGAGGTATCCACGCTGATCCCTCTTTTATTGGCATTCAGGTTGTCAAAAACCGGGTTGAAATCATCCTCCGCCGGTGCACCGATCCCCAGCGGCCATACACGGAAGCCGTCCCCTCCCTTCGTATTCTCCACCTTGATCACATCTGCCCCCCAATCGGCCATCATGCGGCCGCAGGAAGCAGATGCCACCATCAGGGATAACTCCACGACCTTAATTCCTTTCAGTGGCTTGTATTGCTCCATATTCCATCCTCCTCGTTTTTTCTATGGCAGCCCAGGCGGCTGAACGATTATTTTTCTCTCCATGCTATCTTTCCGCAATCCAGGATTGCTTTCCCGTCCGAATCCTTCACCATCTGGAATAGGGCTTCCCCCGGAGCCTGCCTCCACACCTTAAGGCAAAAAGAATCGCCGGGCATGGCCGTGCTGCGGAACTGGTTTTCGATTGACACCATCCGCTCCGGCTCTCCCGGGAAAAGCTTTCCCGCCATCAGGCGGCAGGCATATCCCAGGCTGCAAAGCCCATGTACGATCGGCCTGTCAAAGCCGCTCCTTAGTGCAAACTCCGGATCCACGTGCAGCGGGAAGGTATCTCCTGTGAGGCGGTAAAGCAAAGGGGTATTCGCAGGGTAGGTGCCTTCCCAGGCAAAATCCGGCTCATCCCCTGGTATCACGGCCGTGCTGCGGGGAGGTTTCTGACCGCCGAAGCCTCCTGCCTGGCGGTTGAGGTAGCCCATCGTGTTGGTAAACACCCTCTCCCCCGATTCATCCCTGGCCACAATATCCACCATGATTTTGGCTCCTTTGCCCTCTCCCCGGTCATATACTGCCTGGATGGACTTTTCGACCTTTAAGCATCCCTCCACCGGGATCGGCCTGTGTATCACCAGCCTGTGGTCCATGTGGAGGGTTCCTTCCGTCTTCAGCCCTGTTATCTTCCTGGTCGGCATCAGGGGCTGCGGGTCGAAAGGTTCTGTGCCAAACGTTGCCATGCAGGGAACCACACCAAATGTGGGAACCGCCTGCAGCCCTTTCTCATACACAAACCCCAATTCTTCCTGCCCTGCGCCCACGCTTAAATTATACAGGATCACATCCCGCCAGGTATAAGTATATGTCTGTTCCACAGACAGTCCGACTGCCGACTCATCCAACATCGTTTTTCCTCCTATGCACCCTACTTGATCCGGTTGGCCCGGATCACATTGCCGCTGATCACCATGCGCTGGATCTCATTGGTGCCCTCAAAAATCTGGAAAATCTTCGCATCGCGCATCAATTTCTCCACAGGATAGTCCCTCATATATCCGTAACCGCCTAAGATCTGTACCGCCTCGGTGACCACCTGGTTAAGGGCATCGGAGCAGTAGCATTTTGCAATGGGCCCTAAGGCTGCTGCCTGCGGGTCATTGGCATCGAGCAGGGCGGCCACCTTCATGCCGATGGCGCGGCTGGTCTCAATTGCAATCTCCATATCGGCAAGCTTGAAGCTGACGGCCTGGTTCTTATAGATCGGTTTGCCCATTGTAGTACGCTCCTGTACATACTTCACGCAGACGTCCCTGGCCGCCCTCATGATGCCTGCACAGCCGCTCCCCACGCTTGCACGCCCCTGTTCCAGGGTCTTCATGGCTATCTTAAAGCCTTCGCCCTCCTTGCCGATAATGGCAGAAGCCGGGATGCGGACATCTTCCAGTATCACGTCACAGGTGGCAGATTGGCGGATCCCCATCTTATCCTCATGCTTGCCGATGCTGATCCCGGGAAGGTGGGCATCAACCAGGAACATGGTCAGTCCTTTGTAGCCTAAGGAGCGGTCTACGGAAGCCACCACACACATGAAATCCGCATAACAGGCATTGGTGATAAAGCACTTGCGCCCATTGAGGATATACTCTTTTACGTTCCCGTCCTCATCAAGCACCTTCTCTGCCAATGTTTTACAGGCACCCGCATCAGAGCCTGCATCCGGCTCGGTAAGTGCAAATGCCGCGAACCCGCTGCGTTTTTTCGGCCAGCGGCTGTCCCTGCCCGGCCTGTCGCTGGTCAGGATATCCACACACCACCTCTTCTGCTCTTCTGTCCCCGCAATCATCACCGGTTTAATCCCTAAGCCATTCGTGCCGCAGGTCAGGCCAAAGCCCGCATCCCCGTACATCAGTTCCTCACGGATCCAGGCTGCCGTCACATTGCTCAGCCCCTGGCCGCCGTACTCCTCCGGCAGGTCGGAGCAGATCAGCCCCATCTCAAACGCCTTGTTGTACGCATCCCAGTCCAGTTCCCCTTTGATGTCCTGCTCTGCCGCCTTGGGGCGGATCTCCTTCATCACAAACTCATGGACCATATCCACAAGTTCCTTGTCTTCCCCTGTCAATGCCAGCCCTGCTTCTGCTATGTTTAACATGCATTTTACCCCTTTCTTGAACATACCCTGTTGTATTCTGAAAATATCATATCAAACGCAGGCTCTTTGTCATACGGCCGCCCATACAAAAATACTTTCGCCTGCACCAAGCCTTTGTGGTCAAAATAACCACATCTTTTCCAAGTATTTTCCTGTAGAATTTTCCCGTTTTTTCTGCTATCATAAATCACAAGATTTAAAAACTCCCTGCTGATCGGAGGTAACTTTTATGCAGATAGTACAAAGCATTATTCTCGACTTACTCAAAAGGTTTGATGCCAAGGCCTTCCTGTCGGAAGAAAAAACCTTCCATTTCCAGAAGATTCAGCTTCTCGATCCGGGATCTCCCCCTGCTCCCCAGGAAAATATCCTCTATCTGGGGTCTTTTGCACAGGTTCTGCATCTGAGCCAGGCCATCCTTCACAAGGTTTGCATTGTCTGTATCGGTGAGGAGGAGGAAATCCGCGCATTTGCCGCCGGCCGGCCGGCCAACCTGATTGCAATCCCTCCCCAATACGCCCTGGCTACCGTGGCCAATGAACTTTACGCCGGATTTGAACGTCTCCAGTCCTGGAGCCGTGACCTGGAGACCGCGATCCTCACCAGGCAGGACTACCAGGTCCTGGTCTCCATCTGCGCCCGTTTTTTTGGGGAAAACCCGATTATCATGATCAATTCCTCTTACACGGTGCTGGCTGCCAGCATGCCCTCTGTCCCCTCCCATAAAGGCATTGACGAGATCCTCCGCTGCGGTTACTACCCCAAGGATGTCACGGACGGCTTTGCCCGGATGGGTTATCAGGCCAAAGGCCCCCATGCATTTGTCACCCCTACCTTTAAGCATTCCCCTTCTTACATGGAATGCCCCTATATGGTCCTGGCCTCCCATGCAGACAACGGTATCTTCCTTGGCCTGATCACCGTATATTTTACTGCCGACGACCCGACTGACACCCATTTTGCGTTGTTTTCCTATTTTGCCCCCAAACTCCGCCAATACTACTTAGACCGGAACCATGAAAATACCCTGTCCCCCACCCCTTTGGAAGAGTTCATTGCCGACCTGGTCAACCATACGCGAAAAGACGAAACCTTCCTGATGGACCGCGCCCGCTCCCTGCGCCTTCCTCTCAGCGCCACCTACCGCCTCTGTGTGATCTATTTTGAAGAGTTCATCCTCCCCCAGGCCGTCTATATGATGAACCGCCTAAAGGGCTGCCTGCGCTTCCCCTTCTTCCGGGTGCTTCTCTACCACAATTCGGTCCTGATGCTTCTGCACGGTGATATTTCCAGCCTGAGGGTTATCGATGAGATCCATGAATCCCTGGAAGAATTCCGGGAAATCCTCCGGATTTCCAAAGGCTATGCCGGTTTTTCTACTGCCAGTTTCCCCCTTTTGAAGCTGGATATCGCCTACAAACAGGCGCTTGCGGCAGTCCACTACGGCATGCTCCTGTCTCCGGAAAAAGGCTTTTATTTCTATTCCCATTACTACATTTATGAGATGATTGATGACTATAAGAACCGGTATGAACTGGAGGATATGTATGTGAAAAAACTACGCCAGCTGGAGAACCCATCTGAAAAATGTTATGATAACCTGGCACTGCTGCGCAACTACCTGCTGACGGAACGGAGCATCTCTGTAACAGCCAAAATCATGCATATGCACCGCAACAGCGTCATCTACCGGCTGAACAAAATCCAGGATATCTTAGGGCTTGACCTTGACAATCCCGACGTGCGCCTGCGGCTTCTGATCTCCTTTAAGATCTTGGAACTGCAGGCTGGCCACACCCTTCCCGTGCCTGTCACGGCGACACAGGACGGCGGGCCAGTCAGTTTTTTTGAATGATTGCCGCGCTTATGATTCCTTCAGCCTGCGGATTTCTTTGGCCAGCACCGGCAGCACTTCAAAAAGGTTGCCTGCAATGCCATAATCCGCGGCTTTAAATATCGGAGCCTCCGGATCTTTGTTCACTGCCACAATACAGTCCGAGCCGGACATTCCCGCCAAGTGCTGGATGGCTCCCGAGATCCCGCAGGCAATATAGAGTTTTGGCCCCACCGTCTTCCCAGTCTGCCCTACCTGATGGGCATGCCCGATCCATCCGGCATCTACTGCCGCCCTCGACGCGCCCACGGCGCCCCCTAAAGCCTGCGCCAAATCCTCCAGCAGCCGAAAGCCCTCGGCGCCTCCCATGCCGCGGCCGCCTGCAACGATGACCTCTGCATCCTCCAGGTTTACGGCTCCGGCCGCCGCCTCCCTCACCGACTCGATAAGGCGTGTGCGGATCCGGTCTGCGGGAACCTTGATCTCCTCTTTGACCACCTGTGCATCTTCCTTCTCCACCAAGGTCTTTTTGAACACCCCGGGGCGCACGGTGCCGATCTGGGGCCGGGTGTCCGGGCACATGATAACTGCCATCAGGTTGCCTCCGAAGGCCGGCCTTGTCCAGGCAATATTGCCGCTCAGTTCCTCATAATCGAGGCTGGTGCAGTCTGCCGTCAGCCCCGTTTTCAGCCTGCAGGAAAGGCGCGGCCCAAAATCACGCCCATTGTTGGTGGCTCCGATCAGGATTGCGGAAGGCTGATATTTCTCTACCAGTTCTGCCATGGCATAAGTATAAGCGTCGAAGCTGTACTTCTCATACTCCTCCCCCTCCACACTGATGATCCGGTCTGCCCCATACTGCTGCACCTGCCCGACTGCCTCCGTGTTGTCCTTGCCCAGGACCACCGCTACCAATTCCTCTTTGGCCTTATCTGCCAGCATCCTCCCGGGGTTCAAAAGTTCCAGCCCTACGCTTTTGGCCTTTCCTCCATCCGTCTCAATAAACACCCAGATATTCTTATTTGTAAATTTGCTCATAGTCTCATACCTCTCAAATAATTTTGGCATCGTTCAGCATGGCCGCCAGCTTCATTGCTGCATCGGCTCCGGCCTCGCCTGTGATGATTACGCCATCTTTGGACTGGTTCGGGGTAAATGTCTTCTTTACCTTGGTCGGGGATCCATGCAGGCCCAGGCATTCCGGGTCGCATACCATATCCGGGTCGCTGTTCGTAATCTCCGTGATTACTGCCCGGTTAGCCGCCATCTTGCTCTTGATCGACGGATAGCGGGGATCAAAGGGCGTCTTAGTCACAGTCACCAGGGCCGGGAGTTCCACCTCCACGATATCATGCCCCTCGTCGGTATCGCGCACCACCCGCATCTTTCTGCCCTCTAATTCCAGACCTGTGGCCAGCGTCACATGGGGCAGGTCCATATGTTCTGCCATCTCAGGCCCTACCTGGGCGGTATCCCCGTCAATCGCCTGTTTCCCGCAGAAAATCACATCAAATGTTTCGCCTGTTTTCGCCTCAATCGCCTTCACCGCCCTGCTTAAAATGTAGCTGGTAGCCAGCGTATCAGACCCGCCAAAAGCCCGGTCCGTAACCAGAAAAGCCTGGTCAGCCCCCACGGACAGGCATTCCTTTAGGGCATTCTTTGCCTGTGCCGGCCCCATAGTGGCCACGGTCACCTTGCCGCCCTCCTTTTCTTTCAGCCTTACCGCCATTTCCAGGGCGCAGGCATCAAAGGGATTGACAATGCTTGGCACCCCCTCACGGATCAATGTGTGTTTCACCGGGTCAATCTTAATCTCTGTGGTATCCGGCACCTGTTTTACACAAACCAGAATATTCATCATTCCATTCACCTCATCTTTTTGTTTACTTGCAGCAGCCCAGCCGGGCTTGGCCGTTACGTTTACCTTCCTCTGAACTCAGGGGCACGCTTCTCCAAAAAGGCTGCGATCCCCTCCTCCTTATCTTCTGTGCCGCACAGCGTAGAAAGTGCCAGCAGTTCCAGAAGTTCCCCTGTTTCCTGGCTGCCAAAATAGGACGCCTGCACCACCCGTTTGGCAAGCCGTACAGCCACCGGCCCTTTGGCAGCCAGCTTGCCCGCCATCCTCTTTGCCTCGGCAACCAGTTCCTCCCGAGATACACACCTGCTCGCAAGGCCGATCTGAACCGCCTCCGCACCCCCGACCTTCCTTCCCAGCAGAATCATATCCTGGGCTCTTCCTAAACCGATCAGCCTAGACAGCCTCTGCGTCCCTCCTGCCCCCGGCAGGAGGCCAAGCCCCGTTTCCGGCAGCGCGAACACTGCCTTCTCGCAGACAACCCTAAAATCACAGGCAATGGCAGTCTCACAGCCCCCGCCGAAGGCATAGCCATTCACTGCAGCAATCACAGGCTTTGCACATTTCTGGATCCGCCCCAAAGCTTTCTGCCCGGCTCCCCCCAGGCAGTCAATGGGTTTCTTAAGCTTTAGCACGTTTAAGTCTGCCCCGGCGATAAAAGCTTTCTCCCCGGCTCCTGTTACAATCACTGCTTTTACTTCCGGCGCCGTGTCTGCCCAGGCAAAAAAATGTTCCATCTCTGCCCAGCACGCATCGTTCAGCGCATTCATCCTGTCCGGGCGGTTTGCCGTAAACAGCGCAATGCCTTGTTCATCTATCTCCAGCAAAAAATTCTGGAACTCCATGGCAGCCCCTCCTTTCCTCCATCATCCATTTTAGCGGAAGCCTGATGTTATTTCACCTTCATAAATTCCAAAAAACATTGCCCTCCCAAACCATGGCTTTGTACTCTTTAACCCGGCTTCCCCCAGGCCTGCTGCCTGGTTTCCCCTTGTAGCTATGGTATACAACCTGGCTCCTCTTTTTCCGGGTTTCTTTTGGAGCAAATGCCGTGTCGCTGGTTCTTGGCGGTTTGATAGAATAGGGAGAGGGCGTGATGAGAGAGGGGGGGTACGCAACCGTCAGAAAAGCTTCGCCAAAAGGGCCGGGGTCTGTCAGGGTTCGGCTCCGGTCTCCGGGTCGGCTGTCTCTAAGGGATAACGGCGGCAGCCACGGTGAGTTTTTTGTACGCAGCCGTGTCTTCGCACGTTGCTGCTATGGCAACTTTTTCGTACAGCTGCCGCCGTTTTCCCTAAGATACAGCTCTCCCCTCCAAATGTCGCCGTACCCTGACAGGCCCCGGCCCTTTTGGCGAAGCTTTTCTGACGGTTGCTGGTTCTTGGCATGGCTGCTATGTAATGAAGTGAAATTCGGAGCCAAATGTTAGTACTACTATAAATAAAATCTTGCCCGTTTCTTCTCTTGTTTTTCATTCCTCTACCTGAAGTGTTATGGCAAATCTTATTTATTTAATTTTGGAGGTGTTTTTATGGATTATCAGAATATTTTAGTAGCTGTAGAAGACCGGGTCGCCACTATCACCTTGAACCGCCCTGAATATAGCAATGCTTTTGCCAGGGAATCTTACGGCGAAATTGCGGATGCTTTGGGGGAACTTGGTTCGCGCAGGGATGTCGGCGCAATCGTTATTACCGGGGCGGGGAAGCATTTTTCTGCCGGGGGGGATATCCGGCGTTTCCAGGCGTTAATCGACTCTGGCGAATACTTAGACCCTGACGCTGTTGCCGAGGTGGGGCGCAAGTTCATGGCTATCCGCAGCTGCCCGAAGCCGGTGATCGCTATGGTCAACGGCGCGGCGGCGGGCGCGGGCTTAAGCTGTGCCCTCCACTGTGACTTCCGTGTGGTAGCCCCTTCCAGCAAAATGGTCATGGCTTTTGTCAACCTGGGGCTTTGTGGGGACACCGGGAGCATTTACAACCTGATACGGCTTGTCGGCCCTGATAAGGCTTCCTTAATGATGATGACAGGGGAACCTTGCCGTGGGGAAGAGTGCGTGAAAATAGGGCTTGCCACGGTTCTGGCTGAAGAGGGGAAGCTGGCCGAAACCACTTATGCCCTGGCAAAAAAACTGGCCGGAAAATCGGATTCTGCCCATGCCAGCCAGAAAGCACTCATCCGCAGATGGTTTTATGGGGATATGGATGGATTTTCCGCAGAGGAAGGGCGCGAGATGGCGGCGGATTCCCGGAAGCCGGATTTTGCGGAGGCAGTCCGGGCGTTTCTGGAGAAAAGGGCGCCGGAATATAATAAGGGGTAAGGGAAGGAAAAGGGAACGGAGGGGATTTTCCGTTCCCTTTGTCTATTCTTTTCTTGGCCTCACATATTTTGCTGCCCTTTGGTTTCCCTCTGTATCCGCCCGGCCAGTTCCTTTTTGATGACCTTCCCTGTCGCCGTATGCGGCAGTTCCCTATAAATGTGCACTTGTTTCGGTATCTTATAGCCGGCTATCTTCCCCCTGCAGTATTCCCGTATCTGCTGGCCGTCCGCTTCCCTGCCTTCCTTTAGGACCACGCAGGCATGGACGGCTTCGCCCCAGTAATCGTCAGGGATCCCCAGCACGGAGCACTCCGTGATGTCCGGGTGCATCCGCAGTATATTCTCAATCTCTGCCGGGAAGATATTTTCTCCTCCGGAGATAATCATATCATGTTTCCTGCCGCTGACATAAAGGTAGCCCTCCGGATCCATCCAGCCAATGTCATTCGTATGGTACCATCCGTCTTTTAGTACCTTCCTGGTTTCCTCCGGCATCTGGTAGTAATCGAGCATCATCCCCGGGCCTTTGACACAGATTTCCCCTGTCTGGCCGGGCAGGCAGGCCGCTCCCTTTTCGTCAATAATCTTTATTTCGTGGCTTTTGATCGGCTTTCCGACAGAATTCAGCCTTTTTTTGTTTTCCAGCAGATGATCCTCTGGGGATAATAAAGTCACAATGGATCCCATTTCTGTCATCCCGTAGGTCTGCTGGAAGCCGCAATGGAATTTTGTGATCGCGCGCTGGATCAGTTCGGAGGGCATGGGACAGGTAGAATAGTTGATCATCTGGATGCTGCTTAAGTCATATTGGCCGAAGTGAGGGTCGTTTAAAAGCGCTGTCAGCACGGTCGGGATGGCTGACAGCCGGGTTACCTTATGCTTTTCAATGCTGGAAAGATATTTCCCTGCATCAAACCGGCGGAAAATAACCACCGTCCCCCCTGCTGCCAAGCAGGAATAGGTTCCCATGGAGGCGGAATGGAACAGCTGGCTCATCATCTGGAACACCGTGCCCTGGCAAAACTGCAAAGATGACACACAGTCTTCAAGTTCCTCAAGCAGCTGGGCATTGGTATAGCGCACCACCTTGGGAAAACCGGTTGTCCCGCTGGTATGCAGATGCATCAGCACCTCATCGCCGGATCTGGGTAAAGCATGCCTAAGAGGCTGTACCTCTTGCAGGCGTTCCTCCATTGTGTCCATGTCTGCCATCGGGCAGCAGCTTCCGGACGGTACGGACAGGGTCTCCGGGCGGTAAAATGCAAGCTTTACCTGGTTGAAAATTAAAAGCTGGCGAAGTTCGGCGGCGGTGAACCTCCAATTGAGCAAAACCACCACTGCCCCGGCCATGGCAATCCCCACCACAGTCTCAATATAGTCGAGGCTGTTGCTGGAAATGACTGCCACGGGGTCTCCTTTCTTTATCCCGCTTTTGTCTAAGTACCCTGCGATCCGCTTTGCCCGGCTGAACAGTTCTCCATAAGTACGGCTCTGTCCGTCCATAATGATTGCTGTCTTTTCTGGGTACTCTCTTGATGCCCTCTCAAAAATACCGGCAAATGAATCATATTTCCTGCTCATATCAGGCTTCTCCCCCTCCCTTTGTTTCTTTCCCCATCCTGTTTTGTCTTCCGCACGCTGGCCCAAAATTCATATGGTATCCATACTTTATCAACTTGCCAAAAGATTATCTATGTGTATCTGCACAAAAAAGCCCCCATCTTTCCTTCTGTTTTTTGTAAGTTTGTCCATACATTATTTCCCGTTCTTCCTTTATTATCAAATCAGCAAATATTGAAGCAAAGGAGGGGATCCTATCATGTATCAGTACATTCTTCCATCCGTGGCCGATGGCATCGGAACGGTTATCCTGAATGACCCGCCAAAAAGAAATGCCCTGGGGCAGGCCATGGCATCGGAACTGCAGCAAGTCCTGGCAGACTGGAGGTTTGACCATAAGGTGCGGACTATAATCCTACGGGGGGCAGAGGGATATTTTTGTGCCGGCGGTGATATCACTTCTATGAAGCGCCGGGCCGACCGGTATGCCCAGGGGCTTCCCGGGGAGACGCCGGCCAAGGCCAACATGGACAATTTCAACCGCCTGATCCTAGCCATCCGGCAGCTGGAAAAGCCGGTAATCAGCTGGATCGAAGGCGCCTGTGCCGGCGGGGGCATGAGCCTGGCTATGGCCTGCGATTTCTCTATTGCCGACGAAAACACGAAAATGAGTTTTGCTTTTGTAGGAGTCGGCCTTGCCCCTGATATGGGCAGTTCGCTTTTTCTCACCCGGCGCGTAGGTCCGGCCCGGGCCACCGATTTGTTTATGACCGGCCGCCGCTTCACCGGGCGGGAAGCCGAGCAGATGAATATCATCACCCGCGCCGTCCCGGCCGGTGAACTGGAGGAAACCGTAATGAAGCAGGCAGCGCAGCTTGCCGCAGGGCCGGCTCTCTCTTACCGGGAAATCAAGGCATCCGTCAACCGCATCCTGTATCCCGAACTCTCTTCCTGCATGGATATCGAAGCGGATTATGCTGACCGGCTGACCCACACTGCCGACCATGCCGAGGCCGTGAACGCCTTCTTAGAAAAGCGGAAGCCCGTATTCCAGGGCAGATAGCAGAAACACCCGGGATCCATCTTGCCGACGGATCCCGGGTGTTTTTCCTAACCGCAATCTTACAGGTAAAAACCTGCCGAAATTAAAGCTGCCGCGAAAATAGCCATGATGATCGGTATTACCAGGGACAGCACAAAACTGTTGATGTAAGCCTGCCTGTGGGTCAGCTTACTGGTGGATAGTGCCGTGATGATACCGGAACTGTGGGGCAGGGTATCCAGGCCGATCGAGGACATGGCAACCAAGCGGTGCAGCTGCGGCGCCGGAATGCCCGTGGCGATAAAACGGTCGGCAAAATTCTGCAGCGCAATGTTTAAGCCGGAGGATGCGCTTCCGCAGATGCCTGCGCAGACATTAGCAATCAGGACGATGGTAAACGGGTTATTCCCCAGCACATCCAGCCCGCCGACAATCGTCTGGAACCCGGAGACCGATGCCACAACCCCTCCGAAACCGGAAGCACAGCACACCGTAATTAACGGCGTGATTGCCTGGGGGATTGCCCCGCTGAAAAGCTTTTTCAAGTCCTGCTTCTTGGGGTTGAAGAGCAGCCATCCCACCACGCACCCGGAGAACAGGGCTATTACTGCCGATTGCTTCAATGCATTCAGGACAAGGATTACCACCGCCATGGGAACGATGCACTGCCAGAGCGGCTTCTCATTCTCAACGTTGGCCTCCACGAGCTGTTCCTTGTCAATCACTGCCCCGGTAGGCATATAGCCCTGTCCCATTTTGTTCGTGCGCTTGCACTGCCACCAGATATAGGCAGAGCCGAGGGCCAAGGTAATCACGGAACACAAAATGCCAAGCACCGGGGCTGACATGGTATCGGAGCCAAAGAACTCTACCGGGATCAGGTTCAGCGTCTGGGGCGAGCCAGGCATCATGCCGATGGTCACCGTCGAGGAACCTAAGGCAGAACAGGTATACAGCCACCAGGGGATATCCAATTCCTTAAACAGGGACCTGGCAATCGCCACTAAGATGAACACCACCACATATACGTTGACGCCGCCATAAGTCAGGATCAGCTGGATCAGCGGCAGTACCATTACCGCCAAAAAACGCTGCATGTTCTTATTCTCTGACTTTTTGGCAATCCTGGCCACCTTGATCGCGATTGAAGGCGCCGCCCCTGAGTCTCCCATCACCCGGGCAAACAGGGCACTGAACAGAAAAATCAGGAAATATCCCTTCATAAACCCCACTGCCTTTGGCATAAATGCTTCATTTAAAGCGACAAACGGATCTGCCCCGCCCATGAGCGCCACTACCATGGCTGCTATCACAGAGACAAAGATCGTGTTGTAGCCAAGAAATGCCAACAGCATAAAAATCGCCAGGCCGACAAAAATCCCCAACAAACTTATCATATTTTACCGCCTTTCCTCATGTACTTTTTATTATGGCAGCAGGCTCTACCGAAGCATCGCCTTTGCAATAATCACTCTTTGGATCTCGTTGGTTCCCTCCACGATCCGGTTCACCCGTGAATCACGGTACAGCTTAGAGATCAGGTATTCGTCACACAGGCCGTAGCCGCCGAAGATCTGGACCGCATCATCGGCGATCTTCCAGTAAGCCTCCGTGGTAAAGCATTTGGCAATCGAAGCCTCGGCCGTGCAAGGCTTGCCCTGGTCTAAGAGCATGGTGGCGTTATACACCAGCCCACGGGCTGCCTGGATCAGGATTTCCATATTGGCCAGCTTCTCCTGGATCATCTGCTTCGCACAGATAGGCTTGCCAAAAGCCACCCTCTCTTTTGAATACTGGACCGCCAGATCCCTGGCCAGCTGGCAGGCGCCTAAGCTGGATGCCGCCACAATCGGGCGGGATGCGGTCAGCACCTTCATGGCATTGGCAAAGCCTGTCTCCTCCGTGCCGATCAGATGGTCCAGGGGGATCTTTACATCTTCAAAAACCACCTCTGCCGTATTGGACAGGCGCATGCCGAACTTCTCAATCTTTTTGCTGACCTGCACGCCGGGGCGGTCTTTCTCCACAATAAATGTCGCCAGCCCCCGGGAGCCCTTGGAGGGATCCACGCTGGCCACCACCAGGAATACGCTGGCCAGGGAAGCATTGGTGATGAACATCTTTGCCCCGTTGATGACATAGGCGTCCCCCTTGCGCACTGCCGTTGTCCTGACCGCTGCGCTGTCCGACCCGGCTCCCGGCTCCGTAAGGCAGAAAGCACTTAAATACCCTTTCTGGAGCAGGCTGGAATAATACTGCTTCTGCTCCTCGTTCCCCGCCGCCATCACGATCTTGCCGCCCATGCTTGTTACGTTAAACATGCTCATATAGGTGCTCTCCACCTTGGCTCCTTCCTCAATCAGCATCGAGGTGGTGGTGGTGTCAAGCCCCATGCCGCCATACTCCTCCGGAACCTGCATCATGTGGAACCCCATCTCAATCCCCTGCCGGATAACCTCCCGGGGATAATGGCCTTCCTTCTCCCACTCGAGCACATGGGGCTTGATCTCTTTATTCATAAAATCCCGAACCAGTTCCACCAGGCTCTGCTGGTCTTCTGTTTGGTTAAAAAGTCCGCTCATGCTATCTTTCCTCCTGTATATTAAAATGTGCCCCCAAAGCCTCTTTATTCCTCCGGAAATGCATCAGGGTTTCTGATGCGGCCAGCGTGCCTCCAGATCCGTAATTTTCGTCTCGTCATAACCTAATTCCTTCAATATCTCCACATTCTGCTCGCCTAAAAGCGGAGCCCGGTGAAACTGTGCCGGTGTCTCTGTCATATCGCAGTTCCCTGTGCGCGTGTAGAAGGTTGGCATGCTCGGCATATTGGGCAGGGAGGGCTGCTCGGTGATCCAGCCGTTGGCCCGGTACTCCTCATCGCTCCAGACCTGCCGCTCATTATAAACCTTGCAGCAGGGAACCCCGGCCTCGTCCAGTGCCTTTAATGCCTCATCCGTACCGGAAAAGTTCTCTGTCAGCCACTCGTTGAAGAGGGGGATCAGGGTTTTCTGGTTGCGGGCACGGTCTCCCACCTCCATATATTCCGGGTCTTCCTTCCACTCCGGCCGTTTCATCAGGTCACAGAGGCTGTCCCATGCACGTTTCCCGGCAGCCGCCATCACGATATCGCCGTCCTTGCATCGGAACACCCCGTAAGGGCACATGGTCGGGTGGTGGTTCCCCTGCCGTTCACTCATGCGGTTCAAGTTGCAGTGGATCAGAGGCGTATTGATATAGATCAGGGAGCGCAGCAGGGACACATCGATGTACTGACCTTCTCCCGTGTTGCGCCAATGGTACAGCGCAGTCATCACGCTCGCAAACATATTGAAGCCCCCCATCAGGTCCCCCAGCGGCGTACCGCTCTTTTGCGGCTCCCCTCCGGCCTCCCCTGTAAGGCTCATAATCCCTGACATGGCCTGGGCAATGATATCATAGCCCGGCCTGGAGACATACTTCCCCTTCTGCCCAAAAGTAGTCAGGGAGGCATAGACAATATCCGGCTTGATTTTACAGACACCCTCATAATCCAGGCCGAATTTTTTCATGGTTCCCGGGCGGAAATTCTCCAGGATCACATGCGTCGTCGGCAGGAGTTTTTTCACAATCTCCACTCCCTCGGGATCCTTCAGGTCCAGAGCCAGGGATTTCTTCCCCCGGTTAAACCAGCAATAGGTCAGGCTCTCGCCATCCACCATGGGAGGGAACTTCCGTCCGTCTTCTCCCCTGCCCGGCCTTTCCACCTTAATCACCTCTGCCCCGTAGTCCGCCAGCATGGCTCCTGCCGTCGGCCCGGCTGCCATGGTTGTAAAATCCAGGATCCTGATCCCCTCCAATGCCTTTTTTCCCATATTCTTATTTCTCCTTCCTGCCATAACAGCCCTTTTTTCACTTGCCGTAAACGCCATTGATCCTGGCCAGCCCCTGCTCTGCCTCAGCGGCCATGCCATCGATGATTTCCTTGCAGCTTTCAATCTTATGGATCAGCCCGCAGGCCGGCCCTACCGCAAACATCCCGCCGTCCACATTGCCGTTCTCATAAGCCGCTTTCCCAAGCTTACCGGCAATCACAGCCATCAATTTCTCCAGCGTTGCCCCCTGTGCCTCCATCTCCAGGCATTTCCTCGCCGCTGCATTGTCTGCCACACGGACCATGTTGCGGATGCTCTTCTGGCAAAGCACCGTGTCATTCTCATTGGCATTGACAATCCAATCCTTGTGGTTTTGGTGGATCCAGCATTCCTTGCTGGCCACGAAGCGCGTGCCCATCACAACCCCCTCGCACCCAAGGCTTAAAGCTGCCAAAAGCCCGCGCCCGTCCGAGATGCCGCCGGCTGCCAGCACCGGCACCTTTACTTCCCTGGCCGTCTTATTCGCCAGCACAATCGTTCCCACCCCGTCGGTATGCGGATGGCCTGCCACCTCATAGCCAGCCATTGTAATCAAGTCAGCCCCCATGCCCTCCGCTTTCTTCGCATGCTTAACGCAGGCTGCCTTATGGATCCACTTCACCTGATCCTTGTGTGCATTGAGCACATCTGCCAGTTCCTGGGGGCTCGCCCCTGCCGTTTCCACAGCCGTTACCCCCTCATCCAATATCACGGCTACCTGGTCAAAAAGTTCTTTGCCCGGACGCAGGCTTGGAATCAGCGTAATATTCACCGCAAACGGTTTTGATGTCCTTTTCTTTACTTCCTTTATCGCTGCCCTCAGATCCTCCGGATCCGGATATATCGTCACATTGATCGTGCCAAGCCCGCCGACCTCAGATACCGCGGCTGCCAGTTCCGGCACTCCAAGATGCTGCATCCCCCCCTGCATAATGGGATAGCGGATCCCCAGTAGTTCTGTCATTCGTGTCTTCATTATTTATCCTCACTTTCCTTCGTGATTTTCCGCCGGAATGTACCGGCATACTGCCAGGCCATCCCGGCCTTGACCCCTTGTTTCCATGAGAATAAAATATCATTTTCACTTTTGTAATAATACGTCGGTATGTACAATTTTTCTCCCGGCAATCCGGAAAAGTAATGGGCAATTTAACCAGCTCTTTTCAGTACCTGATCCGTGTGCCCCTATGGTCCGTCCTCCTTTTGCCGCCTATTTGTTAATATTTTGTCATACCGAAAACCAGAGAAACAACCGTAAGGGAAGATAAGTTTTCCCACAGAAAAAAGGCACAGCTGCCTGTTTATCCAGACAACTGTGCCCTTGGCATTGATTCATTTATTACCGCCTAATTCCCATAATCCCACTCCGGCTCCTCCGGGCTGCTATAGGTCTTGCCTTCCACGTCCTCGTCATCCTCCTTCAGCAGTATCCCGCCGGCATTGGTCTTATATTTGACGCCGTCACGGTCTTTCACGGTCGTATTCTTGGCGATCTTCCCGGAAGAATTCACCACGTAATGCTTCACGTTATTGCCGCTCCAGATGCTAAACACCTCATAACGGCTTCCGGTGTCTGCCTTCTGGATCTTTCCCATATAATACAGATGGTTCTCATACACCCCGGTATAGCCCTTGCCGTTGCTGCCGAAATAATACTGGACCGTACCCCCGGCCTCATCGATATTCTGCTTGCCTTTCAGCATGGAACTCTGGTTGCGGGTACCGAAATAATAGGCCGTGTATTCCATCTCATCCTTATCCGTAAATACCTTCTGGAGGCCATACACCGGCACCCCGTTATCGTCAAACAGATATGTATTGCCATTGATCTTCACCAAATCGCTGGCCTTGGCAGAACCCCTGGGCGGCCCCACCTTGGGAACACCCTTGTTGGAGAAATAGAACCACTCCACGTCGTGTTCATAATTGCTCTGCAAATTCTCCGGCGGCTCCACGGAATACCATCCCACCCGTACCTGGCCGCTGGAGTCCACATAGCGGTAATCCCCGATGGTATCCGACTCGTCCCCGTTCACACAGGCCCAGCCGGTCTGCACGGCGCCGTCCTCCGCCAGGCTGTAATAAGTGCCGTTGATCTTCTTTAGCTTCAATTCCTCGCCGTTATCCTTGGGGACTACTTTCTTGCCGTTGGCAGAGAAATAGTACCAGTGTTTCCCGTCATTCTCATCCTCGGAATAAGGCCCGTAGTCATAATAATCGTCATCGTCCTGCTCATTTGGGGAAAACAAACGCTGCCAGCCGGTCACCATCACTCCGTTCTCGTCGCAGTAATACATGTCCTCCAGGATCCAGCCCGTCTCCATCGCCCCGGTATCCCCAAAATGGTACCAGTTGTTATTGATCTTCTCCCATTTATCCTTCGCAGCCTTGCCGCTCTGGTTAAAATAATACCATTCCGACCCGTTCCCCGAGTAATCATTGCTTGCCACCTGCAGCCACTGCCCCGCATACATAATGCCGTCCGGCCCCACAAAGTAGTTGTCATCATCCACCCAGGAATTGACGGCCATCACGCCGCTGCCATTCAAATATCTCCATAATCCGTCCCCGCCCTTGCGCCATGCATTATAAAGGCGGCTGCCGGATGCATTGTAATAAACCCAGTTTCCGCCTTCCTGTGCCCAGCCTTCCGCCGCCATGGCAGAAACGCCCGCAAACCCCACGGACAAAACCGCAGCAAGAGCCAAAACCGCCAAACCACGTCTCCTCATAATGTCTCTCCTTCTAACTTCTCAATCCAGTATAGCCATCCCCGGCCATCTTAAGACCCTCCAGGCTGATTTCCATTTTAGCAAGATACTGCCAATTATTCAACCCATATTTCGGTAATTTATCTAACGATTCTCTTACGATACCATAAGTTATGTTATCCCCAGCCGTCAAAAACAACACCGCTTTCCAGTGGGCAGGACGGCGCCGATATCCCGGGTGCATTGCTTTCTACTACTATCAGCGCCTATAAATGAGAGTTGAATATTGTCTGCACTGATGGTATACTCTCTTCATATGAAATTCTGTTAGGGGGAATGATCATGGAAAACATCTTACAGACGGCCGACGCGCTATTCCAAAACCGTTATATTATTTCTATTAAAAAAGCATTTACCATCACGCTTCCAGTAATCATCCTAGGCTCGATAGCGTCGCTGGTCAATAATATTCCCATTAACATTGTGCAGGCAGGTCTGGCTACCCCGGCTGGGCAGGTGATCCGGGCTGTAAATAGCGCACTCTGGCTGGGCAGCACAGCCGTCATGGCAATTTTGATTGCATGGACTTTGGGCTATTATCTTGGCAATGCCTATAAACTTAACGGTACGCTCTCAGCCCTCACAAGTGTATCCGCCTATCTGGGCATTTGCGTTACAACCCCGGATGGCGGCATCTCGTTGAGCCGATTGGGATCTAGCGGGCTTTTTGGAGCGATTCTAATCGCGATTCTGGCCACCGAATTGTACCATGTATTTTCCTTTCTTAAAATCAATACTTCAGAGGATACAGCAGAGGAGGTGCAGCAAATGTTTGCTGCTCTTTTCCCTGTCATGCTGTCCGTTTTCTGTATTGCCCTCACAAACGGCATGATATTGCTGGCCTCCGGCAAAGGGATTGACGAGTGGATTTATACTGCCCTGTCGTTTCTTTTTTCAACGGCCGATGGAGGCGGACTTGCTGGTACCTTGTTTCTGGTATTCGGCATCCATATTTTCTGGTTCTTTGGTATTCATGGCGGAAATGTGATGGATAGCATCATGGCCAGCGCTTTTGGCGAGAATCTCATCCATAATACCGGCCTGTATGCCTTGAACCACAATGCCTTTGACAGGCAGCTTGCCATTATTAGCAAGGGCTTTTTGGATACTTTTGTATTTATGGGAGGAGCTGGTACATCGCTGTGCATTATTATCGCGGTATTCATGATTGCCAAGAGCCGGTATATGCGCAGCATCGCCAAAATGGGCGGTATATTCGCACTCTTCAACATGAATGAAATTGTGTTGTTCGGCTTCCCTGTAATCTTGAACCCTCTTTTGCTGATACCTTTTCTGCTTACGCCGCTTACAGTGACGCTGATTTCATGGAGCGCCATGTCTCTTGGCCTGGTTGCCCGGGTTGTAACAGAGGTGCATTGGGCAATGCCGCCTTTGATCAGTGGATATTTGGCAACCGGCGGACATCTGTCAGGCAGCATCCTCCAACTGATCAATATTACTGCAGGCATCCTGATTTATCTGCCATTTATTCGTTTGATGGACAAGCGGGCAGTGCAAAAGGAATCCCTGAAGGACAACAATACGGCTCTGTTAAAACATACACTGAATACGGTGGCTGAGAAAGTCCATAACTCCACAGGTGAAATCAATGGAGAGATTACAGATTCTTCAATCATCTTGGAAAGCATCGTCAGAGATTTGAATGTGCTCTCTGCCCAGATGCAGCAACAGATGCAGCTCCTGCATACCTGTGACGAATATATGCGAACCATTGATACCTCGATAGGCAGCACAGATACCAGCATAAAAATCGTCTTGCAGAATATGGAAAAAACAAACACGCTATCCATGACAGGCGCCCAGAACATGCAGCAAACGATGCAGGAGATGGAGGAAACTTTCTCCTCCACACAAAAAACCAATGAACAGGCCAGCCGGCTTCATCTGCGCTGTGAGCAGATTGAGGGAATCTTAAAAAGAATTGAGGACATATCCATGCAGACGGCGCTTTCACTCAATGCCTCGATTGAGGCGGCGCACGCCGGTGTTCATGGCAAAGAGTTTTCCGTGGTTGCCGCCAACATAAAAGATCTGTCGGAAGCAACGGCAAAGGCCGTTTCCGATATTCAGGGTTTGCTACAGGGGATGAAAGCGGATACATCTGATATGATTGAGCGATCTGAGGTCAGTTTAAGGCAGGCAGAAACCGGACGGCAGCAGATGATTGGCACCAACCAGCTGTTTGGCGAAATTGTGCAGAACATTAACAACATTCAAGCACAGTGTCATACAGTTCTTAAACACAGCAATGAGGTGATCGGTGAATTGCAGCAAATCAATGAACAAATCCGGGCAACCAGCCATTTCTTTGTAGAAATGGTATCCCATATGTCTAAAGTGGCTGAACAGGTTCACGATAGGTCGGATGAATCCAAAGAGATGATGCAAAAGCTGCGGAAGCTAAATGTGGAAACAAGCATTTTGACAGTAAGTGCGCTTGAGAACCTTGAAAAATAGGGTACTAAGCATCCCCCGCTTTAAAGTTCTTGACGAACGCCCCGCCCACTTCTATAATGAAGCTACGAAAAGCAAAAGAAAGGCTGACTCAATCATGTGGATTGCAGATAAATGGAAGGACTACCAGATCCTTGACTGTTCAAAAGGAGAAAAACTAGAACTTTGGGGAGATTATCTTTTGATCCGCCCGGATCCCCAGGTCATCTGGGATACCCCCAAGGCACACAAAGGCTGGGCGCACCCCAACGCCCATTACCACCGGAGCACAAAAGGCGGCGGCGAATGGGAATTTTTTGACCTTCCCCAGCAGTGGACCATCCGCTATGGGGAACTGACTTTTCAGCTAAAGCCCTTTAGCTTTAAGCACACCGGCCTGTTTCCGGAGCAGGCTGTCAACTGGGATTGGTGCCAGGAGAAAATCCGCGGTGCCAACAGGCCTGTGAAAGTCTTAAACCTGTTTGCTTACACGGGCGGTGCCACGCTCGCCGCCGCCAAGGCCGGGGCTGCCGTCACCCATGTGGACGCCTCGAAGGGCATGGTCGGATGGGCAAAAGAAAACGCGGCCTCCTCCGGCCTTGGCGATGCCCCTATCCGCTGGCTGGTGGACGACTGCGTGAAATTTGCCGAGCGCGAACTGCGCCGTGGCAACCGTTACGATGCCATCATTATGGATCCTCCCTCCTATGGCCGCGGGCCGAAGGGTGAGATCTGGAAGATCGAGGACTGCATCCATCCGCTGATCCGGCTGTGTGCACAGCTTCTTACAAAAGAACCCCTTTTCTTCCTGGTAAACTCCTACACGACAGGCCTGGCCCCGGCAGTCCTTACCTATCTTCTCTCCACAGAGCTCTGCCCCCGCTTCGGCGGGCGGACGGATTCCCAGGAGATCGGGCTTTTTGTCCGCCAGTCCCGCCTGGCTCTGCCCTGCGGCGCTTCCGGGCGCTGGGAAAGATGAGCGCTGCTACAGCACATCGGAGAAATGCGGCCGCAGCCTCTTAAAAACCTTAAGCCCGGCCAGCCCCACCGCTAACGTCACTGCCCAGAAATAGAGCGTCAGCCTCGGCCGCTGCCAGAACCATTCTCCGGTCAGCATGCTGTCCCGGTATCCTGCTGCGATATAGTAAAACGGGTTCAGCTTGAGCACCTCGGCCAGCCAGGGCGCATTGTCCGCAAACATGCCCTCATGGTACATGATCGGCGTAAGCCACATCCCGAACTGTAAGCAAATGCTGACAATCTGAGCCATATCCTTAAAAAACACGTTGACCGCCGATGTCAGGTAGCCGATCCCCAGCGCCAGCATGGACGCCGCAAAGGAGTAATACACGATCTGGATCCAGGACAGATATGGCGACCAGCGGTATGCAGCAAACATCAGATACATAATCAGGACAAAAAAGCTATGCACCAGCAGGCAGGAGACCAGCTTGATAATAGGCAGGATCTCTACCCGGAACACCACCTTTTTCACAAGGTAATGGTACTCCTGCAGGCAGTTGGTGACACAGTTTAAGGTCTCACTGAAAAAAAACCATGGCACGATGCCCGGCACCAGCCAGAGCACATAAGGCGCCGGAACCGGGGGAGTGCTCTTAAAACCGACCTGGAAGATCAAAAAATAGATGAGTATTGTCACCAGGGGCTGGACAAACATCCACACCATCCCGAAATACGAGCCGACAAACCGTTTCCTGAAATCTGCCTTTGAGAGATCCCATATTAACTTCCGCTTCCCGGCAATCTCCTTCATCAACGAAACTACATATGCCATTGTCCCGAACCCTTTCTCCTGTGCTTCAGAAACGGAAGGTCTCTGCCAATCCGCCCCATTTCTGGTCTTTTTCTGAGATAATCAATTCCACGCCTTCCTGCAGCGGCCAGCATATGCCGATCTCCGGGTCATCCCACGCCATGCCGCCCTCATCCCCCGGATGGTAAAAGTCCGTGCATTTATAGGCAAATTCCGCTTCGTCGGAGAGCACCAAAAAGCCATGGGCGAACCCCTGGGGAATATAGAACATCTTTTTATTCTCCGCTGACAGCGTCACGCCAAACCATTTGCCGAACGTCGCCGAATCTGCCCGCAAATCCACCGCCACGTCGAACACCTCCCCGCGCAGCACCCGCACCAGCTTCCCCTGCGGAAACTGCTTCTGGTAATGCAGGCCGCGCAGCACCCCGCGGACAGACATCGACTGGTTGTCCTGCACAAACACCATATCCAGCCCGGCCTCCCTGAAATCATTCTGATTATAAGTTTCCACAAAATAGCCCCGCTCATCCTTAAATATGGTCGGTTCAATCACATACAGCCCTTCGATCTCACAAGCTGCCACTTTTATCTTTCCCATTATTGCACCCTTCCTTCGTCATTATTTATCAGCCCGCAGACACCAGGCTGCCATGCTTTCCAAACTGCCTGCCGCACGGTTCCCCCGCCAGGCAGCACAACAAATATACTATACTACGCAGTTACCAATTTGTCAAAAACGAAACTGTCCCCTAAAGCCGCATGCTTACAATGCTGTAGAGCCGGAGTACGGCATAGGCATTGGCGCAGCACATCAGGTACAGGATTTTATGGTTCCTCTCTTTTGTCAGCACCAGGGTGTCATTTTTCAGGGACATCAGGAGCACCGGCAGGAATGGAAGGAAATACCTTCCCTGTACGCCGCTTATGACATTTGCGCCTACAGGGGTCCAGGCTAAGAACATGGAGAGCATGGCTCCGCCGACACAAAAGAGGCACAAAGCCCAGACCCAATAGCGCCGTATCCCGGACAAAAACAGCTGCTCCCCAGGCTTGCGGAAGCTTAAAAGAAGCAGGCATGCCGTGAACAGCATAACCAGAAGATACGGGACATCTAACACCGGGTCAAGGTTCCCCAGATAAGCCCCGACCATGGTCAGGTGATATTGTTCGGACTGCCAAAACACCGTGTTCACAAACAGGCGCAGGCACTGCCAGGGCTGGGTCCAAAGGGTTCCCAGGCTGTATCCGGCCTCCTCGGCCCAGCCGATATAATTTTCTGTCTCGGATGCCACATAGGTGCTCACCGTCCGGCCGTTGACCAACACCAGCACACAGACGCAGGTTCCCAGCACACAGCACGCCGACAGCAGCCACCTGCGCCGGTTCCCGAATTTTTTTACCGGGATCAGCAGGCAGAGCCCCAGGAAAACGGTGTAGATGATCTTGCACGGCCCTACCAAGGCCATGACAAGCGCCAATGCCGCCACGTCACGCGCCCGCACCTGCCCGGCAGCGAATGCCAGGTGCAGGCAGTAAGCGGTAAAATAAAAGATCCAGGCCATAATCCAGGCATCATAGGAAAAAGATGCCGACAGATGCAGCGTCATGGGCAGCACGGCCACCCCGAACAGCACCTCCCTCCCAAAGGGAAGGCGCTTCATGGCCAGCCAGGTCACTGCCACAAAAAACAGCAGGTTGCAGATCCTCCCTAAGTATGCCAGCCACAGGCTGTCCAGGGAAAGCAGCCTGGCCAGGGCAATCCCCAGGGCCTGGGGGACGTACGCTGCCGGTGTTGTCACCACCGGAGGATAGGGGGACACTGCCAGCTTATTCTCGTAGCCTTCCCCCTGGTACGCATATCCGCGCCCGCCGCATGACATCCCGTGGAGCGTCCGGTAAGTCTCTTCGGTCAGCGGCCTGCCGAGCACCACCGCACCGCTCCCCTTGTCCTGTCCTTGTTTTGTCAGGTACCCGTCTTCCTCGCCGTACACATAATCGCCATGGACATCCTCCAGGACCCAGTCCCTGGCACGCACCAGCACATGGCCGTCCTCGCTGTTCGACGGCTGCCCCAGCAAATGGCTGGACAGCTGGTATGCACTGATATAATGGCTGACCTCGTCCGGCGCCGAAAGCGGGGGCAGGACAAACAGATACAAAAGCCCCAAAAAAAGCCCTGCCACGGGATATATTTTTGCGGGTTCCCACCGGCCGCTCTTTTGTTTCCCTCCCCAGGACAGCCAGCCGCACAGGCCGGTTCCTGCCAAGGCGGCAGCCAGCAGAAGCAGGTAATTGCCGACCAGCCAGGCATCCCCGCATCCGGCTGCCCCCATACGCACTTCTCCCAAGTGCCACCAGCCAAGGACAGCCAGCACGGCCACCCCGGCCAGCCACCCTTTATCTTTTCCCTTCATGCTCTCCTCCGGCATAGCTGCCATCATATTCTTTCCCCGCAGGTGCCGCCGCCCCATGCTCTTCTTTCAGTTTCTCCTCAAGCGCCATCCGCTGTACCAATTCCTTAATCCTGGTTTCCAGCTGGGAGATGTGGATCGTCATCCTGAATTCCTTCACAATCAGCAAAAAGATGGCAAACAGGAACAAAAAATTCGGCGTGGAGTAGATCCCCAGGCAGTGGGCAATAAAATCGGCAATCGGCGGAAAGATGCTGAACACCACCAGTACCAAAGAGAGCAGGATCCAAAAAATTGCGCTCTCAATCTGTATCTTTGACTGCCGGATCTTCCGCATCATCAGCAGGAATGTCACCACCGACACCAGGATCAGCACCACCCGCAACGTCGTAGTCATCATAAACAGCCCTCACCCTTCTGTTATTTGCCCGCAGCCCTGTCCCAATATTGCGGGTTCATGCTGCACAGGCGCACTACCGCCCCGGGCAGTACACGGTACATCCTCCCCAGGCGGTAACCGGCATATTTGCACGCACTCCCCAAAAACAAAGCAGGCAGGCAGCAGGCATTGCCCTGCCGGATCAGTCTGCCCGCCACTTCCTTTACCATACGGATCCCCTCCCCCTCCGATGCCAGCCCCGCAAACACCTCCGGGTGGTCGGCCTGGGAAACTGCCAGGTCAAAGTTCCGGCGAAACTGCTGCAGCGGCGTCAGGTTATGGGAATGCACGACCCGGGCACCGGCCGCATATGCAATGCCGTATCCTGCCCGAACCGCCCCGGCCGCATAGACCATGTCCTCATTAAAGATCGCCCTGCTGACAAACCCGCCCTGCCGTTCAAATATATCTTTCCGGTACGCACAGCACACATTGGAGGCAAAATACGTCTTGATCCCCCGCCGGGGCAGGTCCCTTGCGGTCTTGACACAGCCCTCCTCCGGATAATTGAAGCCCCGGACACAGCGCTCCACCGGCTCGCAGCCCTTCCCGGGCAGCTGCCTGGCATATGCCATGGCAACCTCCTCCCCCCCAGGGCCCGTTTGGCACAGCGCCTCCACCAGCCGCTCCACCAGCCGCCTCCCTGCCGGAAGGGCATCGTCTGTCATAAAAACCACCACGTCTGCCTGCGACAGCGCGGCGCCCAAATTCCTCGTGCCGCCATGGTCAAACTCCTCTTTGCGCACATGGCGGACTTCCAGCCCGGCAATGCCCTTTGCCAGTTCCGGTTTCCATTCATTTTCTTCCGTATTGACCACGATAATCCGGTTTATGGCAAAGGTCTGCTGCCGCAGCCTTTTTAACAGGCAGGCAAAACGCCTTCCCGGCTTATATACCGGGATCACCACATCCACCACCGGCTTGCCAGGCCGCTGCCCTTGCCCTCTTTCTTCCATCATTCTGCCTCCCTCCTGCAAAATATCCTCACTCCTGTTTTCCCACCTGGTAATAATGCCAGCCTCCTGCCACAAATCCGGCAGCCATCGCCACCATGAGCCAAAGATAAGCCCATGCCGCCCCGTTTAAGCCGCTGCTTTTCACAAGAGCCGGGGCAAGCGTTGCCGCCACGACGGTCAGCACGGCATAAATTGCAAAAATTACACGCTGCCGCCGCATGATTACCAGCACATAATAATACAGGTTTAAAACCGCATAGAAGCCGCCCCCTAATACCACCAGCACAAATGCACCGTGGCAGGGAACCAGGCTCCCCTCATAGGCTGTCCCCAAAATGCGTTCCATGATCCCCAATACCGGGCGCCCAAGCAGCCAGGCGAGCACCACAGCCAGGAAGGAAAGCGCCGCAATCAGCCCTGAGATCATCCCCAGCATACGGACAAAATGTGCGTAGTTTTTCTGGTTCCAGTCATCTGTCAGGTATGTGAGCACCGGCCGGATCACAAACCCGGCCGCCAGGTTGATGACCGATGTAGGCATAAAGACCACATTAAAATATCCGGACGCCACATCGTCCATATAAGCGTCAATGGCATATTTGGCTGCCGAAAAAATATAAAAGTCCAAAAATACCGACACAAACAAAAGCCAGGCTGCCCCCGTCAGCGGCGCCAAACGTTTCGGGCTCCGCCTCCAGTCCACGGCCGGAAGCCGCTTAAGGAGCGGCACGTCAAACACAGCCACGCCTGCCAGCTGTGCCGCCACCGCCACCACACAGGCTCCCGGCAAGTCCCCTCCCAGCACCAGTGCCGCAAGGAATGCTCCCACTGACAAAACCGTCCGGAAGGTGTTGGATTTGCCCGTCAGGTGGAGATGCCCTGCCCGCTGGAATTCTGATTCGTAGACATCCGCAAAGCCGTCTATCACCTTGTAGCACACCAGCAGGAATATGACCGTGGCCTTCTGCCTGCCATATCCGCAGAAAAAAAGGTACCCTGCCCCTGCCGCCAGGGCGAGCGCGCAGGTTAAGCGCCGGTGGAGGAGATAATCCCCGAACCGGTATTCTCTTGCCCCGTCCGTCACCTGGAAGGGGCGGATCCCAAAATATGCCAGGATAAACATCTGCTGCCCGAAGGTACTGTAGCCAAAGGCAAAGATCCCCCCCTGCTCCTTCCCCACGATCCGCATAACCAAAAAGGAAAGCACCATGCTGGCAAATGCGTAGCAGAAGCTGCCAGACATGTTCCAGAGTATATTCTGCCTTTCCTTGTTCTTCCCCGTCCCCATCCAGAGCGCAGCCCATCTGTCCGCCATCTTCATCCCTGCTCCCTCACCTGCCTTTTGCTGCCGATTCCCGCCTTGCCTACTCTACCTCTGTCCGCTTCCGGAAATTCTGGATCAGCAGGATGGACAGCAGCATGCGCACCATGTACCTTGCCGCCACTGCGGGCTTTAGGTAGCTTTCCCCGCCGCCCCGTTCGGCAATCTCCACCGGAACCTCGGCCACCTTCGCCCCCTGCTTCAAGAGGTAGGAGACCGTATCCGGTTCCGGCCCGTAATTCAGCCTCAATGCAAATTCCCCGATCATCTTCCGGTTAAACATCCGCATGCCGGAGGTAGGGTCTGCCACCCTCGCCCCGGTCGTCAGCCATATGGCTCCCGAGATCAGGCGGCTCCCGATCATCCGGATGGAAAAATCCTTCCTCTGCTCAAGGAACCGGCTCCCAATCACTATGTCATAGCCCTCATCCATCTTCTGCCTCATCTTTTGGATGTACTCCGGCCGGTGCTGCCCGTCCCCGTCAAACTGGATCGCACAGGCATAACCCTTATACCAGGCATATTTCATCCCCGCCTGAAAGCATCCGGCCAGCCCTAGGTTCACCGGAAGGTCCAAAAGATGGTACCCATGGCTCTGGCAAATCTGCGCCGTGCGGTCCGTGGAACCGTCGTTTATCACCACATAATCCAGATCCGGATAATCCTCCGCCAGTTCCTCCACCACACGGCCGATATTCGCTTCCTCATTAAATGCCGGTATCAATACCAGCACCTTGTCCTTTTGTCCCATCATCAGCCCCCTCCGTCACCCCAGGATCGTATCACAGACCAGGTCCACAACCTCCGGCTCCAGGCCTGCATATAACGGCAGCGTCAGCACCTGCCTGGAAATCCGTGCCGCCACCGGCGTCCCCTGCTCATCAAACTGCCCCCGGTAGCAGGCATAGCTGTTGATGCAGGGATAAAAATATTTGCGGGCATGGATATCTTTCTTTGCCAGTTCTTCAAAAACCTGGTCCCTGTCCTTTTTAAAGCCGTCAAACACCACCGGCATATAGGCATAATTGCTGCGCACCCGCGGGTTTTGGGGGCACAAACGGATCCCGTCCACACCCTGGAGGCGCTCCCGGTAACGCCGGGCCAGCTTCTCCCTCTTTGCGATTTCTTCGTCCACATGGCGCAGGTTGCACAGCCCCATGGCGGCCTGGAACTCATTCATCTTCCCGTTGGCCCCCACATATTCCACGGTCTCACTGTCCATAATGCCAAAATTCTTCAGCTGGTACAGCCGCTGCCCCAGCCCCTGGTCTTGGTACGCCACCGCCCCTCCCTCGATGCTGTGGAACACCTTGGTGGCGTGGAAGCTGAACATCGACATGTCGCCGAACTCTGCCACCCCCCGCCCGTCAAACAGTTCCCCAAAGGTGTGGGCGGCATCGTAGACCACCTTCAGCCCATGCCTGTCGGCTATCTCTTGTATTTTTTCCACATCACAGAGGTTCCCATACACATGGACCGGCACCACCGCACAGGTACGGCTGGTGATACAGCCCTCCAGCAATTCTGCGTCCAACGTATAATCAGTTGCATTGATGTCACAAAACACCGGGGTCAGGCCGTTCCTCACAATCGCATGGGTGGTGGAGGCAAAACTGAAAGGCGTGGTGATGACCTCCCCCTCCAGTTCCAGTGCCTGCAAGGCCAGTTCCAGCGCCATGTGCCCGTTGACAAACAATTCCAGGTTTTCTGCCTTTAAGCGCACCTTAAGCTGCTCTTTAAACCGTTCATGGTAATCCCCCATATTGGTCAGCCAGGCGCTCTCCCACAAGGGCTTTAGCATCTCCACATATTCCTCAAGCGGCGGCAGGGATGACCGCGTCACTGCCACTGGGCTTTTCCACTTTTCTCTCATGTCTGCCTCTTTCCCTTTCAATATACCAGAATCCGGATATCTTTTTGCCCCCTGACGCCTGTGCGTGCCTGCAAAAACTCTTTCTCCGGCTCCCTGCCGGACGCCCACATGACCAACGCATAGGGAAGGTTCAGACCTGCTGCATGGCTGAACGGATATCCGCCCCCGAACCGGGCATTCATCTCCAGCACATAGTACTCCCCTCCCGATTCCAGGACATCCACGTCCAGGTTCCCCTTATGCCTTAAAATCCCGGATAATTCCCTCCCCAGTTCCTCCAGCCGCGGCTCCTCAACCGTCATGGCTCCGTCTGTCTCCCCGGCCCGCATGTTGGATTTCACCTTAGCCACCGCTGTCCGGAAATCTCCCTTTAAGTCATTGGCCACATCCACCCCCCACTCCCTGCCGGTTATCTTCTGCTGGAGGATCACACAGGCCGCACAGTCCCTGGCGGCCTCATATTTCAAATAGCTTTCCTGGATCTCTTTGCGGATCTTTTTCTCCAAGACCCGCACTTCCTCCTCATTGTCCGCCTCATAGACCGACAAAGAGCCCATGCCCCACCGCGGCTTTAATACCAAAGGGTAGGAAGCCTCCCCCGCCTCTACTGCCCTGACGGCATCCTCCGCCGAAAGCCAGCTTTCTGGCGTCCGGATCCCCCTGCCCTTTAATGTCTGGTAGGTTTTCCATTTGTCGTTGCAGACCTCGATGGCCTCGGGCTTTGCCGTCACCACCACCGTCCCCTGCCTGGCAAATGCCTCACTGTTTGCAGAAAGCACCGGAAGGTCGATGTCAAACAGCGGGATCAAAAGGTCGATCTGCCATTTGCCGCAATAGTCCAGCAGAAACGGGATATACCCCCGGTCATAGATCAGCGGGGTAACCACCTGCCGGTCGGCATTATAAAAAGCAGGGCTCGCCTCGCTGTTTGCCGCATGGACAAGGCCGCCCTGCCCTGCCATCTTTAATGCTTCCTTAAAATAATCAACCAGGTACGTCCTCCGCCCTGCACTTGTCAGCAGAATATTCATCCTTTTTGTCCTCTTTCCCTCTGCGCCCGTTCTGCCAGCCACTGGTACAGCCGCGGAAACCAGATCTCCATACGGATATAAAACCTGGTGCGCAATGTCAGTTCCCGGTAGTAGTTTTGATATCTTCTGTCCGTCACCACATCATAGCAGCGTGTATTGACCTTTGTCAAAAACCAGATCCTGCGGGCAGCGCTTTTTGCCGCCTCGTGGAAACGCCTGCCGGTTGCCTTGTCAAATTCCTGGTAGGTACGCTTCATCTGTTCCTGGTAGCGCTTCTGCTTTTCTGCATAATCGCCCTGTTTCCCCTGCGCGGTCCACGATGCCGCCACCCCCACGCGGTAGACGCTCATATCCTGGTCGATATAATATCCGTACCCTTCTGCCGCCGCCAAAAGCTGCAGCGGGATATCCCCCACCGGGCAGTCCGTATAATAGGAAGGGAGGCTTTTCACCAGGCGGGAAGGAAATACCATGGATGCCGTGGCATAGCCGCAGGCCTTGTCGATGACCTGCTCCGGCCGGATCCTTTTGTTTCCCCGGTAAGGCCGCATGCGCCTGTCCGACCGGGAGCCGTCCACCGTAAGGATCCTTGCACTGTGGATGCACAGGCTGCACCCCGGATGGCTCTCCAAATAATCCACCTGCCGCTGCAGCTTATCCGGATCCGTCCAATAATCATCCCCCTCGCACATGGCGATATACTTCCCCCTTGCACGCGGAAAATTGAACGCACCGCTGGGGTTTGTGACCCCTTGGGAATACTGGTTCTCCTCCTGCAGCAGCGGGCGGATCCTCTCCGGTTCACGCCTGGCATACTCCCGGATAATGTCGGCAGTCCGGTCTGTAGACGCGTCGTCATAGACCAGGATCTCAAAATCAAAATCCGTCCTCTGTCCTAAAAAGCCCTCCAGCGCATCCTTGATAAAAGCCTCATGGTTATAAGTAAGGCAGCATATGCTCACAAGGGGAAGCGCTTTGCGCTTGTTTTCTTCTCTCATCTATCCATTCCTTTCTCAGCCGTATCTACGGCCTCCCATCCGTTCCCTGGCCAACCGGAAAAGATACCGGAAGCTTTCCAGGCGCAGGGCAGCCGCCAAAAGGCCATAGATCGCCGCCCCTGACAGAACCTGCAAAAGCAGCCTTAGCCACACCCCGCCCGGAAGCACAAACTTCAGCCCGTACACCGCCGCGCACATCACCACGGACAGTGCCGCAGCCGGGAAAATATCCGCCCACTGGCTGAAAATCCCATAGCCCAGCAGCTTCTTGTTCGGCCAGGCATTGACAAACGTGCTGAAAAAATCCAGCACGGCCTTGACGGAAACAAGGACCAGCGGCCCAAAACGGATCCCCGCCAGCAGGCCCAAAAGCCCCATGGCCTTCTTGATGACCTCCAGCTTTAAAAACACGTCGCTGCGCCCCGCCGCATTGATTGCCTGCAGGTTGGTGATATGGATCGGCCAAAAAGAATACGCCACGCACATAATCCGGAGGTAGGGCACGCACGGCAGCCACTTTTCCCCCAAGAGCGCAAGCACCAGCGTATCTGCCACCGCACACAGCCCGAACAGCATCGGCAGGATCAGGAAGGAACTCATGCGTACGGCTCGGCGCACCATATGCCGCATCTCGTCCGGGTGCTGCTGGCGGGACGAAAACGCCGGCAGCAGCACCGACTGGATCGCCGCACCTAAGTTATTCACAATCAGCTTGGGGAACTGGTCGCCCCGGTTGTAAATCCCCAGGATCTCTTCATTATAAATCTTCCCCATGATAAGCCCGTAAAGGTTATTGAACAAAGTATCGATCAGGGATGCTGCCAAAAGCTTCCAGCCGAAGGCAAACATTTCCCTGAGACGGCCTATGGCAAACACCAGGGACGGCTTCCAGGAAACGGTAAAAAACAGGGCTACCATCAGGAAAAAATAATACGCCAATTGCTGTGCCGCCATCGCCCACACGCCAAACCCTGCATATGCCATCCAGATGCTGACTGCCCCGGAAGCCGCCGAGGCCGCCAGGGTAGACACAAACAAACCGCGAAATTCCATCCTCCTGGAAACATATGCGGTCTGCACGGAGATCACGGCACCCGGCAGCAGCACAAGCGCCAGCACCCGGACAACCGGCAGCAGTACCTCAATCCGGTAAAACTTAGCAATCGCCGGTGCCGCCAGATAGAGCACCCCGTACATGCCCCCTGCCGCCAGCAGGCCAAAATAGAACACCGAAGAAAAGTCCTCCTCATTGGCGTTCTGCCTCTGGATCAGCGCCGTGCTGAACCCGTTCTGGACAAGCACATTGGCGATGGTGATGAAAATCATGATAATCCCCACCACGCCATATTCTGCCGGGCTCAAAAGCCTTGCCAAGAGGATGGCAACCACAAACTGGATCCCCTGAGCCCCCCCGTTCTCCAACAGCTTCCAGAACAGGCCGTTTACCACCTTTTGCTTCATCCTTGCCTCTGCCACGATTTTCTAACCCTCATTTTATCTCCTTATTCTTCCATGTCCATGAAAATATTCTTACGTTTCTCTTGCCAATACCTTTCATTTTACAATATTCCCCAGAAATTGTAAATCATATATGGTATTTTCCCCATAAATGTGTTAAATTAGTGAAGGATACTATTTTTAGGAGGTCTATACTTATGAACAGCAGCAAAAAAATATGGCTGTCGTTATTTCTAGCCAGCGCTATGACCCTCAGCCCTTCTTTTTGCGCATTTGCAGAAAATGGCGTTGGTCCTGCATTTGATCCCCGTTATAATTCCGACATAGAGGGAACATCTGAATCCTCTGAGGCAGACAGCACAAGCACTGCCATAGAGGCAGGAACCGAAGCTGCCACCGAGACAGATAACGAAACTGTCACTGAGGCAGATAACAACACACAGGCCGGTTCTGATGCCGGGAGCGGACAAGCTGCCCCGGAGGAAACCCCGGCTCCCGAGACAGAGGCCCCGGCTCCCGCCGCCGTCTCACCGCAGCCCAGGCTGCAGACTACGATCCTTTTAAGCAGCCAGCACTGGTCGCAGCCTTTTGTCAATGACCAGTGGTGTGATGCGGGCGATGAAACCTTTTACTCCATTTCTATTTTTATGGAGCAGGCCATCGGCAACCTTTACTACCGCGCTTATACCGCCTCCAATGGCTGGACCAACTGGGCCATGAACGGGCAGCAGTCCGGCATCCCTGCCGACATGGCTCCTATTGAGGCGATCCAGATCCGTTTTGACGGCCCTGTGCTGGACGAATATGATCTTTTCTATTCCGCCATCTTAAAAGACGGCACCGCCACCGGCTGGGCCAAGAACGGGATGACGGCCGGTTCCATGAACCAGGGCAACCCCATCAAGGCTTTCCGCATGGCATTTTTCCGCAAGGCAGACCCCTCTGATATCACGGTAGGGGACGCTGTGGTTTCCGCCCATGCCGACGGCATCCAGTATATCGACGGGGCGCTCCGCTATATCCATGGAGGGGACGGCTCCAACTTTACCGGATGGGGCTGGGACGAGAGCCAGCGCTATTACTTTGTCGATTCCGTGCCCGTGACCGGCTGGCAGTACATAGACGGCTACAAGTATTATTTTGCGGAAGACGGCAAGCTTGTGGAGGACTTGGAACCGATTATCGGCGCACAAGGCCCCTACCTGATCAAAATCAACAAAGAGATGAACACAGCCACAATCTATGTGGCGGACGGTGAGAACGGCTTTATCATCCCCTTGAAGTCCTTCCTTTGCTCCTGCGGCGATGATACCCCGGTCGGCACCTTCAAGACCCCGGAGAAATACCGGTGGCGCCTGATGAACAGCGGTGTTTCCTGCCAGTATGCCACCAGGCTCGGGCCGGGCTTAAGCTTTTTGCTCCACTCGATCATCTACGACCGGCAGGATATCAATACCTTGTGGCCGGAGACCTACAACTACTTAGGAGTTGCCCGTTCTGCCGGATGCATCCGCTTTACCTCCGGCGACGCCAAATGGATCTTTGACCATTGCCCGCTTGGGACTACGATCCAGGTATATAACTCCCCCATCGCCGGGCCTTATGACCGCCCGACGATCCAGTCTGTCATCCCGTCCACCCAGCGCTGGGATCCCACGGATCCGCTGGCTGTGGCACAGTTCGGGCAGCAGTAACAGGCAAAAACCAAAAAACCTCATCCCCCACGCAATATGCGCTGGGGATGAGGTTTCAGACTGTCAAAGAACCCCTGTTATGCAGCAGCACAACAGGGGTTCTTTTTAAAATTAACTGCCTACAAAAGGAATTCTTTATACCTATCGGATTATGAATGCAATTTGTTTTAAATAGAATATGCTTTAAATTATGATCATAAGGCTTCCCCTCTCTAATATCCGTGTTATATGACAACATTAAAAATAGTAATTGAGTTTCACATTTTTCCAAATCATTTTCTTCATAAGCTTTTATAAGCTGCTTTATTATTTCTGTCTTCAAATAATCTCCACCTCATTCTTCATAACATATAATGCATCCACAAATTGTAATTATCGGACATTTCAGAATCAAAGTTATATCTCGCCATATTTCTCAGTCATTCTAAATTATACTCGCTATGGCTCTACCCCACGTTCTTCCTCCGCTATATCTCCGTCTACACGATCTCCACACGCCCACCTACGCAGCGATTAGAAATGCATACTACAAAAAAGCAGATACCTTATCGCCTATGGTATCCGCTTTTTCGCAGTTTGTTTTGATCAAACTTTTAAATTCTCTATACTCTCTTTTGTGAGACCTGTATATCTGATAATTTTTTCTATAGGCTCACCATCTTCTATCATATTCCGGGCAATTCCTATCTTGGCATTCCGATCCGCATTGTATAATGCCTGTGCCTCATCATGTCTTGCTTTTGCGCGGAGCCTTTCCTTCTCACGGAATTCTGATGAAGCTGTAATCGTATAATAAGCATTGATCGCCTGACTCATAACTGGCACCTCCATCTCTTTAATCTTCTCCAATTCCTCTTCGGTTTCCGCCTTGAACAGAGAAAGCCACAGCAGTAACATATCATCCTCACCCACATCTGACGGCAATTTGGGAAGTTCAAAGAAATGGAATCCCATTTTATCCGACAGCAGCGTATGGCGTGTGACCTCCAGCGGCTGGAAGAAAGAATGATATTCTTCACATTCAAACAGTGGAAAATCTATAATACTGATAACGATTGTGCGTGGTAGGGCAGAATAGCCCTGCCCAGTAAGCAACGCTGATGAAAACTCCCTCGCCCAATAGTACATGACCCTCTCCGGGTAATCCCCCTCATTGCACACCTGTACTTCCAGATCCACACGCTGTCCATTCACAGTCATATTGATATCCAGCCTGCAGAATTTGTCTCCCAGATTCTCAGGAGGCATCTCCGGGTTTCGTATCACGAACTGCCCAATATCCTCCAATGGTATTCCAAGCAGGTCTGCCACCAGCTTCTTTAAAAGTTCCGGGTACTGTACAAACAGCATTTTGAACAATGTATCTGTCTTAAACGTATATTCAAGTTTCCGCATGGCATCATCTCCCTTAAATCTTATAGTTTCCCCTATGGATAGTATACCATATTCGATGGCTGATTTCCATAAAGATTTTGTGACCAGATCACTCCTCATCCAAAAGGTATACATAGAGGCATTCCAGATATTTCACATCATGCCGTTTGCTTATCGTAACAGGCGACAGGTTTATTTTGGCAAATGAATCCATTCAACAGCCGCAGCATCCTCCTTCTCATAATACTGTCAGCAATCTCTTTACGGATAATCTCCACGGCTTTATCCTTTTTATAAAAATCCCCGAAAGGAATAATCTGTGTGAATGTATCCAAAAAAATATTCCTGCTGTTTTTCAACAGGTCTGCAATCTGCCCAGACACATCATCTGCATCGGTATAAGCCCGGACTGCCTTTGGCTTCATCATCTGCACCTCTGCCCGAAGAATCCCCTTTATAGGCTTCAGTTTCTTCCAATCTGCATTGGCACTTTTATGCTGACGCATAAATGCCCTTTCTAAATCATATAGCAGGAACTCAATACCATTGCTGTTCCCGCTCAGGCAAAAGCTGGTATTATCATCAAAGTATTCATAACTAGCCGGTAAGAATCCTTTCACCCTGCCAATCCTCTTGAGAACTTTCAGGTATGCCAGGGCATTTGCCCGGGTGCCCACATCCATATCTGCAACAAAATTCATCCCTGACAGAACAAAATCTTTTATCCGGTATTTCCCATTGAAATATTCAATAATCCTTTTATCCAGCTTTCGAATTAGCCTGTCTATATCAGACACATCATCTACCAGCAGGTACGTGTTGACAATCACCCGAATCTTCTTTTTATACTGGCTGTCACGGTAGATGACTGTTATTCCTTTACCACTTAGAGAACGATCAATATATTCTCCACTATCCCCATCTATATAATCTTCCCCATCATATGACCTGGCAAAAACCTTTTGAAAATGTTCATTATCCGATACCGCAGACAGTTCAAATACCTGATTTAAGTTCATAATATTGCCTCCCTATTACAAATATTTTTTACAAAATAGTTGGCGGAATTTGAACTTTATATTGCGCCATAGTTGTGTAGATACAGTGCAATCCATCCCCAGTAAATCCCACTGGTTATGTGATTTATATTTGACAAAAGAAAATTGGTTTTTTATGTGTCATTATCATGTATACTCTTTCTGATCATATTCTGATTCCATTAAGATCGCCTGCCGAAGCGGGAAATTAGAAAACAGTTTAACAGTAGCATCACACCGAAGCAGCCTTGCACATCCAACAGCCTGCTCCAAATCCGTTTCAATAATATAGAACTGAATCGTCCTCAATATTTCATCTTCAAAAGTGGTAAAACGAAATCGGTATCCATTATAAGTAACAATGGCACACGGATTTAAGTCGGCATCTGTATCAAATCCAAGCATAAATGCGAACAGCTTATATATCCAGTCTGGCTGGTGCGGTGTTCCAATGACATCTATATCCTGCCCCTTCAACACATCACACCCAACACAATTACCATAGTACATGTCATCTGTGCAGTAATCCGCATATTTTTTGAATGTAATCGTATGCTCACATCCTGTCCATTTTTTGATATGCTCCATTACTTTAGGATGACCGTCCAGGTATGCGCGGCTCATGGGACGTTCATAGTATTGATAAAGCGTCCCCTCGCACAATGCCTGAATATTTATCTCCGTGTCTATATCAGCATATGATTTATCAAATTCTATTTTATTCACGGTAAATAGTCCATAAAACTCACTTTTTTTAGAATCTTTTTTATTTTGGCGCAGAGTGAGTCACGGGTTGGCAGCTTTTTCTTCAATCGTTTCAATTCTGAAGGCGAAACCGTTATCCGATCTGCGAGGACTGTGCTGAATATGTAATCTTCATCAATTATAACAAGATCATATTTTTCCAAATCCACACTGGATAAGCGCCTGTGAGTGGTAATAGCACAGCTAGTAGAACCATAAAATTTATCACGTTCCGATAGATATTGTTTCAATATTTTTGCATCGCACTTTTTTTCTTTTTTGATAGCCTTGATAATACGTGGAATTGGAACAATCCCCTCAAGGCTGACCATTTCCAGTGTATTTCTTTCCGGCTTTTCTTTTATCAGCATATCCTCACCTCTGATTTTATTATATCAAAAAAGCCAGCTTTTGCTGACCCTTTTTTGACAGTCTGAAACCTCATCCCCCACGCAATATGCGCTGGGGATGAGGTCAGACTGTAGACAACTAGCCTCCTAATAGGAGGCGGTTGTCTTTTTTTCTTTAACTCAGGTTTTCGATGTAGTATA
>RAYB01000002.1 GCA_003669055.1 bacterium 1XD21-70
AGAAACATCAGGAAGATTTACAGAGGCTAAGAGGCTTTCGCCTGCTTGATGATGATTTCCTCACAAAGTGTTTTGAGCAAGATACGGCAAGCATAGAACTGGTATTGCAGATTGTTCTGGAAAAACCGGATTTAAAGGTGCTGGACGTCCGTACACAGGTATTTGTGGAGAACCTGCTGAACCGTTCAGTGAGGCTGGATATTCTGGCTACAGACAGCACAGGGGCAAAACTGAACGTGGAGGTACAACGCTCCGACAAAGGAGCCGGAAGAAAAAGAGCCAGGTACAACTCAAGCATGATGGACGCAAACCTTTTGAAGAAAGGTGAGGATTTCGACAAGCTGCCGGAAACGTGGGTAATCTTTATCACAGAGAATGACGTAATGGGAAAAGGGCAGCCGCTCTATCCGATTGAACGGTGCTTTTTAGGAACCGGGGAAAGATTTGAGGACGGTTCGCACATACTGTATGTAAATGGCACTTACCGTAGCGATACGCCAATCGGGAAGTTAATGCACGACTTCTCCTGTACGGACGCAAAGGATATGTACTACGGAATCCTGGCAAGCAGGGTGAAATTTTTCAAGGAAAGCAAGGAGGGAATCGAGATTATGTGTAAGGCCATGGAAGATATGAGAAACGAATCCTTACAGGAAGGCATCCGTGAAGGCATGAAAGCTACGGCACGCCGTATGCTGGCAGCTGGCAAATATGCGTTGGAGGAAATCGTTAATATTTCAGGACTTTCTCTTGAAGAAGTAAAACAACTGAAAGCTGATAGAAGTGCATAGACAAAACTGTAGTCTGGGAATCTAAAGACAGGTTCCCAGTCTATAATTTTTACGATTATACAAGACACTATTTATAAAATGTGAATTTGTCAAAAAATTATTTTGTTTTAATGGGCATGTATACCTGAGACATAATTTTAATATCGGGTTCATCCGCATTTTCGACTTGTGTATCCAAGACTTCTCTCATTAGTGCCATGCAAAACTTCATGCCAGCATCTTCAGAAATTATGTCTTTCAAATAAATATCATTTTGATTATAGACCTCAGGAAAATGTATTGAAAAGTATGTCATTTTTTCTTTCTTAACTTCCCAAATTCGATATTGAAGGATTCCACTACCATCAATTTTTATTTAGGAAAGTGTAATAATAAATTTAAATTTCTAATTCCTTATCATTAGGTAAAGACTTCTCCATTACAATCATATCCTTTCAAATGTTAATAATTTACCAGAACTTGTAAGTATGATTCTAGCATAATTATAAACATAATTTCAATAAAATTCTCTTAACCATCAGGTTATTTTGTATGTTGAAACGGGTTCTATTATATGGCGGGAAAACTATTATCTAAAAATAAAGATGGATAAATATAAATTTTTTGTGAATTTGATTAAAAAGTCCTTTATAAAACGTCACTGGAGAAGCCTACCGGGAAGAATTTCTCGACCTCGGCGACCTGGAGCAGGAAGCCGTAGATTCCTTCATCGGCGCGGTCTGCTCAGCAAAAGGCCTTCCTTCCGATCCCGGCAGGGATGCCGCACTGCGCAAGGCCTATGGCCAAAAATTTGAGAAGCTGCAATTCCGCCCGCTGTATATGCAGATTTTTGTGGAATCCTGGGCAGAAAATGATTTTTCTCTTCCCCGTTACGATACCTTTGAGGATCTGCTGCAGCATCTGCTCTGGCGGGAGCAAAAACGGTGGCTTTCGCTCTTAGACGGCGACCAGCCCTGCTGCAACTCCTTGATCCGGCTCCTTCTCCGGGCAAACATCAGTGGACGGCTGGATATCAAAGCTTTGCTTGATCTGTACCGCCCCAACTGGGAAAAGGTAGATTCCTTTCTCTCCAGCCATTCCTTTCCCGGAAAGCAGCGCCAGGAAGCCGCACAATCCCTGGTCAGTTCGGTCTGCCAAAATATGGATCAGGAAGATGCCACCGCCAATCCTGAAGGCCATCCGCATAGCCAAGACATGGACATGCTGGCGGCCTTAAAGGTATCCGGGCTCCATCTGGTGGCCAGGCAATACGGCGGATGGTCTGTATATGACGTATCGCAGATGATGGCGGTAATCGGCGATATGCTGGCAGTCCCCGGTGAAAAAGGAACTGAGTTCCTCAAACAGCTTGCCCTTCAAGAGCACATAAAAGAACTGTCCCTGGCCGGATTTGCCAAAGAAGCATTATACCTGAAAGGCAAAATGGACTGCCTCATCAAAGAAAATCCGGAAGATAGCTGGAATGCCCTATTGAAAATGCAGAACAGGAATGCTGCCATGATGAATTATCTCCTGGCCGGTGATTTCTGGCAAGCTGCCTCTGTATTCAAAAAAATGGCCAGTGAATGCAGTTACCAAAACACAAAAGCAGCAGAGTGCCTGGCACATTCCTGCTTCAATATCGAGCATTTTGCCTTCCTGATGCAGAAGGAAAAATACCGCGGGGCAGGGCTTGAGGCCGCCCAAAAGCTGTCTGTCCTGTTGCCGGAGAACCAAAAAGTCCGCCTGCGCCTTTTGGGATGCCAAGCCGTAGAACTGCAATGGCAGTATTTCCCATCCCATTCGCTCAGCCATGAGGCTCTTTTGGAGAAACTAGACAGGATTGAAAAAGAACTGGCAGCGGTTCCGCTTGGAGATCCGGATTTAAACGAAGCCTTTGATATGTCGTGGGGTATAGCCAAGACCCTGAAGATCAACGCCATTCAGGAAAACGGCGAAAAGCTGGGAAACCTTATCGATGAAGCCTACCATATTTTATCACAATATCCAGAACTAACCTGTGTCCTCACCACCTGCATAACAGCCGTCCATGCGATGCATAAAAATGTTTTAAAGGACAAGGTTCCTCATGATGAGACTGAAAAATTATTCCGCTATGTAGAGTTGAATTACCATTCAGAATCTGCCCGCGAGGCATTTTTTACCTTGTTAAACGATTCTGAAGATGCCGGTAGGCGTGGCGATTACATCACAAAGCCTGTGGCTCTCGGAGCCCGCCAGGATGCGCGCTACGGCCCATTAGGAAGCGGGCTTGAAGAATTTGACAAAGAGGCAGATTTCCTGAAAATGTTATCCGGCTATGTCCCTACAGGAACCTTCCGCCGCGAACAGCCAAAAATCGGTGCAAATGCCCCCTGCCCCTGCGGGAGCGGAAAAAAATTCAAGAAATGCTGCAGGGGGAAAGGTAAATATGGCTGAAGGGAGCTCACACCTCGTTTTTACACCTCTTAAAGCACTGAGGAGATCTCCTTTTCTCCCATCCCCAGGGCGTCCCTCAGTTCTTTTTGGCCGGCCGCGGCGTAAGCCGCCGGCATACCAGCCGCCGACGCATTTCCTTTCAGCGCATTTTCCCCCGGCGCGCCCTTAAAATCTCCTTTCCCGGCTGGGACATTGCCAGCCGGCGCATAAGCTGATAATCTCCTCGCCCGGGATTCTGCCTCCACCCTTTTTGACAACAGCACCTGTTCACTCTTCATTGCCATACCTGTTCTCCTTTCCCGTCATTCAATCTCGAATTCAATATTGACAAATTCTTCTGAATCAAAAAATTCAGTTATGCTAACCTCCAACCCGCTGCAGATTTTCAGAATCGTAAAAATTCCCGGATTCTTTGTTGAACAATTGATAATATGCATCAGTGTGGTAAGCGGAACCGCCGCACGGTTTGCTAAGGCGTAATAGGATAATCTTCGGTCTTTGCAATAATACTCAATACGCTCTGACAATAATTCTTGTTCCTTTTTCATAAAGCAACACCCTTCCATTTATGGTATTACCTTAAGTTTAGCCCTTTTTCCAGGTAAGTACTTCCAAATAATATACTAATTGGAATTTTTTTCCATTTTTGTATATAAAAAGAGCGCCTGTAAGCATATCTCTGCTCTCCAAGCGCCCAAATTCTTATTCTGCCTTTTTGTACCCGCAATATACCTGATTATTGTCCATTCTGAGCAGCATCTTTCCCCGCTCCCCCATTTTCCCTGAAAATCACCAGCAGCACAAAAAAGAAAATCAGGTTAGAAAATGATGTGATAATATAGGATTCCGTCGCCATCATGGCAACCATTGCAAGAAACAGGCTGAGCCCCAGCTTTTTAGCCAACGTTATCTCATCTGTACGGATCTTTACAATCACCATCCCAAACAAAACCAGCGTAATCAAAAACACCGGGATCCCATATACCATAAGTATGTGAAACAATCCGTTGTGGACATTGAAAAAAAGCAAATCCGGGATCTTTGCCGCATAGTCATTCCCGATCCCTGTCCAGGGTTCCTTGGCCCACGCTTCATAGAACTGCAGCCAGACCGGCTCCCGCCCCCCGAATATCCTCACCTTGCCGGAAAATGTCAGCCCGCGGTTGAGATAACTGACATAAATCCTGGTAAATAGCGCCGGCACCGCCAAGGTAACCGACAACCCTCCAAACATCAGCGCATAATAAAGCGCCCGGATCCGCCAAAGAAGCTTCGGAACTGCCAAAAAGAAAAACAGCATGACCAATACTGCTACCAGGGTGGTCCTTCCCCTGAACTGCTTAGCGATTGGCCAGACCATCGTCGGGATTGCTGCCGCCAGATAAAGATATACCAGCCATCCCTTGTTCCATTTTGACAAAAAGGAACAGCCGCACAGGGCTGATATGACCGCAGCTTCAAATACCACCATGCTGATGGTATTGGCATTGTAGCCGCTCCCGTCATGGCTTGTCCAATAAGATAAAATCTGCAAAAATCCTGCAATAATGATCACAAGGCTCACATCGTCCATCTCTATCTTGTCTGACAAATACAGGATCAGCAGCAAGTTGGCAATGTCGAAAACCACACCGATCCCTGATTTTGCCAAAAACATATTTACCACAACCAGGATCCCGGCCGCCACGCAGAGGATCAGCCCCCTCTCCCGCTCCTTGAGAGCACGCTTCCAGTCAACATGGTTAAAAAACAGCACTACTAATGGCAAAAATATCAGCTGCCCGCCGCGGGAAATCATAATAAGGAACCGGTCTGCCGATGTATAGGCCAGGATCAGGATCGCCATCAGGATCCCCCATACCACCCAGTCCACCCACAGAACTGCTTTTTTCTTTTCCATCATTCCTTTATTCCTTTCTTAGGGTCTGTCCATGAAACGTCATACCATATTTTTGCATGGCAGTCAAGCAGAAAGTTTTGTCATTCCCCCATATGCTCCCTTTACCTATTCCCCCTGGTAATTTCCTGTGAAAACCAGTTTCCGATCCTGGCAAGGAATGCCAATGCATCCTCCTTTATGGCATCCGGAAACGAATTCAGCACCGGGGCTGTCTCGAAATTCAGCACCTGCCCAAACCCGATTGTCCGCAGCCCACGTACAAATCCGCTCCAATCCGTAGATGCCGTGTTCTCCCGTGTCTTAGTAAAGGTAAACGGGATCTGGTGCAGGTCTTTTACCCCGTCATTATCGTGGATATGGAGCACCTTTAAGCGCCCGCCTAACGTGGTAATAAACTCCTCAAAATCCACCCCCACCAAGTTCGCATGCCCGGTGTCAAAACAAAATCCCAGCACCTCTGCGCCATACTGTTCATTGATCTGGTCAATGCGCTCTGCTGCCTTCTTCCCGTTGCAGCAAGGCCCCTCCACCAAATGCCCTCCCACATTGCTATAGAGGTTTTCTATGCAGACCGTAATCCCCCTCTCCCGTGCAGCCGGAGCAACTGATTGCAGGAAACGCTTTGTCTGCTCCCACTCTGCCTCCTCGGATCCTAAATTACGGGACAGCTTAAAGCCATGCACCACCAGATAACGGCAGCCAAAAAAAGCACACACTGCCAGGCTCTTAGGTGCAACCACATCCCACAGGTAATCGTTTAATTCCTGCTTTCCGTTCGGGACATAGATCGGGTAGGGCATATGCATCTGGTGGATACGGATCCCCGCCTCCTTTGCCCCCTGCCTGTGGGGGGTAAAATATTCCTCCAGTTCCCGTTCCGAGCGGTCAAAAAAATCATTCCTCTCAAAACGGTAAAGCGTGGTATTTGTCAGGTAATAATTGAGGCTAAAATCCGCGCAGGAAAATCCTGCCGCTTTCATCATCCGGAATCCTGCCGCAGGGTTTTCATCCTCCACTATATTTTTCGTCTGTACACCAAGTTCCAGCGGCCTCTCCAGCCCCCTGTCCGCCTGTCCGTTTTTCCCTGCCGCCACCTCACACCTCCTTTAGCCGGTCAAAATAAAATGACGGCATATATTCATCATTAAAAAACCCGATATTCTCCACTCCCAATTCCCGCAGCTGCCTTTCAATCTCCCGGTAATAGATATTGCAGATCAATACCACGCAGCCTTGGGGGAGTTTTTTTAGCGCCTCCGGTGGCTTTACCTCCAGGCCGCAGAAGGAAGTGCCCCAAAGCTTTTCATTATTATCGCAGGTGAACAGCGGCGGATACTTTTTCCCGTAACATTTCATATAATTGCGGCACATATTCCCGGCGCCGAAAAGAACCACCAGCGGATTTTTTTTCAGTTGTGCCTCGATCCCTGCCTGCCAGCAAAAATATTCCGCCGTGGCCTTTGCCAATGATATCAGATGTGGGCGCAAAAGCGGAGAAAAACCAGCAGCCGTGCCAGACATATCCAACACCAGTTCCCCCTCAAAGCTGATATCCCTCAGCCCACGGATCAGTCCCAGCCAGTCTGTCTGCTGCTGCCCCTGAACCGAACAGGTAAAGGGCAGCAGCGAATTCTCCTGATGCCCGTCGCAGTCGCGCAGGATCACCGCCTTGATGCGGCTCCCCAGCGCACATGCGAATTCATGCATATCCTGTCCGCAGAGATTGCACACCCCTACATCCATGCAAAAACCAAAACGTTCCTCACCTGCCTCCTCATTCAGCCGGTCTATCCATTCCGCCGCCTCCCTGCCATCCGAGCATACTCCCCTAACCAGATGGCCATTCACCCACCGGCACTGGTTTTCTAAGAGGAGCATTACCCGATGCTCCCGGGCAATTGCCGCCAGACGGAGATAATAAGTGCGGTTTGCCTCCCACTCCGACCCCAAAAAGGTTTTTGACAAAGCAAAACCCGTGTGTTCCTGCCAAGGCCGTACAACCAGATAGCCACAGCCTAGCGTGCCGCAATACCGGATGCTCTCCTCATGGATCTGCATCATCCGCTCCCACAGATCCGTCCGCTTCGTCTCCCGCAAAAAGTAAGGGGCTCGGGCAACCGGGATCCCCAATCCCTTCTCCCTGCACTGCCCTTCCATCCGCGCAAACTGCAGGCCAAGCATCCCCGGCTGCTCCACAGCCGAAACGCCCTCCGGCTGCCCTGCCTCTTCTTTATCCGCCATCCCTGCCCGTTCCAGTTCCTGCGGCGGGCAGCACATGCCCATTTCCAGAAAAATACTATGAAACCCGGCATCCGCAATATCCTGCAGTCCCTGCCTGGGAACTCTGGGATTCGTGATGCCAGCCGGTGAAACACTGATATTCATAAAAAACCTCTTTCCTCGTCTTGTCCACAGAATGCACCTAAAGGCCTGCCCCCTCAGCCGCAGCATTCCCACATCTCCTGGCCAAACTGCTCTAAATCCTTCGCCCTGGCCGCCAGTTTTAGCCATTTGGTCAGGATTTTGGCATCACTCTGCTCCTTGATTTTTGCAGACAACCCCTCAGGGATGCTTCCAAGTTCCTCTAACAAGGCTAAAATGCTCTCAGCTTTCCCCTCGGCTTTTCCCTCCGCTTTCCCCTCGGCCTTTCCCCGCATCCATCCGTCTTCAATCAGGTCATCAATCGCTTTACACATCTCCTCTTTAGCACTCCCTTCCCCATCCAGCATCCGGATCAATCTTTTTTGTTCTCCCAAAAGCGCCAATGCTGCCATCTGTTCCACATGGTCCATTCCCTGGAATTATATCATTCTTTCAGCCGCCCCGCAATCACCGCTTTGATCTTCGTCGAACTAGTCGTCTCCGTGTAAGGAAAGAACACCAGGTCTGCCCCCCGTTTCCTCAGATATTCCCGCTTCGCCAGCCAGGCCGGATCCTCCTCGTAATCGCTGCCGGAAAACTGCACGTCAAACTGGTAGCGGCGGTAGGCTTCATCCGTATCCCCGTAGTCCGCAGGGATCTCCACCGCCTCGTCCACATACCGGCATGCCTGCACCAGTTCCATCCGCTCTGCAAAGGGGATACAAGGCATGGTCTTTTTATTCTTCATCACGCTCTCGTCACTGACCACCCCCACGATCAGGTAATCGCATTGCTCCTTTGCCCGCCGGAACATGTTCAGATGCCCCACATGGAACAAATCGAAGACCCCGGCAATATAGCCTACATGGTATTTTTTCGGCTCCGGGTCCTTCCCGTCCTTTTTCCCGGCAGGCACCAGGAGTTTCCTTGGATATTCCAGGTTCCAGTCATATACCCCATAGTTCTTCACCCCCAGCGCCTTTAACTGCCTCATCACCGGCACATAATTCTTGATGCAGATAATCACCTTATAAGACTCCGGCGCCAGCGGTTGGAGTTTGTCCGGCGGCAAGACCGGGATGCCGGACATCTCTGTCCCCCATTTCCCCGGATTATTGTCCAGAATCCCTGCAATCTCATAATCGCCAGCAAACTGCGACAAGAATTTTTTCGTGAAATTGCCGGAGCCGAAAAGGTAGATCCTCTTCCCTTCTGTCCCCCGGAAAATATCCCGGAAAATACGCCCGTATTCTTCCTCCGAATAGTTCATCCTCTGCCGGTTAGAATGTAAGATCCCCACATTCCGGCGGTACATCTGATGATATTCCCGCAACTCCCTCTCCTTGCGCAAATCTGCCATAAAGCTTCCGATAAACCGGTACCACAGATCCTTGTATTCCTCCAAATGGTACCGCTTTTGCAGCTGATCCCTCGGCAATAAAGCCTCCATCCGCGTATTGCCGCAGTAAACAAGGTCGATTGTCCTTTGCAGGATCACCTTTGCAGGCAAATTTTCCACATAGAATTCCTGGTCATAGAAGACAAGGCTCCCCTCTGCATGGAAGGCATTTAAGCACACCAGGTCGATATAACCCCGTTTCAGGATTACCCCTAAATTCTCCTGCTCCTCCTTGCTTCCAAAGGCCGCCTTCCTCCACTTGTCTTTGCCCGGGTCATCTGCCTTGCGTTTCTCCCATCCCGGCTCAAAATGCTCCCAGTCCACATCCTCATAAGGCACATGCTCCGAAGATTGCAGGATAATATCCCAGAGCCTGTCCAGCTGTTCTAAAAAACGCTCCCTGTCCTCAAAAAAAATACGCCGGAAGTAATCTGTTGCAGACTCCCCTTTTACATAAGGCATGACAAAAGCATCTTTCTCTAGGCAGGCATCCACCATCTTCACCCCATGTTTTTGCAGATCCTGCTGGTTCTCCATCATCTGCTGCAGCTTTTTCTTCCCCTCCTCATAGAGTGCCCGCTTCTCCACCTTGCCATCCCGGCGGATTACCGTCATCAGCGCATTCTCCTCCCCGCGGTCCATAGACAGGGTCACCTGCAAGGCATTGGCAAAGCATCCGTCCATGGGGCACTCCACCAGATAACCGTTCGCTAAGGTATGGAACAGCCCGTTCTCCATCAACGTCGTGTACAGACGTTCTTCCTCTAAGAATACCGTATCCGGATAATGGTACTGCGGGAAAATCCGAACCTCCAATTCCTCCTCCGGAAGATAATCCTCCGCAAATATTGCCTGCGGCCGCACCAACCCGGGAAGCACCGAATAAAACCGGTACTGGGAAAATCCCGCCGCCTTAAGCATCTGCTTAAGTTCCGCCCGCGCATATGCCCGGCCTTTCAGCTGCCCCATATCCGCCGCATTGATCCTCACATAATTCTCAATGCCGTCAAAATTGCGCCCTGTAAACACATCCCGGTCCCCGCAGAAATAGCGGATACCCAAACGGTTATCCGCCCCCAGAATCAGCCTGCCCTTGGGGCTCAGCATCCCATATAATATCTTTAAAAGTTTGGCTGGCGCCTGGCTGCGCTCCAGGGCACCGGCTAATACGATCACGTCATAACGGGCAGCGGCCTCTTCCCCCTCGATTGCCTGCTTTTCCTGTGCTGCCCGCCCTTGCAGGCTCTGCTCCCTCCGTTCCCCTCCTCCTGATGCCAACTCGTCTGCCCCTGCGCAGTCCACTGCCAGGCCGCACTCCGCCAGCGCCTCTGCCAGCACCTCGCAGGCAGGGTCGCCGCCTGTGACAAACAATGCCCGGCCTCCCTTATGGAATTCATACCAGCAAAGCAGGCCTTTGGGCAGTTCATGGATTACATTTCTTGGTTCCATTGGTTCTTGGTTCCTTTCGTATTGTCATATGGATTTCCCGAGCAAAAACAAGTCTGTCCCCACATTATATACCAAAATATGGTCTTCCCTGATTCCCAACAAACCAAGCTGGGCTTTCATCTCATCTGCATGGGTCTTATTTGCAATCACATAAACCGCTTTTGGATATCTTGTAACTGCCGCTTCCGGCTTCATCACAGTCAGCCCCTGCACAAATCCATCTCCGCTTTGGTTATCACAATATGCCAGGACTTTCCCATATCCTTTGCTTGCAGAAAGGTTGTGGAAAAATTTTCCCCATTTTCCGCATCCGAATATAATGATATCCTTCCCTTTTAGCTGCTTTCCGATCTCCTCAAGCATATGAAATTTAGACACAACCGGTTTAACATAAGCTTCATATATTGCATATGGGCTTTCCAAAAGACGCTCTGCCGCTTTCCATTCTGCGTTTGTCAAATCCGTCTTTTTTAATATTCCGTCCTCAAATGCCCGCCGGATTTTTCTCGTTAGCACATAGATATCCGGAAGCGCATCCTCCCAAAAATGCCTGGATTCTGCCATTGTGCGAAAACGTATATCGGTTTGCCGGAACATTTTATAATGGTAGGCAGAAATCCATTCCGCCTCTTTTCCATGCATCAGCTGATCCACATAGGCATACTCTTCCACCAGGTAATGGAACGCTTTAGGATTATAACAGGAGGCATTCGCATTATCTCTCCTGTAACAGTATACCACCTGATCCAAATACACTGCCCATTTCGCATTATACTGCGCCTGTATTAAAAATCCGATATCCTGGTATGCCGCTCCGGCAGTCTCATTTAAACGAATGTTCTTTATAAATTCTTTTTTATAAATTCCTGTCCATATATAAGAATCAGAGAGCACTAATTCCGGATGCTCTCTTGGGATAACTGCAATTTTCCCCTTGGCCTCTTCATATTTTTCCTGTGAAAAAGCTTTTATATCATAATGGGTATCTTCCCCAGCCGGATTTTCTATAAATGCCTCGGCCACTCCCTTTACATAGTCTGCCCCTGACTCCTCTGCTAAAGCATACAAACTCTCATACATATCGGGAAGGATCCTGTCGTCTGTCTCCACTACGCCAATATACTTTCCTTTGGCAAGTGCAATGCCTTTATTGACCTGATATCCATAGCTTTTTTTCTCAGACAAGACAACCGTTATTCTTGGATCCTTTTTTTCATAATCTTTGAGAATTTCAAGAGTCCCATCCGTTGACCCTGCATCGACCGAAAGAATCTCAAGGTCTGCCAGAGTCTGCCCAAGGACACTATCCATACAATTTTTTATGTAGTTTGCCACATTAAAAGATGGCATAATCACAGTTATTTTAGGTTCCATACATAGCCCCTCTCATTCTCCGATCGTCTTTGAAATATATTCGGCTACTCTTTCACTTGCGTGTCCGTCTTCATGGACACCATACCCCTCCAAAAACTGCCCTACTTGTTCCACATAGGCTTCCTTGTTAAAATTCCGGATATTCCATGCCAGTTCCTCATTGGACTCTGCAGCCGCAAACGGCAATTCCTCATATTTTATGAGAAGGTCATATTCGTTTGCTATATAATCCTGGATATCTGTTGCAAATAAAAACACGGGTTTCTTTACAAATGCCGGTTCAAACATAATGCTAGAAAAATCCGAAATCATAATATCCGCAGCAGACGCCAGTTCCTGGCTGTCTTTATAATCGCTTACATCGATCACAAAATCTGGTTTTTCCATGTTTTTACACGCTTGGGCAACCGACGGATGCAGGCGGAGGAGAATATTCCATTCTCCCAAAAACCTTTCCTCCAGCGCTTTTTTTATCTGCCCAAAGTCCAACTCCACTTCTTTGGCACTATGAAAGCTTTTCCCTTTCTTTTTATCAAAACGATAGGTTGGGGCATACAATAACGTTTTTATCTTTCCGTCTATCTTATAGTGGCCATATACCTTTTTGCGGTTTTCTTCTTCATGGAACATTGCGTCTGACCGGGGAGAGCCGCAAGGCAGCACTTCCCCCTGGAACCCAAACCCTCTTCTGCAGGATTCTTCGTCAAAATCACTCCCCGTAATAACATGGTCAATCATTTTTCCATCCCGCTTCCAGTTTTCAACCAGTTCCGGAACCTCTTCAAACGTGGACGCATCCAGATAGAACTTTTTCAAGGTAATGCTCGCCCAATGTTTCGTCTGTAGGTATATCTGCCCCTCCCGTTTTACCACATAAGACGGGACTGCCAAATCCAAGACCCACATCCCTGCTGTTTCCATCTCATAGATAAATTTCTTCCAATTGCCTTTATTGACCTTTCGTACCCCTTCTGGAACCTCTGTTGTCATGTCGTCCAAAGCCCATACAATATCCAGGTCTTTTCTAATTTTCACCAATGCTTCTGTGATATATTTTCCATGGTCTGTATAATCCCCATAGGCACGGAAAAACACTTTCTTTTTTTCCACCGGATGTCTGCGGCAGCATTCCTCTGCAAATATCGTTTTCTTTAGAGAGTCATCTGCTGATTCCAAATAAGGCCATCCTTTTGACTTTCTCTCATTTGCTTCCATAATCAAAAGCACAAAATAATCCAATATCCCCAAACTCTCTAACTGCTCTGAGATCTCTTTATAAAATTTGGTGCTGCTAATCAATACCACTGCTTCGCCTGCATGGTACTGCCCTAAAAAAGAACTCCCGGTAATCTTTATTCTCCTGTCTTTAATATAAAAAGCCTCTGATATAAAATCATCCGCATAAAATCCATGCTTTTTACAATCGTTATCAATAACACCATTTAAAACCGCTTTCTCTTTATAACGCATAAAATAAAAATCAGCACAGGCTCCTGCCCCAAATAAAAGCACCTTTTTCCCTGCTGATTTTTTTTCAAACTCTTCCCAAGTTTGGCTGTCTAATTCAGTTTTCCCTGAAATATGTAATCCATTCTGGATTGCCCGGTCAATGAAATCCATCTCCATACCCTTCCGCTCATTCTGCATACTTTATAAAGAATTTAAAATTTCTTCATATATCATGGCATTGCACTGTGCAATTGCCTCTGGCTCACTTTGCTTCCTCATCTTTTGGGATGAGTTTTCAGACACATAAGTGCATATATCGTCTTTATTTTCAAAAAGCGTACATACATAATAGGCCAGCAAAGCAGGCTCATCATAAGGATACAAAAAACCATCCTTCTTACTTTCAATCCCATTATAAGCCCCGCCAACAAAAGATATCACCGATGGCGTCCCCACCATCCTGGCCTCCCTCAATGAATTCGGCGAATTTTCAATGGTAGATGCTGAAACAAACACATTCGCTTTTTTATACTGCAAAGCCATCTGTGCTTCATCCAAATTCCCCACAAAATTGATATGGTTTGATACACTCATTTGATTTATAAGTTCTTTCAGATACTCTGCATACGGCTGCCTCTTTTTTCCTGCCATTATATCTGCCCCTGCGACATACACCTGTGTATCAGGAAATCTCTGAATAATAACAGGCAGTGCCTGAAGCAGATAATGGAAACCTTTCACCGGATAGGATGCCTGGCTCACAAAAATACTATGCTTTTGGCATTCCTCGTATTTCCATGCGCCCGCATATCTATAGAAAGAAGCCCTGAGAATCTCTTCACAGAAATGGTAAGAAATATGGGGATTCTTCGCTTCCACGCATGCCCTGTCCCAATCGGTACGGCCAATCACATGCTTTACCATTTTCAAACTCTCATCCTCACATTTCCCATGTTTCTCAAAAATATTTTTATCTTCTTCCATGCTTGTCCCATCCTCATATTTCAGTGTAGTATATTCAAATGGGACACCTGGCATATAATGCCTGGCATATACGGATACCAGCCCTTGGATATGAACCACAGAACGCTCTAATACCCCCTTTTTTCTACATGCGAGCAGCATTGCTGTAGTATGCGGATATTCCGTTCCCCATATATGGATGATGTCTGGCATGGCCTTTTCCAATATAGTTTCAAATCTATCTACCATATCCACATGGTAGGTTTCTGCATTCATATCACATATAAATGAATAATAGTTATGCCCATGGCAGTTTCCGTCTTTCAGCCGTTTACTGTCTCTGATGGGAAAACATAGACTAATATCCAGATCCCCCCTCTTTTCCAGTTCATGCAGCATCCCCGTCATCCAGCCGCCAAAAGGATTTCTTTTAATCGCAAATTCCTGGCTGAAATCCGGAAGCACAATATTGCATAACCATAACACTTTTTTCATTTTCCCCAGACCGTCCTATTCACAATATCCGTATAACTTTGAATGATTTTTACAACCTTCACAGAAACATTTTCATCTTCATAGTCCCCAGATAACATCACTTTTTCCCTGTTCTGATACATATTGACTGCCAATTCCAGAGACTGGACAACTGTCTTTTCTGTAATCCCCCCAACTACAATCGTCCCCTTGTCCAATACCTCCGGCCTCTCCGTTGAAGTCCGGATCAGCACTGCCGGAAAACCCATCATAGCACTTTCTTCTGATAAAGTCCCGCTATCCGATAATACGCAATACGCCTCTTTTTGCAATTTATTATAATCAAAAAACCCAAACGGCTTCATGCTTCTCACCAAAGGATGGAAATGAAAATCTCTTTTCTCAATCATCTTTTTGCTTCTTGGATGTGTAGAATAAACAACCGGCATCTGATAGATAGCAGCAATCTCATTAACCGTATTCATCAATGAAAAAAAGTGTTCTTCCTGGTCAATATTCTCCTCCCTGTGAGCAGATAATACGATATACTTTTTCCTTTCAAGTCCCATTTTTTTCAGTATGGCGCTATTCTCGATTTCCTGCCTGTGTGTTTCCAGCACCTCCCGCATCGGTGAGCCTGTCACAAAAATCATCTTTCCATCTATCCCTTCCGACAGAAGATATCTCCGGGAATGTTCTGTATAAGGCAGGTTAATGTCCGATATATGGTCTACAATCTTCCGGTTAATCATCTCCGGGACATTCCAATCCCAGCAGCGGTTCCCCGCTTCCATATGGAAAATCGGTATCTTTAACCGCTTCGCTGAAATCGCTGACAAAGCAGAATTCGTATCTCCTAAAATCAACACTGCATCCGGCTGTGCCTCCAGCATAATATCATAAGATTTTGCAAGGATATTCCCCATCGTTTCCCCTAGGTTTTTCCCCACACTTTCCAGGTAATAGTCCGGTTCCCGCAGCTGCAAGTCCTCAAAAAACACCTGGTTTAAAGTATAATCATAATTCTGTCCTGTATGGACAAGTATCTGTTGGAAATACCGGTCACAGCATTTCATCACCTGCGATAACCGGATAATCTCCGGCCTGGTTCCCACAATTGTCATCAATTTCAGTTTTTCCATTTTCAATCCTCGGTTTCTTCCACCTTCAAATAATACGTATCCGGACGTTTCTCATCAAAGCATTCGTTTGCCCACATCACTGTCACTAAATCACAATCCCCTTCATTGATTATATTGTGGGTATATCCGGAGGGAATATCTATCACTTCCAATTTATCCCCTGATACATGAAAATCCCAAATGGTATCACTGTCTAACCGGCGAAGCCGGATCCATCCCCTGCCGCTGACCACAATAAACTTTTCATTCTTTGTATGATGCCAGTGCTCCCCCTTCTTAATACCTGGTTTAATCACATTCACGGAAAATTGTCCCCGCTCCTCAGTCCTGAACAATTCCGTAAAACTCCCACGTTCATCCTGTTTCATAGCAACCGGATATTTTAGCTGATCCTCTGGCAAATAGGTGAGATATGTGCTATAAAGCCTTTGGGAAAAACTGCCTTTCTCCATAAAAGGAACGTACAAACCTTCTCTGGCTTGCTTAAATTCATAGACCAAATCCGCGATTTCCTTCAATGTCACTTTATAAACCTGTTTTATTGACAACGGATTGGCAAATGTCCCTTTTTTCTTCGTACATAGCAGCCCTGTCATCTCTTCCACCACATCATCAATATAGACAAGCTGAAGTGTTTTTTCCGGGGCATCCACTCTTATCGGCAAATTTCTCGCCACATTATAACAAAATGTGGCAACCACCGAATTATAATTAGGCCTGCACCATTTTCCGAAAACGTTGGACAGACGGTATATATATACGGGAACATCCATCTCTTGGCTATATTGCAGCAAAAGTTCCTCCGCTGCACGTTTGCTTTTTCCATACTCATTGTCAAGAACTGCCTGGGTCGAGGAAGCATACATAACCGGGCAGGGATTCTTTTGCCTTACCAGTTCCTCCAGCATAAATTCCAAAAGCCCGGCATTTCCTTCCATATACTCCCGCGGATCCATTGGGCGGTTCACTCCTGCCAGGTAAAACACAAAATCACAGTCTTGGCAATACCTCTTTAAGGTGCCGGTTCCCATATGGTGGCTATACTGGTATAATTCCAGCTGCTCTCCCAGGCAATGGCATCTGTTTTTTCCTGAAATGATGTTTTCCAAAGACACAATCAAGTTCCTTGCAAGAAATCCTCTTGCCCCAGTTATCAGCACCTTCATACTTTATGCTCCCAATTTAATAATTCTTCCTGTATGTAAGGCAATTCCAGAAGCCGTTTCTTTACCTGTTCTAAGCCTAAACGTTCGGTATTATCTGATGTAAATGCAGCTAAACTCGCCCGCTCTGTATCTCCATCCTTAAAATATTTGTCATAATCCAAACCGCGCTTATCACATGGCACCCTGAAAAAACCGCCCATATCAATAGCCTGTGCCCGTTCCTCGCTGGTCAAAAGAGTCTCATACATTTTCTCCCCATGACGGATGCCAATCACCTTGGTTTCATGGCCTGGATCAAATAAATCCGAAACTGCCTCAGCTAATACCTCTATTGTACATGCAGGCGCTTTCTGCACCATAATATCACCTGTCTGTGCGTTCTCAAATGCAAACAAAACCAAGTCAACCGCTTCCTCCAGGCTCATAATAAAACGCGTCATCAAAGGTTCTGTCACCGTCATCGGAAGCCCCTGCCTGATTTGGTTGATAAACAGCGGGATCACGGAACCGCGGGAGCACATTACATTTCCGTACCGGGTGCAGCAAATAGTTGTCTTTTCCGGCGCCACCGTCCTTGATTTTGCCACAATCACTTTTTCCATCATGGCCTTCGATGTTCCCATGGCGTTTACCGGATAGGCAGCCTTATCTGTGGACAGGCAGATTACTTTCCCCACCCCTGCCTCTATCGCAGCCGTAAGCAAATGATCCGTCCCCAGAACATTTGTTTTCACTGCTTCAACGGGAAAGAATTCACAAGACGGAACCTGCTTGAGCGCTGCCGCATGAAACACAAAATCCACGTCATGGATTGCATCTTTTATGCTCTGCAGGTCACGGATATCGCCAATATAAAATTTCAATTTATCAAAATATTGTGGATATTCTGCCTGGTATTCATGCCTCATATCATCCTGCTTTTTCTCATCCCGGGAAAAAATCCGGATCTCCCGTATCTCTGTTTTTAAAAACCGTTTTAAAACTGCATTCCCAAAGGATCCTGTCCCGCCGGTTATGAGTAAAGTCTTGTCTTTAAATATACTTGTCTCCATTTTGATCTGTCACCTGTCTCTTTTCAGTTTGTTGTAAAATATCTGGCCAATATGTGCAGGATTATATGGATGCCAAACCGCATTTTCTATTTTTCTGAAATCTTCTTCATCCTTCTCATACCGGAGAAGGGATTCTAATAATTCATAGGCAAAATACATTTCGCTGTCCTGTTTTATCTCTTCCCTCAGCAGTAGTATCCGCAAGCCGGATAATATGCGGCTCTCTAGTTCTTCTTCTCTATGTTCTAACTTGGCACAAGCAATCACTGTTTCATCTGGGATTTTGCATAGTATCTGTTTTAATTTTTGATCTAGTGAAAGAGGACAGGTTTTATAAAACAAGGAATTTATTTCATGCGTCACTTGCTTTAACCTTCTGCCAACTAATAATTTCTGGTAATTGTCGGTTGATAATTTCCATTCACCGAATAAATCCATATATTTTTGGTATATTTCATTAAACATGTCATGCTCATACGAATAGTATTTGCCTACAGAAGCATTTAATTTATTAGATTTATAAATAAAAAAATCGTATACTGGTTCTTTCAAGACTAATGCCGAATTTACATCTGGCGCGATGGCAATATTAAATAAAAGGTCAGCAGCATAAACATCCGTTCGGAACTTGTGCTTTCTTAATAATTTCCTACAATATAAATTTGCTTGGTTTTGCGCTAAGTAGCTAGATAATAAATATGGCCAATTATTACGTACTTCTGTTTTATTTTTATAAAAAGAAGTATATTTTACATATTCATCCCACTTTCCAACATTATAAGCTGTTATATTCTGTTCGCTATCGCATTCATGCACAAGTACCTTTGTCCAAATTACATCTGGCTTAAATCTTTCTGCATTCTTGGCAATAAGCCCTAGGCCTCCCTTTTCTATTTTATCATCGGAATTAATAAAATAAATATAATCTCCCTTAGCTTCCTCTATACCTCTATTTAAGCTTGCATATATCCACTGGTTACTTTGATGGATTACTGTAATTCTTTCATCCTCTTTTGCAATTTTATCTGCTATGATTGACGTTTTATCCGTCGAGCCATCATCAATTATAATCAATTCCCATTGTAAATAATCTTGTTCCACTATGCTCTTTACCGCTAATGGAAAATACTTTTCATTGTTATATACAGGCATAATAATGCTAATCAACATATTTACTATTACCTCTGACAGATTACAACTTTATATATCTTTTTACTGTACAACAGCCAAATATTATTAATCAGTAAATAATCTATAATTCACTAAAAAAGTGCAATGATGTGCTAGATGCACAGATAATCCGTTACCCCCAATTGTTCAAGTTCTTTTATTAATGGGATCCTATTTTTATTTGTCACTCCTATTATAATCAATAATTTATTCCCATCATTTTTCCTGTATTCTGCTATATTACTGATTGATTCTACTCTGATGCCGTCTATTTCTTTTTGATTCTCCTGAATATTTGTCACTGCAAAACGCCATACAGGTATTCCGCTCTCCTTCAATATATTATAAACATCAATGCCAAATACTCCTGCTCCATATATTACTACTTTTTCGTATTGCTTTATATAATTTAATTGGTCGGCCGAAATATTTTTACATTTTACCCCTTCTGCTTTTAATTCAAAGAACAATTCAAAATCTATTTTGTCATGATAAGATAATTTTTGCTTACACACATTTTTTTCAGCTTCTGATAATCGGATATAAATATTTTTTGTCTCGAAAAAAAAGGATTTATAATATTCACCTATAACCAGTTCAGCTTCTTTGCTTAAGCGCCCTGCCATAGATAACTCTCTCCAATAATTGTCTAAATCTTTAAATACGCAAAACATACTATATAGATTGTGTGCATTTAAAAATGATTTTGAATTAGAACCTTTTCGATGCCAGTACTCATATAATTCGCTTTTTAAATAGCAAACCCTTTCACTGTTTAACAATGCTTTGATTGTAAAAAAACAATCCTCACAGATAATCCCCTCATGAAATTCAATATTATGGTTTACCAAATACAAACGATTGAAAAATTGTCTTCCAATGGCAAAACTCATCAAATTTTCATCTGAAAGCCTTTTCAAAAATTCAATTCCTGAAAATAAGTTAATATATCCTGTCCCTTTCAAATATTCACTATCCGGTTGTGGTACACAAGCATTCTCCCTATATAAATGTTTTAAACCATAGTAAATAGATGTACAATTTGTTTCCTCTGCACAATGATATAATGTTTCTAATGTTCCAGAGCAAATACGGTCATCAGAATCCACAAAAAATATATATTTCCCTCTTGCTATTCGCATAGCACAATTTCTTGCATATGAGGATCCTCTATTATTTTCATTGTCCAAGAGTCTAATGCGGCCATCTCTTTCTGCATACTTTCTCAAGATATTTACACTATTATCACTAGAACCATCATTAACACAAATCAATTCATAGTTTTTAAATTCTTGGTTCAATATACTTTCTATACTTTCCCCTATATACTGTTCTGTATTATATACTGGCATAACGATGGAGATTAATGGTTCAGCCATATTTACCAACAAGTCCTCCCCCCATCAACAATCACCGTGCTTCCTGTCATATAGCTGCTTGCCTCTGAAATCAAATATAGGATGGTGCTTTTATACTCCTCCACATCTGCCATTCTTCCCATAGGAACCAAATTAGTCAGTTTCTGCAAAAATTCTTCATTCTGGCCATTATACACACCGGCAGGACATAAAGCGTTTGCCCTCACTCCCTTTTGTGCATAATAGGTGGCAAGGTATTTTGTCAAGCCAATCAATCCATGTTTAATGACAGAATAGGTAACAGGCTTTACTGTCTGCTGATCCTCTGCCAAACCATCTTTCCGATAAATCCGCTGATCTGGTGCAATAATGCCTAAATCAGAAGAAATGTTGAGGATAACACCCTTTCCCTGTTTTGCCATAATATTTCCTAATACCTGCGCACAAACAAAAGCCCCTGTCAATCCAACCGCCATATCTTCCATCCACATCTGCAATGGAAAATTCTCAAACTGTATGGCCTTCATATTTGCAGCACTGCCTTCTACCTTAGGATTATTGGCTGCGTTATTGATTAACACATCAATATGTCCATACTTTTGCACAAGTTCATCTGCAATCTTTTCCACCTCTTCACGTTTTGTAATATCTGCAACATAGATTTCTATCTTACAGGAACTGCCATACTTTTCCTTCAGCCTCCTATCTGCAGTGTTCACTGCTGCCTGGGATATGTCAAGTAATACAGGAATCCCTTTCCCTTCAATGACCGCCTCTGCATGTTTACAACCCAATAACCCCGCTCCGCCTGTGATTACCACTACCTTATTTTCAATATAAAACTTTTCTATTGCTGTCATTTCTTCCTCCTGTATTGTGAGACATAAAATTCCCACTTCCGGTCTCTCTTTATGGGAAATTCCTTTCGCAGCTTCTTTACATCCTCCTGCAAATCCACCATTACCAGCCCCTGTCTTCCAGCCAATGTATCCAACAGTTCTCCATAAGGAGAAATGCAACAAGAATGACCGCTATATTCTATGTTGTTTATGGTTCCTACACAATTTATAGCTAAAATGTAACTCTGGCTTTCTATTGCCCTTGCCTGCAAGAGGCACTTCCAATGTTTTTCTCTTTTCTGCGGCCAATTAGCCGGAACCAATATTATCTCTGCAGTCTCAGATGCAATCTGGAATAATTCTGGGAATCTCAAATCATAACATATGAAATTACTCCAGTGATATCCACCCAGGGTAAAATTTGTTATTTCACTCCCCGAAGCAAAAAACTTATCCTCATCCGCATAGGAAAAGGGATGGATTTTCGTATAATCTGAAATCACCTGACCATATTTATCAATAACCGAATAGTGATTTTCCGCCAAGTTCTCCCCCTGTTTCGTCCATCCTATTCCAATAGCTATCTGATATTTACCAGCAATCTGGCAAAACTTATTTATTGTTTCTCTTTCCCTCTCAGCCGTTATCTGAGTATTCATGGAGAAACCCGTGAGGCTCATCTCAGGAAAGAAAATCCCCTGTGCACCCATTTTTGACGCCTGTGAAATATAATCTATAGCAATAGTTTCATTTGCGGTTTTATCCTCCCAGATTATATTAGTCTGCGCTAATGCTACTTTCATGTCTGCTTTCCCACTCCACTTATCAGATAATTGTCCTGCTTTGCCCTCCATCTATGAGCAATGTTGCACCTGTAATAAAAGAAGCACAATCGGAAGCTAAAAATACAATCCCATTTGCTATTTCTTCCGGAACGGCAAACCGCCTTAAAGGAACAGAAGTTTCTATATACTTTCTGACACCTGCTTCATCCTGTGCAAGCAGTTCTTCCCATCGTCCACCATTGTAAAATACATTTCCAGGTATTACACTATTTACACGTATTTTTCGCATTGCATAGTCATCCGATAAATATTTTGATAATACACTGATTCCCTGCTTTGCCGCTGCATATGCATAGGGTGCAGAAATTCTGTTATATGCAGCCAATGAGGATACTGTAATAATGCTTCCGCCAACACTGCCTTCCCATAAATCATCAAATACTTCTATCAGCTGGACTGCGCTAAACAGATTAACCTCAAAACTTTTTTTCCAGCCTTCTATATCAAGGCAATCCTGAGAAACAGGTTTCCCACTTCCAACATTAGCCACAAGGCAATCTATATGGCCAAAAATTTCTTCGGCATATTTGCGAAATCCTATGATTTTCTCCTCTATGGTTGTATCGCCTGAATAAAGATAGACTTTATCCTTCCCAAATTCCTGCTCCAAAACTTCTTTTCTCTCTTTTGCTTTAAACTCATTCCTCCCATTTATCAAAACACAGGCGCCTTCCTCCAAAAACTTATGGGCCACTGCATATCCAATGCCGTCTGTTGAGGCAGTAATCACTACATTCTTTCCCTTTAACTGTAAATCCATATTATCTCATATTCTTCTTTCTATATTTTGGAGGCAATAATAAACATATTAGATGTCAATTTATATTTCGCTAATATTTCAAAATACTTCCTGTTTGTCTCTGTTAAAAGTTCGTTGATTTTGGTTCCGGCTTCCTGTACATCTTCCCTGTCTTCCTTAAAATCTATTTTGGGTTCATTTAAGCCAAATACACAGTCTGGCTGCGGCCCATTATTAAAATACCAATATAAATGATTGAGAAAATTATAATCTTGTATATAATCAATACATTCCACCTTATATCTACAATCTTCTAAAAGTATCCTGATAGACTTTTCTGAAAAGTAACTCAAATGGGCTTCGTGATAATAAAACTGTTCATAGGCATCAACTTTCCATAATTTTCTTAGCGGATCATTTAAGCTTGGTACCTCAATAAATACCTTTCCTCCATCTTTCAGCCTATCATGTACATCACGCATAAATTGTCTTGGGTTTTCTATATGCTCTAAAACTTGAAAAAATCCTATATAATCAAACTGCTCACCATTCCATTTAATTTGAGAAAGTTCTTCTGAATAGACTGGTATATTCCAATGCTCCCGGACATATTCTGCACACTTTTTTGAAAGTTCAATCCCCGCTACATATCCGAATTCATCTCTGATCTTACTGAGGAACTGTCCCGCAGAACATCCTATTTCAAGAAAGCTTTTTTCTTTATCAAAGAAATCCCTAATGGCATGAATCCTGTCATTTTGATACCTGCAGCGCATTTGATAAATTTCTTTTGGGCTTTCTTCTTGATCGTTCGTCAATTCATCTTTATACTTTTTTCTATATTCTTTATCATAATACTCAGATACATCCTCAAATCCTGCTTCAAGCATCCCATAATCACACTTTGGGCAATAATATACTATTCTGTTTCCATAGCGCAGCTTTTTTGTCAAAATATCATGGCTCTCATTCCCGCAAATCACACATTTCATTATTCCTGTTTCCTTTTATCCTATAATTCCTCCACCAGTTCCAAATAATTCCCCTCCGGATCTCTTGCAAAAAACACTCTTGCCTTCCCGTCAGGAGCGTCACAAGGTTCTGATAGCACCTCACAATTTCGTTCCTTTAATTTATGGTAGATTTCCATTGCAGAATCAACAGTAATGGCTATATGCATCTTTCCGCATCGGTAAATCTTTTCACTCCAATCCGGTAACACACCTGTGTGAGCAAATTGTATCAATTCAATCATGGTTTTATTCTTAAATTCCAATTTGCAAACCTGAATATCAACATTTCTTTCATTGAATATTGTATCCGTGTACACCCCCTTTTCCTGCTGGCGTACAACGACTTTTAAATCAAATAAACCTTTATAGAAAGAAATCATTTCTTCCAGATTACTCACATAGATTCCAGTATGCCTTAGACCAATCACACGCTTCCCTCCCCCTCATAAGCCTGATTTTTTTGCCGTTTTGTAAAGACAATTCCCCTTTTTCCTCAATGCACTTCATGGCATCTGAATCGCCTATGATTTCCAGAAGCAAATATCAAGTATCCTCTTCTATGATTTCCTCCATGGATTCAATCAGCACCTCCATGCCTTCCTTTAAAGCCTCGTCTGAAATAGTCAGCGGAGGCCCTACCTTAATAGTTCCTGTCATAGTTCTGATTGACATTACCCCTTTTTCAAACGCCCTCTCAATGATTCTGTCAACTAACTCCACATCCAGTTCCTTTGTTCCCGGCTTCACAACAACCGCCGCAAACGCCATCCCCATCCCATGAATTGTCTTCACTCTGTCCGGGAATTTCTTCTTTAGTTCATTAAATTTATTTAGCAGAATTTTCTCTTTTCTCTTGGATTCGTTTACAAGATGATGCTCCTCCAAATATTTTAAATTGGCCAGTGCGGAAGCACACGGCAAAGGACTTCCCCCATGAGTGCTGTTTAGGGAACCGTCTACATCTAAAATCTCAGCAGAACTAAGAACTGCAGATAAAGGCAAAGCACCGCTGATTGCTTTTCCACAGCAGATGATATCAACATCAACCCCATAATACTCATAACCAAACAGTTTCCCTGTCCTGCCAAACCCTGCCTGAACTTCATCCGAAACCAGCAGAGCACCCTTTTCTGTAAGAAATTCCCTTAATGCCTTAATATACCCAATAGGATAAAACAGAGCCGCCCATCCCTGGTAAGGCTCAAAGATAGCGCCTGCGATTGTATCCAAATCCACGCCGGATGCCTCTAATTCTTTGATATCCCGCTCAAACAGCTTTCTTCCTTTATCTTCATCATAAATCTGAGCCATATCCTCAAACGGGTCAGTTGGGCAAGGCAGATGATAAATACAAGGGTCAAGATTTCCAATCCATTTCCATGAATTTGGTTTCCCCGCCATAGTCTGTGCTCCGAGAGTCTTTCCATGAAATGCCCCATTAAACGCGATCATACCTAATTTCTTCTTATCTTGCTTGATTCCATGTAATCTGCATAATTTCAAAGCACACTCGGTAGTTTCTGCTCCGGTCGTAAGTAAAAACACCTTATCCATACCCTCTGGAGCCATTTTAGCCAACTGCTCTGTAAGCAACGAACGTTCCTCTAAAAAATAGTAATAGCTATTCAGCATAGGCTTTTGAATCATTTTTTCAAGTGCCTTTACCATCTCTGGATTTCCATGCCCTGTATTAGTCACAAAAATACCTGACGATAAATCAATCCACTTGTTTCCCCATTTATCGTATACATGAAAATCTGTGGCATGGTCCCATACTGCATAAAGCTGATGGTTCATGGACCAGGGCTCATTTTTTAAGGAACGTTCTATAATCTCCATACTCTCCGGCACAGGGATTTTTGTACAAATCTCTCTGTTTTTTGTATGAATTAATTTTACTTCCTTTGGTGTCCTGCGAAATAAATATTCATTTTCCATATATTACACTCTTTCCTCTCGTTAAAAATTCTGTTTCAAATATTCATAAAGTTTTGACCCGCTTTTCTCTATCTGATACTTAATGTAATCCAAGTCCTCAACCGTATCAACTTCTGTGCAATCAGGCGACACAAATGCCAGCATTTTATCTCCGTGCAATTTATGATTCTGGATCACATAACTGCTTTTTATAACATCCACATACCCGTCAGGAATATATACATCAGGAAAATTCTGTCTGGCTGTATTAGCTGTGTCATTATCCAAACCCTCTTGCATACTCTTATAATACCCCTCTTGGCTCTTTAAGAACCACTTGTAAGGCGACTCAGAAGCCACATGTGCTGAACGAAGGGAACAGCATTCCTGATGCTCTCTGCAGTATGCAATAGCCCTATCAATAATCTCTATCTCCCGCAAAGGTGTAGTTGCCCTTAGGTGTACAAGATATTCTGGTATAGACCTTTCCTTGTCATACAGATATTGAATTGCATGTTCTACAAATTCGATATCTCCAGACAGGTCAGAAGCAAATTCTTTTGGTCTTAAAAACGGTACCTCTGCACCAAATTGCAATGCAATCCGGGCAATTTCTTCCGAATCTGTTGAAACAATCACACGATGTATCTCCTCTGACAGTTTTGCTGCCACGATGGAATATGCAATAAGGGGATACCCTTTTACCCTCTGGATATTTTTCTTTGGAACCCCTTTTGAACCACCACGGGCAGGAATCAGAGCAAGCACTTGATTTTTATCAATTTTTATTAAGTAATCTTTCTTCTGTTCTATCATGTCTGCACCTAAATGTTATATTTCTCTATATATTTACGTACAAATTTCATCTGGCCAGAGATATTATCTTCTTCCTTCCCTTCATCTCCCCGGGCAGCCTGAAGTATAAAATTATGGGAATACCCTATTTCACTTAATCCTTTAAACAGCCTCTCAAAATCTGCACTCCCAGTTCCCAATTGAACTGTCGTCCCCTGATAGACACGGTCTTTGATATGGATATTGAAAATATGCTCCCTCAAAGTAGTCACTTCTTCGTACAAATCATACCCGATTCCTGAACTGTTGCCGCTGTCATAGTTGGCACCTATTCTTGCATTATGAAATCCTTTTATATATTCCAGAAAATCTCCAGGATTCAGATCCGTCTCCAACCCAAACCGAATAGAGGTATCCGCTTTATCTACAATCCCTAACAGCCATTTCTGAAAAGCCTCCTTTTCTAAACGATTCTTTAAAGAGGAGTCATCCACCAAAGGAATTTCTATCAGTCCAATTCCTAATTCCCTCATGGCCAAAAGAACTTTTTCGAGTATTTCTGTGTTCTCCTTTTTTATCAAAAGCTGCTCTTCAAAATCTGCTTTATAAAATGGTCTGCGCATAAAATAATCAAAACAGACCGCATTCACCTGTACCCCTGTTTTTTTCTTTAATTCCTTAATCTTTTCAATCCCCTCTTCTGTCCATAGAGGGTTTTGCGTATATTTATCATAATCAAAAATAAATTCTATTTCTTCCAGCCCGATCTTCTGCGCAGCAAAAAATTCATTTTCCCAATTATCAAAAGGGAAAAACTGTATTCCTCTCCCCTTAGGACAGGTCAGCCGCCCCTGCATAATGCCTATTTGGTGTTTCAATTTGTTCTTCCTTCTTTCTGCAATTAACCTCTTAATTTTTTACGCACAGCTGCCTCGGCCTCTGTAAGTTTCTTTTCGCCATTGCCTAACGCCTTCTCCACAGTGCGGATATCCTTTACCAGCCTCTGTAAGTCGTCAACCTCCAGGGAGGCTGCCTGGTCAGAACCATACATGCTCCTATCCAAAGTAATATGGCGTTCTATTGATGTGGCTCCCAAAGCAACTGCGGAGGTTGATACAATACGTCCTGTTTCATGTCCGCTATATCCCACTTTCACACCATACCGTTCCCTCAAAATCGGAATCATCTTTAGATTTGCATCCTCGTTCTTCATCGGATAGGTACTGTTGCAATGTAATAGTTCATAAGGACATTGGTTCTGCTGAAATATTTCTACTGCTGCATCGATCTCCTCATAGGTACTCATGCCTGTGGCAATAAACGTATACTTCCTCTCCTCTGCAACTGCCTGAAGCAGTTCCATATTCGTAAGCATGGCTGAAGCAATTTTATTATATTTAAGATTATATTGACGCAGAAAAAGCTGAGCCTCTGTGTCCCATGCGGAAGCATACCATTCAATCTGATATTCTTTACAGATCGCATCAATTCTGTCATACTCCTCTTTTCCAAATTCCAGCCCTTCCTTCTGGGCTCTCTGTGTAGTTCCCCAAGGAGACTCCCTGTAACTGTCTAAATATTCCTTTGTATAAACCTTGTCCACGGTTCTCTTCTGGAACTTTACCGCATCGCATCCGCACAAATGAGCCCACTCAATCAACTGCTTTGCAATCTCCAGGCTGCCATTATGATTAATTCCAATCTCCGCTGTAACAAATACATGTGTATTACTCATTTTAATCCTCCCATAACTAAATTTGTTTCTATTATCTCACATATCATGTGGATCATCATTTGGTATCCTTCCTGTACCCGCAAGTTTTCGTCAGAAGGAATCTCTATCATAAAATCCGTATAATCCCTGATTGGCTCAAACGATGGTTCCTCTCCTGTTATTAACACAGTAAGAAGCCCCCTTCTTTTGGACTGTTTAAAAGCCCTAAAAATATTACTTTGATTTGCCTTTACAGTAAAACCAAGAATTATATCTCCTGCCACGCTCTTTTCTTCCCAATTTTCAGAAAAAGCCAAAGAATAATCATTACCTGCAGCTGGCAATGTTATATAGAAACAATTTGCAGCTGAAATATCTCCTGAATTATTACACTCTTTACCATAAAATATTTCAGATAATTGTATAGCAAAATATTGAGCCAACAAATTTCCGCTTCCATTCCCACAAAAAAATAACCGTCCATTCTTTTGAAGAACGCTTATCATTCTCTGGCACACAATTTCCACAGTATGCAGTAACTGTTCCTCCTGCATCATCTGCTCAGCCATATTGCAGTATGCTGCCATGCATCTCTGAATAACCTTCATGGCTCCTGTTTGAACTGTCAATTTCTTCGCTCTTATTTTTCTCTGATGAAACCTTGTATACAATTCTGCCAAACAGCCCTCTCCACCGGAAACAGTTAAAACTATGTCAACGATTTCTCTTACCTCATAGATCGCATCATGAGGGCAAGCAGACACCCCCGCATATTCCAAAGCCTTTATATCGTATTTCCCGTCACCTATATAACAAACCTTATCTGGATTGATCTGATAATCTTTGCAGAATTCTTCAAGAATCTGCCTTTTATTCTTTTTCCCAAGAGAACTGTAATCTAAATTTACAGCTATTGACCTTGAAAAGGCTGTATCCTCACCGGAAATACACCCCACAAGCATCCCTTCATTTTGAAATGATTTGATTGCATCCAAATCCTTAAAAGCCACGGATTTCATTTCCTGGGACAGGCCATCTGTATATTTTTTCCCGTCTGTAATCACACCATCTATATCAAAAATCAATGCCTGTATGTTGTCCATAAAATATGCCTTTCTATTCCCTTTAAAACAAAGAATCAAAATCTGCCCGATTAAAAATCTCCAACTTACCGCCTCGAGTCGCATTATAAATTCTGATTCCATGTAAATCCGCATATTTCTTTGCAGATTCATAGGCTAATGTCACATGGTTTACATATCCTACCCCATTTTCCTCTGGTTTATCTGATTTATAAAAATGCGTATACCCTATATTTTTCTGCGAATCTCCATATGAAAAATCCACACCTAACAAATAAATCTCCCGAAATCCCATGTAGGCAGCTAACTGCATACAAGTATAGGTAACCGTTGTCCCTATATAACTTCGGGCAGAAAAATCATCTGAAAATTTAGGTAATCTATCAGAACAATATTCATAATGCTGATGATAACGAAAAACATTATTCTCATGAAAACTGCTCCAAAAAACCTCCGAAGTATCTGTTAAAAATTTTCCTTTTACAGGCAATGTATCTAATAAATCCTTGTATTCATCAAAACCTCTGTAATCAGACATCACATAATAATCTGGTCTCCATTCCGTCTGATCAAAAACACGGTAAATGTTATTCATACTAATGCATATTTCATGATGCTCTTTTAAAACATCAAGGTCATTTGCCTTTAAGCTTGGCCCTGTCGCCACAATAAAACACCGTTTCCCCTCATGCAAGTTGCAAAACTTCGCAATTGCCGGATTATGATAACTTTTTATCCGATCAGAACAATCATATATATCTGTCAGCTGATACTTCAAAAATTCCTCTGTTTTTTTAAGTTCTTCATAATTATGTAAGCATACACAAATTTCGTCTAAACCATCCACTGCCTCAGCATCGTTTACCAGTTTCAGATTCCCATACTGCTGTTTTATCCTGTCAACCAATTCTTCTGAAATATCATCCTGCTTGATAATGTATGGGTGATATCCATACTTTTTATATATCCAGTCATCCAGAATAATGCTATACAAATTCAAACCATATAAAGCATAATCCTTCCTGTCTTTTAAATACGATATTACATACTCCTTTAAATCATCTCTGATACATGGCTCTTTAAATTCTCCCGGGAGATCACCATGTATAAAATAATGGGTTATGTTTTTACCCTGCAAAATCTTAATACTTTCTATTTCATATAAATGTGCTATCAAAATAAATTCATGGGAATGATTTTGCAAATACTCGTCAACACTTATAACCTTTTTTTTATAATATTGCCCATCTGTTAACCATTTTTTAGAATCAACGAAAACAATCTCCCAGTCATTATCCAGATGGTTTAATACCCGGCGTCCAATGTCTCCTGCACCCCATATGTATAGTTTTTTCATAAGACTACCCTTTTCATTGACATAAAATGTTCTATTGCTTCTGCCACTCCGCATGCATCATTTGTTCCTGTCACATAATCCGCTGCATCTAAAACTTCAGACATTGCATTTTTCATGGCCACACCTGTTCCAGCCACCTTAATAATATCCAAATCATTGATCGAATCACCAATGGCTATTGTATCGCCCAATGAAATTTCTAATTTTTCGCAAAGTATCTTTAACGCTTTTCCTTTATCCACTCCGCTTTTCGTAAGTTCTAGGTTTCCCCAGCCACCGCTTACCAAACGAATCATTGGATTATTTTCCAGGTATTCCTTTACCTCTTTACGGTCAACTAATTCCCCGGTTCCATTTGGGTAAAAATTCATAGTTATTTTCTGTATAGCAAGCTGATTTTCCTCAATAAATCCCAATGGATCATCCAACCATACCCTGTTGTTTAAAATATAGGTTCTCCGTGCTTTTGGTACATCCAAACGCCCCACAATCTCTTTTGTATTACTTGGGCAATATCCCTTCCCTTGGATAAACATGTCAAGATGCATGTCTTTTGTCAGCAAAAACTTAAGAATAGGGATTATTGTGTTAGTATCAACACTTTCTTCATAAATGCATTTTCCAGTTTTATACTCATATATTGCACTTCCGTTTGCTGTGATTGCATAGGAAATATCCAGTCCGCCCAAATCATCGTGCGGCATCAATCCATAGGGGCTGCCTGTTGATATGATTACTTCAATGCCCTTTTGAGTGGCAGACTGTATGGCTCTGCGATTTCTCTCTGGCAGCTTGCGTTTTGTGTCTAGTAAAGTTCCGTCCAGATCCAATGATATCAACTTTGTCAAATTGCTGTATCCTCCTGCCATTCCATTTCTCGTTCACCCTTCCCCATCCATAATCCTCTGACGAATCTTTGTCGTGGATATGCTTTGTGTATAAGGAAGGTAGACCACATCCACCCCAACTTCATTTAACTCTTTCTCAAACTGGTTCCACCACGTTGTCCCTTTATAATCATCCCCAATAAAAATCACATCAAAATGATACAATTCCCACAGCTTCTTTTTATCACGAAAACGCGTAATCTCTGCCTGATCCACATCTTTAATTGCAGCAACGATCCTCCGCCTGTCTTCTTCCCCGATAACAGGGGCAGATTTGCGCTCCTTCACCACCTCATCCCCATGCACTGCCACAATCAAATATTCACAATATTGTTTTGCTGTTTCTATAATATTGAGATGCCCTACATGAAACAGGTCATAGGTTCCGTCTGTATAACCAACCTTATATTTCTTCATCACATTCCATCCTTTACAGTTTTAACTCTGATATAGGATGCACCTTTCTCTCCGATTCTGGTGGGAGTTCCATATAATTTCCGAATTTATGTTTAAGGTATCCTTCATAGTCTTTGGCGCCTGTCAACGTAATCGTTCCAAAACAGTATCTTCCCTGCTCTAAAAACCATTTCCGATAAAACCCATATGTATTTTTTGGTGTGGGGAATGTCAATATCCTGACCAGTTCTGTCTTGTGCTTTGCATTCATTCTGATCAGCAATTCATACCAGGCAATCAGAACCTTTCTCGGCATCAGGCTCATGACCCCGTATAACCATTTTATCATCTTATTTTTTTCAGTCCGGCACCCAACTTCCGACCACAAAAATTTACGCAGCAAAAAGCAGCTAAAAAAATGTATTCTTCTCAATATCCGGTTGTCAGGAACATTATCCAGTGGAAACAAATCAATAAAAACCCCTTGCTCATATGGCATAAATTCTTGTCCCAAACGCACAAATTTAGTGTTCCTTTTCCTTAACTTGGCATATCCCCAGCGGTACCCTTGTGTGTCCCGGATTTCCTGAAAATAATACTTCTCCGGATCTAATTCTGTCCGGCAGGCCTTCCTGAATTTTTCATATTCTGTTCTTAAAAAACCAAGATCTGCATCATCATCCCAGGGAATATAACCGCCGTGCCGGATTGCCCCTAACATGGTTCCACCTACCATGTTATAATGGATTTTACATTTTTTACATATTCTGTCCACTTCCTGCAAAAGTTCAATCTCTGTCTCCTGCAGCAAATGCAGTTCATCCTGTGTCATATAATAACGTTCTGCCATCTCTTTATTCCTTCTCACTAAATGAAAAATCCAGATAATCTTCTATGTTCACTTCCGTATTGATCAGTTTTTGTTCATAAAGAAACTTTGCTGTATTCTCCAGTTCACTCTGATCTTTTGCTGTTAACCCAACCGGAAAATTGCTGTTCTCCCATGTTTGGATCAACAATTCCTCCGGAAGCCCTGTAACGGAAGAATACTCTTTGGCATATCCGGGAAAATCACTTTTCAGTTCCTCTACGGCTCTCTGATACTGTTCCATAAATATCTTTACAATCTCAGGATTCTGTGTTGTGTATTCCTGATTGGCCACAATTACATTTTCCCCAGCATATACTCCGGTTCCGTCTGCCAACAGTACCCCTGCTCCATCAGCACAGATCTTCAGCATAGTCGGGTTCCACATAGCTACAGCATCTACCTGGCCTGTCACCAATGCCGTTTCCAATTCCGAAACACCTAAATTAATCAGTTCTACATCCTCCATGGCCATACCTTTATCTACCAATACGGCATTTAAAAAATCCTGGGCAATGGAACCTATTACTATCCCTATTTTCTTCCCTTTTAACCCTGTCACATCTGTAATATCTGATTCATTCTGAACCACAATTCCCAATGTCCGCTCCCCATTGTAAGCAATTCCGATAATATCCCTCTTTTGTCCCGCCGCAATCCCGCTGATGGCAGGAACATTCCCCATCACACCCAGATCCTGTGCCCCTACTGCAAAGGCTTCATTTTCCGGCGGGCCAGATTCAAATTCCGTATAAGTAACTTTAATATCATATCCTGCTTCTGAAAGCGCTTCCTCCAGCCACCCCTTCTCCTCCATAATATATAATGGGGTGTATCCAAGAACCAATTGTTTTGCTATGTTGAGATGGTCTGTGGAATTTAAGGGAACTTCCTCTTTAGCAGTGTCCGTTTTTCCGCATCCTGCCATAGCCAATACCATAGTAAATGACAAAATAACACTTAAAGCTTTTTTCATAATTTCATTCTCCTATTCCTCTTTACATTCAAAATACTTATATATATTTCTTCGTATTTTCTGAAAAACTTCCGAACTTCTGTCCCGAATCTCTGGCAAATCGATCTCTATAATGTCCAAAATCTTAGCTGGCCTGTTGGCCAGAACAATCACCCGATCCGCTAAGTACACAGCTTCTTCAATGTCATGAGTAACTAACAACATGGTACTTTTTTGTTTTTTTCTAATTGCCAATAATTCTTTTTGTAATTGGATTCTCGTCAATGCATCTAAAGCACCAAAGGGCTCATCCAGAAACAAAATCTCAGGTTCGTTTACCAAAGCCCTGGCAATATTGACTCTCTGAGCCATCCCGCCAGATAATTCTTTCGGGTATGCGTTCTCAAATCCTTTCAGGCCTACCAATTCCAGCACTTCTCTTATTTTTCTTTTTTTAATATCCGGATCTTTGTCATTCATAACAAATCCTATATTTTTTTCCACTGTCAGCCAAGGGAATAACCTATGTTCCTGATACACAAACCCCCGTCTTTTGTCCGGCTTTTTTATTACTTCCTGGCCAATAATAATCTGGCCTTCATAATCCGGATCCAAGCCAGACATTAAACGCAGCAAAGTACTCTTACCACATCCACTCCCACCTACAATACAGACAAATTCCCCTCTATCAATCTCAAAATTAACACTGTCAAGAACCTGCAGATCCTGCTGCCTTTTCCGTTTATATTTTTTATGTAAGTTTTGTACTGAAATATATCCGTTTTGTTGTTCCATACTCCTTCTTTCTAAAAATTCCATGCCAGCACTTTCTTCTCCAGCAATCTCAAAATCTCATCCATAAATTTTCCCACAATGCCAATGGTGATCATTCCTATGATGACTACATCCATCTGCCCAAAGTTCCTTGCATTGGAGATCATATACCCAATCCCACTGCTTGCAGCCACTAATTCTGCCGCTACCACGCAAGACCAGCTGGTTCCCAAAGCCACTCGAAGCCCTGTAAATATGCTTGGCATAGCAGCTGGTATTACCAAATCAAAAATATACTTTGCTTTTGGTGTTTCAACTGCATCTGCTACCTCTATCAACTTTGGATCTATATAGCGAATCCCATCTATCACATTCAGCAAAACCACAAAAAATCCGCCTAAAAAAATAAGAAATACCTTTGAAGATTCCCCGATCCCCATCCAAAGAATCACTAATGGAATCCATGCAATTGGGGGGATAGGTTTTAATATCTGAATCAATATTTTTGTCATTCGATAAATTGGCTCAGACAAGCCAATAATCACCCCAAAACACACACCCCCTGCAACTGAACAAAAATATCCCTTCAAAACTCGTCCTACACTAATTCCCATCTCTGCCAGCAAAGAGCCATCCCCTAATTTTTTAATCAATGTACTTCCAATCATAAGGGGGGATGGCAAAAGAATTCTGCTGACACTGCCAGTCTCTGCTGCTATATGCCAAACTGCGACAATGAATACCATCAAAAACATGCTTTCAAACAGGCGGATCAAATTGCACTTCATTTTATCCCTCATTTAATGCTGCCTTTCATTCTTTCCTTTATTCTGTATATATTGTATGTCTCTCTTAATAGAGCATATTTGACAATTGTTTTTCGCCAGCTGCATGTTCTAGGATATTGTTTTCCCTCTTACTTCTCATCCTGATCCTTTCCATGTATCCTAATAAACACATCAATATCTTCAAAAAAATCTGTATAGCATTTTCTGATTTTTTCATCAGTCCAATTCCACCATTCAATCTGATTCAATGCATAAATTTGATATGGCTTAAATCGATATTTAATGATTCTTGCCGGAATTCCTGCTACAACAGCATAATCCGGAACATCTTTTGTAATAACTGCTCCTGCTGCTGCAATTACTCCATTACCAATATCAGATCCATTTGTAATGATTACATTTTTTCCAAGCCATACATCATTTCCGATTTTTATCCTTTTTAATTTTGGCACCTTTCCTTGAGGTTGTACCCCTGAAAAATACCATGGCGAATCTTGGCAGTCATCATATTTTTCTTGATAAACTTGATTGCAAGACTCATCATGATATAAAAACGGATGTGTTGATATATACTGCATCGCATGATTTTTTACAACATCTGTGCCATCGGCAAAACTGCAAAATGCCCCTACACTTTCCACTAACTCATGCTTACATAGTGGTCCATAACTGTATTTACCACATTTTGTTATATGTTTATTTTCTTTTGGAAAAATATCCAAAATATTTTGGTCACTAAAAACATTGGCAGCCATTTGACGAACTTCATCATAAACATCAGGGTTTGCGTTTGTTAATAAAACAGTATATCTGGAATTATCTTTATGATAAAAATATTCTAAACTTTTAATATTAGGATTGTATTTTGATAGCTTATTGTCTATAATATATCTCTCATAAATGCCAAAGCTTTCATTCAATACTTTTTTAGTAAGCAAACCATATTCTCCAAAAGGATAAATCACAAATTGATTATATCTTTCTCCCCCCCCCCGAAGCTGATCCAATAGATATTTTTCAATAGCTTTTCTGATCTTTTGATAATCTGTTATCATCTTATTTCCTTCCAAATTATGTCAAATCTTGCCAACAATTACTTCTGCCTTCTTTAACAGTTTCCACATTTAGTCAAAATGTTTTCAAATACACCTCAGGCTCATTCAAAAATACATCTGTAATTCCTATCTTCTCCAAAACTGCCAAATCCAGCAATGTCCCTGTAGGTTTCTCCGGATACAAATGTCCGGTAAACCATGCACGGACAGGATACTCTTTCACTCGATCCGCTATCAGGTCCATCCCCTTCCAGTTCGGATGTAAAGCATTAGCCCCACATCCTTTCATCTTAAAAAGGCAATCAGAAACCCTCGTATCTAAAACTCCAATCTCCGCATCCGGTTCCAATTTTCGTATCTGCTCTAACGATAAACTATAAAAGGAAGAATACACAATATTTTTCTGCACTCCTCTTCTCTGCACTAGTTCTACAATCTTCTTTTCTATTCCAGGATAAGGGTAAACATTAGTCTTTAACTCTATATTCAGTTTCATACCTGCTTTTAGCCTGTTTTCGCATAAATCTAATACCTCATCCATCGTGGGAATCCTTTGGTTTGGGTTCCCGCCTGCATAAATATGGAGTTTTCTTAGCTGGGACAGGGGATAGTCCCTCACAAATCCTATCCCTTCCGTCGTCCGATCCACCCGTTCATCGTGAATCACCACAAGTTCTCCATCCTTAGTCAGCTGAATATCTAGTTCAATCCCTTCCAAACCCTTTATTTCTATCGCTTTTTCAAATGACAAAAGCGTATTCTCCGGATATCTCTGGCTACATCCCCTATGCGCCCAGATTTTCATGATCCAATTCTCCTGTTTCTATTAGCCTTCTCCTGCTACTTCCGCCCCTCCCCCGCCAAAAACCTCTCCATCCCCCCAGCCAGCGCCGCCGAATCCCCGCGCGACAGCTTAAACTCACTCTTATTGCTCCCATTGATCATGGAAAGGAAATCACTGATCTCATACCTCAGCCCATCCCCCAGGAAACGCTCGGAGAACTTCTCCACGTCCCGCGGGTCCTCGTGGTGGACTTCAAAGTAAGCCGTTTTCCACCAAGGCGCCTCCACCACGATATAGCCCAAGGTTCCTGAGATCACCAGCCTTCCCTCGGACTTCACCCCCAGGCCGCAGGTTGCTGTCCCCATCGCGCCGGAGTATCTAAAATATGCCTTCGTGAACAGATCGAGCCCGTTCTCTCCGCGGATAGAGTCAAACCGGAGATCCTCAAACTGGCTCCCCAAAAGCTTAATCACCGGCAGCATCACATAGCTGCCCAGTTCCGTAAAGCTTCCCCCATGCTTCACGTCAACCAGTTCCCGGTTTTGGGGATTTTCCAGCTTGGTAAAGCAGGCTTCCACGTTCCGCACTGTTCCGATCATCCCGCTGCAGGCGATCCCCAGCAGTTTGCTGAAACCCGGGCAGTAAGCTGTCTTAATCCCCTCAAACAAGATCAGGCCGCGCTCCTTGGCATACTCAAACAATTCTTCCGCCTGGGCTTTCTCAAGCACCATGGGCTTTTCACAAAGGACATGCTTTCCGTGCCCCAGCGCTGATTTGATATATCCGTAATGGGTTTCGTGCGGGGAGGCGATATAGACGGCATCCACTGCCTGGTAAAACGCCTCCAGATCCTCATACGCATCGATCCCCCACTTCCGGGCAAACCGTTTTGCACTCTCTGCATGCGGGTTATACACAGCCTCCGTATTCAGCCCGCTGACCAGCTTGGCCTCCGGGATAAACCGATTTGCGATCCTGCCGGTGCCGATGATCCCGATCCTGCGGATGCTCGCCTTCTGGGCGCGCAGCATCGTGCTGGAGATGTTTTTTGTCCGCTCTAAGTAAACTACCTTGCAGTATTCATTCAGGTAATCAAACTGCCCCACCCAGTCAGAACCCACGGTAAAGATATCCACCTGGTACTTTTGGATGTCCAGCGCCTTCTGCCCTGGTGAACTCTCGATCAGCACTTCATCGGCAAAGCCGGATTTCTTTACGTTCTCAATCCTGGTCATCAGGGAATCAACGACATTGAGCTTGCCCCTCGTCTGGTCATACTCCTCCGTGGTGACTCCCACAATCAGGTAATCCCCCAGTTCCTTTGCCCTCTGCAAAAGCCTGTAATGTCCCTCATGGAACAGATCGAACGTGCCATAGGTGATCACTTTTGTCACGTTTTTTTCCTCCTTACCGATTCCGTAATTTTTCCTGCACAAAGCGATAAACCTTCTCCCCGCTCGTCCCGTCGTGGTTCGCGGCAACCGAACCGTAGGCCTTTAGCTGGCTCTGCTTATCAAAGGCATGGCCGGTGATATTCCCGTCAAGGAAATCTGCCAGGGAGTTAAAAGCGCCCTCCATGCAGCAATACTGCAGCCACTGGGATCCCTTTTGGAACCCGGCCTCCCCCCGCAGCAGATCCTCTTTTTCAAACCCGATCCGGATCTCCTCACTGCTGCCCGTTTTAAGCCCAATCTGGTAAAGCTTTCTGTCATAGGGGGAATACAATAAATACTCTTCTCCTCCGGTACCCTCTGCCGGGCTTACAAAGGTCTCCCTTGACCAGGAAATATAATATCCGTTCTTTTCTTTTTCCTGCCTGCCAAAACCAGGCTGCCATTCTGCCATCTTTCCGCTCTTCTTATCTAACCGGACAAACATATTTCCCCACCCCGGCGAAAAGTACACATAATCCCCGTAAAATGCAGCCCAGCCAAACAGCCGTTCCTCGCACTCATGCCCATGCACCGGGTCTTTGCCGGCTAACCCATCCGGGAAATTGCTGTATTCCTGGATACTGCCGGACTGCGGGTGCCATCTTACCACTGTCTTCCCCTCAAACGGCAGGCACCAGATCTCCCTGCCGTCCGAAACCAGCGCGCAGCGCCCTTTCGCCCCGGCGGCCTTAACGGCCGCAACCTGCTGCTCTCCCGTAGCCGCATCCATCACCAGCACGCGGTTATCCGTCGGCGAAGCCAGATATAGCTTCCCGTCAAGCACACAATATCCGCCCATGCGCCGGTCCCCGTTTGCAGCAATGCCGGTATACACATCCCGGCCGCCCTCAAAATACCGGATTTCTCCTTTCACCGTATCATACCTTACCATTGCCGGGTACTGATTGGGGATCAAAAACAGATAGTCACCGCAGCCGATGGCTCCGTAAAATGCCCCCTGCTGCTCCACCCTCTGCTTCAGAGGAATCCTTTTCTTAATCCAGTTTCCGCCTTCTCCCTGCCTGTCCAGCACCAAAATATCCTGGGCATTGGCCGGGCACAGGTAATCCTCCCCGTTGACCCGCACCGTCCAGATATAGTAATCGCCCCTGGCATACTCTGACAAATCACAGCAATACTTATATTGGAAATCTTTCCCTGGTGAATGGTAAAGCTTGTTGCCCTGGGTTACCATCCATTCATGGGTGCCATACACAAAGAATCCCCGGATTACTTCCCCGCGCCAGTCGTCCTCCTTTGGCGCAGTGTGGATATTATTGTTCAGCACAAACAGCGGCTTCCCTGCAATCCCAAACAAAGAAGTCACCGATGTGGCCGAATCCCCGATATAGGCATCCGAATGCACGATCGCATCCGTCATATCCGGCGAATCATCATAGATCCCGAAATCCCCTGCCATAAAATACCGCTTAAGCGTATCATACACCGGCTTATACTGCGGCCTCATGCTTTCAAACGTGGATTCCAAAAGCGGGTGCGGCCGCCACAAGAGGCAGGCATCCTTCCTGCCCTCAAAGCAACGGAACACGTATTCCATCTTCTTTAGGAAACCTTCCGTGTTCCCCAGCATCCCATTGATGCTGGTATTATAAAAATATACTTTCCTCCCGGTAAGCTTCTCCCTCCAGGCCTCTGGCGGTGCCGGGGGATTCTTGCAGAGCCGGACCACCCGGTCGAACTTCGGCGAGCCGAATGCCATCAGCTTCTCCTGGGGCAATGCCTCATCAAAAAATTTGCGGTATTTCTCTGCCTGTATCACAATTAAGTCTGCCTGGTAATAAGCCGGGCACCTGCGCTGCCCCTCGCTCATGCCCCCGGATGTAGAATAATAAGGAATATATACTAAATAGTCGGTAAACCTTTTTAAATTGGAAGAATAAAAAAAAGGATGTACACTGGTCACATAGTTGCAGTTATCATATGGATTATGGATAAATACAGCGTCCGGATGGCGCTCCTCGAAATCATAATCCTCGTAGTTGGTAACCGGCACATACTCCGGGTATAACTCCCCCTCATAATGCATCTGCCCGAAATCCCCGCCCTGGTTCCTGTCAAAATAAGGGATTGGAACCACATAGGCATCGCAGTCCTCGTCCGCCTGCGCTGCCATCCACACGCTCTCTAGGGAATCCCACATGGAAACTTTATAAGGAAGGAACACCACCTCAAGACGCTCCTGTATATCCTGCCTGATGCTGTTGTCGATAGGGATCAGCTGCTTTTTCAGCTGTTTATGTACTTTTGACGGATTCAAAGGCTGTTTCTGGGTCACCAAAGTATATACCTGGAATACCAGTTCACAGTAATCCTCCAGAAGCTTTACCGTCGCAAAGCCCTCTCCCTCTTCCGCCTCAATCATGGTTCCCAGCTGGATAGCGGCTTCCTGGCATTGCCCCAGCAGATCCAGTACCGTCCCCTCGTCCCGGGCTTCCATGGATTTCTTCACCGCGCCATGTGCCTGCTCCAGCAACTGGATATATTCATTTGCTATCTTTTTCTGATATCGTCTCATATCCGGTATCCTTTTCCTTTATGGTATGCCGCCTGCTCTTCTCAAACTTCTATTACCTTACCATATCTTCCTCAATAATTCAATGTATTTCCTTGGTAATCTAATGCAGCAGCACATATACTGGTGTACTGGCACATTCCTGTTTCGCCAAATGGCCTGCCCGAATTTCCGTCTGCCGCATTGGCCCTACTCAATAACGCCACCGCAGAGCCTGCCCCAGCGAAGCGAGGGTATCGCCCCCCGCCGCCTTGCAGACTGAAAATTCATTCTGCATCATTTGGCTGAAAGTAAATGTGTCAGTACACTAGAGCGTGTTTGAAAATCCATTCCCGCCATCTGCACGCCCCATTTTGCGGTATCTTTGGGTCAAATTCAGGTTACATAGCCCACTATGAACCCTTCATTTGACTCAAACCTCCCACAAATTATGACGCACATCTGGCAGAAAGCAATTTTCAAACACACACTAACCTTGTATCAGTATATCGGCAATATTTCAAAAAAATTAACCATCCCCACAGCAAACGCAAGTTCCTGGCCATCTGCCATCCGTACCCTCCGCAAACAAGGGGACACGCACCTTATTCACGGAAGACAGTATTCAGCCCCCGAGGAAGGGAGGGAGCCGGGGCAGACTGCCGGGGATGTTTGACTTTTGCAGGGGTTTAGACGCCTTTCAGTTTCTGCATTTTGCGTTAAAACGAAAATATCCACTGTCTGAGCGCAGCGAGTTTGGATATTTTCGTTTTGCCTTTAGCAAAATTCAGGAACTTTAGGGCGTCTTAACCCCGAAACGGGAAAACATCCCCGGCAGTCTGCCCCGGCTCCCTCCCTTCCTCGGGGGCGTACCTTCCTCGGAGGTATACCTCCCTGGTTCCTCTTTACCCTCCCCCCCATCTATGGTAAAATAAAATCACCACCTATAAGGAGCACGAATCATGGATATCAACTATGAACTATACAAAGTTTTCTACCATGTAGCCAACACCCTAAGCTTCTCCGAGGCCTCCAGGCAGCTTTTTATTTCCCAGTCTGCTGTCAGCCAGTCTGTCAAACTCCTGGAAAAAAAGCTAAACCAGCCCCTGTTTATCCGCAGCACCAAGCGGGTACAGCTGACACCCGAGGGCGAAATCCTCCTTAAGCACATTGAACCGGCCATGAACCTGATCCGCCGCGGGGAAAACCAGCTTTTAGAGGCCAATACTTTAGGCGGAGGCCAGCTGCGTATCGGCGCCAGCGACACGATCTGCCGCTATTACCTGGTCTCTTACTTAAAAGAATTCCACCGCAGGTACCCTAAGATCCACATTAAGGTCACCAACCAGACTTCCATTGCCTGCGCAAAACTCTTAGAATCCGGGCAGGTGGATTTCTGCGTCACCAACTATCCCAATTCCGGCCTCTCCAACACCCAGAATGTGCGGATCATACGCGAGTTCCATGATGTGTTCGTGGCAAATGAAGAATACCGGCACTTAAAAGGCCGCAAGATCCATTTAAAGGAACTGAAAGACTGCCCGATCCTGATGCTCGACCGCAAGAGCACCACCAGCGAGTTCCTGCACAGCCTATTCCAGCGCCACCAGCTGGACCTGGTTCCGGAGATCGAACTGAGCAGCAACGATTTGCTGATCGACCTCGCCCGGATCGGGCTGGGCATCGCCTTCGTCCCGGATTACTGTGTGCCGGGGAATATCCCCAACCTTTTTTTGCTGGACTTAAGCGAGCCGGTCCCTGCCCGCCAGCTGGTGGTCGCCTCCAACGAGAACCTGCCGCTGTCCCAGGCTGCAAAGCAGTTCATGGATATGCTATGAGGGGCGAAAACCCTTCCCGTTCCAGAACCTCTCCAGCCACCCGGATACCGTGCTCCGGGTGACCGGGGCATACTCGGACCACTCCCGCGGGAACATCGCCTGCACCCTGGGCCATAAAAAACGGTCATCCAAAAGCAGGATGATCCCCCGGTCCTCCCCGGTCCGGATCACACGCCCCGCCGCCTGCATCACCTTGTTCATCCCAGGGTACTGGTAGGCATAATCATAGCCATTCTCCATCCGCTCCTCAAAATACCCTTTGAGGATCTCCTGCTCCGTGCACACCATGGGAAGCCCGGTGCCCACAATGACCACGCCCTCTAAGCGTTCTGCTTTCAAGTCAATCCCCTCGGAAAATATCCCTCCCAGCACGCAAAGGCCTACAAAAGAACGGTCCCTCTCCCCCTCAAAATCTGCCAGGAAAGCCTCCCTCTCCTCTTCCGTCATCCGCCCCTTTTGCATACTCCAGCTAAAGGAGCCGTCCCCAACCTTTTGCAGCAGTTCCTCCACAGACTCCATATAGCGGTAAGAGGGGAAAAACACCATATAGTTCCCCTTGTGGCTCCTTGCAACCGCGCAGATATAGTCTACCACCTTGCCATATTCGCCCTGGTTCCGCCTGGTATAGCGGCTGCTGACATCCGAGCCGATCATCAGCAGGCGGTTCTCCTGCGGAAACGGTGACTGGGCATAAACCGCATAGTCCCCCGGTTTTCCGGACAGCAAGTTCTTATAATATAATACCGGCAGCAGCGTGGCAGAAAAGAATATGCCCCCATGCCCTTTTTCCAGGCAGTCCGACAGGCAGCGGGAGGGGTCGATGCAAAAAAGGCGCAGAGCCAGTTCCCCATCCTTTCCCAGTTCCGTATAGATGCGGTAATGCTCATCCAGGTTTTCATACATGTTGAGGAAATGGCGCACCTGGAAATAAAAATCCAGCACCATGTCCCAGTCCGCCAGGCCATTGCCGGCGTCCGGGTCTTCCATCATGTTTTCCATCTCCCCAAACAGTTCCATCAGGCTGCTGGCAAACAGGTTGATATCCTCCTTCACCTGATACCCGCCGCATTCCCGTTTCATCTCCAAAAGCAATCGGTTGCAGCGCTCTAACCTCTTCTCCACCTTACCGGCCTTCCCTTTCAGGATCCTTTTTACGGTCAGGAAATCTTCCTTTTCTAAAGCGGCGCTGAACATCTCCCGCGCGCGGTGCACCAGGTTGTGCGCCTCATCAACCAAAAACAGGTACTCCCCCGAAACCCCGTCCGCAAAATACCGTTTCAGCCGGACATTAGGGTCAAACACATAATTGTAATCACAGATAATGCCGTCCACCCAGTTGCTGATATCCAGGCAAAACTCAAACGGGCAGACATGGTGCTTGTCTGCATATCGGAGCACAAGTTCCCTGGTTATCCCCGTTTCCTGGTGGATGATATCGAACACCGCCGCATTGACCCGGTCAAAATGCCCTTTTGCCAGGCTGCAGGCCACAGGGTTGCACTCTGCCTTCTCAAGCGGGCACAGCTTCTCCTTGGCGGTGATGGTGACTGTGCTGAAAAACAAGCCATGCTCCCGGAGCAGCCCAAAGCATTCCTCCGCCACACTGCGGGTGATCGTCTTGGCTGTCAGGTAAAACAGCTTTTCCCCCTTCCCGTCCCCCATCGCCTTTAATGCCGGATACACGGTGGACAGCGTCTTCCCTATCCCGGTCGGCGCCTGGATAAACAGGTTCTTCCCCATTTTCAGCGCCCGGTATACCGACACCGCCAGTTCCTTCTGCCCCTCCCGGTACTCATATGGGAATTTCAGGCCCTGCAAATATTCCTCGCAGAGAATCCCGTGCTGATATTGATATTCCGCCCACTTTTTGTACTCCCCTATCAGCCTTCCAAACCATTCCTCCAACTCCGCAAAGCTTTTATCCTGGCGGAAACGCCGGATCTCCTCCGTCTCGATATTGCAGTATGTGACCTGGATCCCGATCTGTTTTAAGTTGTGTTGGCAGGCATAGATATAGCCGTAGCAAAGCGCCTGTGCCAGATGGACCAAAACCGGCTCCTCCAGGCGCGACACATCCCGGTAAACCCCCTTGATCTCATCTATCACCGTCCCCTCCGGGCTGCTTATTACCCCGTCCGCACGCCCCTCGACCACAATCCGGTATTCTTCTGATTCCACCACATGCTTTAACGTGACCTCTGCCTGGTAATCCGCACCCATCCTCCGCTGGATCTTACGGTGGATCCGGCTTCCCGCCTGCATGGCATCCCTCTCTGCCCCTCCCGACCTCCGGTTGTCAATGTCCCCGCCCCTCATCACAAATTCCACCAAACTCCGGACAGATATCTTAACAATCTTCTTTTCCCTGCATCCCATAACATCCCCCACATAATCTAAAAAAAGCAAGCAGCCACAATCTTCTTTTGTGCTGCCTGCCCTTTGCCATTATTATTTATTATTTTTCTTTTTTTATGCGATCTTTTCATCTGCAGGCGCAATTGTCTCCAGATATTCCTCGAATTCTTTGTTTTCCCCGTGCAATCTTACAAAAAGAGTTTTGGTAAGATCCATACTCAGTACGCCCAGGATAGATTTCCCGTCGATGACAACACGGTTGTAAAACACATCAACATCAAAATCGCACTTCATGGCTGCGGTCACGAATGTCTTGGCATCCGCGATGCTTACTAATTTGATCTTTCTCTCCTTCATCATTCACAACTCCTTTTTCGTGAATAGTGAGCACCACTATTGGTGTTATCCTTTTTATACCACTTTAAGCCTAAAAAGTCAAATTTTGCCATCCGCACGGCAGACTTCCTTTTTCTGCACAATTCTCCTAAATTCTTGCATCCCTTGTTTTTCATTTTTATGTAAATTCCCACTTAAGCCTTTTCTGCCCAAAACACCATACAGAAAAATGAATTCCCAGCCCTCTTCTATACGCCAAAAAATGCGCATTTTACAAGAAAAACAACGATTTTATCCTGCAATCTGCCCTTCCATAAGGATGATATATCCGTCCTTGTCAGTCCTAAAACGCATAATAGACAAATACATGTTTCCGTTGTTTGCCCTTTTCATGGCATCCAGATATTCCGTAACAGGATAGGTCCCTATCTCATACGTGACAGGATGTACCCCCATAATGCTGGCATCCTTCCTGATCCATACAGAACCGGTATAAATCTCTTCCAATAACGGGTCATCGGAACTTTCTACTACAATATAATGATTTCCGTCCTCCGTAGGGTACAGGGAATGGATCTCATTCTGAGGGCCGTCCAGGGATATGCTGTAGCAAGGCGCTGAAAAATAAGAGTTCTCCTGCGCTTCTATGGAGCGGAGGGTAAAGGTCTCGCCGCGAAAAACCAGGGCATCCCCAGGCTGCAGGCCTTTTACCAGTTCTGCGTCTAAGTAAAGTTCCCGGTAGACGGAAACAGTGGATGCTTCATAATAGTCCCCCCTGTCTTCTACAGTGAAAGGGCTCCCTTGCCAGCTGCTGCCCCAGAAACTGAGCCTGTCCATGTCCTCTTCATACGGGCTGATGGCAGCCTTGGAAGGGGCTTCGAGCCGGGAAGGTATCTGTCGGCCGTCCTGGGGGGCGGCAAAATATTTACGGATATTGTCCTCTGTCACTGGCTGCCACTGAATTTGGGGCGGCTGGTTATAGAGGGCATCCTGGGAATTGGCTTCTCCTTCTGCCGCTTCCTGGCCATTGACCTGTATGTTCCCGTTTACCCCCCACCATATGCTTAAGACATCTTCAAGCATCCCCTGGCTGTTCAGCGTTTTATAGCTATGCCAGCTTCCGCCGGACCTCTCTTCGATTTTGACATTCATATCTTTCACAAAGCTATAGTAATTGTTATATTCTGACATCCCGCTCCTGTCTAAGGAAATAACCAGGTTCCCCTGGATATAGGAATAAATGCCTTCCGCTATGTAGCTATTCCCCCACCAGGCAGGGCAAGAAGATACATAAAGTTCATCCTGGCCGTCCTGGTTGGCGTCATATAGGGCAAAGTAATATTCAAACCGGCCGGTCTGGGGGTTCAGCCCGACCTTAGTGCCATAATGGAGGTGTAGGTTGTCAAATTCCATATTCGACCCATAAGAAACCCCCCGCTTCCCATCCAGATATTCTCTTAATATCTGTCCGTATTCTGCGGCATACAAGGAAGCCTCTTCCTGAACTTCCAAAGAATCCCCGGCAGGATCAGATTCCTCCTCCAACGGCGCCTCTTTATCGGCAGAGGCCGTTTTCCGGGATTCTTCCCCGTCTTTGGAAGAAGTTTCTGCCCGGAGCCCTTTGCCAAAGCCCTCATCCTTTCCTCCTGATAAAAACAGAATGGCTAAGGCAAAAAAAGCAATTGCGGCAATCACGGCCAGTATGGCTATAACAATTATATTTTTGGGGGAAGGCTGGGGATGCACGGGGACATTCCCCAGCTGTTTGCCGCACCATTTGCAAAATTTCCAGTCATTATCATTTTCTTTACCGCAATTAGGGCAGTACATAGGCAAATCCTCCTCTGATTATTAGCCTTTGCATCAAGGCTGATGTCCCATGGCCGGGCAAGCAAAAAGCAGCTGAACCTTCAAACGGCTTCAGCTGCTTCTCTCAAGCAGGGGAAGAGGGGCTCGAACCCCCATCTACGGTTTTGGAGACCGCCGCTCTACCATTGAACTATTCCCCTATATGTTTATCTCAGCAACTTCTATAGACTATCACATAATGCGGCATTTGTCAACATTTTTTTGAAACTTTACGCTTTTTTGAAAATTGGGGGATTTTAAAATTTGGAACTTTTTTCATAGCCCGATAGACGTATCGGCATGTGATATGGTATAATATACCCAAATACAAAAAGCAGCAGGAACACTTAACAAAACTTTTGGCAAATCCAAAGCCGGCTAAGTGTTCCGCCTAGGAGGAGAAAGATGAAAAGCATACGCAAGAAAATCACAGTATGCCTGATGGCAACCGTCCTGATTGCCTTAGTGGCAGTTGGCTCGTCCAGCATTATGCTCAGCTACAGGAGCACCGTCGCCACAGTAGACCAGATGATGGGCCAGACTGCCGTGTTAGCGGCAGAACGCATTGAACAGGAACTGACCGCCTACAAGAATGTGGCCATGGACACCGGCTGCATCCCCCAGCTTTCTGACCCGTCCGTGCCGGTGGAAGAAAAACAAGCGATTATCAATGAACGTGTCAAGATGCACGGCTTCCAGCGGGGCAACATCATCGGAGCGGACGGCTTTAGTATCTTTGACGGCAAGGACTACTCAGACCGTGAGTACGTCAAACAAGCCATGCAGGGCAATGTCTATGTGTCCGAACCGCTGATCAGCAAAATCACCGGGGAACTCTCCATCATGGTAGCGGCGCCGCTCTACGCAGACGGGAACCATGGTTCAGACATCATAGGCGTGGTTTATTTTGTGCCGCCGGAGACCTTTTTAAATGACATCGTCTCCTCTGTCAAAGTAGCCAAAAGCAGCCATGCTTATATGATCAACAAATCCGGTGATACTATCGCCGACGTGACCTTAGATACCATCACCACCCAGAATATCGAACGGGAAGCCCAGGGCGATGCCTCCTTAAAGGATCTTGCCCGCATCCATGAGGATATGCGCCAGGGGGCAAACGGCTTTGGCAGCTTCCGCAGTTCTGACGGGATCCGTTTTGCCGCTTATGCCCCGGTAGGCAGTACAGACGGCTGGAGCGTTGCCGTGACAGCGCTGAAATCAGAGTATCTGGCAGATACCTATTTCGGCATCCTGATCAACTTAGCAGTAATTGCGGCCTCCATCCTGGCCTCCATCGTGGTGGCTTTACAATTGTCCAACAATATCAGCATCCCCATGCGCGCCTGCGCAGAGCGGATGAAGCTTTTAGTGCAGGGCGACCTCAAATCCCCCGTCCCGCAGGCCCATGGCCAGGACGAGACAGCCGAACTGACCCGCACCACCGCAGACATGGTGACCGGCCTTAACACTATCATCAACGATATCGGATACCTGTTAAACGAAATGGCCAACAAGAATTTCGATATCCAATCGTCCCACCGGGACACTTATGTGGGCGAGTTTTCGAGCATCCTGCGTTCCATGCGCAACCTGAAAGTGGAACTGAGCAATACCATGCGCCAGATCGATACCTCCGCCGGCCAGGTCTCCTCCGCCAGCGGCCAGGTCTCTACCGGCGCCCAGAATTTAAGCCAGGGATCGATTGAACAGGCCAGTTCGGTGGAAGAACTGGCAGCCACGATCAACGACATTTCCAACACTGCCAAAAAGACTTCTGCCGCCGCCGAGGAAGCGGGCAATTTTGTAGGGCAGGCCGGGGCACAGCTGGGTACCAGCGTGGAGTATGTCAAGGAACTGAACGCCGCCATGGAAAAGATCTCCTCCTCCTCCGAGGAAATCTCCAAGATTATTGCTGCAATTGAAAGCATCGCCTTCCAGACCAACATCCTTGCCCTGAATGCCGCCGTGGAAGCTGCCCGTGCGGGCACCTCAGGCAAAGGCTTTGCCGTCGTTGCCGATGAGGTGCGCAACCTTGCCTCCAAATCCGACGAAGCCGCCAAAGCCACCAAAGAGTTAATCAGCAGTTCCATCACCGCTGTCACCGAGGGCAGCCAGGCAGTCGGCAAGGTCACGGAGGCCTTGGAACGGACCAGCTTCCTTGCCGGCCATGTGACCACCCAGATGGATATTGTGGTGAAGGCCGTGGAAGACCAGACGGTTGCCATCGAACAGGTCACTGAGGGCATCGACCAGATCTCCTCCGTCGTACAGACCAACAGCGCTACCGCCGAGGAAAGCGCCGCTGCCAGCGAGGAACTTTCTGCCGAGGCCACCAGCCTCAAGCAGCTGGTGGATAGTTTTACACTTGCCAGAGATTAAGCCGACACACAGGCTGCGCATAAAAAAGGGAGGCCGGGGCACTTCTTGTGCACCGCCTCCTTTTCCTGTTGTCCGCCCATTCCCAAATCCGTCTGCCGTCCGATAATCCAACCAAGCCCGTTACCGCTGCAGCTTGCCAAAAATCCGCCACAGCATCACCACTGCCGCAATCGCCAGCACAAATTCTGCCGTAAACTGGGCATAGGCAAGCCCATAAAGGGGGAAGAAATAATTCAGCAGATACAAGGCAGGTATCTCAAGGGCAATCTTCCTTAAGATGGCAAACACCAATGCCGCCTTGCCCTTGCCTATCGCCTGGAATACGCCGACTGCCAGAAAATCCATGCAGATAAAAGGCAGCCCCAGGCAAAAACCCCTCAGGAAACGGCTCCCGAATACAATGATCTGGTCATTTTTCATAAATGCATGAATCAGGCTGCCTGCCCCCAAATAATAGAACAATGCCACTGCCGCAATCGACGGCAGCATGATCCTGGCTACAAACAAAAGCCCTTCTTTCATCCTCTTTATATTCCCGCTGGCATAATTATAGCTGATAAGCGGCATAATGCCCTGGGAAAAGCCCAGTGCCACCTGCATAGGAACCATGTTAAGCTTCTGGGCAATCCCCATTGCCGCCACTGCATTCGCACCATAAGAGGAAGTGAAGTTATTCAGGATGGTCATCCCCGTCACATTCAAAAGATTCTGGATCGATGCCGGGATCCCCACCCCGCAGATTCCCAGCACAACCGCTTTATCCAGGCTGAATTTATGGGGCGCCACACACACATAGGTCGTCTTGCGTTTTGTATAAAGCAAAACAAAAAAATACAGGCAGGCCACACAGTTCGAGAGGAAAGTTGCCAGGCCGGCACCCGCCGCCCCCATATTCAATCCCCACGGGAGGATAAAAACCGGATCCAGGATAATGTTCAGGATGCACCCGCTCATGGTCCCTACGCTGGCATGGAATGCTGCCCCTTCCGACCTGACCATATATGCCAGCACCACATTGAGTATGGCCGGCGCCGCGCCGCAGATCACTGTCCACAGCAGATATCCGTTGGTAGCTGCCGCCGTATTCGCATCTGCCCCCAAAAGCACCAGCAATGGTTCCCTAAAGGCCAGGCACAGCAGGGAAAATACTGCCCCGCTGACTAGGGCACAGTAAAACCCAAACGCAGAACTGCGCCGTACCGTCTCATAATCCCGCCTTCCTAAAGCCCGGCTCATCATACTGGAACAGCCCACACCAAACAGGTTATTGACAGCATTGAATGCCAGAAGAACCGGGGAGGCAAGGGCTACGGCCGCATTCTGAACCGGGTCGTTTACCATCCCTACAAAATAGGTGTCCGCCATATTATAGATCACCATCACCAGGGAACTTAAGATCGTGGGGATCGTCAGCTGGGCTACTGCCTGCGGGATGGGTGTCCGTTCAAATAGATCTGTTTTCTGGTTCTGTTCCATATATGTTCATCCTCCTGTCCATCAATACTATGGGATCCTCTTGGCATGTAAAACTGATTCTATCACGTTCTCCCCCATAAGACAAGGGATTTGGGAAAGATGAACAAGGACGGGAAAATTGTGCATCTGTCTCAGCCCCCGCCGGGATTCTCCTTCCGGCAGGGATTGCCGCAGCCTATCTCATAGCTATATACGTTCCTGCATCCCCCCTCCTGACCTTCCCTGCCCGTATGTATCCCCTTCAGCCGAAAACCACATTTCTCAAACAGCCTCCGGGACGGCATATTAGATTCCAATATGTTGGCGCAGACCTGTTCCAGCCGCAATTCGCAAAACGCAAAGGATACCAGGGCGTTTACCGCGCTCTCCCCGTATCCTTTGCCGCGGGCAGATTTTTTGAGTTTGATATAGACCTCTGCCATTCCTTTTTTCAAACCCGTTTGGGAAAGCAGGATGATCCCCAGCCCAACCCGGGGATTGCCTTTATCTGCAATGATATAACGCTGGTTGCCGTCAGAATCTGCCCGGATGCAAAACCAATCCATCTGGTGCCCGTAAGATGCAGGGCTGGGGTAGCCGCCTGTCACTTTTGCAATCCCGGGATCCTGAACCAGGCTGATCAGCAACTCCTCGTCCTGCTCTTTTGCTGTCCGGAGAACCACCTTATTTCCTGCAATCTCCATACATCCTCCTCTGCCAGCAGCACTGCCGGAAAGTAACATAAACATGCTTACGCCTCACATTATATCAAGGTTTGGGGTGCTTTACAATTCTATATCACGAAACAATTCAAATTCCGATGCCTGCTGCCTGCCCCACTCTGCCGCCGCCACCTCTTCCTCTATCCTCCCTGCCCGCACCTTATAGACCCGGTCGCATAATTCATACAGTTCCCGCACGTTAGGCGAAAAGAGCAGCGCCCCGGCCTTTCTTCTTTGCAGTTCATTTAAAAACTGCTTTACAATGTTCCGCATAATCATGTCCGTCCCGGAAAGCACATTGTTTAACACAACTACCTTTGAACGGTTCAGAATCCATTTATACAAGGCAGCAACCAGCTGTTCCCGGTTGCTCACCTCGCACAGCGGCCTTTTTAAATTCTCACTTGGGAAATTCAGCGCTTCCAAAAGATCCTCCGCCACTCTTTTTTCCAGGCGGGCATGGATCATGGCCCGGGATGTCAAGCGGTTCAGGCTGGTGATGGTTAAGTTATCCTTTAAGGAAAGCTGCGGAAACACACTGCTTTTGTAAAAATCCACATATCCAAACCCCAATTCGATCAGACCTGCCCTTTTCATCCTTATGTTCACCGGCTCCCCGTCCAAAACAACCGTCCCTGACTCCGTCCGCGCATCCCCCAAAAACAGCTTTTGGACACTGGTGCACAGTGCATCTTCCTCATCCGTAAACCCCACAACCTCCCCCTTGTTCAGATGAAAGGTCAATCCCTGCAATCCCTGTCCGCAGATCCGGCAGGCCTCCAGCAGAACCTCCTGCTCCCGGCCTGCCGCCACCCTCCCTACCGCCTCCGGAAGATTATAGTCCCCGGACATCATTTTATTGATATCATACTGGCCATATTCCTCCCGGAACAAGATCCCCTCGTCCCTCCCGTTCCGCAGGACCACCAAACGGTCTGTAAAAGAGGTCACCCGTTCCGTCATGGATTCCACCAGCAGGATGCTGACTCCTTTTTGCTTTAATCTCAGCAAAAGCCGTCCCAGGCGGCAAAATTCCTCCTCGGTATAGTCATTGGTAATGTTATCCATGATAATCAGTTTTGCATGAAGGTAATACGCCCGCAGCAAGGATACCTGGTGCTTCTCATACAGGCTGAGGCTGTTCACGGACGCCCTGCTATCCAGGCAGATATCCAGGGCATGCGCCGCCTCCCGTACCTTGCGCAGCTGCATCCGGGTTGGGAATATCCCCGCAACGGCACCCGGCTCCGTCAGGCAGACATTTTCCTCCACAGTAAGGCAGGGGAAAAGATCCGGCACTGCCCGGATATGGTAAATGCCATTCCCAGGCCGCCCTGCCTTTCCCCCTGCCTCGCTTTTTCTGCCCGCAATATAGATTTCACCCTCTTCAAAACTCCGGCTGCCGGCCAAAATCTGGGCAGCCACGGATTTCCCGGAGCCGCTTAAGCCGGTCATCCCCAGGATCTCCCCCTCATAGACTGACAGGTTCAGGCCGTTTAGCACTTGGCTTCCATGGATGGCTTTTTTCAGCCCCTCAACCCTGACGATTTCTCTTTTCATCCTGCTCCCCCGCTTCAAACGGCAGATTGATCTCCACCATCGTTCCCACGCCCAGGGTGCTCCGGATCCGCAGGCCATACTGCCTTCCATAATAGAACTTGAGCCTCCGGTCCACATTGGCCAGCGCAATGCCTGCCCCCTTTTGCCTTCCTGCCCCGGAAAGCGTCTCCTGCCCCGCCTGGGAGCATTCCAGGCTCCGGCGCAGCTGCTCTAGGCGTTCCTCGCTCATCCCCAGCCCATTATCGCTGACCAACAACGTGATCCTGCCTTCCGTGCGGATCGCCCGCAGCTTGATATGCCCTTTCCCGATCTTCATCTCCAGCCCATGGTGGATGGCATTTTCCACAATCGGCTGGATGGTAAGGATCGGCATCGGATAATGCAAAATCACCTCATCCTCCATCCCTTCCACCAGATATTCGACCTTGTCCGGGAAACGGTATTGCTGGATCAGCAGATAATTCCTCACATTTTCCAGTTCTTCCTTCAATGTAGCCATCTCCCCCGGGCGCGAGATGCTATAGCGGAACAGCGTGGACAAAGACTCCGTCATGGCCGCAATATCCTCGGCGTCGCATAATAGCGCATGGCTGCGGATCGTATCCAAGGTATTATAGAGGAAATGGGGGTTGATCTGGCTCTGCAGCGCAAAAATCTCTGCCTGCGAACGCAGGTTCTGCGCCTCATATTCATCCTGGGAGGCACGTTTAACCGCCTCCATCATCCGGTTGACCGGCTTTCGCAGGAGTTTCAGGTAAGCAGCACAAAAGCCTATCTCCACTGCCAGGTAAATGCCTGTCCACGCCAAAAGCCTTCCCGGCCCATAGATTTCCCCTGCCAAAAAAGGCATCACAAAATAAAACACAGAAAATAATGCATTTCCTGTAAACGCCAAAACCGTATTGCGGCTGATAAATTCCGTATCCTTTTTCCAGTCCCGTTCCATATCAACTATAAAATTTGCGGTAATCCACAGGCTTGATCCCCACTGTCCGGATAAACAGCTTGCTGAAATATCTGGTATCTGTGTATCCTACTTTACAGGCAACCTCATTGATTGTCAAGCTGGTCTCCCGGATCAGCCGCTGTGCCTCCTCCATCCTCACCTGGGTAAGGTACTGGGTAATCGTGATCCCGGTCTCTTTCTTAAACATGCTGCTCCCGTAGGAATAAGACAAGTCGGCCGCATGCACGATCTCCTCCAGCAGCAAATTCTCAGCAAAATGCCCCTGGATATACTTTTTCATGCACTTAATCGGACGGCTGACACCGTCTTTATGCATCTGCCTGGCCTTCTCCATCTGTTCGGTGGCAATCTTCCAATACAGCCCGTAAAGTTCTTCGTTGGAGCAGCAGAAATCTGCCCGTTTGAAGACCTGGAGGCAGAAGCTTCTGGCAGGCTCCCCTATCTGCGGATCCCTGGCATACAAGACGGCCTCTGTGTAACAGGCCACGGTCTCCAGAAACAGGTTCAGGTAATAGGGGTTTTCCTTAAACTGCCTCCTGGCCTCCTGATAAGCCCTGTCATACCACTCCCAAAACGCCGTTTCGTCCCGGTCAAAAAGGATGTGGTCCAGCTGCTGCCTCGCTTCCCCGGAAAGCTGTACCGGCATACGGAAGTCTGTTTTTTCACTACAGACTGCCAATTTCCCCCTGCCGCCAACCAGCCTCTGCCGGATTGCATAATCCGCACTGGAAAAAACATTTTCCAGCCGTTTGGTGTTTCTCTCCACGCTGCCGACCGCCGCGCTGACCTGGTACAGATTGTAGGGAGTTATCTTGTCCTTTAAAAGCAGTTCCACCTTTCTTAAGATCTCCGGGTACTTCTGTTCGCCCATGTGCATCAAAAGATAGCAGCGGGTATCTTTACAGTACATTTCCACATCAAAGCAATCCCCGCGGACAGCCCGGTAATACTTGTCCCCCAAAACTTCCAGGTTCCTGCTCAAAAAACTCTCTTCCACTGCCTCCTCGACATCCAGCTTTACGATCAGCACCGCAAAAAGCCCCTGCTGTACAGAAAAGATATCTTTCCAGCCACAGGCAAAGTCCGCTTCCCCCGCCGCCCTCCCTTCCAAGCGGCGCACATAGCCTGCCATGGCCTCCCTGCGCTTCCTGGCCCTGTCCTGGGCAATCGCCTGCTCCATGTCCGCAATCCTAGTCTGCAGCTTTTCCCGCTCCCCCTGCTTCTCCTCAATCGCCTCCAATGCCCCGTTCAGTTCCTCCGCCCGGATCGGCTTTAGCAAATACTCCGCCACGCCGTATTTAATCGCATCTTTCGCATAGCAGAAATCCTTGTATCCGCTGATGATGATAAACTCCGCCGATATCCCCCGTTCCCTGGCGGTGCGCAGAAGATCAATGCCGCTGATGCCCGGCATCCGGATATCCGTGACCACAATATCCGGATGCCTCTTTTCAATCAGTTCCAGGGCGCTTTTGCCGTCCGTCGCCTCACCCACAACCTCGTGCGGCAGGCCGGGTTTAATCAGCTTTTTGATCAGCTGGATTATGCTCACCTCATCATCTGCTATCAGAATCCTCAGCATTCAAATCATTCCTTTTCCGCTCTCTTTGTCGCAAATCCATCCAGGGCAACCGCAAACAGGATGAACAGGCCGATTACCACCTGATGCCAGAAGGTGTTTACATTCAAAAGGCTCAGGCCGTTCTTGATTGTCGCCATCAAAATCGCCCCCAGCGCCGTCCCGAACATATTACCCTTCCCCCCGGACATGCTGGTGCCGCCGATCACCGTTGCCGCGATGGCATCCATCTCGTAAGCATTGCCCGCCGTGGGAACCGCCGCCTCGCTCCTTGATGCCAGGATAATCCCCGCCACTGCGCAGAATACCCCGCTGAGGACAAAGACCAGTATCTTGATCTTATCCACATGGATCCCCACCAGCCGTGCCGCATCCTCATTGCTCCCGATCGATACCGTATACCTGCCGAACCGTGTTTTATAAAACAAGTAGCAGCTGATTGCCAAAAGAACCAGCGTGATGATGATCGGAACCGGAACCGGCCCGAGATAGCCCTGTCCAAAAAACTGGATTTCCGGATATTTCAGCCCATAGAGGGGAATCCCCTCGGTGTACACATAAATCATGCCCCTCAAGATACTCATCGTCCCCAATGTCGCAATAAAATATGCCATCCCCAGCTTTGTCACTAAAATCCCGTTAACCAGGCCAATAAGCGCCCCCAAAAGCAGCACCACCAGGATCGCCAAATAAATATTCTGCCCTCCTAAGATCATCGCCGCCAGCACCATCCCTGAAACCCCTACCGTGGAACCCACGGAAAGGTCAATCCCCCCTAACGATATCACAAAGGTCATGGCAAAGCCCACAATCGCCGTATAGACGGCCTGCCGGATCCCCACCATGATATTGGAAAATTTCAGGAAATTCGGGCAGGCAATACTAAGGGAAATAAACACTGCCAGGTACACAAAAATAATTCCGATTCCGTCAATAGTTGCTATTCTTTTCAAGACCTTGTTCTCAGACTGCATATTGTTTTATCTCCTCTGCTGTTGCTTTTGCTGCCTCCAATGCGGCAACCACCCTGCCATGTTTCATTACCAGGATCCTGTCGCAGATCCCGATCACCTCTTCCTCCTCCGAGGAAACCACAATTACCCCTTTTTTCTCGGCCACGCAGGCGCCTATGGTTTCATAGACCTCCGTCTTGGCATGGATATCGATCCCCCTGGTCGGCTCCTCCAAAAGCAGCACCTGGGCATCTGCCAAAATCCAGCGGGACAGCATCACCTTCTGCTGGTTCCCGCCGCTTAGGGAAGCGATCTGCTGTGTGCAGCTGCTGCATTTTATATTCAGGCGCCGGATATAGTCCCTGGCTGTCTCGTTTTCCTGCGCCTTGCGGATGGTACGGTACCGGCAAAGCTTTTTTAGGGATGCGACGGACATATTCCAGGCCAAGTCCTGCTTTAAAAACAGGCCTTCCACCTTCCTCTCTGCCGGCAGGAAACCGATATCTGCTGCCATCGCACCCCGGATGCTGTTGTAATAATCCCTCCCCCGTACCCGGATGGCTCCCGCCTTTAGCTTGCGCTCCCCGAACAGCGTCCGGATCACCTCATTCTTCCCACAGCCCTCCAGGCCCACAATCCCCAGGATCTCCCCCTGGCGGAGTTCAAAGGATACCTCCCCGAACGCCTTCCCGTCGGAAATATTGTCTGCTTTTAAAAGCACCTCGCCGGCCTGCCTCTTCCTGGGGGGATATTTATTTTTCAGTTCCTTGCCCACCATGCCGGAGATAATCCGTTCCATGCCAAACTCGGCTGCCAAAGCCTCATCAACCTTCTTCCCATCCCTGAGAATGGAAATGGTATCACAGATTTCCAGCAGTTCCTCCAGATGGTGTGAGATAAAGATAACCGAACGCCCTTTGGCCTTTAGTTCCCGGATTACCCGAAACAGCTGCTCCCTTTCCGCCGCCTGGAGCGACGCCGTCGGCTCGTCCATAATAATAATCTGGGCATCTGCATACACCGTCCGCGCAATCTCCACCATCTGCTTCTGGGCAAGCGTTACCTTCTTTAAAGGAACCCCCAGGTCCATCTCCACCTTCAGCTGCCCGGATAAAATCTCCTCCGCCGCCTTCGTCATCTCTTTATCCTTCAGCCCTGCAAACAACCCCTTCCCCCTTGCCCGTTCCCGGTTAAGGAAAATATTCTGGGCTGCGTTCAGTTCCGGAATCACGCTCAGTTCCTGGTAGATCGTGCTGATGCCCAGCCTCTGTGCCGCCTGTGCGTCCGGGATCTCCGCCTTTTCTCCATGGATGCGGATCTCCCCGGACGTCGCCTTGTAGATGCCGCAGAGGATTTTAATCAAGGTGGATTTTCCTGCCCCGTTCTCGCCAATCAGCCCCAGTACCTCGCCCTTGTGCAGGGTCAGATCCACCCCCTTAAGCACCTCCACCTGCCCGAAGGATTTGTGGATATCTTTCATTTCCAGTACTATGTCCTTCATCTTTCCTCCCTTCACCAATAGGATAATGCCTGTATTGCCATGATACCGCCGTTATGTATAATATTCCGGCACAAATTTCAGCTGCCGGTATTGCCCGATATCATGGCCAAACAGCACTTTGGCCTGATATTTTTTCTCCAGCCGCCGGATTCTCTCTGCCGTTTTCCGGTAACCGATTGTGTCATAGGCCAGCCCCGGGAAACGGAGCGGAGGGCCATAATTCTCCTTTGTGTTGATACAGTCAGAAACCAGCAGGTAATTCCCGCTGTCCTTTAAGGTTACCAAAAGCCCCATCATCCCAAAAGTATGCCCTGCCCCGAAATTGAGGATCCGGATCCCCTCCAAAAGTTCCCGTTCCTCCTCCTCGTCCGCAACCGGTTCCCAGTCGATCTCCTTTTCCAGCCAGGCCCGGATATCATTCTTGATGTATCCCCCCATATCGCCGTGCAAGGCGTAAAGCCTCATCGCCCCGGTCAGTTCCCTGTCGCTTACCAGCACCTTTGCCTGAGGGAAAAATTCGATGCATCCCGCATGGTCTTCATGGAGATGCGACAGCACGATATACCTGATATCCCCCGGACGGCAGCCCAGCATCTTAAGCGCCGCCAGCACCCCCTCCTGTTCCCCGACGGATACCGGCGTCCGCAGGCAATTCCCTTCATCCCAGCGCCCTCTCATCGCATCGGGATGGCAGCCGGTGTCAAACAGCACCAGCCCCTCCTCATTTTCAATCAGCATACAGGTGATGGGCGAGTCTGCCCAGATGCTCTTCACCTCATGTTCCCTGGCATTCCCCATCACCGGCATGCACACCATATTTGCAAGGTCGCACTGGATCATCCCTCCGCTGACCACATACATCCTCTTGTTCGCCATAGATCCCCCTCCTTCTGCAAAAAACCTTTTGCCGCAGCGCCAACCGCAAAGCCTCTGCCCGCCGCCGCTCCCGGTATAAAAGAGGGCTGTTATCTGCAACAGCCCCTTTTTGTAATCTTTCTTATTCTTTGGCCTCCCGGCTTCCCAAGGCTCTTCCCTATTCAAAAATAACCCGGTCAAGTTCAGACAGGTTTTCCTTGTCATAAACCTTGGACGGACGGTTGATGACCTTCTCCACCTCTTTGCCATTGATGCAGAAATCCGTGACTGCATCCACAATGTCAAAACCGGTACCGTACTCGCCTACGTCAATCGTAGCCCGCATTTCCCCGGCCTCGATCGCCGCAACGCCGTCCTTCGTACAGCCGAACCCTACCACCGCTATCTGGTCCAAAAGGTTCCTTTCTTTAATCACAGTCAGCCCGCCCAGTACCATCTCATCATAAGGCCCATACAAAATTGTGATATCCGGATTCGAGGTAAGGATGCTCTCTGTCACGCTCTGCCCCTTTTCCCTGGTCCACTCAGCCGTCTGGGATGCGACAACCGGAAGGTTCCCGTTCCCCTCCAGAGCCTCATAAAACCCATCCATCCTCTTGGTATTGACGACACCGGCATAGCCCTCTAAGACTGCGATTTTCTGTGGGTCTGCACCCAGGTTCTCATTGATCCAGGCACCGATCTCCCGCCCGGCCTGTTCCTGGTCATACCCGATGCTGGAGACATAATAGATATTTTTCTCATTGATCTCCGTCATATTAAATAAGAACACCGGGATATCCGCCTCTGCCGCCTCCCTCAGATACGGCAGCATGGACTCGTCCGACTCCGTTGCCAGCGCAATCGCATCCACCTTCTGCTGGATCATCGTCTCTAAGATATTGCCCTGCTCTGTGATGGTGCTGGCATTGCTAGAAGGCGCCTGGACAATCAATTCAATGTTATCGCCTGTCTCCGCAATATGCTTCTTCGCTCCGTTGATGGTCATGGTATATGCGGTATTCATCGTCACAGGAATCAGCCCCAGCTTGATCTTGCGGCCTGTAATCTGCCTAGGCTTCACCGCATACTCCTCCTGGCCCGCTGCTTCTCCGCTCTCATTCCCCTCCGATTCCCCGCTCTCCTCTTCCTTCCCTCCTGCCTCTGTCCCCTTGGCCTCTGCTGCCTCTAAAGAAGCCGCCTCCGTCCCCGCCGGGCTCTCCGCCTTCTGGTTCGACGTAGCACATCCCCCCAAAGCCACCGCCAACAATACAGCCGCCATCCCCATACCAACTACTTTTCTCATAAATTACCTCCCTCATTTGTCGTATTCGCTGCTATCATCACCGTGTTTCCATAAAATATTATACATTCTACACAACATCCCGGCAATGCTACAGATTTTTGAATTAGTATGGTAATTTCATTCTTTCCTTCCCAAGCGTAAACAAAGCCATCCGGTTCCGCGCCCTGTAGGGGAAGGCCAGCCTGCGTAAGAAACGGGCGGCGCCTGGGTGGGAAGCAGATGGGTTGTTCTGCATTTGCAGGGATCTTAGGAGTTCTTCGCTTTCCGGATTTTGCGTTGAAAGGAAAATGCATACTGTCTGAGCGCAGCGAGTTTATGCATTTTTCTTTCGCTTCTAGCAAAATACGGAAAGTTTAGAACTCCTTAATCCCGAAACCGCAGAACAACCCATCTGCTTCCCACCCAGGCGCCGCCCGTTTCTTACGCAGGCCAGCCTTCTCCTACAGGGCGCGGAACCGGATGGCGCCCCTCCTTTAGTTTTTAATTCAGGTAATTCCTCATACTCTTCAGCGCATTTTTCTCCAGGCGCGACACCTGTGCCTGGCTGATATGGATTTCCTCCGCCACCTCAGTCTGGGTCTTCCCTTCAAAGAAACGCAGGTCAATGATGTGGCGTTCCCGTTGGGGAAGGCGGTCCATGGCCTCCCTTAAGGAAATCTCCTCCACCCAGTTTTCCTCCAGGTTTTTCTTATCGCTGATCTGGTCCATCACATAGAGGGGGTCTCCCCCATCGGTATAGATCGGTTCGTAAAGGCTGACCGGGCTCTGGATGGCATCCAGGGCATAGGTGATCTCTTCCTTGCTGATCCCAATCTCATTGGCAATCTCCATCAGCGTTGGCTCCTTGGCATTTTTCCGCATCAGGCCTTCCTTGGCATAGATCGCCTTGTAGGCAGTGTCCCGCAAAGAACGGCTGACACGGATAGAATTATTGTCCCGCAAATAACGCCGCACCTCACCCATGATCATCGGCACGGCATAGGTGGAAAAACGGACATTCTGCGTAATATCGAAGTTATCAATGGCTTTAATGAGGCCGATGCATCCAATCTGGAATAAGTCATCCACATTTTCATTGCTACCGGAAAACCGCTGGATTACACTGAGAACCAGGCGCAGGTTCCCCTTGATATACTGTTCCCTGGCTTCCATGTCGCCGTCAAGGATCCTTCTGAACAGTTCATCCTTTTCCTCATTTGTCAAAAGCGGGAGTTTTGCCGTATTGACCCCACAAATCTCAACCTTATAACCAGCCATAGTACATACCTCCGCATCTGAGAATCATTTTCCGTCAGATCATGTTGTGACCTTTCAAGAAAATGATTTACGGAAAACAAGAGGTTTATACTTCCTATTTTTCCCATGCATGGCAGCATGCCCGGGGCATTTTTTATTTCTGTCCTATACCCTCAGGGAACAAGAGGGCACACGGTTTTATCTAAAAAGCAGCGCTCCTGCCTTTTTGCGGCGAAGCGCTGCTTCTTGCTTTTATGTGTATTTTTATTTCGGATCCCTGTCAGCCCGGCGCTTTTTTTGCGCTGGCCAGGAGCAATGCCGCACCCATAAGGGAACCCATGTACAATACCATATCCAAAGCTGTCCTCATATGGTCTTTGGCCTACAACAGTTCCGGCACAAATGGAGGCAAGCCAATGCTGCTATTGCCGCCTGCCAGGCTGTCATTGCTGCCGCTGTCACCTGGCGGGGCATCACTGCTGCTATTCTTTGATGTGGCACCGCTGATCGCCGCCTGCCAGGCTGTCATTGCTGCTGCTGTCACCTGGCGGGGCATCACTGCCACTGCCATTTCCTGAAAAACACGGTTGCCTTTCCCCTCCGGCCCTGTCACTTCCGCCGCCTTTTTCCTAGAACCCAATCCCCCTTCCTCAAAATACCATAGCTGTTGCCGGTTACCCCCCTGCAAGGGCACCTCATATTAACGGAAACCCTGTGATACTAAAAGCAGGCGTCTGCAAGGAAACCTGCCATTTCTAATACAATATCAAACCCTTCGCAGCATTTCGGATCTCTCCTATGCTTACGTTTCTATTATAGTACATTTTTTCCTAAATATCAATAGTTTTTGTCAAAAATGTAACCAATAAATAATAATTTCATCTGCTTTCTAATCAAATAATATATATATCCTTTCTCACCGTTCCTACATCCATAGGAATATCCTCCATAATCGTCCCATTAGTTGCACTGATTTTATGATTTTTTGCCAAACCATCCCCATACGAAAACTTTATTGTTATTTTTTTATCAATCAATTTGCCTTTTCTCCTTTTTGATGTTATACTACACATTAATTTACCAGGGAGGAATTACTTATGAGTAAAAGAAATCTCACTTTGCTGACAGACCTGTATGAACTGACTATGATGCAGGGCTATTTTAAAGAAAAGGATGCCAATGAAACCGTTATTTTCGATGCCTTTTTCCGCGCAAACCCCAGCAATGCCGGTTACTCCATATGCGCCGGCCTTGACCAAGTAATGGAATACATTAAAAACCTGCATTTTGATGAGGAGGATATCGGCTACCTTCGGTCTACCGGGCTATTTGCGGAGGATTTTTTGGCCTACTTAAAGGACTTCCGGTTTTCCGGCGATATCTATGCGATCCCCGAGGGAACCGTCGTTTTCCCAAGGGAGCCATTGGTAAAGGTCATCGCCCCCATCATGGAAGCCCAGCTGATTGAGACAGCGCTCTTAAATATCATCAACCACCAGTCCCTGATCGCCACCAAAGCCGCCCGGGTTGTATACGCTGCCAAAGGCGATGGTGTCATGGAATTCGGGCTGCGGCGCGCCCAGGGGCCGGATGCCGGCATTTACGGAGCCCGAGCCGCGATGATCGCCGGGTGCATCGGCACCTCCAACGTCCTCTGCGGCAAGATGTTCGATGTCCCGGTCAAGGGCACCCACGCCCATAGCTGGATCATGAGTTTCCCTGACGAACTGACCGCTTTCCGCACATATGCCCGCCTCTATCCCACGGCCTGTATCCTGCTGGTTGACACATACGATACCTTGGGCTCCGGCGTCCCCAATGCCATCCGGGTGTTTAAGGAAATGCGAGAAGCCGGCATCCCCTTAAGTTTCTACGGCATCCGTCTGGATAGCGGCGACCTGGCCTACCTCTCCAAGGAAGCCAAAAAGATGCTGGATGCTGCCGGATTCCCGGATGCCGTCATCTCTGCCTCCAATGACCTTGATGAGACCTTGATCACTTCCTTAAAACTCCAGGGGGCAACCATCAACTCCTGGGGCGTAGGCACCAACCTGATCACCTCCAAGGACTGCCCTTCGTTTGGCGGTGTCTACAAGCTGGCTGCCATCCAGGACAAAACCACAGGGAATTTTATCCCCAAGATCAAGCTTTCGGAGAATGCCGAGAAGATCACCAACCCCGGGAACAAGACCATCCAGCGCATCTACAATAAAAATACCGGCAAGATCATTGCAGACCTGATCTGCCTGGTCGGGGAAAGCTATGACTCTTCCAACTCCCTGCTGCTGTTTGACCCCATCGAGACCTGGAAGAAAACCCACCTCGCCCCAGGCAGCTACACCCTGCGGGAACTGCTGGTCCCGATATTTAAAAACGGGGAATGCGTCTACGAATCCCCGAAGGTCATGGATATCCGCGACTACTGCCGCCGGGAACTGAACACCCTGTGGGAGGAGTCCCTGCGCCTGGAATACCCGCACCGGGTCCATGTGGATCTCTCCCATGAGCTCTGGCATATCAAGAACCAATTGCTGGACAGCTATCACTATAACGATTAGCCCGCAGCCTATATGCTTCACACGGCCCGCGGCAGGCACCGCATTTTCCGGCACCCCCCTGCCTGGGGGAGGCTGGCCGTTCTTTCGGGCACAGGGAAACAGGGGCGTTTATGCGCCCCTGCCCTGCTCTCTGCCCTCCGTCACCCCCGGCAATAAAACCCCTTCACTACCTCATATGCCATCTTTTTATATTTCTTATCCGCCCCGATGAGGCCCTTGCGGTTAAAAGAATCCTGAAGCGGGTTCAGGCGCACCGGGGAGCGGAAATCATACAGAATCCACGGGAAAATCCCGGCAATATATCCGTCAGAGATCTCAAATTGCTTTCGGTACATCTTGGACTGGTGGTTTTCCGTAAACAGTTCTTCCTCATCCCCGTAGTGCCCCTGCACGCTGTCAGCACCTGTCTCCGAGATCACCAAAGGCTTGCCCAGCACAGAATTCTCTAAAATTTCCTTCAAGCCATCGTAATCCCGGTAGTACCACCCGTAATATTCATTGACCGCAACCACATCAATATACTGGCACAGCCGGTCAATGACCTGCATTTTATCGATGTTGACCAGGCAGGCCGCGGCAGTAAGGCGCGAAGGATCCATGCTGTGGCTGCAATCATTCAGTTTCTTCATAAACTCCAGCCGCTCATCCGTATCCGGATTCTCATTCCCAATCCCCCATATCACGGCGCTCGGGCGGTTAAAGTCCCGGATTATCATCTCCTTCAACTGGTTTTGGGCATTGTTATAAACCTCCTCCTGGCTAAAGCACAGAGCCCAGTAAACAGGAATCTCCTCCCAAAGCATCATGCCGACCTTATCCGCTAAGGCAGCCATCCGTTCCGAGTGCGGATAATGCGACAGCCGCATGATATTGCAGCCCATATTCTTTGCTTCCATCAGGATGCCCAAGCGCTCCTGGTCTGTCAGGGCACGGCCATTTTCCATGCTTTCCTCATGGCAGCATACCCCCTTTAAAAATATCGGTTTCCCGTTCAGGAGTACCTGCTTCCCCTCTGTGCGGATTTCCCGGAAACCGGTCTGCTCCTCTATCCGGTCATTCCCACAGGTCACAATAACCGAATAGAGTCTGGGCTGCTCTGGCGACCACAACTCTGGCTCTGCCTCGATGATTCCCCTCACCTTGCCGTCTGCATGAACCAAAAACCGTTTCGTCACCCCAAGTCCCGGTATTTCAACAGCCACTTCCTTCCCGGAGGCATCCCCCGCAATCTCTGCCAAAATGCCGATGTGCCCAAAGCCGCTGCCCGGGACAAGCCAAATACGGAAATCCTTAATAAAAGTCCCGGGAACGCGAATCAGTTCTACACTGCGGGATATCCCGCCATAGTTGAACCAGTCATAATTGACAGAAGGAACCTGCTCCAGCTTTCTTTCATTATTTACGGTAAGGATGATACGGTTATCTTCCTTCAGATGCCCGGTTATCTCCACAACAAACGGTGTAAAGCCCCCCTGGTGGCGCGCAAGCAGTTTGCCGTTCAGCCAGGCCCTGCATTCATAGTTTGCAGCCCCGACCCGCAGAAATACCCGCTCTCCCTCTTCCCGTTTCCAGAACCGAAACCGTCTGGTATATACCCCGGTTCCTTCAAAAAACCAGTATTTCTCCTTCTGCAGATTCCAGTTGGAAGGCACTCTTACGGTTTCCCACTGGTCAAAATTACAGTCCACCGGCTTGTCCCTTCCCTGCTCGTCCTGGTACACCTCCTCGAAAAACTTTTTGCGGAGAAAGGTGTCATAGACATCCGGGGCAAAATTCCAGATTCCGTCCAGTTTCTCTGTCTCACGCCCGGCGGCTGTGATATATTCTTCCGCCTGCTGAAACGGAATCTGATAACTGCGGTCAAAATCAATATTTAATAAATGGTCATAATCCTCAAGCATTTTCCCCATAGTACAGTCTCCTATCTCAGATAATCACGGTTAAAATAGCCGATTCCGATGCTGTCACGGAACCGGAGCCGCTTCGCTGCTTCCGCATCCAGGCAATGCAGAATCATGGCCAGGGTTGCACACCGGAACCAGGTTGCAAAACAATTGCTCAGGCCCTGCGGCTCAAAATATCCCCCCACCCATCCATCCATCCGCCTGACTCCGTTGCTTTTGTCATCGGCAAAACCGCCATCCTCATTTTGAAATGCGATCAGACGTGCGGCAAACTGTTCCAGCTGCTCCAGGATCTCTTCCGTCCGGTACCCATATACCAGCAGATTCGCCAGGATATCAACCACATCCACATCCAGGCAGGCACTCTTTACCTTTCCTTTTATAAAGGTAAGGCAATAGTCAATAATCGGTTTATAATAATGAATCTCACGGTTGCTGTAAAAATAAAGATGGAAATTGTGGGCAGCCCCTGCCATTCCCTCCATGCTCCCCGCCGGATTCACAGGGTGGTCAGTACCCCAGAATCCGGTATTCTTATCCTGCAGCCGGTCATGCCAGCCAAGCAAGATCTCCATGAGCTCCTGCAGCCGTTCCGGCTCCTGCACCTTAAGCTCACTGATCAGAAAACCAGCCAGGTTCACAATATTATTCCCCTCCAGCCAGGGGTCAGCCATATCCCGCTTTGACAGCCATTTCTCTAATGCTTCCGGCTCCTTTAGCGCATCGACAAAGGATAACGGATATTTCCACCCCGCATTCAGGCTTTTCAAGGCCCCGGTAGAATAATTCGTAATATGGTTATCAATATACCACCAGCTATAGGCAAGATTTTTCCCCTTCCAGATCTGCCCGTCCCTCATGTTCCGGAAACGGAACGCACCGCTTTCCGTCTGAAAAGACTGGATAAAATCCACCACATTTTTTCTAATTTCCTCATCCGGGTTCTGATACGGCCCTAACAGGACGAGGGCATGCACCGCATTGTAAGTAGCCGGAAGGCACATATCCGGATACTCCTCCACATTATGATAGGAACTGCACCGCTTGATTCCCGGTATCCCGGTATTGACCCGATGCAGCAAAAATTGCTCTGCCCTTTTCAGGCTTTGGTTAATTTCTGTTTTTATATCCATGGTCTTTTTCACCCCTTCACACTTCCTGCAGCAATTCCCTCCATTACCTTTCTCTGCGTCAGCAGGAATATGACGATTACCGGTAATGTGACAACCGTTGAAAGCGCCGCAGTCTGGGACAGATCGACGCCCAGTTCCGAATTAATGTTCACCAGCATTGAGGCCAGTGTATAGGTGCTCATGTCCTTTGAGAGCATCAGGACAGGAAGCCACAGCCCCCAGCTTGTCAAAAAAGAGATCAGAGTGGCAGTCGAAATCACCGGGCTCATAACCGGGCAGATCACCTGGAAAAATATCTGTGCCTCCGATGCCCCGTCAATGGTAGAGGCCTCCACCAGCGAATACGGGACCGAAGCAAAAAACTGTTTGAACAAAAAAAACGGCAGGGCCGCCCCCCACGCACCGGTAGCCGATGCCAGGATAATCCCCAGGTAATTGCCGGTACCATAAAGGACTTTGCTCTGTACCACAATGACATACAACGGAATCAGCAGCAGCACTGCCGGATACATCAGGCTTATCATAAATGACTTTTCTATGATTCCAAAAAACGGCAGATTCCGTTTCCGGTACAAAGCATATCCTCCCATGGCAGTAGAAAAAACCACCAGAACCGTCGTCCCTCCGGCAATGATAATGCTGTTTTTAAAATAATGCCAGACCGGGTAACCGCTCATAGTCCCAATCGCACGGTATCCATCCAGCGTCCATTTCTGCGGCAGCAGGTTCAGCGGATTTTGGATAATGTCCGGATTCGTCTTAAAAGAGGCAAAAAACATCCACAAAAACGGATAAACCATAACAAACGCAACCATGCCCAAAACAAGATATGCCAGAATCACTATGCTCTTTTTAGTTTTCATTTCCCCTATCCCCCATCTTCATCCCAACCAGGGTCAGAATAATAATAAACGCAAACAGAACGGTTGCAATTGCCGTTGCCTCCCCGAAGTCCATCCTCTCATACTTGGTATAGGCATAGTAGCTGACAAAATTGGTGGCATAATTAGGGCCGCCAAAAGTAATCAGCCGGGAAACGGAATACGTCTTCATAAACTGGATAAAAGCATAGACTGCATTGAGCACAAATGCCGGGCGCAATGCCGGAAGCGTGATGTACCGGTATCTCTGCCACGCATTTGCCCCATCAATCCCTGCCGCTTCATACATCGTCGTATCGATCAGCTGGTAATTGGTCAGGAAAATAATCGTATACAGCCCCACATGCTTCCACAATTCAATAAAAATAAGCGCGCCAACAGCCGTAGATGCCTCATTCAGCCAGTTCACCGGCGCAAAGCCGAAGATGCCAAGAAGTTGGTTCAATGCACCATTCGTATTAAAAAACTGCTTCCACACCAGTGCACCAACCACATCCGGGGTAATAAACGGGATAAAGACGGCAAGCTTAAAAAACAAAGCCCCCTTCTTGACCCCCTTATAGGAAAGCAGCTGTGCCAGCCCTAAAGCAGCAACCAGGTTGATGACAACAGAAACCGCTGTAAAAAAAATCGTAACCCGAAAGGAATCCCAGAAATAACTGTCACCGAAAATCTCAAGATAATTCTCCATGCCGATGAACCTGGGATTGGTAAAAACAGTAGCCGAGTCATGGAAGGACAGCATAATGCTCTTGGCCAGCGGATAGATTCCAAACACCAGAGACAATACGCCAAAGACCCCAATAAACAGATACAGGCTCCAGAACTTTTTCATTTCATGGATTTTTCTTTTCATGAATAACTCCTCTTTATATAAAACACGGGTATTGCAGTTCTGCAAATGTTGTTTTTGGACCTGCAATACCCAACCGTTTCCCTTTACTTGTTCTTTTCAATCACCTGGTTGATGGATGTATGAATATTGGCAATATTCTCCGTAATCTCCTCCCCGGACTTTGAATTCACCGCATTGGTCAGCCCCTTCTCATACACATCCTTGATATCATTGTAATATGGGATATCAGCTACATAGTTATCGATCGGATACAGCTTCACATCCGGATCAAAGAATATCTTCTGGTTCTTCGTCAGCTTGTCCGTATCCACCACGCTCAAATCCATGCACGAACCCATGGTTTCAAAACTCCTGCCCTGAGGCTCTTCCTTTAAAGCATATTGCAAAAATACGGAAGCCGCCTCCTTATGCTCAGAATTTTTCGGCATGGCAAACCCTCTGGTGTTAAGCAAAACCAAACCGCGGGTTCCGTCCCCGGATATGGACGGCCACTCCGTCACCTGATATTCCCCCACGCCACTGTCCGGCGCATCCCATCCGGCCACATTCCAGTTACCGGCACGGAACATGCCCACACTGCCGCTCTGAATCTTGGTATACATCGCAGAGAAATCCTCACTGGTTGCATCCTTGTCCCAGAAAGCCTCATCGCCTCCCGCATACACAGATACAATATCCTCAAAATATTTCTGATTCTTCTCCACCTGGCTTTCCGGTGTCCCATTCAGAAAGATATCGCTCATGCCTGAGCCACACAGAAACAGGTTGAACACCTGTCCCGGGTCGCTTCCCAAAATCATCGTAAACCCATTGATTCCCGCGTTTTTATATGCCAGCCCCAGTTCCTTAAACTCTTCCCACGTCGCCGGGGAGGTTTCTCCTGCCACATCCACACCCGCTACGTCTGTTTTCACCCCAAGGCCTGCTATTGTACGGTTCACCGGATACACCACCAGCCTTCCCCCAACAGAAGAAAGCTTGATATCCCCCTCATTGACCAGGTCTTTCCTGCTGTCCTGTTCCAGGATAGAACTCAGATCCTCAAAGCCGTTATTCGACTGCAAGTCAATCTCCAGAAGCCTGGAAGCATCGTTAAACACCAAATCCACCCCTCCGGTTGCTGACGTTGCCTGCAATACCTTGGTCATAAACGTGCTGTTGTCAAACGTAACCGCATTGATGCTGTAATTCGGATAATCCTTCTGCATCTCTGCCTCAACTGCCTCAAAAAACGGGAGCCTTGCATCCCCGCCCTCATACCAGATCGTAATCACCTCTGACTCCTGGCTGTCTTTGGCATTCCCCGAAGCAGCGCCCTCTGCTGCGCCTGCCGGTTCTTTTGCATCTGCTTTTTCCGCTGCATCCGCCTTTTCTGTCGCATCTGCCCCGCCTGTCTTGCCTCCCCCACAAGCTGTAAGCATCATTGAAAGCACAAGCCCTGCTGCCACGATTCGTTTCATTTTCCTCATGTTTCTTCTCCTTTTTCTTTTTATAATAAAAACAGTTTAATAAAAGGATTCCAAACGCAGGCTTTACTTCTTTAAATGGCCATGCTATAATGATGTTTGGGTTTTTTTGGAAGTCTCCGTATAGTTCATGAGTGCCAGTCATAGCTATATGGAGATTTTTATTAAACTGAATTATTCTGTTACACGTCCCTTATCCGTCAAGCCTCCGGCAGGACGAACGCATGACCACCGATGGTTCGATAACATATTTTTTCTTCGGCTTCTTACTCCCGGTAAAAATCATATCAAGAATCTGTACGGCAAGCTGCCCCTGCCGGGACATTTCCTGGCGGACACTGGTCAGAGCCGGCTGCATGTACTCATTCATCATGATATCGTCAAAACCGATCACCGAAATATCCCCCGGCACCTCCAGCCCCAGATGCTTCAAAGCCCGGATCGCCCCCATTGCCATCAAATCATTCGATGCAAAGATCGCTGTCGGCGGCTGGTTTAACTGCATCAGTTCCCTGACATGGCTCTCGCTGCCGTCCAAATGGTAATCCCCGTACCTTATATATTCTTCCCGGTACAAAATGCTGTGATCCTTCAGCGCCCTTTTATATCCCCGCAATTTCTCAATGCTGGGCTTATAATCCTGATAGCCGTTTATCATTGCAATCCTCTTGTGCCCCAATTCAATCAAGGCAGAGACCCCCTCGTAAGCCCCCTTTATCTTATTGCACACAATCGGATAAATGTTTTCCCCTTCCAGGAATTCATCTGCCAAAACTACCGGAACCTTCTTCGCCACATCCCTGATATGCTGGTTATAGTAATCTCCCTTTCCGCGGCCGCCCGCAAAGATGATACCACTCACCTGGTTCTCAAGCAGCATCTGGATGCACTGCTTCTCTTTCTCCATGTCCTCATCGGAATTGCAGCTGATCACGGAATACCCGTCAATATTGGCCTGATCCTGTATAGCCCTGATAATCTCCGAATAAAACGGGTTCATAATATCAGCAACCACAACCCCGATCGTCTTGGAATTCTGCCGCACAAGGCTTCTGGCAACATTATTCGGTACGTAATTCAGTTCCTTTATAATCTCTAAAATCCGCTTCTCCGTCTTCTGTGCAACCGTCCCGTTCCCGTTAATCACCCTGGAAACCGTCGCAATTGAAACGTTCGCCATACGTGCGATATCTTTGATCGTATAATTCATGAAATCCCCCTGTGATTGACGCCTTCCCGAAGCACCGGCAAACCCGGCAGCACTGATTCCCGGCAAATGTAAACGTTTTACTGTATACGTTTACATTTTATGAGTTTATTATAGCATGATTGAAAATTCTGTCAATACTTTTTGCATTTTTTTACTTATTGCTTTTCTGGGATGGAATTCTTTGGCGAATAGTACTATACCATGGCAGAATGAAGGGCTGTCGCCGACAGCTTGTATCCGCGGTAATCCTTGGTTCTGTCCGATTAATTATAAATAAATTTATACTAAAATTATGCTTGTTGTTGCTGTTATTTCCAGGAAAAAATAGCATAATTTAATCAATACTATTTTTATACTATTTTAAAAGGAGGAATAGGAAAATTGGAATTGTCACAAAAGAAAAAATATGATAGAATATCGGAGAGGAACAATCGTGTTGCAAGGTGGTAACCTCCCTAAACTTCACACCCGGTTTGCCGGAGTACATAAGAGGGGAGGTGGCGCAGATGACAGCTTTTGAAATCATTTCAATTTTCATAGGTATATTAGCTTTGCTGATTGCCTTTGGTAGTTTTGTTATAGCGTTGCTTGCCTTTCTCGATAAGAGGAACAAGCGAAAATAAATAAGCCTACCTTGTCACTTGGCCGGTGAAGGTAGGCTTATAACCTAGTCGGAGGTCAACCACTTTGTGGGCGGTTGTTTCCTCTTTTGTATCTATAATATAGCACAATCCCCGGATTAATTCAAGAAAAATCCCCTTCAAAATGAAACTTATCTAATGACATCACAAAAACTACCCTCCTATTTGGGGTAGCAGTCTTTTTATGCCCACTTTTTATGTGCTACCTCATATGTGGTGTGTTACGCGATAGAAATCAAGGGCTTCCGCTGACATCTCACGTCAACGGAACCCCCTATAAATACGCTATTTCTTAGAACTTCCCGGCCTTCGCCGCTTCCTCAATCGCAACTGTCAGCCTTGATTTTATAGGGTTTTAAGGGCTATTTGTGTGCTACTTGTGTGTAACGCACCTAAATTTATATCTGTTTTTGAACACTTACAGATACTTTCTTTTTCTCTGCTCAAGCATAATTTCTACCTGTCTTTTGTGTTTTTCATACTCTGCCTGTAATTCCATTCCGGTCTGTCCTGCTTTGTTCCTGTATATACTTCCTGTATTATCACAGCCTTATCATAACTGCCCTTAATATTTCTAATCTGCCTGTCAATACTTTGCTGTTTTGTACTTATCCGACAATATCCATACATACACATAAGCAACTCTCTCTTTTTAGTATCATTTCTATCATTCGTCTGTTTTGATACTATTATTGTACCTCTTATTATTGTTGTCAATAATTTTTGATACTATTTTATCACACATTACTTTTGATACTAAACAGACATAGAAACCATACTTTATTTTGATATTGACGTATAGTACTATATATGATACTATAATACAAGAAAGGGGATAATCACAGTGCCAAACGTAAAAAAGCTAATTGAAAAAATGAAGCAACAGCCAAATGGAATGCGGCCAGAAGAAATAGACAAAGTTTTAGCAGCATACGGCTATATTCCGGCAAGACAAAAAGGAAGTCATAAGCATTATCTGAATAAAGAAACTGGGGATTTGATAACAATAAAACAAGAAAATCCATTAAAAAAGGCTTATGTCGTAGATGTTCTGAATAGGATAGGGGAATAATCCCCTTATCCTGGCATAGCATAACAAGCGGAAAGGAGCAGGAAAGCATGGAAGTTAAAGATTATATGAAATTGCCCTATACAAGGTTAGTACAGGAAATGAACGATGAAAGCGGACACTATTTCTATGGCAGAATTTTGGAACTTGACGGATGCCAAAGTACCAGTGATACACTTGAAGAATTGTATGAAAGCCTTAATGAAGCAATGGAAGGATATATCGAAACAAAAATAGAAAACAATCTCTCTATACCAATTCCAGAAACACCAAACAATTACAGCGGTAAGTTTGTTGTAAGGCTTCCAAAATCTTTGCATCAAAGATTAGCCATTGAAGCAGAAAAAGAGGGTGTAAGTCTTAATCAGTTAGCATTATACAAGTTGGCACTTTAATATATGATACGCACAAGGCAAAGAACCATCAACGCCCTGCCTTTGCTTTATTCTTTTCTTGATGTTACTTGTGTGCTGCGTGGCAAAATTAAGGGCTTCCGCCGACAATCCACGTCAACGGAAACCCTTTTAAATACGCTATCCCTTAGAACTTCCCGGCCTTCGCCGCTTCCTCGATGGCAACTGCCACCGAAACGGTCATGCCAACCATCGGGTTGTTGCCTGCGCCGATCAGGCCCATCATCTCTACGTGGGCAGGAACGGAAGAAGAACCTGCAAACTGGGCATCAGAATGCATACGCCCCATGGTATCGGTCATGCCATAGGAAGCCGGGCCTGCTGCCATGTTGTCCGGATGCAGGGTACGGCCGGTGCCGCCGCCGGATGCAACAGAGAAGTACTTTTTGCCCTTCTCCACGCACTCCTTTTTATAGGTGCCTGCCACCGGATGCTGGAACCTGGTAGGATTGGTGGAGTTCCCCGTAATAGACACATCCACACCCTCTTTCCACATGATGGCAACGCCCTCGGTGACATCATTGGCACCGTAGCAGTTCACCTTCGCACGCGGCCCATCGGAGTAGGCCTTCCTGAACACTTCCTTCACCTCGCCGGTGTAGTAATCCATCTCGGTCTCAACGAAGGTAAAGCCGTTGATCCTGGCGATAACCTGGGCGGCATCCTTTCCAAGGCCGTTTAAGATAACACGCAGCGGTTTCTGGCGGACACGGTTCGCCTTCTCGGCAATACCGATCGCACCCTCAGCTGCTGCAAAGGACTCATGGCCTGCCAGGAATGCGAAGCAGTCCGTCTCCTCCTCCAGAAGCATCTTGCCCAGGTTGCCGTGCCCTAACCCAACCTTACGCTGGTCAGCAACGGATCCGGGGATACAAAATGCCTGCAAGCCCTCACCGATAGCGGCGGCGGCATCGGCTGCCCTCTTGCAGCCCTTTTTGATCGCGATAGCCGCGCCTACCGTGTATGCCCACTTTGCATTCTCAAAGCAGATCGGCTGAATGCCCTCTACCATCTTATAAACATCAAGGCCTGCATCCTTGGTAATCTTCTCTGCTTCTTCAATAGAAGCAATTCCATAGCTGTTCAGTGCAGCATCAATCTGTTTGATACGTCTCTCATATGATTCAAATAATGCCATGACTTTTCACTCCTCCTTACTCTTGTCTGGGATCGATGATCTTTACTGCGTCTGCTACACGGCCATACTGACCTTTGGCTTTCTCCCAAGCAGTGTTGGGGTCATCGCCCTTCTTGATAAAGTCAGTCATCTTGCCAAGGCTCACGAACTGATAACCAATGATCTGGTCGTCAGCATCCAGCGCGATACCGGTCACATAGCCTTCTGCCATCTCCAGGTAACGAGGACCTTTCTTCAGGGTTCCATACATCGTACCAACCTGGGAACGAAGCCCCTTGCCCAAATCTTCCAGGCCGGCGCCGATGGGCAGCCCGTCCTCGGAAAATGCACTCTGGGTCCTGCCGTAAGCAATCTGCAGGAACAGCTCCCTCATAGCGGTGTTGATCGCATCACATACCAAGTCGGTGTTCAGTGCCTCCAGAACGGTCAGGCCGGGGAGGATCTCGGATGCCATAGCTGCGGAGTGGGTCATGCCGGAGCAGCCGATGGTCTCCACCAGAGCCTCCTGAATGATACCCTCCTTGACATTGAGTGTCAGCTTACATGCTCCCTGCTGCGGGGCACACCAGCCAATGCCATGGGTCAGACCGGAAATATCAGCAACCTGTTTGGATTTTACCCATTTTGCTTCTTCCGGAATGGGAGCGGCGCCATGATGAACGCCCTGTGCAACTGTGCACATTTTTTCAACTTCATGCGAATAAATCATGTTAAAACTCCTTTCAACTATGTAATTTCCTGAAGTACGCGGCTTAACGGTCCCAACCCCCGCCCTCCCTGCCTGGCCGCATGGGGCAGGCCTTGGAATCGTTAAATTAATCACATCATACCTTCTTGTATTTTCTCACAAAACACCGAATTAGTCCAGTAGTTTTTGAGAAAAAACTTACACAAAAATCAACCAACCCCAAAATCGGTAATCTCATATAGCACTTCCACCGCCGGGTCATCAAACAGCCACCGGTACTCCTCCATAAACCACTGCACCAGCCCGTCATCCCTTCGGATCGGGGTGGTATTATTGTTATACACATTCACAGTCCCCAGGCGGAAATATCTTTTCAGGCAATCGATATCATGTGCGATCATCGCCTTCGTCTGCCCCCGGACCCCCACCATCAGGCACGGCGAATCAAAGTACTCTGCCACCTCCTGCGGCTCCCGAAAGCCCGCGTTCTTATTCAGCACCCGCTGGCGGAAATCATAGTCAAAGGTCTCCACCCCGATCTTAAACACCACCGGTACCCTCATCTGCCTGCGCATGCCGGCCACATGCCGACGGTACATCCAGTGTGACTCGCAGAACAGGCGGCCAATCCCCCTATCCTCTATCACCCCGCAGACATCCTCCTGCGTCTGTTTGGGCAGTTCAAAGAAACTCCCGGAATTGATGACCTCCAAAACGCCAAATTCCCCGGTCACCTGCCCTAATACCTCCCGGTTCAACGCCTCCATCGCCTTCCCGTCCCGGCCGTTATCTTCTATGTAATCACAGAACGAACATTTCCCCCAGGCACAGGGGAATGCCCGCAAAAGGCAGATCTCCCGCGGGTTCTTCTCCGTAATCCGGCTATAACGGCTTTGTGGAATCCCCATGCCGCATCCCCCCTTCCCATCGGCTCTTTACGTCATAAGGCAGTGTCCTCAGCAATACCGCCACAAAAAACAGGCTGATGAAACGATCCAGATAATCCGTCACAATCTGCACCACAAAAATACTGGCCGTCATCCCCAAGGGTGTCCGGGCCAAAAGCTGCACCAGCACCATAGACCCCGAGGAGGTGACTCCGCCAAACAATACGGAACAGATTAACGAACTGGCCAGGGTGCCTGGCACTGTCACCATGGCGGCAGCAGCCCACAGCCTCCTTTTCTGAACCAGGCCCAGTTGCCGGGCCAGCCCGCTCATCAGCCCGACAGCCATCCCTGCCGGTGCAAAATACAGGGAATAGATATCAATCGTCATTCCCAGAAAAATCCCGCTCAACAAGGGCGGCAGCATCCCATAAACCGGCCCCAGCAGCACCCCTGCCAGGATTGTCCCTATACTGTCCAGATAAATGGGGAGCCGCAAGGCCAGCGCCAGCTGTGCCCCCGCCACATTCATCACTATCGCCATCGCTACCAGGCAGAGCCGGTACACGGAAACCTTCTGTTTTTTTCTCTCATTCATTTTCCCACTCTCCTTACTTTCCTTCCTTTTAATCTGCCGGCATTTCTCTTTATTGACGCACCAAATCCTCCAGCAAATCCAGCTTTTTTTCCTCCAGTTTCAGAATCCTGCCAAAAAACATCCTAAAAAACCTCAGTGGGTCTGTCTCTGTCAACACCACCGCGTTTGCCTCCCTCCGGTAAAATCCGGCGGCATCCACGACACTCTGCCCCATGGCTATCCCCCCGGTCTCAATTGCCACATAGGCCTCCAGGCCGCTGCACATCCCCCGGTCCGCAAAATATGCCACTGCCAGCGGGTCGTTGACCACACAGCCAATGATGTGTTCCCACTCCCAGTGAAAATCTAAATAAAACTTCGTAATTGCCCGGACAAATTCCCCCGTCTTGGAATTCAGCCTCTTCATATACTCCAGCAAATCCGGGGTCAGCACAATCCGCCTCGTCACATCCAGCCCTACCATATGGATCTTTTTCTCCAGCCTAGACGCAGCTTCATATACCAATGCCGCCGCATCCGGGTCTGCCCAATAATTGTATTCCGCCACCGGGGAACAGTTCCCATGGCTCCGGAAATTACCGCCCATCGAAACCAATTCCTCCGCACAGCCAAATGCCTGAGGCGATCGTTCTGCCAGCAATGCCAGGTTTGTCAGCGGCCCCAGCGCAATCACCGAACATCCCCCCTTTAAAAGTTCTTTCTCCAGGAAATCCACCGCTCCCTCCGGCTGCTCCCCTCCGGGCACCTCCGGTAAAAAACTCTCTCCCAGGGCATCCCGCCCGTGCGTGTCCAACGCGCTGACATACTCTCTTTTCAGAGGATGTTCTGCCCCCCTAAATACCGGCACGTCAAGCCTTCCCATCTGCCTCAGAACTTTTTTTGCATTAGAAAACCCTAATTCCACCGGGCCGTTGCCGCAGACCACCGTTATCCCGGCCACCTCCACTTCCTCCATGGAAAGTGCCAGCATTAACGCCAGGCTATCATCAATCCCCGGGTCACAATCAATCACTACCCGCCGTCGTTTTGTTCTTCGCACGTGTTTCTTTCCTTTCTCTCCCATTCTTATCGAAATGTATCAAAAAAGCGCCGTCTCTGTGAGTCCCTGTCGTCCCCCCGACAAAAACTGCAACAAAAACGGCACCCTGCTCTGGCAGTGTGTACTCTTGTGCCTAGTTTTTTATACTGGGAGGTTTTCGAACCAGTCTATTCTCACTCTGCCAAGTATATCACACAGCCTGAAATATCACAAGCGCTTTTCTTTTACACGAATTTTTTCCGGTACCAGCGCCTTCTCGCAATTTTCCTCCAGATACCTTTTAAGCGCCTCAAAGTCCAGTTCCCCGCTCCCGGCGACCTCTGCCTCCAAGATGGTTTTATTGCCTTCTGCATAGCGCACATACGCGTTTGCCTCGCTGATGCCCTCATAGTCCCGCAGAATGCCCTCCAGCCTTGCCAAATCCAGAAAATTCCTCCCGGTAATGCCCTCCTGCATCACCGTCCTTCCGCCGTTTTCCAGCAAGTCCAGGCCGCCGTCCGGCAGGATCCTGGCCACACGCCCGGTCTGGTACAAAACCCCTGCCCCATAAGGATTGGTGATCTTATCCACCCAGCCGCTCGTCGGATGGTCCATGATATAGAGATTGCCCCAGGCGCCAAACGGCTGCTTGCGGCACCCGTCATCAAAAACATACGCCTTCACCCGCGTGTCCCGGCTCACCTCCGGGATCAGTTCGCAGCCCGCCTCCCGGTTGACCGCCCCCGCAGTAACCCGGTAGTGCCTGGGATATACCGTCTCCGGCAGATGCTTCTTTAACCGCCTCACCGACGGCTCCTCTAACATTGCCGCCACGACTGCCTCCAGGCAGATCATAAATATTTTCAGCTGTGCCCGGTCAAACCGGTTCTTCCAATAACGCAGTTCATAGGAATACCCCTTCTCATCCGACATCACCTGGAGATGGAACGGCAGGGAATCCAGCTGGATCTTCATCCGCTGTGCCGGTGCGCCGCCGATCTGGCTGATATTCAGGATATCGCCCTGGTACTGGAAAAACATCTCGTCCGCATGCAGGTTGGAAATATAGCAGCGCATGGTATCCATGATCTGCCGCCCTGATTTCTGCAGAAGTTCCGGCACCGTCTCATGCGGCACATTCGTATACCGGAAATAATACGTCAAAAACAATGGCCCTGCCAGCCTCGCCCAGCGGCTGTCCGTCCGCCCGCTGTGGATGCTCGAACTGACCGTATCCTTCTCGTTGCTGAAAATGCCGATGCAGTAATTGTAGGCCGTCAAAAAGATTGCATTCTCCGATATCCCATGCTTGCGGCCGAATGCTGTCAGCGTCTTACGGTTCAGGCTTTCAAAACGCTCCTTTAGCACCGCGTTCTCCCCCTGGAAGAGGTCGTAGGAATCCTTTAAGTTCAGAATGCTTTTACGGATCCTAAAGCCCTCCATCAGCTTTCTGAAATACGCTTCGTTCTCTGACCTTAACCCCCTTGCGTCACGGTCCTTCTCATCCAGGATATACTCAAAAAAGCTATACTTCTCCTTCTCCACCTGCTCACCGGCATAGAGACGGTTGATGTCCTCAAACAGCACATTCATCGTGATGCCGTCCCCCATGATATGGGCAATGTCAAAGAACAGGTAATTGGCCGAGTCGGTGCGGTAAATCCCCACATGGTACAGGGGCTCGCCCTCCGTATACATATATGGCCTTAAAAGGCCTTTTTTGTACTCCTTCCACTGCTCATCGCTCATGGACTCCACCGGCACCTCCACCCGCTTCCCATCGTGGCGGAAATTCTTAAAAACCCCTTCATGAAGCTGCACCACGGCTTTCAGCCCCGGATGTATGTCAAAAACATCCTCCACGGCTTTCCTCAGCCTCTCCAGGTCCACGCTCCCATCCAGCTTAAAAAGGAACGGCAGGTTCGCGGTGGTATTGCCCCGCATGACATAGGCAAAATAGAGTTGGAGGTTGGTCAGCGGGTAGATCTCCTGCACCGTGAAATCCACCGGTTCCTGCTCCTTTGCCTCCCGTATGAAGCTTTCCAGCGCCAGCACTGTCGTATGGCTGGCAAGGTCATTTAAAGTAATGGATACCCCTAGCTGTTCATACAAATCGGTCAGCAGCATCACGCTTCCCAAGGAATCAAGGCCCACGGTATAGATATCCGTGTCAATCCCGAAACGCCTGTGCCCCAGCACAGCCGCAATACAGCCATAGATCTGCTCCTGCCGCCCGTTTTCCGGCTGGCGGGTCTTTAACAGTTCCTCCTGTTCCTTCTGCCTCTGGCTGAAATACTGGCTGCGGATAATCTTTTTCGATGAGGTCTTGGCAAAGGGGGTCTCCCTGAGCCGGAAATTCAGTATCCGCTTAAAGGTAGGCAAGGCCTCATTATGCTTCCTGATAATTTCTGACACCACGCCCTCAATGTCCGTGATGCCTGCCACCTCGGCATATTTGAAGTTGGGGTACACCTCCGCCGTCACCATGTCATTCTCCCCAAATACCAGGATATCCTCGATGATCCGGTCATCCTCAAACAGGTTCTCCAGCTGCTCCGGCGCCACATTCTCCCCGTTGCTTAAGATAATCAGGTTTTTCTTCCTTCCGGTCAGATAGAGGAAATTTTCCTCGTCCACATAGCCCAAGTCCCCGGTACACAGCCAGCCGTCCTCTGTCATCGCCTCAGCGGTTTTATCCGGCTCCTTGTAATATCCCATCATCACCGAGGGGCTCTTGACCTGGATCTCCCCCTCCACGATCCGCACCTGGCAGCGGTCCACGATCCTGCCTACCGAGGCTACCTTATCCGGGCGGCTCCAGTCGGGGGAGGCAATCTTTGGCGAGCACTCCGACATCCCGTAGCCCTGGGCGATAGAAATGCCCAGCCCGCGGTAGTTGGCCGCCAGGTCCGGCGCCAGGTACCCGCCGCCGCTGATGATCTTGTGCAGATGCTTCCCCAGCACCTGCGTACGCATCTTGCCGACCGGCTGCCCGGCCTGCCGCGACATGATGGCAATCCTGTTGTACAAGGTCTTGGCAATCATCGGCACCATGCGGATCACGGTAGGCTGGAACAGCTGGATATGTGCCGCCAGCTTAGCCATGTCGCGGTTCAGGCACAGCGTCCCCCCATAGCGCATCACAATCAGCACGTCGCCGTTGATGCAGAACACATGGTGGATCGGCAGCACATTCAGATAAACCTCGCGTTCCGGATGGTCGGTATCGGTGGTACAAAACGTATTGTCGATTAAGTTGCCGTTGGAAAGCATCACGCCCTTGCCGCGCCCTGTGGTGCCCGAGGTGAACAGGATCATCGCCAGATCCCTCTCCGACACCTCCGGCACCGCCTCCTGCCCGGCATATTCCCGCAGGATATTGTCCGAACAGGGCACATGGCGGCCATGCTGTAAGGAAATATACTCCTTTACCTCCGGGCACATCCCCTTTACGCCGTCCACCAAGGCATGATGGTCCCAGTCATAGAACAGGATGTCCACGTCCGAGCGGTTCAAGCAGTCCGCAAAGGTCTCCACGTTCATCTGGATATCCAACGGGACACTCACATTGCCGTTGCTCATCACCCCCAGCATCACAGCCAGGTAATGGTGGCTGCTGCTGCCCAAAAGCCCCACTTTAACCTTGTGGCCGAACCGCTTATCCTGGGCTGCTGCCCACGCTGCCACTGCACTGCACTGTGCCGCGAATTCCTGGTATGTAACGTCAAAAACCACGTCATTCTCCTCATAGCGAAGAAAAACGTGATCCCCATGCTCCTGGCCTGCATGCTTTACCAGGTCGTAGATCGTCTTTGTATTTTCATATGTTATCATGGCCTTCTCCCCCTTGGTTTCCAAGATTTTCCACAGGTGCTTTTCCCAAATATAACACAGTGCCTGTCCGGAATCAATATTGCTTTGAGATTCAAAATATGGTAAAATGAACTATATTTTGCCAAACGGCAGTCAGGAGAAGCATACCTATGATTATCAGTGTACCAGGGGAATACTATGTATATGAGGCAGAAGATGCGCCCTCCCGGGAAAGCCTGTCCCTGTTTTTTCAGGATCTGGGCGAAAACGATATCCTGGAGGTGCGGGTCAGACCAGGCACCCCCGCTGGCTATTCCTACCATGTCACCCGCTATTTCTTGGAGCATCAGCTGGATTTCATGAATCTTGCCCTGCCAAAAGGGAGCGATACCTTCTGTCTTGCCTCCCAGGTATGCCCCTACCATGCCGTGCTGCCCGTGATCGATGCCAACGGCTCTTGTGTCAGCATTGTAAAGAAAATCTGGACCTACTATCAGCACCCTTACCAGTATGGAGGAGGGCTGGACTTAAGCTTCCTCAACCGTTATGAGCGCATCGTCCTGGTATCCCTCAACGAATATTCCATAGAATTATACAAAAAAGCCATCCCCCTCTGGAACGGCAAAAAACTCTATCTCATCGGCGAAGACTGGAACGATTACCTGGATGTGCTCCCTGCCCCTCCCAATGTCCCTGTAACGGTTTATGGGCAGATGGATGAGATCGGAAAGAACTTTCGTGAAGAAGACTATGTACGCCTTTTATATATCGCTGACAAGCTTCCCGAAAACGAGGGCATCTCCCGGTATGAGCACGGGATTATGAGTTATGATGAGGTTATGGCACTGACCTTTTTCTTTTCCTATGCCACGCACCCCGGTACCCGGCATCCCGGCCGCAGGTTCTTCCTGATCGATGCCCGGTTCAACCTTGAGGGGATTTTCGGCATCTGGAACAAAGTGTTTACCGCCGCAAGATACGCCATGGCCAAAGGTTATACCCCTGCCTTTGCAATCACCTCCTCCGACGACAATATCTACTCCGACCATCCCGGGGACGATATCTGGAACAAATTCTTTTTGCAGCCGGAGGGCTTTTCTTTGCCGGAGATCCGGGAAAGCTGCCACCTGACGCTTTCCCCCAATATGAATGTGCTGACCATTATGCGCCATATCATGGACGAGGTATCTAAAGGCCAAACGATCCTCTGGCCGGACGGGATCTTCAACAGCCATGTGAAAAACTATATCGCCGGGCGGAAACAGCGTTTCCTCCCCCATCCCGAACGCACCCTCGGCGTCCTGGTCCGCGGCACCGACTATATCCACAACCCCCTGCCGAACCACCCGCGGCAGGCTCCCGTGGAGATGGTCATGGAAAAGATATCCGAGGCCGAAGCCAGCTGGGGCTTTGACTGGATTTACCTGGCTACCGAAGACCAGGAAATCTGCCAAAAGATGGAAAAGCATTATGGCAGCCGTCTGTCCTTTACCGACCAGGAACGCTACACCGTTAAACCCGGGCAGCTTTTGTCCCAGATACCCCGGGAAAAAAGCGAGGGAAACGGCTTCCGCTTAGGCGCGGAATATCTGTGCTCCGTCCATCTCCTCTCCCAATGCCGGTGCCTGATCGCCTCCGGCGAATGCGGCGCCCTGACCGAGGCTTTGAGGGAAAACGGCGGAAAATACCAGCATGTATTTGTCTTCCATCTATAAAACCATATGGCGTCCAATATCCGGATGCCCCGCCCGCACCGCGATCAGTTCCCCTGCGATACTGATCGCGATCTCTGCCGGTGTCTCTGCATAGATCTGTGTCCCGACCGGCATATGGCACATCTCGATCTCTTCCCGGGTAAAACCATCCTCCATCAGCTTTCCCGCAACCGCGGCAATCTTATTACGGCTGCCGATTACGCCGAGGTAACGCGGACGGCATGCAAGCATCTGCCGCTGCACCAGGTAATCAAAAGAATGCCCCCTTGTCATCACGCAGACATAATCCCTGTGCCCGACCGCAAGGTAATCCCCGATCCGTCCCATATCTCCCGCCACCGTCCGTTCTGCCCCCAAAAATACCCGCGGATTGGCAAATTCCTCCCTGTCGTCCATAACCACACAGCGAAAGCCCAGATGTGCCAGCACCGGCACCAGTTCCTGTGCCACATGCCCCCCGCCGAATATATAGACCCTCCCGGCCTGTACCAAAGGCTCTACATAGTAATTGCGCCCCCCGGCCTCCCACCGGTGCGCCTTGCTGCCAAAGGCTGCCGCTGTCCCGGGCAGGTTCCCCCATCCCTCCTGTCTGTTACCGATCCCCATCTTCCAGCAGGTTTCGTCTGTAATATCCATGGCCAGCCAACTGTCCTCGTCCCGGCCGAATGCGTCCAGGACTTGGCTGCATAGTTCCCTAACCTCCTCATCTTTTGGGTTTACATACTGAAAATATACCGTCACGTCCCCTCCGCACACCATGCCGATATCAGACACCTCATTGGGAGCCAGGTTAAACCCTTTTATATAAGAAGCTTTTTTCTGCATGGCTGCCATGGCCACCTGAATGGAACGGTATTCCACTGCACCGCCGCCGATTGTCCCCCGGATACTCCCGTCCCCTCTGACCAGCATGCGGGATCCGGCTCCCCGCGGCGTGGAACCCGAACTGGCAATCACCGTCACCAGCACTGCCTCTTTCCCTTGTGCCAGCATCTGCCCCAACTCCTCAAATAACTGTTTTATTTGCCCTCCTCTCCCTTACTGCCGCCCTGCCTGCCCTCCCGGAGCAGCAGGACGGCTGACGGCTCCACCCGCATCCACTGCGGCACCACGTTTGCCGCCCCATGGATGGGGGATCCCTTCCTGCACCTCCACCACAGCCCGTTTTGCAGCGTTACGTACCATTCAAACGGCATTTCCGAAGCCTGCGCCTCTCCCACCGGAATCAGGTTTGCATCCGGCCTTTTCCACGCTGCCAATTCCTCCGTCCCCACCGCAAGCAAATCATGGGAACGGATCCCGGCATAAATATGCTCCCTACCAACCTCCTGTTCTGTCGCCAGTTCCAAACCGCCCCAATCCAATGCCCGCAGGCGGTGTTTTGCCAGACGTTCTATCCGGCTGATATTCTTGCAGCCTGTCAGCCGTGCCGCCTGCACTGTCCCTGGGTTTCTAAACACCTCCCGGGACGGCCCGGACACAATCGCCTGCCCCCGGTCCATCAGCAAAAGACGGCTGCAAAGCTGGTATGCCTCCTCCCGGTCATGGGTCACCAGGACCGTAATCCCCCCAAATTCCTTCAGCACCTGTATCAGTTCCAGCCGCAGCCCCTCCCTTAAATGGGCATCCATCGCAGAAAACGGCTCGTCCAACAAAAGCACCTGAGGTTCATAAGCCAGAAGCCTCGCCAGCGCCACCCGTTGCTGCTGCCCGCCGGAAAGCTGGCCGGGATAGTGCCGCTCCAGCCCTTCCAGCCGGAACCTGCCTATCAGGCCTGCCGCCTGCCGCTTCCTCTCCTGGCGGCGGCTGCCGCTCTCCATCCAAAAGAATCTCCTGCCCTCTTTCCCTTCAATGCCCGCCATAATGTTCTGCTCAACCGTCATATTGGGGAACAGCGCATAATTCTGGAACAGATAGCCTACCCTCCTCCTCTGCGGAGGAAGGTTGATCTGCCGACCTGAATCATAGAAGACCTCCTCCCGGAAGGATTCTTTGTTTTCTTCCGTTTCCTGCCCCCTTCTTTCCCCCGGCTCGCCTCCGTTTCCTGTATGGCGCAGCACGATGCTCCCGCTATCCGGCACGGCAATCCCGGCAACCGACTTTAAGGCCATGCTCTTCCCGCAGCCGGAAGCGCCCAGGATCCCCAAAATCCCTTTCCCCGCCGTAAAAGCAATATCCAGCTGAAACTCTTTTACCTGTTTTTGGAGGCTCACCTGCAAAAACGAGCCTGAAACGTGGTTTTCCCCCATGATCCGTTTCATTCCTTCCACCTCCTCCCGGCCCAAAGCACCGTTTTGTTCATCAGCAGCACAGCCACAAAGGAAATGGCCGCCATAACAGCCACATAGCAATATGCCTGTTCCATATTCCCGGCTGCCACCTCGGAATACACCGCCATCGGCAGCGTCCGTGTCCTCCCTGCAATATTTCCGGCAACCATGGCAGTAGCCCCAAACTCCCCCATGCCGCGGGCAAACGCCAGCACGCCGCCGCCCAATACCCCCGGCATGGCATTTGCCATCCATATCTTGCAAAATATGTCCCATTCTCCCATCCCCAGGGTACGTGCCGCCGCTGCCAGGTCAGGATCCACCTGTTCAAAGGCACCTCTTGCCGACCGGTACATCAGCGGAAACGACATCGCCACTGCTGCCAGAACCGTAGCCTGCCAGGAAAAGACGATTTTCACCTGGAAATATTCCAGGAAAAAACGCCCAAGCGGCCTCCTTACCCCAAACATATATAGTAAGAAAAACCCCATAACCGTCGGCGGAAGCACCAATGGCAATGTAAATATGCCATCAAAAATCAGCTTTCTTCTCCCATGCTGCATCCTCACCACCATCCAGGCCGCCAGAACTCCCAGAAAAAATGTGATAAAGATGGATACCCCTGCTGTCTTCATAGAAATCAATACGGGTGACCAGTCCAATTTGTCCCTTCCTTCCTGCGCCTTACTCCGGGCGTGCCTTTGGGAACCGTCCGTCCAAACGGCATTGCCCCGGAACTTGCCTGCTCTTTGCCCTAGCCCTCCCCGGCCAAAAAACCGTAGCTTTTAAACACTCCAAGCGCCTCCTTTGTCTGCAAGAAACGCACAAATCTTTCCGCCGTTTCCTTATGGGCACTGTGCGTTGTCACTGCTGCCGGATAGATGATCCTGCCCGGCAGGCTGCCCCTTGGTGCCTCAGCCACTATTTTCACCCGGCCTTCCATGCCGGCAGCGTCTGTCGCATATACAACCCCGGCGTCTGCGCTGCCCGATGCCACCTGGTTTAGCACCTCCGTCACATTCGTCCCCAGGCTGGCCCTGTCCCGAATCCCTTCCCACAAACCCAAATTCTCCAGCGCCTCCTTCGCATATTGCCCCGCCGGTACGCTGCCCGGATCCCCCAAGGCAATGCTTCCTGCCTTTTGGATATCCTCAAAGCTTGCCAGACGGCCGTCCCTTCCGGCCGGTACAATCAATACCATTCTGTTTTCCAGCAAATCCACTACGGTTTCTGAATCGATCATCCCGCTTTTCTCCAACGCCTCCATTTGCTTTTTGGACGCCGGCATAAAGACATCTGCTTCCAGCCCCTCTTCTATCTGCACCTGCAGCTTTCCTGAACTGTCATAGACTCCTTCCACCTTTATTCCCGGGTGCTGTGCTTCAAACATTGGAATCAATGCCTCCTCATAGGCGTTTTTAAGGCTGGCGGCAACAGCCACCAGGATTTCCTCCTGAACCTCTGCCTCTTCCGGTTCTGTTGTTTCCAAAGCCAGTGTACCTCCTGTTGTCCTTTCTCCCAGGCAGCCCGCCAATGCACATCCCACAGCCAATGCCAGCCAGGCCGCAAACCTTCTTTTCCTCATTTCATCCCCCCTGCCGCCCGCACTCCGATACGCTCCCCCGCAAAACCTCCAGCCCATGCCCCAGAAAACCCAAAATAAACCCCAGGCTCTCCTGCACCGCTTTCGGGCTTCCCGGCAGGTTTACGATCAGCGTCCCTTTCCGGATCACCGCCACCCCGCGGCTTAACATTGCACGTTCTGTCACTTCCATGGATTTCATGCGAATAAACTCTGCAATCCCCGGCGCCACCCGTTCTGCCACTTCCATGGTAGCCTCTGGGGTCTGGTCCCGCCTGGAAAAACCGGTCCCTCCGCTGGTCACAATCAAATCCACCTGCCTCCCGTCCGCCAAACGAACCAGCTGTGCTGCCAGCTGCTTCCGCCCGTCCGGCAGCACCATCGTCTCCACCACCCGGTAGCCTGCCGCTTCCAGCATCTTCTTTGCCTCCGGCCCGCTCTCATCCACACGCTCCCCCCGGGCGCCCGTATCGCTCACCGTAACCACGGCAGCCGTAAACGGGCGGCCCACAGCCGGGAGTTCGGCCTGCAGCCCGTCCCCAGGGCGGATCCGCCCTCCTTTTACCACCTGCGCAAACACCCCTTCCCGCGGCATGATGCACTCCCCCATCCGCTGGTATATGGCACAATGGCTGTGGCATTCCTTGCCGACCTGGGTCATTTCCAGCACCGCCTCCCCGGCATATAGCCTCGTCCCCACCGGCAGGCTGCGAAAATCGATCCCCTCCGCCACCAGGTTTTCTCCAAATGCCCCGTCTGCCACGTTCGCCCCCTGTTCATTGAACGCTTTTATTTTATCGTACGAAAGCAGGCTGACCTGCCGGTGCCACTTCCCCCCGTGGGCATCCCCTTCTATCCCAAAACCTGCAATAAAATATCCTTCTTTGACCGGGTGCTTTTTTACACCCCGCTCCTTGCTGATGCAGACTGCCCGCACAATCCCTGCAAGGTTTCTCTTTTCTTCCATCCCGTATCCTCCTGTTTTCTGATGCTTCTTTCCGCTGCCATAAGTTTTTTATTCCAATGGGGCCGCCTTGGAGGAAGGGCAGGGCTGCGGTTGGCCGCTCACCCTCCGATGGCATTCATCCCCCGCTGCTCGGTCATCCCTTCCAGCCTCTCAAAGCAATGGGCTGCCGGTTTCTCCCAAATCGCCTTTTTCATGGCTTCCTTAAGCCGTCCTTGTATCTCTGCCCCCTTTGTTCCCTCTGCCCGCCGGCAGGGCCAGTCCTGCCCTGGCCTTTCTGCCCCGTCCCGCAAGAAAGCCCGCAAATCAGTTCCGTCCTCATAGCACAAACATCCCTTTAAAAATCCCTGTGCCGTCAGCCGCACGCGGTTGCATTCCCCGCAGAACTTCCCGTGCACGGCCCGGATCACCCCGATACTTCCTAAATATCCGGGGATCCGGTAGTACACCGCCGGCCCAAAGCCATGGATACGTTCATCTTTTTGCATCCCCGGATGCTCCCTGCGGATTTCTTCCAACAGCCGCTCCGGGTCTATCGGACGAAACCTTTTCCCGTACCCCACGGGCATGATCTCGATAAACCGTACATCGACCGGGAGACGTCTCGCAAGCCCTGCCAGTTCCCGCCAGTTTCTGGCCGTGCTGCCCTTCTTCTTTGGATCCCATGTACCGGCTCCATCCCCCTCCTTTTCCCCGGCATCCGTGGCATTCCCCTCCGGCATTTGCTTCCCTTCCCCGAATTCTGCTGCCACTGCATTCACTTTTACTGCGATGCCTTGTTCCACGGCCTGGTGGATTGCCTGCAATACCTGCCCCAGCCGGTCCTGGCCGGTGATTTCCTGGTACAGGCTTTGGTCTAAGGTATCCAGGCTGACATTTATCCCGTCGATCCCGGCTTTTACCAGCGGCTTCAGATAAGCCTCCAGCAGCACCCCGTTCGTAGTCATCGTCACTGTCTCAATCCCGGGTACTGCTTTTAGCATTTCCACAAGGCGGCAGCAATCCTTTCTCACCAGAGGCTCACCACCGGTAATTTTGAGGTGGCGGATCCCCAGGCCGGCTCCACAGGCGGCAATCTCACGGATCTCCTCCAGGCTTAGGATCTCCCGCTGCTTTACATGGCCGGTTCCCTTTGGCATGCAGTATTTGCACCGCAGGTTGCAGCGGTCGGTTATGGAAATCCGCATATAATCAATGTCCCTTCCCTGTATGTCCTTCACGGCTCCTCCTTTTCCATGGCCTTTTCGGCATCAAACGGGGGCTTTTCCCCATGCCTTCCGTTTCGGAATTCTCCGCTCTTGCCGCCGCTTTTGTATGCCAGGTAGATCTGCCCGATCTCCATCGTCTTATCCGCTGCCTTGCACATATCATAAACCGTCAGCAGGGCGACTGCCACCCCGGTTAAGGCTTCCATCTCCACCCCCGTCTTCCCGGTTGTCCGCGCCGTACACACCGCCTGGATCTCCCCGGCCTCCTCCCGGACCAAAAAATCCAACGCCAGCTTGGTCAGGTTCAGCGGATGGCACAGCGGAACCAGTTCCGAGGTACGCTTGGCTCCCATGATTCCTGCCACCCGTGCCACGCCTAGCACATCCCCCTTGGCCATGGAACCTGCCTTCACCTTTTCCAGGCATTCCCGGCTCATCAAAATGCTGCCCACAGCCACTGCCTCCCGCCGGGTATCGGCCTTCTCCCCCACATCTACCATCCAGGCATTTCCCTGCCCGTCAAAATGTGTCAGTTCCCGTCCCGTTTTCATTTTCAGGTTACCTCCCTTTCCCAAATCCGCAATTAGGAAACGTACATTCCGGGCAGTCCAGGCAAAGCCCGCCCTCCCCCAGGGCTGCCAGTTCTTCTGCCGTCACCTCGTCGTCTGCCATGACCCGCGGCAGGATGAGGTCAAAGATTGTCCGCTTTGCATACATCACACAGCCCGGCAGCCCCATCACGGCTACAGTCCGCGGGCTTTGTGCCATATCCTGCCTGTAATACGCCAGCAAAAACATCGCACCCGGCAGCACCGGCGCCCCATAGGACACGATCCGCGCCCCGGTATTTTGAATTGCCAACGGTGTTTTATCGTCCGGGTCCACGCTCATCCCCCCGGTGCAGACCACCAAATCCGCCCCCTTCCCAATCATCTCCAGGATGCTTTTTGTCACCTCCCCATCATCATCTTTCCTGGTCACATGCCCGATAATCTCCGTATCAAATGCTTTCAGCTTCTCTTTGACCACCGGGGTAAAGGTGTCCTGGATCCTCCCGTAATAAACTTCATTCCCCGTGGTGATAATACCGGCTTTTTTATGGGAAAAAGGTTTTAACTCCAAGATCGGGCGCCCGCCCGATGCTGCGAGAGCCGCCTCTTTTGCTGCCCTCATTTTCTCTTCTGCAATCATCAGCGGGATGATCCTGGTCCCTGCCAGTTTTTCCCCTTTCTTTACCGGGAAATTGCCGTGGCGGGAAGCGACCATCATCTGCCCAAAGCCGTTGACTGCTTTCATGCCTGCCGAATGGACCTTCAAAAGCCCGTCGCAGCCTGCGGTCAGTTCGATTTTCCCTTCTTTGGCTTCAGACCGTTCCATATGTTCCCCCTGGCACAGCCCGCAAAGGATCTTAGCCGCCTCATCCTCATGAAGCATGCCGTCCTCCTTTTCCCACACATACAGCTGCTCCTTGCCTGCCCTTAGGAGCACCGGGATGTCCGCCTTTGTCACGACGTGCCCTTTCCTAAATACCGCATCCTTCACAACCCCTTTGATAATCTGCGTGATATCATGGCAAAGGACTGCTCCTTCCGCTTCCACGGTTTTGATCAATTTCATCCCTATTCCTTCTTTCTTTTCTAAAACATTTTATGAAATCCTTTTTCAAAATATTTCCAGAAGATTTCCTCCACACATCTCTGCACTTCTCTTTGCATGCCTTCATAACTCCTGAGAAGGCTTCTCCCTTCCTCTGTCAGCACAGATCCGCCGCCGCCAATCCCCCCTGCCCGGCGTTCTGCCACCAAAAAACCCATCTGCCGTTCTACCTTCCGGATCATCCGGCTGCCCTTGCTATAAGAAAGCCCCATGGCTGTGCAGGCCTCCTGGACCGAACCCTTCTTGTCAATCAAAGCCATCAGCCTTGCCGTATCCGGTTCAAAAAACATCTCGCTCCCTTGAAGGCAGAGCCGGACAAGCGGACGGAGAGGATGCCCGTTCCCCCTCTCATAATCCCACTGCAAAAGCTGCTGGTACGCATCCGGCGTGTCCACATCCCGGTATACCCCCTCATCCTCCACTTCCAGGTTGGTGATCGGCACCCCCAGTTCCCGGATTGCCCCCCGGAGCCCCTGGCTGCCTTCATATTCCAAAAGCCTCGGCACCAGTTCGCTCTGGATCAGGATCGGATGCCCTGCCTTCCCCTGGTGCACGGTCCTCACGATCTTCGCATCAACCATCATCACCTGGCAAAACGTTTCCGGCAAAATAGCCGGAAGATCCATGGGCATCACCATCACCCGCCCGCACTTTCCTTCCAGCGCCTTAAGCCCCAGCTTCACAGAATCAAACATCTGTGTATTTTCATACCGTTCGTTCCTTATAAACCGAACGTTTGCATGAAAAAGATGGCCTTCCAGGGCTTCGGCCTGATGCCCGGTCACTACCACCACCGGATCCACTTCCAGCTTCTTTAGCATGCTTACCATGTGAAGTGCGATGGTGGAATCCCCAAAAGGAAGCATTGGCTTGAAAGCCCCCATCCTGCTAGAAAGCCCTGCCGCCACCAACACGGCTCCTGTTTTCCTCATCTCGTCCTCCCTTTTTTGCAAGGGGCAGGGTTTGGGACAAACCCTGCCTCTTTCCGGCATCCTTTCCCAGGACGCGTTCCCTGGCTGCTGCCCCAAGGCTGCGCCCTTATTTCTTCTTCCGATAATACGTCCCTGCCAGCGGCAGGCTCTGCCGGAATTCCCCGTCCAGCCTGTAATAAGCCAAAGCACAAGCCGGTGCCGTAGGAATCATGCACAGTTCCCCGCAGCCCTTCGCCCCCAGGGAATAGGGCAGCTTTTTCTCCTCCTCTGGCACGCAGAGGATTACATCCAGTTCCGGTGCCTCATCGGCCCGCATAAACCCAATCGTGCCAAAGCGGCTCTTCGGGTATCCGCCCTCACACTTAAACTCCTCCGTCACCCCATAGCCGATGCCCATGGCCATGCCGCCTTCGATCTGGCCTTCCACAGACTGGATATTGACCGGTGTCCCCACATCAAAGGCGGAGACTGCCTTGGTAATCTTCCCATCCTCATTGAGAATGACCACCTGTGTGCCATAGGAATAAGAGACATGGCTGACCGGGTTCTCCTTGACGGCTCCCAGCGGGTCCGTCTTTACCGAATATTCCCCGAAGAATTCCATCCCCTCCAAGTCGGCAACCGTCCTGCCGCCCTCCAGCGCCAGCCTTAATTTCTCCCCTGCACGCCTGGCTGCCTCCCCGGTGACCACTGTCTGGCGGGAAGCCGTGGAGGTTCCCGAATCCGGTGTCCGCACCGTATCCGCCGCCTCAAACACAAACAGCGCCGGGTTCAGCCCTGTCACATGGCAGATTTCCGTCAGGGCCATCTGCCCGATCCCCTGCCCCATGCAAGAAGCCGATGTCCGAATGTGGATCTTCCCTTCCTCCACAGAAAGCAGCACCCGGCCGATGTCCTTCTTCCCCATCCCTGTGCCGGAATTTTTAAATCCGCAGGCGATCCCTGCATAAGGATGCGCATAATAGATTTCCTTCACTGCATCCAGGCATGCCTCCATGTTGGTGTTGGGGTCAGCCGTCTGCCCGTTGGGCAGGATATCCCCCGGCTTGATGGCGTTGCGCCGCCGGAACTCCCATGGGTCAAGCCCGCACATCTCTGCCAGCAGATTGATATTCATCTCCGTGGCAAAACAGCTCTGGGTCACGCCGAACCCCCGGTAAGCCCCCGCCACCACATTGTTGGTGTACACAGACATCCCGAAAATATCGATATTCTGGTAATTATACGGCCCCGCCGCATGGGTGCAGGCCCGGTGGAGAACCGGCCCGCCCAGAGAGGCATAAGCCCCTGTATCTGCAATGATAATCCCCTTCATGGCCGTTAAACGGCCGTCCTCGTCACATGCCGTGGTAAATTCCATTTCCATCGGATGGCGTTTCACATGGTAATTGAGGGATTCCTGGCGGCTGTATTTCACCTTCACCGGCTTTTTCGTATACCAGGCCGCCAGTGACGCATACTGCTGCACCGTCATATCCTCCTTGCCGCCAAAGCCTCCGCCTACTAACGGCGCCCGGCAGTGTACCTTCTTTGGCGGCAGCCCAAGCATCTTGGCGCACTCCCTCTGCACGTCATAGACCGACTGGCTTGAGGTGTAGACCAGCAGCCCGTCATCCCCCTCCGGCAGGGCCACGCAGCACTCCGGCTCCATAAACCCATGCTCCTGCCAGGAGGTCTTATACTTGCGCGTCACCACATACTTGGAATTTTGAATCGCCTCATCCGCATTTCCCCGCACCAGATTCGCCCGGCTCATCACATTGCCGTCCTCATGCAGCAGAGGCGCGTCCCCTCTCAATGCCTCATAAGGCGAGGTGACCGGCACAAGTTCCGTCAAATCCGCCTCTATCAAATCCAGGATCTCCTGCAGGCTCTCCTGCCTTTTGGAAACCACCAGCGCCAGGGCATCCCCCACATAGCGGGTGACATCCCCCACTCCCCTCATCACATCCCAGTCCTGCTTGATGTGCCCGATCTTATTGCACGGCACGTCCTCTTTTAGCAAAATCCGCACGCAGTCCGGATGCTTCCTTGCCTTTTTTACGTCAATCCGGTTCACCAGCGCCCGGGGGTACTTGGAATACAGGCATTTTCCATAAAGCATATCCGGCAGGTAAATGTCATCCGCAAAAATCCCGCTCCCATTGACCTTCTCAGCGGCATCGATCCGCTTAAAATGCTCGTTCATATGCAAAACCTCCGGCTGTGCCGGTATCTCTCTTTTGTCCCGGAAAAAGCCCGCTGCCATCAGGATCGCATCCTCAATCTTCTTATATCCCGTACAGCGGCACAGATTCCCCCGGATGGCCTTCTTCACCTCTGCCCTGGAAGGGTTCAGGTTCTGGTCTAACAGGCTCTTGGCCGAAATGACCATCCCCGGAATACAAAATCCGCACTGAACTGCCCCTGCCTCTGCAAAACAATGCTCATAAACCTGCATTTCCTCCTGGGGGATCCCCTCCACTGTCAGGATCTCCTTCCCCTCCAGGGTACTCAGCTTTGGCACACACGCCTTTACCTTTTTCCCGTCCACCAATACCGTACAGGTTCCGCAGGCACCCTCGCTGCACCCGTCCTTTGTGGCCGTAAGGTGCAGATCGTCCCGCAGAAAACGCAAAAGTTTCTTGTCTTCTGCGGATTCGTAGTCCTTTCCGTTAATTGATAAATGATACATAGATTACCTCCTCTTCTATCTTTTATGTCCCCCATCTTCTGCTTACGGATTGCCGCCCTTTCCGTTTTTTTTCTGTGTCGGCAGCACGAGGTTCAAAAAAACCGCCGCAATCGTGGCAATCACCACCGGGGACTTCCCGAATATGGTAGTCACCCAAGACGGGAACTGCGCCAGGGAAGCCGATGCCTGGGTCACTCCCACCCCAATGGCCACTGCCAACCCCACCACAGACATATTCCTGAAATGCATCTCCTGGGAGGTGATCAGCTTCATCCCTGTCATGGCAATGGAGGCAAACACGGAAATGGTAGCCCCTCCCAGCACACACTGGGGGATGGTGGTAAGCAGCGCCGAGAACTTGGGCATTAACCCGGCAAACAAAAGAATCCCTGCCGCCAGCCCCAGTACTACCCGGTTGATCACTTTGGTTGTGGTGACAATTCCCACATTCTGGCTATAGCTGGCTGTGGGCAGCCCGCCCAGCAGCGCACCCAGCACATTGGTGCAGCCATACCCGACAATCGCCCCCTTCAGTTCCTTGTCCGTGGGCTCCCTGTCCATGCTGCCTGTCGTTGTGGCCGTAAAATCCCCGATGGCCTGGATCGCATTGATGGCAAACAAAAGCCCGATCGCCACACACGAGGAGGGTTCAAACTCCACCCCGAAATGTATCAGGTTCGGCATCTGAAACAGGTTTGCCTGGGACACTGCACTCAAATCCACCATCCCAAAGAAGCAGCCGATCACATACCCGCCTACCATCCCGGTCAAAATAGACGATAATTTTAAAAATCCTTTTGTAAAATGATTTAAAAATGTCACGATAGCTAAAGTGAGAAACGCCACCAGCCAGTTCGTCCAATGCCCATAATCCGGGCTGGCCGTGCCTCCTGCCATATAGTTAATCGCTGTGGGATACAAGGACAAGCCGATGGTAAACACCACGGTTCCCGTCACCAGCGGCGGAAACAGCTTCCGGATACGGTCAATAAAAAACCCGATAACAACCGCAATGATCCCCCCCACAGCCTGAGCCCCAAATATAGCGGCAATCCCAAAATCCGTGGCAATCGCCTGCATGCTCGCCACATAGGCAAAGCTGACCCCCATGATCACCGGCAGCCCGGATCCCAGCCGCAGCCCGCCCTTTTTCCCGACCGGAAACAGCTGCAGAAACGTAGAAAGCGCTGATACCACCAGTGCCGCCTGAATCAGCACTACCCGGTTCGGGTTGTCTAGCTTCCCGGCTCCCGCCACGATAATCGCTGGCGTCACACATCCCACAATCATTGCCACCACATGCTGCAAAGCCAATGGCAGCGCCTCACACATCCCTGGGATCCCATCCAGTTCAAATATGGAACCCTTCTTTTTCTTCCTTTCCTCCATGGCTATACCCCGTACTCTCCTGATCCCCCGAAAAACTCCGGTCTTTGCACACATCGTTTCCCGGGCTTGTTATTAGATTGACTATTCAATCTATTTCGTGCAGGCGGATCCCTTTCCCAGGCATCCTTTCGGGTGTGCGGCCGTCTTATCTGCCCGCGCACCCGTTTTCCAAGCCGCAGCCCTTAACAGCTTCTTATGCCTTCCTAGCAGACTCAATCCGCTTTAACACCATCTCCTCCGCCATCGCAAAATACCCGTCCGCATCAAAATCCTTCTTATCCACCAGCATCTGGATCGACGCCCCTTCCAGCAGTGAAACCGTCAGATAAGGAATCATTTCCTTCTCCTCTTCCCCCATCTCCGGGCAGAAACGGATCAGGATCTCCCGGATGCTGTCCCGCCACTCCATGTAAGCCTTCTGGAAGCGCCCCTGTATCCTGGGATTGATCTTTGACTGCACGATAAAATCCAGTTCCGCAAAATCATAATCCCTCTTCCGTGTGATCATCTGCTTCTTCTGCTGGAAAAAGACATGAAGCTGTTCTTGCAGCGTGTCCTTGCTCTTCCTTTTCAGTGCCTCCTGCATGGTATAAAACTCATTCAGCACATGCTCCTGCAGCCCCTCCAAGAGTTCCTCCTTTGTCTTGTAATAATAATGGACATTGGACTGCACCATATCGGCGTGTTCTGCAATCAGATGCATCCTCGTCCCGCTGATCGTCTCCTCGTTGACCACCTTCAAGGCCGCCTTTAAAATTTTCTCTGTTGTATTTGAATACTGCGACGAATCCTCTCTCATGTTCTCCTCCAAATTCACTTGTTGTCTGATTCTCATCCCAGTATATCAATTACACATCCATTTCGCAATTCTTTTATCGCGCCCCCGGCAGATCAGGGAACCGTTTCGGCCGCCCTCACAGCCCGCGTCCGCCCCGGGACAGATACCGCCCTTTTGTCTCCTGGCATATCCTGCCGTTCTCTGCCGCCAGCCTTCCCCGCAGGAACACCTTTTCGGCACGTCCCTTTAACTCCATGCCCTCATAAGGGGTATAGTCCACATTCTGCACCTGGCTGGCTGCACGGATGGTCCACTCTGCCGCCGGATCCCAGACCACCACATCCGCGTCGCTCCCCGGCGCCAGCACCCCCTTTTTAGGATACATCCCAAAAATCCTGGCCGGGCGTTCTGACAGAAGGCGGCACATCTCTTCCACCCCCGTCCTCCCGCTGTTCACGCCAAAATGATAAAACAAGGCAGGACGGTGCTCCACCCCGGGCACGCCGCCGGGAATCCTGGTAAAATCAGAGATACCCCGCGTTTTCTGGCTGTCCATATGGAAGCTGCAGTGATCGGTTCCAACCATATCCAGTTCACCCCTGGAAACCGCCTCCCACAGCGCCTTAACATCCTCCCGCTTTCTCAGCGGCGGGGCGCAGACATAGGCGGCACCGGCAAACCCCGGCCTCTCATACAAAGAATCGTCCAGTACCAGGTACTGGGGGCAGGTCTCTGCAAAGACCTGCTGCCCCTCCTTTCGGCTTCGGCGCACCTCCCGCAGTCCCAAGAGAGAACTGAGATGTACGATATTGACCGGCGCACCTGCCAGCCTTGCCAGCACCAGCAGCCGGTGTATGGCCTCTGCTTCTGCCTCCGCCGGGCGGCTCCTCGGGTGCAGCCTTGGGCTGTTTTTTTCCCCGCGCTTTAGCTTAGCAGTAATCCCCTGGATGATCCCCGGGTTCTCGCAGTGGACTCCTACGATGCCATTTTCTTCCTCCACTGCCTCCAGGATTTCCAAGATCTCCCTGTCATTTACCATCAGATTGCCATACGCCATATAGAGTTTGTAGGAAGTCACCCCCAGACGAGCCATGTCCTTGAGTTCCAGCCTCACAGCCGGGTTCCAGTCGGTGATTGACATATGAAACCCATAATCACAGCATGCCTTCCCCCCGGCCATCCGGTGCCAACGGTCCAGCGCCTGTTTTAAGGATTCTCCCTTTTCCTGTGTGGTAAAGTCCAGCACAGAGGTTGTCCCCCCGGCCAGGGCTGCCCGCGTCCCGCTGGCAAAGTCATCTGCCGTGTGAAAATCACCGGCATCCAGGTCAAAATGCGTATGTGTGTCCACAAACCCAGGGAAAAGATATTTGCCGGCAGCATCTATCACCTGCGCATCCCTTGCCGAAAGCCGCTCTCCCAGCTGCACAATCTTTTCTCCTTCGATCAAAAGGTCAGCCTCATACCATCCGGCGGAGGAGACAATCCTGCCATTTCTCAATAGATATTTCATCCTATGCCCTCACGTCTGTCCCGTTGCTTTCTAAATTAAAGATACAGATATCGGTATTCTTCCTCAACCGCCAGGATCACTTGGCGCAGCCCTTCCTCCAACGTACAGGTTTGTTCCCGCAGCCCGTATTCTTTGACCTGGCCAGCCAGGCGTACCTTTACCCTCAGGGAATCATGATCCAGCACCACAAAGCCTTCATTTTTGCTGTTCCCAAAATCCTCGGTATTGGCAAACAGGGTAAACTTATCCTGGTACGGCGCACTGCTGTAAGGGCAGAAACTCTTGCAGTTCCCGCACTCGTTACACATATAGTCTATATGTACGATGGCCGGCATTTTTTGGCCTGGCACCCGGATGGCGGCATTGGCGCGGTTCGGGCAGACATCCACACAGTTTTCACAGATATGGCTGCACTCTAAGCAGCGCTGCTGCTCCCCATCCGCCTCATTTGCATGGATCAAAATTCCCTTCTTCCCGGCAGCTGCCTGCACATCGCAGTGATCCTCCAGCGCCTGTGCTTCCCCTGTGCCCAGGATTGCATTGGCCGCAATCCTGGCATCGCGGATCGCCATGACGATGGTGGCCGGCTTCGCTGCCCCGTCACCGATGGCATAGACCCCCTTCTGGCTGGTCTCCATGGTGGCAGGATCCAGAACCGGGATCCCTTTTCCATTCAGGGCAATGCCAAAACGTGCATACATCTCAGAGTCTACCCGTTCCCCCAGGGAAGCAATGACGGAATCTGCGGGAATTGTTATCTCCTCCTCGGTCTCCACCGGACGCTGCCTGCCGCTTTCATCCATGTCGCCCAGCACCACCTTGCGGCAGGTCAGAAGGCCGTTTTTCTGGGTCTTTGGCGCCAGCAGTTCCCGGAAAAGCACGCCTTCCTCCATGGCCTCTGACAATTCCTCCTCATCTGCAGGCATGTAGCACTTTGTCCGGCGGTAGGCCACAGTCACATCCTCCACCCCAGGCATGCGCTTTGCCATCCGTGCTGCATCCATGGCCGTATTGCCGGCGCCGACCACGACCACATGCTTCCCTAGTTTCAGGGAATCCGGCCGAGCCTTGGCCGCCTCCAAAAATTCCACGGCATTGTACTCCTTTTCCGTCTCCACCCCAATAGGCATCCCCTTGCGGGCGCCGACCGCCAGGACAATGGCATCATACCCTTGTGCCCTTAGTTCAGACAAATCATGGATTTCCACGCCGCCTGCAAACTCCGCGCCGTAAGCCTTTGCCAGTTCCACATCACGGGCAATGGCTTCCCGCTCAATCCTGAAATCCGGGATCACGTTGCGGACTGTGCCGCCAAAATGCTCCGAACGGTCAAATACCTTCACCTGGGCGCCGCCCCGGGCCAGGAAAGAGGCACAGGCAATCCCTGCCGGGCCGGCTCCCACGATTGCCACGCGCTTTCCCGTGCTGCTGCCCTTCTGCCCGGAGATCTTCCTCATCACTGCCTCATAGCCGCCTTTGGCTGCCTTCAGCTTCGTGCTGCGGATATTCACCGGCTCCTCGTAGAAATTGCGGCTGCATTTGCCCATGCAGCGGTGATTGCAGAGAGTCCCTGTCATAAAGGGCAGCGGGTTCTTGTCCAGGATCACTTCCAGCGCCTCCTCCTGCTTCCCCTCTCCCACCAGCCGGATATAGGCCGGGATATCCTGGTGAATCGGGCAGCCCTCCATGCAGGGAGCCGTAAAGCAGTCCAAAAGGGGCACCTTTTTCTCCATCTTCCGGCTCGGCAACGGCTTGGCCGGCTTCACATGGTGGGGATCCTTTTTGATATCCTCAACCAGCCTGCCCAGGCCGTCCACGTCCACGCCGGTAAAGGCACGGTATTCCTGCCGGGACAATTTCTCTGCCATCTGTACATTCCGGTTATAGCCGCCGGGCTTTAACAGGGTGGTTGCCACAGTCACCGGCCAGATGCCTAAGCCGTATATCCGTCCAATGTTGTAATAATCCGCCCCGCCGGAATAGGAAATCCGCAGCTTGCCGCCAAAGGCTTTGCTGAGGCGGTAGGCAACCGTTAAGGAGAGGGCACACAAGGACTTGCCGGACATATACATTTCCTCGCTGGGCAGTTCTTTTCTGGTCACATCCACAGGGAAGGTGTTGGTGATCTTTACCCCGAATTCTACCCCCTTCTCCGCCGCCAGCGCCATCAGGCGCCCGAACATGGGAACCGCATCCTCAAACTGTAAGTCATCTTTAAAATGGAAATCCCCAAACGCCACATAGCCGTACCCCATTTGGTCCATGATGCCCCTGGCCTCCTCATAGCCTAGCAGCGTCGGGTTGCATTTGACAAATGTGTTCAGCCCTTTTTCCTTAATTAAATAGGAAACAATGCCTTCGATCTCCTGGGGCGGGCAGCCATGCAAGGTGGACACTGTGGCTGAGCGGCAAATCCTGGAGGGGATATTGTCAATGTCCTCCTCCGTCAGACGGCAAAACCGTCCCCGGTTCTCTTTTAGCCACCGGATGCTCTCCACAAAAACCGGGTGGTCTTTGGCCTCCATCATATCCCGGATATAGGTGTCAATCTTCTCCGACCGGATCCCTGCCAGGTCATAGCCCACGCTGATATTGAACACAAACCCGTCCTCTGCCCCAATCTGCCATTCCTTTGACAATGCCTTTAGGGCTACCCAGGCCTTTACATACTCCCCGTATGCCTGGTGCACATAGAGTTCTGTTGACCACTCGCAGTTGTAGCATTCGTCCTCTGCCAAAATGCACGGCTTGTTCACCGGCAAATCCTCCCCGTCGAGGATCTGCACGGTCTTGAGTTCAAAGAAACGGCATCCGGTCAGATAGGCCGCGATAATATTCTGAGCCAGCTGGGTGTTCGGCCCCGCGGCCGGCCCAAATGGCGTCTCGATCCTTTCCCCGAAAATGGACAGGGTTTTGGCCGGGTCTGCCTGGTACTGCTTCCTCACCCCAAATACGGTGCCCTGCTTCTTTTTCTCCTCCAAAATCCAATTCATCAGATTCCCAAACGGAATCGGTGTCATTCTGTCTCCCATGGTTTTCCTTTCCCCCACTGCACGTTCCTTTGTGCCTGTTCTTCTTTACTCCATTTCTCTTCTGCCATTACCCGTTGATGCTCCTGGCTAGTTCTGCTGCTGCCTGGCGGCAGTCTGCCATCTCCTTTGCCTCGTCTGCTACCAGGATCTCCCGGTCTTTCATCAGAACCTTCCCGTTGCAGACAGTGGCCTGCACCATCGTGCCGTTGACCCCGAACAGCAGATGGCCATTGATATTGCCCGCATCCAGAGGGGTCAGCGGGTCATAGGCAGCCACGATCACATCCGCCGCTGCCCCTTCCCTCAGCACGCCCAGGGGGGTGTCAAAATAGCGGTTGGCAATCCGGGGATTCCCCTCAAACAGCATGGCCGGGATCTCACCCCAGGCAGCATTGGCATCGCAGAGGGAATGCTTGTGCAGCACATTGGCTACCTTATAAGATTCCAGCATGTCATGGGTGTATCCGTCCGTGCCCAGGCCGGTGAGGATGCCTTTCTTAAAAATCTCCATGGTCGGCGGGCAGCCGCAGGCATTCCCCATGTTCGATTCCGGGTTGTGCACCACCATGGTGTCCGTGGCCTTCAAAAGTTCCATCTCCTGCTCATTCACATAAATGCAATGGGCTGTGATGGTCTTCTCCCCCAGCAGTCCGTGGTCCATCAGGCGGTTCACAATCCGCTTCCCATGCTTTTTCAGGCAGTCATGCAGATCCTCGATCCCTTCTGCCACATGGATATGTACGCCCACGCCCTCCGGCATCTCCTCCCGGCACAGGGCAAAGGTCTCATCGGAAATGGTAAACTGGGCATGCATCCCCATCATCGCTTTTTGCATATCCTCCTTTCGGGAAAGGGTATAGCGGATGAAATCCGCATTCTCCTTTATGCCGGCCCGCGCCTTGTCTTTGCCGTCCCGGTCAGAGACCTCATAGCAAAGGCAGGTCCTCACCCCCAGCTTCCCTGCTGCCTCCGCAATCCGAAACAGGCTGCCCTCAACAGAGCCAAAGCTGGCATGGTGGTCAAAGACTGTGGTCACCCCGTTTTTGATGCAGTCTATATAGGTAGCCATGGCGCTGTGCCAGGTCTGGCTAAGCGTCAGGTGGCGGTCAATCGTCCACCACATCCCGTCTAAGATATCAAGAAACCCCTTCGGATTGTATCCGTTGATGGACAGCCCCCTGGCCATGGCGCTGTAGATATGCTCATGGGTATTGACAAAACCAGGCATGATCAGCTGCCCCTTGGCATCCAGCCGCTCTGCCTGGGGGTATTTCCTTTTTAGTTCCTCAAAGCCCCCTACCTCCCGGATCACTTTCCCGTCCAGCACCACCCCTCCGTCCTGAACCAAGGGATTTTGGGCATCTCTTGTGACTACAGTGCCCTTTCCTACAAGAATCATCCCGCTTCTCCTTTCCCAACTGTTGCTTTTGCCCGGACATATCCGGATTTTATTAAGTTTTTTATTGATTATTCAATCTAATTATGATAGTAATACATTTTATTTTTATTGTCAATAGCAAAATCTAAAAAATATTTTTTATACTAAAATATTTTTAGTATATCATGGATGGGCATGTAAGGCTCCTGTTTTATTTTTACGCAGACAAAGCCCGGTCCCTTTTACAAAGGATCGGGCTTTTGCCAAATAATCATTCCCCAGCCCCTTTTTCGTAACCAAAAACTGGCAAATGATATCCTTAGAAACGTTATATCAAATTTTCTGTGGCCCCACAGCCAGGAAAAAACAAATACTTTGTCAATAACGGCTCAAATAATGCTTCACAACCTCTCGACCTTTCACGATTTCCCTTTCCTCATCAATTCCGGCAAGCCTTCCGTGTTCCACAACAACCCTTCCGTTCACCACGGTATAATCTACAGCACCTTTGAATCCCACCGTACCAAGCACAGATGCCACATCCTGGTCTGCACCTACCAGTTCCAGGCGGCTTCGCCGGATCAAAAACAAGTCTCCTGCCTTTCCTTGCTCCAGGCTTCCAATATCCTCCCTCCCCAGCACTTTCGCACTGCCTCTGGTAGCAATTTTCAGCAAATCATAGCCCGTCGGTGCAAGCTTGCTGGAATTCAGCCGGTGCAAAAGGAAAGCTACCCTCAGTTCCTCCAAAAGATTGGAGCCGTCATTGCTCGCACTCCCGTCCACCGCCAGCCCCACCGGAATCCCCAGCTTTAACATATCCGGGACAGGGCAGATGCCAGATGACAATTTCATATTGGAAATCGGACAATGAGCCACTCCTGTTCCCGTTTCTGCCAATAACTTTAATTCTTCATCATTGAAATGAATCCCGTGGGCATACCAGACATCGTTTCCAACCCAGCCCATCTCCTCCATATATCCAAACGGACGTTTCCCGTATTTTTTAATAACATATTGCTCTTCATCCCTCGTTTCACAAAGATGGGTATGCAACCGCACCCCCAACTCCCGGGCCAGCACTGCTGACTGGCGGTATAACTCTTTGCTCGCACTAAACGGCGAGCAAGGCGCCAGGGCGACCATCCTCATGGAAAACTGCGACGGGTCATGGTATTTCTCCACGGCATTGCGGGAATCCCTTATAATCTCATCTACCGTCTGTACCACACTGTCCGGAGGAAGCCCCCCGTCCTTTTCGCTTAAATCCATACTTCCCCTGGAGGCATACATCCGTATGCCAAGCACCTTGGCTGCCATAAACTGGGATTCCAAAAACCTCACGGAATCCCCGCCGGGAAATACATAATGATGGTCAAAACAAGTGGTGCAGCCAGTTTTTAACAATTCTCCCATGCCTGTGAGGGAACTTTGGTAAATCACATCATGATCCAGGTTTTTCCAAATTTGGTATAGTGCTTTGAGCCAGCCAAAAAGTTCCTTATTCTGCACCTGCGGCAGATTTCGGCTAAATGCCTGATAGAGATGGTGATGGGTATTGATCAGCCCGGGATAAACGATGCAATCCGAAGCATCAATCGTTTCCTCCGCCTGCTGTAATTCTCTGCCAATATAGGTAATCACACCGTCACAAATGAGAATATTGGCATTTTCCCATATCAAATCATGATCATCGCAGGTCACAATGGCCGAAGCATTTTTTATCAATAAACGGCTCATCTTCTTCTCCTCCCCGGCTATATTTGGATCAGGTTCCACCACGGAACCATAACTAATATAAAGAACAGGAAACTAGCCGCCAGCTTCATGCTATAGATTTTGAAAAAATCTCTCATGGTAATCAATCCAAAAGAAAAAAACACCATAAAATAAGGCCATTCATAGGGAAGCAGAATCTGATCCGCCCCCTGGATCATAGAATAATAAAGCATCAGCGGATTAATGGAAAGATCCATAGCCAGCCTGGTCAACGGCGCCGAAAAGGTAGCGGCAATCGCAAGAGGAGACATTAAAAAATTCATGACAAAAGCCAGCAGCCACGCACAAACCAGCACCATGGTATTGCCGCACCGGCTCATAAAAGGAACCAGCATGGAAGACAACCACGTTCCTACCCCCAGCGCATTCGACACCTCACCGATGGCCATACAGCCTGCGGACAGGAAAACAAAAGCCCAGTTGACCTGTTCCACGCTTTCCTTGTTCCCAATATTGATTCCTGGAAGAAACGAAATGCAGACAAATAACATCAATATCCAGGCCGGCTGTATGTTATGCAGGCTGTTGGTCACCAGGCAGAGCACCAGGGCAATACAAACCACCACAGCCCTTTTCTCCCTGGACGTCATCGGCCCCATGCCCTCAAGTTCCTTCTGAAAGAACACTTTTCCATTGATCTCCTTCTCCGCTTTCAAAAGCCTGGACACCATAAATACCACAAAAAACGCCCATGGCACTACCGGCAGATTGTGAAACAGATAACCGAGCCAAGACACAGAGACATCGGCCACTGACATCCCAACGCTTTGGAACATGACGAAATGAGAACTGAAAAAGAAATACATGGGAATCGTGGCTCCAAAAAAGCCCGCCAGCATAATGCCAGAGGACTCCCTCGATTTCTCAAGCCCCAGCGCCTGGCACACGCTGTAGGTAATCAGAGCCATAGGAATCAATGCCTGGCCCGGAATAAACAGATTACATACCATCCCGGCAATCAGCAATGCATATAAGATCCCGTGGTAGGTGGCTCCGGATTTTATCACTCCCCAGTATGCCCCCCTTTTTAAAAGGCCTGTTCCGTTGAGGATGTTAGCCATGATCAATCCTCCGATCAGCATCCAGGGGTTGACGGTCAGCCAGGTAGAGAACGCCACCTTTGGCACCGCCAGGCCTGTAATAATATACAGCAAAGGAAACGCCAAGGACGGAACAATCATAGGTGTCAGTTCAAAAGCCATAACTGCAATTACAATCAGCGTAACCACAAAAAACAACCGCATCTGTGCCGTAAAGCTTTCACTGACCGGCACCAGCAAAATTAACAGAGGCAATAAAAGTGATGCCGCCCATTTGATACGTCTGCTCATTTTCCCCCCTCCTATTATCTAAACACTCCAATCTACACCCAAATCGTATTTTACTTCATCCACAATCAGATAGAGATGATACCGTCCGCTTAACCCTGTCTTGTTGACTGGCATCCATATCTTCCGGTCATCATGATCCAGATAAGTTGCCACACACATGGTAGAATTTGCCCCTCTTGCTGTAGATATATAATAATTGTGATTCTTTCCCTCCTCATCCTGCAAAACCAACATAGCCAGCTGGCCCTTTTCCAATCCGGCCGTCAAAATCAGGCGGTCTGTCTCTTCGATCAAAGTGATGTTATAGTCCTCCGGCACTGCTTTTTCTGATAAAACTACAGTGTCAATATCTGTACCGAATTCCTCTGTCTTGTTTAAACTCCCAAGCACTTTGCCAGATCCAAACTCCAGTTCGCAGGTATACACAGGAAGCCTTCTCGCACGATAAAAGCTTGCGGGCAAATGCATTTCATACATTACTTTGTTGTCCTTTACCTCCACCGTTGCGGCATCCAGCCTGCAGGAGGGAGATGAAAAATCCAAAACCGTAGAAATCGTATCCGACGGCACCCCGTCGATCCAGCACATGCCGCCGGAATGGATCATATACCAGTTTTCCCCATAATAAGCCACATTTGAGATATAAGGAGAAAAGAAATCACTGCCCCTCTCTTTTCCAAACTGCCAGATCTGCCTTACCGTCCGTTTTTCTTCATCGATCCGATAGACCACGCCTCTGGAATAATTGTCTTTGGCAGCCAACCGCTTTTCCGGCCTCTTTGAACGATAATGCCCGTTATCAAATAAAAAGATATCTCCGTTGGGAAGCAAAGTGCAGGAATGGGGTTCATAAAACCATTCAAATTCTCCACCATCTTCTTCTGGTGTAAAGAAATACTTCTCTACCAGTTCCTTGGGCCAGGTATCCGGATCCCCCAGCAACCAAAGCAGTTTATCCTCCTTGCAGTCAATACAGGCAACCACCTCAGCAAACCGCCCTCCCAGCAGCAAACGATCCCTGGCCTCATCGTACCAGAGTGCATTGTTCCGATACCACCCGTAGGGTGTCCAGTCCGGCGACCCGGATACCTGTCCAGGATCCAGGTAATCCTTCAAATCCCATTGCCTTTGAATCTCACCAGTGCTGCGGTCGATTAAAACACAGATATCTTCCTCTGTCCCCCCGCTCAGGTCGGAGGTCAGCACATAGAGATTTCCGTCCTTCCGCTCAAATTCATCATGGTGATAACCGTAGGGCAGCGTATACTCCCGGTATATTTTTCCGCTCAGATCCATTTCCATCAGTCCTGTCAAATGATAGGGCGGTGCATATAGGCGATAAGACCCCAGTAACAGCCTGCCATTTTGAAGCTGCCGTAAGTCAAAGCCTGTCACCGGAGTAAGATACCACCTACAGTCACCGCGGTAATCATAGGCCGCCGTCGCGGCTGCAGTAGAGGGGGAGACAAACATCCATTCCCCATCCAGATAGGAGGCTGTGGTTCGGATCGACACAGGCAGCTTCACATTGTCGTCAAGAGGCTCTGTCACAATAGAAAGAACTTGGCTTTTTCCATCCTCCAGGATCAGGACTACCTTGTTTTCTCTTCCTCCATATAGTCCGTAAACAGGGATGACATGGTGGGTTCTTTTGTCAAACCGGTGAACGAGATCCCCTTCCTTTTCCATTCCGCACACCCTTAGTGTCACTTGGCTTGGCTCCTTTGTCTCAAACATAACCAGGGCTGTCAGCGGGGCGATTCCATAAGGGTTCTGTTTTATGTAGGGATGGCTGAAGGTATAACTCCCTTGATGATATTCCTGTAAAAACTGCTCTTCCATCTCCTTCTGTTTTTCAATGATGTGCTGTTCTTTTCTGAATGCTACGTTTTGTTTCATCTCCATTTCCTTCTCCTTTTCTTAGTAAATAAAAACCTTCTGATTCTTTCAGCTATCCCCTTGCCCGCTGAATGTAATGTAACATAAATAAATCTTTAGCAACAACAGCCTGGACTTATAAACCACGCCAAAAAAGCCTTACTGACTTTCTAACAATCAGTAAGGCTTTGCCAACAATCTGTTTTAACAATTGTCCCATGCTAATTTAATACTTCATATTTTTCTCTCCTAGATACTCTTCGATACCCTCCCTGTCCAAAATCACCAGCTGCCCGTTTTTACGGTCAATCAGCCCGTCCTCTTTCAGCTTTCCTATAATCTTGCCCACAGTAACCACATGAACCCCCAAATACCGGGCGATCTCCGCATTGGAAAAATACTTATCCAGCTTCCAGGCCCCCTCTGATAAATGGGCAAATTCCAGAAGCATCTCACACAAAATATTTGGCGTCCGGTTCTTCAGCATTTTACTATACCGGAAACAATGGCTCATGTTTATTTTGGCCGTGCTGCGCACCTGCTCCACCAGGATCTCCGGGTTCTCAAACAAAAATTCCAGCACCACCCGAGGTTCCAGACGATAAAGCACACATTCGCTCTTGCTAACGGAATCATAGATATGGCAAACCGTGTGCTGTACCGAATTTTTTAGGCTGGGAACCATATTGTAAAGCTGAAAAATCCCTAATAATTCCCCCTGCTTGTGGTAGCGGAAAACACGTTCATCCCCATCCTCCATCAAGTCCACAAGGGCGATGACCCCCTTTTCCAAGTAATAGACATATTCCAGCTTCTTTTGGGAATCCACCACCCGGGTTCCCTTCCCCACATGAATCCTTGTTCCCTGCCTCAGTAACTCCCGGTAGTCCCCTACCGCCTTCTGATACCATGAACCATGCATTTAATCAATAACCTCTTCCACTGGCTTGCTTTTCACTGCAGATCCTGCAATGACCATTGCCGCATAAGAACTCCCGGCGATGAGTAGGTTAAGTCTCCCAATCCCTTACTTTTTCTCCATCCCGCACTCCGTGCACATCCCTGCCACGGCAGCCGCGTCGGCCTGGTCCTTTACCATCATGTCATAGAAGCGGTATCCGCCGGACAGGTTCCATGTCCTGGCGCCTGCCTGGTCTAAAATCCGCTGCGCCAAATAGCCCCTGAGGCCAATCTGGCAGGTGATATAGATATCCTTGGCCAAATCCAGTTCCCCCATGCGCTCCCGCAGGCTGTCTAAGGGGATATGGATAAATCCCGGGATCATCCCCCCTGCAACCTCCTCGTCCGTGCGCACGTCCAGCCGTATGGCATCCTCCGGGATCTTGTCCAGGTCTTCGATATAGAAGGGCCTCATCACCCCTTCCAGCACATTGCCGATCACATACCCGGCCATATTCACCGGATCCTTGGCTGAGGAGAAGGGCGGTGCATAGGCCAGTTCCATCTCCTGTAAGTCATAGCCTGTAAGGCAAAAACGCACGGCATTGGCCAGGTCGTCGATACGCTTGTCCACGCCCTTGCCGCCCACAATCTGGGCACCCAGGATCACCCCCGTCTTCGGGTCAAACAAGGTCTTTACCGTCATCATCTCGCCGCCCGGGTAGTATCCGGCCTGGGAGGCTGAGGTAGTGACCACCTTCCCATAGGGGCGCCCCTGCGCTGCCAGGCTCTCCTCCTTCTCCCCGGTCACTGCCACGGTCATCCCAAAGAACTTCATGATCGATGTCCCCTGGCTCCCCTTATAGGCAACCCGCTTGCCGCAAAGGTTGTCACCCACGATCCGGCCTTGCTTGTTGGCCGGGGACGCCAGGGGGATCAGCACCTGCCTGCCGCTGACCACATGGTTCACGGCCACCGCATCCCCCAGGGCATAGACATCCGCCTCTGAGGTCTCCATGAATTCATTTACCAGGATTTCCCCTCTCTGCCCCAGCGAAATCCCGCTGCCCTTCAAAAACCCGGTATCCGGGCGCACGCCGATGCTTAAGATCACCATGTCTGCCAAAACCTTGGTGCCGTCGCTTAACACTACCCCTTCCCTGTCCATAGCCGTGCAGGTCTGCCCCAGATAGAGACGGATTCCCTGGGCACGGATATAGTTATGCACACCATGGGCCATATCCATGTCAATAGGCGGCATGACGTGGGCAGCGCCCTCCACCACCGAAACCCGGATCCCCCGTTTTGCCAGGTTCTCCGCCATCTCCAGGCCGATGAACCCCGCACCGATCACCGCACAGGTTGCCGGTTTTTCCTTCTCCACATAATCGTGGACGGCATAGGTGTCAGGAATATTCCTCAGCGTAAACACATGGTTTTCCTCCATCCCCAAAATAGGCGGGCGTACCGGCCCGGCCCCTGGGGACAGGACCAGTTTGTCATAGCTTTCCTGGTAAGTCTCCTCTCCATGTCTCACGGTAACGCTTTTTTCTTTGGTGTCCACAAAGGTGACCTCGCTGCCGACACGCACATCCACACGGAACCGGTCATGGAAACGCTCCGGTGTCTGAACCTGAAGCGCCCCCTTGTCCGTAATGACTCCCCCCACATAATAGGGCAGCCCGCAGTTGGCGTAAGAGATATAATCCCCCCGCTCCAGCATAATAATCTCTGCGCTTTCGTCATTCCTGCGCAGCCGTGCAGCCGTACCGGCTCCGCCGGCCACGCCTCCTACAATGATAACCTTCATTCCAAATTCACTCCTTTTCTCTCCACATTACTACAGGTAATGAGGCGTATTGGGAGTAAGGATCTCACATCCCGTCTCCGTGATCAGCACCATATCCTCGATATTAAACCCATTGATCCCGCTGATGTAGCAGGGCACCTCCATCGCCAGCACCATCCCCGGCTCCAAAAGCCTTGTCTCCGTGGCATTGATATAGGGCGCCTCCGCCGTGGCCGGCCCCATGCTGATGGAATGTCCCTGGTGGCCTCTGCGGTAGGAAGGGAACCTCTCCTTCACATAATCATAAGCCGCATGGTACAGTTCATGGATGGGTATGCCCGGCTTTGCGGCGGCAATCATCCTCCTCTGGCCTTCATAGAGGGTATCCTTTAACCGAAACAGCACCGGGTCGGCATTGCCAATCACCCAGGCCCTGGAAGTATCCGTAGTGTAGAAATCAAACTCCGCATTGACCCCGGCATCGAATTTGACCACGTCCCCGTCCTTAATGACCCCATCTTCCGGAATCGTCAGGCGGGAACCGGAAGCGCCGGTGGAGAACATCGACCAGGCACTGGGCACACAGAACCCGGATTTGATCACATCTTCCCGGAAGCAGTCTGCCATCTCCCTCTCGGACACGCCGATTCCCACCATCCGGCTCACCTGGGTAAACCCATGGTCTGCAATCCGGCAAAGGTCACGGAACATCTGGATTTCCTCCTCCGTCTTGACACTGCGGGCATACACAAACAGGTCCGAGATGTTCACAAACTCTGCCTCCGGAAACTTCTCCCTCAGCTTATTATAATACGGCACAGGCAGATAATCCAGTTCCACGCCGATTTTTTTGTCCGCCAGGTCACATTCTTTTACAAACCTCTCCAGCTTGTCATCCGAACTGACCAGGCACCCCTTGTCTGGCAGCACCACGGAATCTGCAATCTCCGGCCAGGTCTTAAGCCCCACCCAGGTATCATAGGGATCCACCACAAACCCCAGCCCGGCTGCCCGGATCTCAAAGGTGGCGGCCTCAAAATCCATGGTCGTAATGTGGGTCGGCACCTGGTCATCCGCCCTCATGACAGCCAGGGTAAACCCCGGCTGCCTGGAAACAATATGCTGATGCCCTCCAAAACCCGTCACATAATGAAAATTCTCCGGTGAGGATACGATGGCTCCGTCCAGCCCCCGTTCCTTCAAAAACTCCTTAATCCTCTTCTCCTTTGGCTGCATAACACCCTCTCCTTTTCTATGTAGGAAATCATTTTTACAACAAGCCTTTCCCAAGGCTTTCTGCTCGGAACCCTTTTATTCGGCACCCGCACCCGGCAAGGGACATGCCCCATCAATAGAACATCGGTGACCCCGGCCCTAAAGGCAGCTTTAACAGGTACCATGCCGCGAACATGATGATCCATCCCACCAGGAAAGCCAGCGAGTAGGGGAGCATGGTAGAAATCACGCTTCCGATCCCGGCTTTTTTGTCATACTTCTGGAAAAAGGCAACCGTCAGCACGAAAAACGGCATCAGGGGCGCAATAATGTTGGTGCTGGAATCACCAATCCGGTAGGCAACCTGGGTCAGTTCCGGCGACAGGCCGAGCCGCATAAACATCGGCACAAAAATCGGGGCCATAATCGCCCATTTGGCAGAGTCAACTGCAATGAAAATGTTGATAAACGCCGTCAGCACGATGAAGCAAATCACCAGGGGAAGCCCGGTAAATCCCACGGATTCCAGGAAATTCGCACCTGATACGGAAATGATCGTACCTAGGTTGGAGTAATTAAAGCATGCCGTGAACTGCGCCGCAAAGAAAATCAGCACCATAAAGCTGGCCAGCCCGCTGATCGTCTTATTCATCAGCGCCACCACATCCTTATCATTCTTGATCGATCCTGCCCCGATACCATAGGCCAGGCCAGGAAGCAAAAACAGAAGCATCATAAAGAAAATAATTCCGCTCATAAAAGGAGAACTCAGGAAGGAATGGGTCTCCGGATTCCTCAAAAGCCCGTTCTGCGGAACCACCAGCACTGCCATCAGTACCACATAAGCCAGCGCCGTAATCCCTGCCCAGCGCATGCCCCTCTTCTCGTTCTCACCGATATCCTGAACCTCCTCCGAGGCATCCGGCACATAAGGGGCGAGGCGCGGTTCAATAATTTTGTCCGTGACCAGCGTACCAACCGCGGTGATCAGGAAGGTGGACGCCACCATGAAATACCAGTTACATACCGGGAGCACGTTGTAGCCCGGGTCAATCATCTGCGCCGCCTGGGTAGACATGCCTGCAAACATGGGGTCATTGGTGCCAATCAGCAAATTGGCGCTCCAGCCGCCGGACACCCCGGCAAAAGCCGCCGCCAGACCAGCGATGGGATGGCGCCCGAAAGCCATAAACAGGATTGCCCCCAAAGGCACCAGCACCACATATCCCGTGGAGGAAGCGATATTGGACATAATGCCCAAAAACACCACCACGGCTGTCACAAATGCCTTGGGCGTGGAAGCCGCTACCTTGCGCAGCAGCGCAGACATAAAACCAGTCCCGTCCGCAACACCGACACCGATCATAATGGTAAACACAGTCCCAAGAGCAAAAAATCCGGTAAAATTACTTACTACGGTTGTAACCATATGCCGGATGCTGTCCGGCGCCAGCAGATTGACAGCCGCAACCGTGGTCTGGGTGATCTCCCCCTTTGAACTGTCCAGATAGTCATAAGTCACAGACACGCCGCATGCCGCACAGACAGCAGACAGGATAACCACCACCCCCGTGAGAATCAAAAAGATGGTTGCCGGGTTGGGAAGCCCGTTCCCTACCTTTTCCACTGTATCCAAAGCCCGGAGTATAAACCCCTTTTTTGTCTTTTCCTTTGTCATTCCATTTCCCTCCGTTTGTTTCCGATACGCCCTCGTGGGCACTCGTCATTTTTTCGTGTCAAATTCCGCCTGGACTTGCCCAGGCGGCGGTTACCTCGCGTCCACAGCCTCCTTCAGCTGCTTTAGCGCCTGCCTCAGCACGTTGCGGGAACAGGCAGCATTTAGGCGCATAAACCCGGACAGGCTCCGCCCGAACGACCACCCCTCATTGAGGCCCAGGCCAGCCTTCTCGATCATAAATGCCCTCAGTTCCTCATTTTCCATCCCCAGTTCCCGGCAGTCCAGCCATACTAAGTAGGTGGCGTCCGGGACATTTGGCTTGATCTGCGGGATATGCTCCTGGCAGTAATCCCGGATAAAGTCAAAGTTGCCGGAAATGTACTCCAAAAGTTGCTCCAGCCACTCCTCCCCCTCGTTGAAGGCAGTCTCCATCGCAATGGAACTGAATGCGTTGTTGCGGTGGATATCCAGGCTGAACCAGAATTTGTCATATATATCCTTTAACTCCTGGTTGGGGAATACCACCGCAGATGCCTGAAGCCCCGCCATGTTAAATGTCTTTGTCCCGGAGATACAGGTGATCACATGGGCGGCAATCTCCGGCGATAAGGTTGCCGTCGGGATGTGGGTCTTTCCATGGAACACCAGATCCGAGTGGATCTCGTCCGACACGATCTGCACCCCGTTTTCGATACAGATCCCGCACATCCGCACCAGCTGCTCCCTCTCCCACACTATGCCCAGGGGATTGTGGGGGCTGCAAAGGAAAAATAGCTTTGCCTCCTTGGCCTTTTTCTCAAAATCCTCAAAATCAATGACCCACTTCCCGTCCTTTTCTACCATCGGGCATTCCACGACCTGCCGCCCCCAGCTTTCCGTCACATCATAGAACTCCGAATATACCGGTGTCTGGATCAGGACCTTTTCCCCTGGCTTTGTGAACAAATGGACCATGGAAGAAAGGGAAGGCACTACCCCTAAGCTGAAGCTGATCATCTTCTTGTCAATCTCCCATCCATGGCGGCGCTCCTGCCACCCGCACACAGCCTCATAGTAGGAATCAGGCCGGGAAGTATACCCCCAGATCCCTTCTTCTGCCCGCGCCTTCAATGCATCGATGACAGGCTGTGCCGTCTTAAAATCCATATCTGCGATCCACAGGGGGATCACATCCCTGGCACCGAATTTTTTCTCCCTCTCATCATACTTGGCCGAGCGGTTGCCATTGCGGTCAATGACCTCATCAAAGTTGTACTTCATGCTCACACTCCCGTTCCCTGCCGCTTGCAGCAGTTATTTTTTCACTTGATATTACCCGCAAATTTGATGCCAAAAAAAGAGGACGTATTTCTTTGTTTTTTTATCCATACATCCCCTGTTTTTTGGTTTATTTGGTTTTAAAGTTATTATTTGGTCAAAGATTTACACCCTCTCCTCCCACATCCTTCTTCCGGCCAAGGTAATCCTGCTGCCCCCTCTCCCTTTCCCCACCTTCGCCAGCCCCTGGGCAGCCATCTGCTCTAAGATGTCCCGGACCTCCCTCTGGGACAGGGGGATATGGCTGTCCCTGGCATTTTTCAGCATAGCCTCACGCCCGATGAATTCCCCTTTCTCCGAGGCCAAGTACATCTGCTCTAACACATACCAGAATTCCCGGCTCTCCTCCCCACCCTCCTTGGGATGCTTCCGGCCTGGCGCCGCCTCCTCCTTCCCCTCCCGCAAAAGGCCGGCCTGGAAGGTCGGCGGGAGATCCTCCGGGCCGATCACGCTTTGCCCTGTAAAGCTTAGGTATTCCACCACATTTTGCAGTTCCCGGATATTCCCCGGCCAGGGATAGCAAAGCAGAGCCTCCCGGACCTCCTTTGACAGTTCAAAGCTGCCGCCTAACCTCCTCCTAAAATCCTCCAATAAAAACAGGATATCTTCCCCCCGCTCCCGCAGCGGAGGAATCAGCGCCGGCAGCGCATTGAGCCGGTAATACAAATCCCGGCGGAAGCTTCCCTCCGCCACCTTCTCCTCCAGCGACTCATTGGTGGCTGCCACAATACGCACATCCACGTTGATCATCTGGTTGCCTCCCACCCGCATGATCTCCTGCTCCTGGAGGACGCGCAGGAGTTTCACCTGCATGGCCGGGCTCATGCCCTCCACCTCATCCAAAAACAAAGTCCCCTTGTGGGCAAACTCAAAAAGCCCCGGCCTCCCGCCCTTCTTTGCCCCGGTAAATGCGCCTTCCTCATAGCCGAACAGTTCACTCTCGAGCAGGTTCTCCGGCACGGCCGCCACATTGATGGCCACAAAAGGCCCTTTGCTGCGCCTGGAGGCATGATGGACTGCATGGGCCAAAAGTTCCTTTCCCGTGCCCGTCTCCCCGATCAAAAGCACCGGAGACTCTGTTTTTGCCATCCTCGTTAGGATCTCCTTCGTCCTGCCGATCGCCTGGGAACGCCCGATCACGTCGTCAAAACAATATTTTGCCCTGTAGCCCTTGTGGAGCAGCTGGCTGCGCAGTTCGTTCTGGCGCCGCTCCAGTTCATTGAACCGCTGAAGCGTGGCAAACGCCCCGATGCACTCCCCCCGCTCGTTCACCCCCACCATCCCCTCATCCAGGATCTCAATCAGGATATCGAACCGGCTTTCCAGCTGCCGGGAACGCTTAAACATCTGCTCAAAGCTATAATTGCCCGGGGCGAGGGATTTCATATAATTCTGGAAACGCCTTTCCTCCAAAAGCCTCTCCAGCCCCAGGCGCAGGGCAGCTTCGATGATTGTGGCCGGCGTGCATGGCCGGTGCCCGATATTGAGCACCTTCTCTATCCCCTGGGGCACAAAGCTGGCCTCATCGGGCGTCACCGCCATATCAACCTCCCCCCAGGCTGCACACGCCTCCTCCTCCGACAACGCCAAATCCGGCCCATAGGCTTCAAAATGCAGCTGGTTCACCCCCAGCTGCTCTAACTGTGTCACCGACTCCCTTGCCATCTGGCTGCTAATATTTACAAACAGCACCCGCGTCCCCTTGGGGATCTTTTTCAAATCCCGCACCACATCCTTGGCATAAGTCAGCTGTATTTCCACCACCTGCCCCTCCGAGGGCACATACTGCCTGGTCTCCTCCGCCTTAAAAGCATCCGTGGACACCACATACAGGTCCGAAGGCTCAATCCCCTCCACCGATCCGTCCCCTGTGCTGTAAGCCCGCACCTCCGCCAGTTCCCCAAAAATATCCTGGAACTGCCCCGCATAAAACCTGACTGACCTGGGAACCAGCGTAATCACCGATATTTTTTTCTTCATGCAGCCATCCCTCCCTATCCTGCAAAAGCCAAAATAATTTTTATTATAACAAAAACTGCCCGGAAATTTCCACCCCCTTTTCCCCACGCCATTCTGCCGAGTCTATTCTAAAAATATTTTTTCAAACCTAAAAATTTTTTAGTTTTTCTATTGACATCTCATTTTTTTCTGGTATGATGGAACCATAAAGACAAGCAAAGTGAGTGAGGAACCATGAAACTGCCCTTTTTAAAACAGATGGCCAGAGCCCTTTCCGTCCAGTTTGGCAGAGACTGCGAGATCGTCATCCACGACCTGACCAGGAAGAGCCTTGGCAAGTCCATCGTATATGTGGAGAACGGCCATGTCACCAACCGGAAGGCCGGGGACGGCCCCTCCCAGATCGTGGTCGAGACCATGAAGAAGGATCCGGCCAGAATCCAGGACCATCTCGGCTATCTGACCCGCACCGCTGACGGCAAGACCTTAAAGTCCTCCACCGTCTTCGTCCGCGACGAAAACAGCGGGGCGGTAAGCTATATCTTTTCCATCAATTACGACATCACCAACCTTCTCTACCTGCAGGACTCCATCCATTCCCTGATCAGCGAGAACATCCGGGAGGAATTATCCTGCCATGAGAGAACGGCGCCGAGAAAGATCCAGACCAACGTGGCTGACATTTTGGACGACCTGATCGCCCAGTCCGTAGCCATGGTGGGCAAACCGGCCTCGCTGATGTCCAAGGATGAGAAGGTCGAGGCCATCCAGTTCCTCAACCGCTCCGGTGCTTTTCTTATCACCAGGTCCGGTGATAAGGTATCCCAGTATTTCGGGATATCCAAGTACACATTATATAGCTATATCAAAGCAGAACCGGCCCAGGAGGAGCATCTGTGATGCAAGGTTCCACAGCTGCAATGCCTCCCGGCGGCCTGGCAGGCCGCATAAGGCCGCATGCCGGTACAGCTAACTACAAGGAGGGAGAATGATGAAACCAATCCAATGGGCCAAAAACACCATGCCCAAGACCGATGACGCCAACCTGCCCATCATGTCCATGGACGAGGTGGCAAAGGCAAGGGCTTTCCACAAGACCATCCCCGGCTACCAGCCGACCCCCCTGGCACATCTGACCCATATGGCAGGGCATCTGGGGCTTAAAGATATCTGTGTCAAGGACGAATCCTACCGGTTCGGGCTCAATGCCTTCAAGGTCTTAGGCGGTTCCTTTGCCATGGCCAGGTACATAGCAGGCCAGACCGGGCGCGATATCTCCGAGCTGGATTTTGCCACCCTTACGTCCGATAAGCTCCGGGAGGAATTCGGCCAGGCCACCTTTTTCACGGCCACGGACGGCAACCATGGACGGGGCGTTGCCTGGGCTGCCAACCGGCTTAAGCAAAAGGCCGTGGTCTTTATGCCAAAGGGCTCTACCCAAAACCGCTTAAACCACATCCTTGCCGAGAATGCCACTGCCACCATCGAAGAGGCCAACTATGACGAGTGCGTCCGCATGGCAGCTGCCGCTGCCGCCAAGGTGAAAAACGGCGTCGTGATACAGGATACTGCCTGGAAAGGCTATGAGGAGATCCCCTCCTGGATCATGCAGGGCTACGGAAGCATGGCCATGGAAGCTGACGAGCAGCTGCATGCCCTCGGCATCCCCCGCCCCACCCATGTGTTTGTCCAGGCAGGCGTAGGCTCCTTGGCCGGAGGCGTCCAGGGCTTTTTCGCCAACCTCTACCCCAAATGCCCGCCTATCGTATGCGTGGTGGAGGCTGATACGGCTGCCTGCCTTTACAAGGGCGCCGTGGCCGGGGACGGCGCTGAGTACATTGTAGAAGGCGATATGCCCACCATCATGGCCGGGCTGGCCTGCGGGGAGCCCAACACCACTTCCTGGGATATTTTAAAGAACCACGTCTCGGTCTTTGCTGCTGCCCCTGACTGGGTGTCTGCCAAGGCCATGCGGATGCTGGCAGCCCCCATCAAAGGCGACCCCCAGGTAATTTCCGGAGAATCCGGCGCCGTTACCTTCGGCGTGCTCTGCGAGATCATGACCAACCCGGACTATAAGGAGTTGAAAGATGCTTTACAGTTAGACGGGGATTCCCAGGTACTGCTCTTCTCCACGGAAGGCGACACCGACCCGCAGCGCTATCAAAAGATCGTGTGGGAAGGAAAGGATTACCTCGGCTAACCCGCCGAAAAAGAGATTGCCCTCCCTAGGCCAGGGGGCAGATTTTTTACAAGTAATTTGATTGATTAATCAAACAAATACAGGAGGTATTTTCTTATGGATTACAACAAAATCAAGGCTGCTGCCGAAAACTACAAGGCCGATATGACCCGTTTTTTGCGGGAAATCGTCAAAAACCCCGGCGAAAGCTGTGGCGAGAAAGCCCATATCACCCGCATTGCAAAGGAGATGCGCACCTTAGGCTTTGACAGGGTGGAGATCGACCCCATGGGCAATGTGCTGGGCTTCATGGGCACCGGCAAGAAGCTGATCGCCTTTGATGCCCACATCGACACCGTAGGCATCGGCAACCGGGACAACTGGGACTTCGACCCCTACGAGGGCTACGAAAACGAGGAAGAGATCGGCGGCCGGGGCGTTTCCGACCAGTGCGGCGGCATCGTATCTGCTGTTTACGGCGCCAAAATCATGAAGGATTTGGGGCTTTTGAACGACAAATATACGGTTCTTGTCACCGGAACCGTGCAGGAGGAGGACTGTGACGGCCTCTGCTGGCAGTACATCATTAGGGAAGACAAGATCCGTCCGGAATTCGTGGTCTCCACCGAACCTACCGACGGCGGCATTTACCGCGGGCAGCGTGGGCGCATGGAAATCCGCGTGGATGTCAAGGGCATTTCCTGCCATGGCTCCGCCCCGGAAAGAGGCGACAACGCTATCTACAAGATGGCAGACATCCTCCAGGATATCCGTGCGCTCAACGAAAACGACGCTGCCGACGGAGGCGGGGTCAAAGGCCTGGTGAAAATGCTGGACGAAAAATACAACCCCCAGTGGCAGGAAGCCCGTTTCTTAGGGCGCGGCACAATCACCACCTCTGAGATCTTTTTCACCTCCCCCAGCCGCTGCGCGGTGGCGGATTCCTGCGCCGTCTCCCTTGACCGCCGCATGACCGCAGGCGAGACCTGGGAAAGCTGCCTGGATGAAATCCGCGCCCTGCCTGCTGTGAAAAAATACGGCGATGATGTGACCGTCTCCATGTACAACTATGAGCGCCCCTCCTACACCGGCCTGGTATACCCGATCGAGTGCTACTTCCCCACCTGGGTGATCCCAAAAGACCACGATGTGACAAAAGCATTGGAGGAAGCCTACAAAAACCTGTTCGGCAATGAACGGATCGGCACGGCCGAGACCGAGGCCATGAGAAAGGCTCGTCCGCTGACGGATAAGTGGACGTTCTCCACCAATGGGGTGACGATCATGGGGCGCAACGGCATTCCCTGTATCGGATTTGGCCCGGGGGCGGAAGCCCAGGCACATGCGCCGAATGAGAAGACCTGGAAGCAGGATCTGGTGACCTGTGCCGCGGTGTATGCGGCTTTGCCTGCGGTGTATTGCAAATAAGAGGCGCTCCCTCCCAAAGCCCCACGCAATTCCGGTGAATGGGATAAGGGGCATGGATGGGGAATGAAAAAGCTAAACCAAAAATGATAATGAAAACCAATATGGAATAAGGAGATTATTAGGATGAAAACATTGCAGGATTATATTGACAAGCTGAACCGGCTGAATTTTAAGGAGATGTACAACAATGACTTTTTCCTCACCTGGGAGAAGTCGGATGATGAGTTGGAGGCGGTGTTTACGGTCGCGGATGCTCTTCGCTTTATGCGGGAGAATAATATTTCCACGAAGGTGTTTGAGAGCGGGCTGGGGATCTCCCTGTTCCGGGACAATTCTACCAGAACCCGGTTTTCCTTTGCTTCGGCCTGCAACCTGCTGGGGCTGGAAGTCCAGGACCTGGATGAGGGCAAATCCCAGATTGCCCACGGCGAGACTGTCCGTGAGACGGCAAATATGATTTCTTTTATGGCGGACGTGATCGGGATCCGTGATGATATGTATATCGGCAAGGGAAATGCCTATATGCATGAGGTCTCGGATTCCGTGAAGCAGGGAAATGCGGACGGCATCTTGGAGCAGCGCCCAACCCTGGTGAACTTACAGTGCGATATCGACCATCCGACCCAGGCGATGGCGGATGCCCTGCACCTGATCCACGAGTTCGGCGGCATTGAGAACCTGAAGGGCAAAAAGGTGGCCATGAGCTGGGCCTACTCTCCTTCCTATGGCAAGCCCCTCTCGGTTCCCCAGGGCATCATCGGCCTGATGACCCGCTTCGGCATGGACGTGGTGCTGGCCCATCCGGAAGGCTATGAGGTTATGCCGGAAATCGAAGAGGTGGCAAAGGCCAATGCCGAGAAATCCGGCGGTTCCTTTACCCGCACCAACAGCATGGCTGAGGCCTTCAAGGACGCGGATGTGGTTTACCCGAAAAGCTGGGCGCCCTTCGCTGCCATGGAAAAACGCACCAGCCTTTACGGGGAAGGCGACATGGAGGGCATCAAGGCGCTGGAGAAAGAACTGCTGGCACAGAATGCCAACCACAAGGACTGGTGCTGCACCGAAAACCTGATGAAGACCACCAAGGACGGCAAAGCGCTGTACCTGCACTGCCTGCCCGCGGATATCAATGATGTCAGCTGCAAGGAAGGGGAGGTGGAGGCTTCTGTCTTTGACCGCTACCGCAACCCCCTCTATAAGGAAGCCAGCTACAAGCCTTATGTGATCGCTGCCATGATCTTCCTAAGCAAATTTAAAAACCCCCAGGAAATCCTTAAAAAGCTGGAAGGCCGGGGAAGCCGGAGAATTTTTGAATAAAACCTGATGTCCCAAAACAAGGGCAGAAAGAAGGAACCGCTATGAGTAAAAAACGTATTGTCATCGCCCTAGGCGGCAATGCGCTGGGAAACACCCTGCCGGAACAGTATCTGGCTATCCAGGAAACCTCCCGGGCGATTGCCGACCTGGTAGAGGAAGGGAACGAGGTCATCATCTCCCATGGGAACGGGCCGCAGGTCGGCATGATCAACAATGCCATGGCCGCCTACTCTAAGACTGACCCGTCCCACCCCTCACTCACTCCCCTCTCCGTCTGCGTTGCCATGAGCCAGGCCTACATCGGCTATGACCTGCAGAATGCCCTCAAAGAGGAATTGTTAAACCGCGGCATCCAAAAAAGCGTGGCCACTGTGATCACCCAGGTGCGGGTGGAGGAAAATGACCCGGCCTTCTTGCACCCCACCAAGCCCATCGGGCATTTCATGACCAAAGAGGAAGCCGCCAAGGCAGAAAAAAACGGCATCCAGGTGACAGAGGATGCCGGGCGCGGCTACCGCCGGGTAGTGGCTTCCCCCCAGCCTGCCGAGATCGTGGAAATAGAGACCGTAAAAGATCTCCTAAAAGCCGGTGAAATCGTCATCGCCAGCGGCGGGGGCGGCATCCCGGTTATCCGCAAAGGAAACCACCTAAAGGGCGTGGGCGCAGTCATTGACAAGGATTTCGCCAGCTGCCTATTGGCAAAGGAACTGGATGCCGACTTTTTGATCATCCTCACTGCCGTGGAGAAGGTAGCGCTTCACTTCGGCACACCCAAGGAGACCTGGCTTGGCCAGATCTCCGTACAGGAGGCACAGCAATACGCCGCAGAAGGGCATTTCGCGCCCGGCTCCATGCTCCCGAAGGTGCAGGCCGGCATCTCCTTCGCCTCCTCCGCGCCGGGGCGCACCGCACTGGTCACCTTGCTGCAGAAAGCCAGGGACGGCGTGAACGGAAAGACCGGGACAAGGATTGTGGGGTAAATGCCGGCAGCAGGCAGGGCATTTGGCTAGAATTTGTGGAATGCCCTGCCAGGGCCGCCGCATACCGGGCAGCGCTCCGGGGCTGGCTCCCCTGCCATGACATGGCCGCAAACCGGACAGACATAGATGGCTTCTCCAAAGCCGTCCATGTCTGTTGCTTTTTTCAGGAGGGCAGCATGCTCCTTTTCTGCCGCGGCTGCCCCTGTGTAAGCCTGCTCTGCCAGGGGGCTGTGATGCTCCCTGGCGTATTCTGCCATCATCCGGTACTGATGCTCATATTCAAATTCCTCCCCCGGCACAAAGGTCTCCACCGATTCGGCAAATGGCGCCGGGCTGTCAAGCACGGAGTAAAAACTGCGCGCATGGTAATATTCAGAAGCCGCCAGCGCGCTAAACAGGCCCGCTATCTTATCCATCCCCCTACGCTGTGCGCGGTCGGCAAACATCAGATACTTAAAATGAGCCATCAGCTCACCCTCTACGGCCTCTGTCAGCTTCTGCCTCAGCACCCGGTCCTTCCGCTCCCTTCCATAGCAATCCTCCGGGATATCGGCAATCCTGTATTGCAGCACTCCGCCCTCCTCATAAAAATGGACAATGTGGTGTTCCACGTCACAGGCTCTGATATCCTTTGACACATCCTCAATCATCGCACCTCCGCCGCCTGTGCAGATCAGGCCGATCCCCTCCACCTCATCCTCAAACCGCGAATGCACATGGCCGCAAAGCAGATACTTCACCTTGTCCTTCCATCTGCCGAATGCCTTTTTCAGCCGCCCGAATTCTTCCTCTGAGACACTGTTGGCAATAAAATGATTGGGCACCGGGATGTGGAACGCAACAACCGCCTGCTTCACATCCTCCCTGGCAAGGACTTCCTCAAGCAGAGAAAGCCCCTCCTCTTCAAACCTGCGGGCGGCATTGTCTAACACCACCACGGCAAAATGTTCTGTCAGCAAGGCATAGTTCTTCCGCCCGAAATAATCTGTATAATCCCCTGTGTCATGGTTCCCCCTCAGGCAGTACACATCATTTTCTGCCAGGCTCTCTGTGATCATCTGGATCCTCTGATAGTAATGCTTCGTCCCTGCCGGTACCAAATCCCCCACAATCAGGGTGATATCGTCCTTGCTGCTCTCCTCTAAAGCGCCTGCATACACCTTCATATTGTATGTCCCCAGCCCCTCGCACCCCGGATCCCCGATCACCCCTATGGAGTGCACACCTGGAAGGTGTATAATCGGCTCTGTTACTTTGATCATCTTTTCTGCATTCATAATTGTTGGTCTCCGTTTTTTAGTGTTACCGCTTTATCGATATTTTCCGCTTGGCATTTGCAAAATCCGCCTTTTTGTTTTTGTGTTTCTCATTATAACACAATTCTAAAGGCGTGGAAATAGGGAACTTTACCGGACCGGTTTCATCCGCCCCCGCAGCCGGAGACTCTATAAAAATAGAGTGGAAAATTTGTTTTCTGCAACTTTTCCACTCTTCCTGGCTAAAACCTTTCCCTACATTCTACGCTACGACGCCATTTTTTTATAAACCTCAATCAGCTCCTCCGCCAAAACCCGGAAGGTTTCTGCACTCATCAGCTGGTCTTCTGCGTGCATGAGGATAAGGCCGGATTCCTCCAGTTTTCCGTTGGCATCCAGTGTCAAGAGGTCTGCATGGATGTGGTGGCCCTGGGTATAGGCTTCATCGCCCTGCCTGATTTGTTCCTGCGCGTCTTCAAAATCTCCTTTTTTCGCGCACTGCACGGCATTGATAAAGCATGATCTTGCCGTGCCCACATAAGTAATAATCCCAAAACATGCGGTTTCAAATTCTGCGGTCATTTTGTCCTCCTTTTACCATTCATCGTCCTGTGCTTCTTGTTCTGCTTTTGCTTCTTCCACCAGGTTCAGCTTATCGACCCTCCGCACAAACGGAAAATAAACCAGGAAGGATAAGCTGAGGATTATCAGCTGCAAAAGCGCTGTGCGCCAGCCCCCGATCAGAAATCCCGAGATAATCGGCGGGCATGTCCAGGGAACCTGGACGGCGCCGTAGAGCGGGCAAAGCCCGGTGTAGAGCGCCACATACTGGAGCACACAGGCAATCACAGGCATGGCGATAAACGGGAATGCCAGCATGGGGTTCATAACAATGGGAATACCGAACAAAATCGGTTCGTTAATATTAAACAATGCGGGCACCATTTCCAGCCTTCCCAGTGTTTTTAACTGCTTGGATTTTGCAAAGAAGAACATGTAAATCACAAGCCCGATGGTAATTCCCGCACCGGTGGTATTGATAAACTGGTCTAAAAACTGCATGGTTACAATGTGGCCTCCGTTTTTGACCGTCAGTTCGATCCCCTTATCAATCAAAGCCTGGTTTTCCAGGCCATTGGCCTGGAGAATGCCGGTCATAATGCCTCCGACGATGGTCGAGCCGTGGACGCCGAAGAACCATAAAAACGGGGTCAAAAAACACATCAGGACGGCTCCGCCAATGGAGTCTGTCATGCTCTGGAGAGGCGTCTGAATCACATTGTAAATCCCTTCCATCGCCGTCATATGGAATCCCATGGAAAAAATCCCGTGGACAACGGTTGCTCCGGTCACGATGACGGCTCCGGGAACCAGCGCCGAGAAGGCATTGGATACCCCGTCAGGGACACCTGCCGGCATCTTGATTTTAATATTCCTTTTCAGAAACCAGCAGTAGACATAGGCCACAATCAGCCCTACAATAATTGCGCCCACCATGCCTTTTCCCGCTGTCCAGCTTTTATCGATAATACCCCCCACTACGTCTCCGCCTTCTGTTACAATCGATGCCGGTGTCATCATAATAAAGACCCCAAGAGCAACGATTGCCCCGCTTAGCGGCTCCTGCCCCTCTAATTTGATATAGTTATAGGAAATGCCAAGAACGGCTATCATGGCACTGATATTAAAGGTTGCGCCGTTTGCCTGTTCCAGCACTGCCTTTATGCCTGTCTGTTCCAGCATGTTTACAACTGCAGGAACCGGGAAGTTGGTAATGATCAGAAATACGGAACCTACGATCAGCAGCGGCATGGAATAGACCATGCCATCCTTAATTGCCTGTATCCCTTTCGTATTAACAAACGCCATAATCCTGGGGATTATTTTGTCATTCATTAACTGTTTCATCTCTCATTTCCTTTCTGACATGCGTGTATTTCCCTATTTCCCTGCCGCCAGCTTAAAAGCAAACCGCAGGACACCCATCCCGTTGCACATCCCGTAATCCGCCATGGGAATCACGTCCACAGGAACCCCTCTCGCCCCGCATATTTCCCTGGCTTTGGAAAGCTGATACCCTACCTGCGGCCCCAAAAGCGCCACATCGGCCTCCCCGATCAGCCTTTCCATGTCAAGGATTGGATAGGCTTTGATATCCACTTCCTTTTCTTTTTCTTTTGCTGCCTCTTCCATCTTTTTTACAAGCAGGCTGGTTGACATTCCGTTTGCACAAAACAGTCTGATTTTTAACATTTTTATCCTCCTTCCTGATATTCCGGTTACTGTGAAAATCCCCTGCTGAATGGGTGGTTCAAAGTTCTGACATCTTATAAAATTTCTCCGCTGCTCTCAATGACCTGCTTATACCACGCAAAGGAATCTTTTTTCTTCCTCTCCAAGGTTCCGTTTCCGCGGTTGTCCTTATCCACATAGATAAAACCATAGCGCTTTTCCATCTCACCGCTGCCTGCGCTTACCAGGTCAATACATCCCCAGGGCGTATAGCCCATAACCGGAACCCCGTCCAGAAACATGGCTTTTTTCATTTCCAGGATGTGCTGCCTTAAGTAATCTGTCCGGTAGCTGTCATGGACGGTTCCGTTTTCCAGCTTATCATAAGCCCCCAAACCGTTTTCCACAATAAATATGGGTTTGTGGTACCTCTGATGAAGCAGGTTCAGCGAATAGCGAAGCCCCTGGGGATCGATCTGCCATCCCCAGTCATTTTTTGCCACATAGGGGTTTCGTGCCACATAAATCCCGTCTCCCACCCGGGTGCTGTCCTCGGTTTCCACGCTGCTGACGGTGCTGCTCATGTAATAGCTGATGCCGATATAATCCACACATCCCTCTCTCAGGCATTTCCGGTCATCGTCCGTTATATCCAGGCAAATCCCCTGTTCTTTGCGGAATGCTTCCATATAGGCCGGGTACTCGCCAAAGACATGGAGATCCCCATAGTAATACAGGCGGTGTTCCATGGCTGTCTGGGCTGCCAGCTCATCCTGGGGAGCGCAGGTTCTGGGATAAAAGGGAACCATGGCAAGCATGCAGCCAATCTGGAATTTTGGATTGATCTCATGGCCGATCTTCACAACCATGGCGCTTGCGGTCATTTCATAATGTACGGCCTGCTGGAGAACCGTCTGCACGTCTTCCCCCTTTTCATAAAGGATCCCTGAGTTTGTCCAGCCGCTCCATGGATTTTGGACACTGGCCTGATTGTTGATTTCGTTAAATGTCATCCAGTATTTTACCTTGTCCTTATACCGTTCCATAACGGTTTTGGCAAAGGTAACGAAAAAACCAATCAGTTTCCGGCTCCTCCATCCCCCGTATTTTTCCACCAGGGAAAACGGCATTTCAAAATGGCTTAGCGTGATAACCGGTTCTATCTGGTATTTCAGCAGTTCATCAAACAGGTCGTCATAGAATTGAAGCCCCTCTTCATTTGGTTCGTCTTCGTCACCGTGGGGGAAAATCCTCGTCCATGCGATGGATGTCCGAAAGCACCGGAAACCCATCTCGGCAAATAACCGGATATCTTCTTTGTATCTTGTGTAAAAATCAATCGCTTCATGGTTGGGATAATAGTGGTTTGGCAGTATTCCTTTGGTAATATCCCGGTCTTTTCCATTGGCTCCGGCAGTCATTACATCCGCTATGGAAATTCCTTTTCGGCCTTTGTCGTATCCTCCCTCCAGCTGATGTGCCGCAACTGCGCCGCCCCACAAAAAATCATGTGGAACCTTTCTTTTTTCCATACCTCCTAATCTCCTTCTTATTGTCGATTCGATTCCACATGAGCGCTCATATGTTATCTCCATCATACCATATCCCTTTTGTATTTCAATTGCTTTTCCTGTTTTTGACACATAGTAAAGAAAATATCATTTGTTACATAAAAAAAACAGACAGGGATCCCATCTGCTTTCTGCCGCTTTTTTTGTCCATAGATTTATCGTTTATGGTATTGTTGCCCTTAGTACTATTGCTTTTGGAATCCTAGTATTTCGCTGGTTAGGGTTTCCAACAGGTATACCAGGGGAATCTGTGAAACCAGTTCTGTGCGTCCATGCCGGGAAATCCTGGAAATTTCCGGCATATAACAGGAGAAATTCACATCCGACATCCGTGCAATGGGGCAATGTTCCGTATTTGTAACACTGATCAGGGGTGCGCCAGCCTTTTTGTAACGATTGGTCAGGGAAACCATCTCCTCGCCGTCTCCCTGGGAGGAAAGGATAAGGACTGCCGGTTTTGTCTCTCCTTTTGGGCAGGCACTTCCCCACCCTTCTTCTGCGGTGAAAGCCGCTTTGCCAATGCCGGAAAATAAATATGCCCCATAGAGGATGAAGGGCCTGCTCTCCCGGTTTCCCGACAGGATGATCTGGCCTGCATCTGCACAGATTTTTGCGGCCTGTGCCATTTTGTCTGTGAACTGGCTGTCTTTTGCAGCCAGTTTCATATACCGGATGGCCGGGTCAGCATCAAAGCTTCCGTTGCGGCTGGGCGTATCCAGTTCCTGCCGGATCCGGTATTTCAGTTCGCTATACCCGGAACATCCGGCTTTTTCGCAGAAGCGCAGGACGGTTGTGGTCGATACCCCGGCGCTTTCTGCGATCTGCCGGATATTCATTTCCGGCACAGCATCCAAATGGGATGCGATAAAATTGTAAACCCTGAATTCGCCAGGATTCATTTTCCTGAGCTGTTCGTAAGAAAAAACCGGCATGGAATACCTCCCTTTTCAGCTTTGCTGATTGTTGTATAGTTTTTTTGCCAGGGTTTCCATAATATACAGCACAGGGACTTGTGTCGTTACATTTCTTTCGTTGACCATCCTTTCTGTGACATGGTAGGAAATATTGCAGTCTGCCATTTTTGCCAGGACGGAGTTGGCATTGTTGGTAATGGAGATCATGGGGCAGCCCCTCTGATGGAGATGGGATGCGATATAGAGTGTCTGCCTGGTCATCCCGGACTCGGACAAAACGATCATAACCGTGCCTTCGGACGGGTTCTGAAGGATGGGCAGCCATGGATCGTCGATAAACAGGCTGAAATGCCCCACATTGGAGAAATACCTTGCCCCATATTTTCCCAGGATCCCGGAGGTGCCTATGCCGATAAACAGAATGCATTTTGACCGGGCAAGATATTCCTGTGCTTTGTTCAGGCTTTCCTGAAAGTCCTGGGAACGGATTGTGGCGATAAAACTCTGCAATTCGGTATCTTTCTCGTCTTTTAGTCCCTCCTGCTTTCCTTCCAGGTATTCTTTGTACCTGATCTTGAATTCGCTGTAGCCCTTTGCCCCGCATTTCCTGCAAAAGCGCAGGATCGTTGCCGTTGAAACATGAGCCATGGCTGCTAATTCTTGGATTGTTGTCTTAGGGATTTGTTTTTTGTTTTTTACAATACAGTCGTAAACTGCGAAATCGAGTTCGGTAAACCGTTCCATTACTTCTTTTGTAAACATAATTGGCCACCCCCCATGGTGTCTTTTGGCAGGAAAGCTTTGTGCTCTTGGCTTTACTATACATGCCCGGCTTCTGTTTCGCAACTACTTTTTTTCCTTCTTGGCCTTTTACTTACTTCCGTTTGCCTTCCCCATATTTCCACATGATTTTCTTTAAAAACCAAGGCCTTCTTAATATCCCATGATCCCGGGTCCGGCTGGCCGTGCCCTTGCCCACAAAGGATGCCCCCTGTGGACAAAGAGCCGCAAAAAACAGCTATTGACATTTTCCTTAAACCCTTTTATAATATTGACTTATAGATAATATCAGAATGATAATATCAATATAAACATTAGCTTATACATCAGATTGCCCGCCACTCCCCTCAGTGGGCAAAGGGTATTGATCACCAAAAGCATCCAGGAGGATTTTTCATGTATTATAATTTAGAAGAACTAAAAAAAGCCTACAACGCAGGCGAAACACTAAAATACCTTTTTTTCTGGGGGCATACCCCTGCTGCTGACGGGCACATATCCGAATCCTGCCTCAGCCAATGGTGGCCATGCCGCTTCCAGGTGGAAGGGGTCTCTTATTGCTGTGCGGAACAATTCATGATGGCCGAAAAGGCAAGGATGTTTGGCGATGAGGAGATGCTCGCAAAAATCATGGAATCCTCCTATCCCAAGGAGATGAAAGCCTACGGGCGGGCAGTGAAAAACTTTGACAAAGAGTGCTGGGATTTTCGGTGCTATGACATCGTAAAGCAGGGGAACCTCGCAAAATTTTCCCAGAACCCGGAACTTCTGGAATTTTTAAAAGGTACCCGGCGGCGGATCCTGGTGGAAGCCAGCCCCAGGGACCGGATCTGGGGCATCGGAATGGGCAAAAGCAACCCGGATGCCCTCTGCCCCCTCAAGTGGCGGGGAACCAACCTGCTGGGCTTTGCACTGACCGAAGTGCGGGATCTTCTCCTGGCTGCAGATGCCGCCCCCCAGGCTCCCGGGCAGCCGCCTGCCCCCGAGCCGTTGAGAGACCGGGACGGCCTGACGGAAGCCGAATTCCTGGCAGCCTACCAGCCTGGTGATTACAAAAGACCCTCTGTAGCCACAGATATGGTCATTTTTACCGTGACTGACGAAGATGAAGGAAATTACCGCAAGCTGCCGGAAAAGGAACTGCGCCTTCTGCTGATCCGCCGCGGCGGCCATCCCTACCTTGGCTGCTGGGCTTTGCCCGGAGGCTTTGTCCGCCCCACAGAGACAACCGAGCAGGCCGCTGCCAGAGAATTGATGGAGGAGACCGGGGTCGGCCAGGTATACTTAGAGCAGCTTTATACCTTTAGCCAGCCGGGGAGGGATCCCCGCACCTGGGTCATGAGCTGCTCCTACATGGCACTCATCGACAGCAGCCGCGTCCAGGTCCAGGCCGGTGACGACGCCGACCAGGCGGCCTGGTTTAAGCTGGCCTGCCGGATGCGCAGCCGGCAAAACGGCCGGGAATTATGGGAACTGGAACTGTCCCATGGCAGCACCATCCTGAAAGCCCTGCTGGAAAAAGAAGAAAAGGAAACCTTTTCCCAATGCCGGATCCTGGAAAACGACGGCCTTGCCTTTGACCACGCACGCATTGTGGCCTACGGCCTGGAGCGCCTGCGGGGAAAGCTTAAATATACTGACCTGGCCATCCACCTGATGCCGGAGTACTTTACGCTGACCCAATTGCAGCAGGTCTATGAGGTCGTGCTAGACCAGGAACTGCCCACGGCAGCATTCCGGCGCAAAGCCATAACCATGGTGGAAGAAACAGAACAGTTTACAGAAAATGCCGGGCACCGCCCCTCCAGGCTTTACAAAAAAAACCCGGGGAAACAGCAATAAGAAAGGAATCGGAAAAATGGATCGGAAAGCAATCGCCAGGGAAACCTTAGAAATCATGAAACAGGGCTATTATCTGCTGCCGCCGGGAGCCCCTGGCCTGGCGCCGGGGGATATTATCCCAAAACGGATTGCCGTCGCAGAAGATATGAAATACTCTGTAGAAAACAGCCTGCTCCTTTCCCCGTCCCAGGGGGAAGCCCTGCTGAAAAAATACGAAAGAAACCGCCTCCCGCCACAAAGCCTCCAGGCCATCCGGGATAAAACCGTGACAAAAAACCTCGCCACCGTGGCCGCCATCCGCAGGCTGCACGCAGAGGGCAAAGACAAGATCGGCGTCCTCAACTTTGCCAGTGCCAAGAATCCCGGCGGCGGCTTCCTAAACGGCGCCATGGCGCAGGAGGAAAGCCTGGCCGCCTCCGGCACACTCTACCGGGCATTGGTAAGCCATGAGGAATATTACCGCGAAAACCGGGCATCGCGCTCCATGATGTATCTGGACTACGCAATCTACGCCCCGGATGTGCTCTTCTTCCGTGACGGGAGTTTCCGCCTGGTAGCGGATCCGGTAAAGGCCTCGGTGCTCACCCTCCCGGCCGTCAATATGGGCCAGGTTTTGCAAAAAGGTGAGGATGCCGAAAAAGCCGAGGCCGTCATGCGGCGGCGGATGAAGCTGGCCCTGTGCATCTTTGCCGAACAGGGCGCCAAGCATCTGGTACTGGGAGCCTACGGCTGCGGCGTATTTCGCAATGACCCCCAAAAGGTGGCCGCATGGTGGCAGGAACTTCTGGCAGAAGGGATGGGCAGCTGCTTTGGCACCATCTTCCATGCCGTGCTGGACCGTTCCCCCCGCCAGGCCTGTATCCGGGCATTTGAGGAGATCGGTTAAAAGGTCATGGCTGCCCGCCGCCATTCATCCCATTGACAAATGAACTGCCCTTCACCGTCAGTTCCACCCAGGCCGGCCGAAACCCGCTCTTGATTGCATTGCGGACAGATTTGATGTTAGACCATGCGGCACAATAAAACGGAACCTTATCCCGCTCCAAAATTTCAAGCGCCAATCGGCTGGTAAGGCAGGAGGCCACCTGCTGCCTCCGGTATCCAGGGAGCACATCCACCCCGATCTGCCACATGGCCTTACCGTCTGCCGAGCAGCCTGCCAAGCCGATTAACCTTGTGCCGTCATATGCCCCTACCCCCAAAACATCCAGTTCCTTCCGCTTTTTACACAGCGCATTGCCCCACTCCTCTTTATATAGTTCTGCAAAATCACACGGATGCAACACCCTCTGCTCGTAAGGGCAGCCCAAAGCCTTTAAGTGCTCCAAATCCGGCAGAAAATACTCTGCCATAAAGCAAACCCTCAGCCCCTCTTTCTGCATTGCATCATTGAGGACATGCAGGCCTGGGGTCTCAAAACAATGTTCAACAGAAAACCTTCCCAGATAATCCGATACCATGCCATGGTATTTCTCATTGATGGAAGCAACAATATTATTCCCGTACGAAATCAGGCTGCAATCAAAGGGGAGTTCCAAATAACTCCTTGCATCAGGGTTCACACAGGAGGTGACTATGACATTCTCCTCCCGCATAAAGTCCTCAGCTTTACAATTCGCATCCACCGCCGACTGTTCCATCGCGATTTGCAGTATACTTTTGTTTGTAAAACCCATCTTTTCCCCTTTCCATCCTGGCCTTCTCCTACATCGGTGTCCCCACCTCAATCAGGTTCCCGTCCGGGTCATAAAAGCGGACGGCCTTCTGCCCCCAGGAATGCTCTGTCAGGCAGTTTACAACCTCCACCGGCTCCGGATAATTTTCCAGTTTCCGGATAAAACCTTCGAGATCTGCCTCCTCAAAATACAGTTCTGCGGCATTGTTGCGCGGGATAATCTCTTTTCCTAAAAATTTTTCCCATATTCTGGCATCCTGGAGAACCAGCCCCTCTGTCAAAATCACATTGCCTTCCTGATCCAGGATCACATCCAGCCCGAACAGCCTCTTATAAAATGCCTTGGATCGCTCCATATCCTTTGTCACAATCAGCACATTTTTTAATTTCATCCCCTGCTTTGCTCCCCTCCCGCATAAAATATCCCTAACCCAAAAACTGCCCGGCCGTATATCTGCAGTGGCCATCCACCAGATACGGGTCGGGCGGTTTTTATAAACATCGCTTGGATTACAGAAGTTCTTCCTTCTTCTCAAGGATCGCTTCCACTGCATTGCATGCCGGGCAGTCGCAGTATTTTGCCCCTGCCGCCTTGATCTGTCTGCCATGGGCGGCCACATTCTTTGCCGCTTCGGCGCCGAATACCTGGGCACCGGCCTCCGATTCTGCAAAAGCAATCAGCCCGTCCACCGGCATTATGTCCATCTCCAGCTGCGCAATCAGCTTTTTCGTCTGCTCTGCTTCCTGCTCTGTGCCCACGGCATCTAACCAGGCCTGCCCGGCGGCTCTTGCCTCCATGCAGCAGGTTGCAGCGCCAACCATTTCCTTTACCTTCCCGGCAACATAATCCTTTACATTCTGATCCATCATTTTCCCTCTCTTTCTTCCCATACGGCATTGCCACTTTTGCTTCCGTTATGAGGGAATTTGGCCATACTGCCGAAGATTGTCGTAAATCCTGCCAAGCATGGCCTCACACTGCACGATCTCCTCTTTGGAAAACCCGGCATAGACAATCCCGGACATCTGGCTGGACACGGCATCATAATCCTTTTTCAGGCTCCTGGCCTTATCTGTCAGGGCCAGCAAAGTCTTCCTGCGGTCACTGCAATCTGACACACGGCAGACCAGCCCCAAAGCCTCCATGCGGTCAATCATGCTGGTAAGCGTAGTAGCCGCAAGGCCTGTCCTGCCAGCGATCTCCTTCAGCGAAATATTCTCTTCCTGCCACAAGACATAAAGGATCCGCCCCTGTGCCCCGTTAAAAGCGTCAATCTCCCGCTCGGACAAAATATGGTCAAAAATCCGGTCGCTGACCCGTTTTATCTGGGAAATCATATTCCCTGCCTGAATGTCCATAGAAATTCCCCCTATCCAGTATTATACTATATAGTATTATTTCTGTAAACACCTTTTTCCGGCAAATTCCGAAGGGGACAGAACGCCCCAGGCAGATCCTGCGCCCCATAAAGCCTTATCATCTACGGGTCACAGCGGCTGCAGGGAAGATACCCCCTCTCCATCAGTTCTTCCCGCTTCCCGGTGAAATATTCCCTGTTTTTCTCGTTCATCTCCTGGGCGCTTAAGCAGGACGGGAGGTGGAATTTCTCTGTGTTCGTATTAATCACATAATCCTGTTCCCCGGCCTGCCCTGCCTTTGCCGGCTCCCAGGACTCATCCAGCCAGTTATCCCCTGTGCTGTAATCAATCGTGATCCCTGGCTGCACATTGTAGCAATATACATTAAAGCAGACCCCTTGTCCCTCATCCTCCACGGAGTACCCCTCCATCAATACTCCAGAAGCAACCAGGTTCTCCCCCTCAAAATAAGGGGTGACACGGTAGAGCACATGGTTTCCCGTCTCGTCCACATATTCCGCCACCACATTCTCCCACGGCAGCATCCCTTCCACATTCATGTACCGCGTCCCTGTGATCAGGTTCTTCTCATTGGCGTTCTCCCCGGACAATTGGTAACCGATCAGATGGCAGCGGTTATACAGATGCTTATCCGATATGATATCATAGCTAACCGTCTGCCAGCCCGTGGGCTTCACCCTGCTGATATTCCCGCGCTCCCCGGTCGGCATAATCTCCCGGCAGACATTGGCATAAGCCCCTGTGCAGCGCCCTAAGCTGTCCAGGTCGCCATAATCCTCAAACGGCTCCCTGGTAAGTTCTTCCTCTGTAAAAAAAGGAACCCCCTGGTTGACAGAAACGCTCGCCTCCCCCGCATACCCCGGCAGCCCCTCATACCAGCTGCCCAAAAGCGCGCCGCCCGGATTGCCCGTAAGTTCTGCCCCTTCCTTCCCTTTGGTCCATGCTTCCTTCCCCTCCGGGCCCTCCTGGAAAAACCACTGCCCCATAGAAGAAATTACAATGGCTACAAACAACAAAAATGTCCCTAACAATGTTTTTTTATGCTTCATCCGCTACCGTCCTTTCCTATGCCCCAACATTCCCCCAAAACAGACAGAGTATATTCTATCACAGCATAAGGATGCTGGCAATAAAAAGAACCGCAGGGATGCCAAGGATAAAATCCCCTGGCCCGCCGCTTCCCTTAAAACCGATCCCCGCAAAGCACCCTGGCAATGCCCCCGGCATACTTCCTCGCCCTTTGCCCCACATTTTCTGCCTTTCCCACACTCCCCGGCTCATTCGCAACCGCTGTCAGTGCAAAGTAAGGCGGAAGGATGAAGGTTTTGTTCATGCAGACCGCATCGATTAGCTGGGCAGCCACGATATCCCCTCCGCTGTAGCCGGACACAATGACGGAAAACAAATATTTTTCATAAAACTGCCGTTTCCGGTAAAGGGCTGTCATCCGGTTAATAAAGGCCGTCAGGTTTGCCCCCAAAGCATCGTTGTAATTCGGGCAGAGAAGCATCAGCCCGTCGCAGGATTCCAGGGCAGGATATACGCCATCCACGATCACCCCGCCGTAATAGCACTGCGTATTCTGCCCATATGTCAAGCAGGTATCGTAAGAACACCCCAGGCAATCCTTGATCTCCCCGTTGCGGAAAAAGATTTCCTGGATCCGGCAGCAGCCTCCTAAATGCTTTTTTACCATTGACCACAGCATATAGGTGTTGGAAACCCTGGTATTGCAGGAGTGGAGGCACAATAGCTTGGGGTTCCTTTTGGGCGCGGCAGAAAAACAGGCAACCCTCAAAGCCAGTTCCCGGATAGCCTCCTTGTAAGCCTCTTCCGGTGAAATCCCCCTGACCCTGGCAGCCACCGAAAAATTGGCAAGGCCCTTCGTGGCCTCTGCCAGAGGGCGCCCCACAAAAAGGCACCCCGAACGGTTGGCGCTGAAAACAAATTCCCTGGCAACCGCCTTGGTGTACAGCTCGCCCTCCCCGTCCACCACAAGCCCGGCAATACTGCCGTCAAACCCGCCCTCCACCTGCCGGATCATCCAAAGCATGGAATAAAGTTCCATGCAAATCCCTGTTGCCCCGATATCAAACAGAAAAAGGATCCTGGCATTTTGGAAGCCTTTGCTGCAAAAACGTGAAAAAAAACCTTCCACATCCCGAACCCACTCTACCGTAAACCCTTTTGCAGTTTCTTGCAAGGCACCGTCAAGCGGCAAGCCCTCCATCACCCCGGATGCTATCCGGCAAAGCCTTGTGCCTCCCTCCCTGCCCGCTGCCCCGGGCATAACCACAGTCAATTTCATCCCCATTCCTCCATCTTTTGGTAGGACTCCTCAAGCCTGGCAAACAATGCCTCCGGCAAAGGCGCATCCTCCCAGGCGATCCCCATGGACGTGGTACGGCTCCTCCCCCCAAAATACACCCCTCCAAGGTAATTGGAGCAAAAACTCCAGCGGCCTTTCAGGATCTGGAGGACAGCCATTGCCCCGGAAGAAAGCGCCGGGGCGATATAGGGCTTAAAGCCTGCTTTCCTGATCTCCTGGTTGGCCTCCAGCACCAGCCTGGTAAGCTTCCTTGACCGCTCATCGTCATAACCGATCTCTGTAATGTCATTGGCAACAACCAGTTCCTGCCCATGTGCCCCAAACACCCTCCCGGAAATAAGGTAATCCTCAAATTCCCGGCTCTGCCTGGCATGGAATACTGCCCTGGCATTCATCACCCCCAGCCCGCAGCCCGTGACCTGATAGGGGTGCAGGGGATGGCTCCCCTTCCCGGAACTTTTAAGCACTGCCTTGCACAACCGTTCCACCGGGTCGGACACTACCACAAAAAGCCCGGAAAAATGCTCGTCTGCCGCCTTCTTGGCATACCAGGAAATGATACTCTCGTTTGCCTCAAACTGTGCCATCCTCACATCCCTGACCCCGCTTCCCACCGCCGGTACGGACTTGGCCACGCAAAAGATAAACACATCACAGTCAAAAAGCTTTTTCTCCTCTGCTATATATACCGGAGGGAAGGGGGCATCCTCAAACGGCCGGACGATCTGGTTTAATTCCAGGTAAAGCCTTTGGCACAAATTCACATTCACATCATAGATCCCGATGTTCCGGATCACCTCCCTCCCCAGCAGAACCAAGCCGGAAAGTAGGGTGCTCCCCACATCCCCCAGCCCTGCCACTACCACTCTCTTCATCCATCTGCCGCCTCCCTGTACCCAGGAGATATGGCAGTTCGCCAAAAGGCCGTTTTTTGCTCCCTGCAGGTCGGTTATCCTTTTATTCCCCTTCACCCTACAGCCCCCTTTCTTCTTATTGCCAGCCGCTTCCCTTGTCCGTGCCGCACAGGCACTTAAACCTTTTTAGCCTCTGCTGCTCGCTATGCAGGCACTCTGCCGCAGTCCGGCCGGAGATTTCCACCGGCCGGATATCGGGATACCTAGGCTCCGCCATGACCTCCCCTAAGCGGCCCACCGTCAGCCTCCTCCCGCTCATCTCCTGATAGATCCGTTCCACCTCTTTCAGGATTGCCTCCGCATTGGAAAGGCACAGCGCCGAAAAAACATAAAAATCCCCCGGCTCCACGTCACATAAAAAATGCGGGATCTGGTAGGGGAGGATGTCATTGACCGACGGCAGCAGAGTGGCGCCGATCCCCTCCCCCTCCTCTTTCCTCACGCTCTCCCCGCCGATAAAGGGATAAAACCCGGATTCCGTAACCCAGGCTTTTATGTTGGGGATAAAATAGGCACACTCCACCGGTTTCTTTTTCCGGCAGGCAATATCCCTGCCGTTGCCTGACATGGCGCCCACAATAATTTTCTTCACCTCCACCCCCACCTTCTCCAGGATGGGTTCTATCCCTTCCATGCGGTAGCCCTCATGGTACAGGTCATCCACCAAAAGCACCGGCCGACGAAAGGAGCGCAGTATCTTTACCTGGGTATAAAGGTCTGCAAAATTGGGGTACTCCCGGATGGTAAAGCCCGACAAATCCGGCTCATAGATCTTCTCCGTGTCAAGGGATTTGGTGACACAATCGGCGGCTAACATCCCTCTTAGGATCTTGCCAAAAGGGACACACATATTCTCCCCTGCCTGCGAAAAGGCCGACAGCCGGGGCGCATCATGGTTCTCCTTGGCAATCATTTTCAGCACCCGGTGGTTTACTACCTCTGACTCCAGGCGCAGCACCAGGTTCCCCGGATATAAGGAGGCCAGGGCACTTTGCAGAAGCTTTCTTTTTTCCTCCATCAGTTCTGCTATTGCCTCATGGCTGCGGAACGGTTCCTTCAGGCACATCTTGGCGTCACAAAACAGCAAAAGCGGATTCCTCAGATCCACAAGAAAGCCGCCCTTTCCTGCCGGGATGCGGACGAATCCCTGCCGCATCAGAAGTTCCCTGCTGTCTGCCGGGCACAGGCAGACGGCGTAGGTATATTCCTGCTCCAAACAGACGGCCAGCATCTCTGTCAGCGCCAGCTGCCCGTATCCCTGGCTCTTGCCCCCGCACCGCTCATAGATGCCGCTGATCCAGGCAATCCTGCCGGAAATATGTTTCCTTAACCAGGCTGTCAGTTTTTCATCCCCGCATTCCTCATAAAGCCCGCAAAAACTCACCGGGTGGAAAAGCACGGCGCCCACCATCTGCCCATATTGCTTTTCATCCCGGATCCCCACCAGCTGTTCCCGGCACAGCCTTAAGGCAAAATCCCCCCTTCCATGGTTCCAGTCCTCCTTCAAAAGCCCTGCCGCAAGTTCCCTTAAGATATCCTCTGGAACCGTCTTTTGGTAGATCCGGCTGATCGCCCGGCTTGTCATGGTTAACTTGAATACAGGCTCCCTCCTGTACAGGCCATATTCCTCTATATAATTCTGCACGTTAGTGTCCACCAGGTTGGAGATATCCCGGTTTAAATCCACATATTCCCGGATCCTGCTGGAACTGACCCCTTCATATTTTTTCGGCAGCGCAAGGGCCAGAACCTCCCCCTTTATACGCTGTGCGCAAATCCGGCTTTTGTCCTCCCCGCCGCGGTTAAACACAATATGGGGGAATGAGTGGACAGAATTTTCCTCCGGGCTCTTTTTATATGCGGAAGCATTTTCCACCACGTCACTGCCCACCGCCAAATAGACCTCCCTGTGGCCGAAAAGATCCCTCAGCTTCCTTAAGTCCTCCGGGTTTGCAATGTTCACCACCATATTTTCCGGGAGCAGATAGACGTCGTTTAAATCTGCGATAGACATTTTTACAATCTGCTGCCGGATTTTGTATGGCTGCACCCTCTTTGACCAAGAAAACTCGTCCAAGGCCAGTAAGACCCTGAACCCGCGCCCCTGGATCTCCTCCACAATGCCTTTATGCCCCAGGGAAAATGGGTCAAAAGTCCCCGGGAAAAATGCAATTTTTTTCTCCTTTTCCTCTGGAAGGCTCCCAAAGCCAAGGGAATAATCTGACAGGAAACGGTAAATATGGTTTAACACGGCACCGTAATTGTAGCGGCACAGACGGTTGGTCTCCTTCCCCATCATGCTCCTGAGTTTGCGACCCATGGACAGGAAATATTCTGCCTTCCTCTCCAGGGGAAGCTGCGGGTTTCCGAAAATGCTGTGCCCTATCACCCAGAGCGCTTCCAGGCTGACCTCTGCGGCGTAATGGGCAGCTCCCCTTAGCAGCATCCCCTCCAGCTGCACGCGGATCTTTTGCGGGAGCGGATGCCCGCTAAGCTCCGGCTGCCCCTGCCCTCCCCCACAGGGATGCCCCGCAATCACGCCGATAGTGTCAAGCGTCACGATCGCCACATTGAAATTGGTGCTGTCAACCATTGAGCGGAACCGTTCCAAAAGCTTAAATTGGGAGTATTCCTCCAGGTGGAAAAACATCTTCCCCAGGTAGGCCGGGATGTACTTGGAAGTGGAGTACTCCCCGATCTCCAGCCCACGGAGCAGTTCGAGGGCAAGTTCGTATTTTTCCGTATCGGCAAGCTTGGGCAATAAATGGAGCAGGTTGTCGCCTGCCAAATATTTGATGACGACCCGGTCGCTGGCCTGGAGCATGTTCACGAAATGCACCCCCAACTGGAAGCATGCCCCCGCCTGCCCGCCCTGGCAGGCTTTATCCAGGATCTCTAAGTTAACCTGCTTGAATATCCAGGGAACCTCGATCCTCTGGTTTTCCATCAGTATTTCCGGCACGGCTGCCGGATCCAGCCAAAAAAGCCCGCTCTCCTGGTATCCCTCCCTGCAATATCTTCTTATTTTTTCTATCAGGTATCTGCAGCAGGCCGGGATGTCCCTGCCCGAAGCCAAGGCAGTCCCCAGCCAGGACAGCTCCTTCGGATCCGGGATCCAGCCCTGCTCCAGCCACTGCACCAAAAACTGCAGGGCAGCGGTAAAGATCTCCGGATCCCCCTTCTCCATGGCATTCCATGCAAAGCTTAAAAGGGTTTCCCTCTGCCTTGCCCCGCAGCGGCCATACGGGATCACAGCCGCACAATCCATCAGGATAAAAGCCAGCAGCCCGGAATCCGGCCGGTTGCGGTAATAACTCATCAGAACCTCTAAGTATTCTTCCCCGGCTGAGGCGTTTGCCTGTTCCAGGACTGTGGTGAAAACCGATTTCATGGAAAAACCGATCCAGCGCTTGTGCTGCTGCGTGATCTTGTGGTCCGGAATCAGCATCCTCTGCAGCGCATCCGCCCACACCTCCCTCGACGACAGAGCCGGTTTTGGCAGGGATACATCCTCCGGAACCTCCTTCTGGTACCTCTCCTCAACCGAGACAATCAAACGCCCGGTGATCCTGGCCGCATGGCGCCGGATATCTCCGTCCCGGTGCATCTGCATCTCATAAAGGAAACGGATCACAGCCACCTTTTGCTCTGCTGACATATATGTAGAATACTCATCGAGTATATTTAAATAAATCCTCACATTCCGCCAGTTCTTCTCGCTTTTTGCCTCATCCAGAAGATTCATGAATTCCGGCCTGCGCTGGATCCTGTGCATAATGGCGATATTGGAAGCAATAGCACGGAATTTGAACTCTTCTGCCAGTTCCGGCATTTCCAAAAAGCCGTTTCCCTTGCCGGGCACGGCAAAACGCTCCCCCTCTCCCTTTAACCCTACCGATATCCCCCGGCTTTTGAGGAAATTTTCAAAATCCTTCAGCTTGGAAAATACCTTCCCATAACGCCTGCGCTTCTTCTCATCCACATTGTCCAGCTTCCCTAAAATCACGTCATAGGACTCATCCAAAGACCAGAAGCAAACGTTTTCTTTTTGGTTTTTCCTTACGCTTTTCACCCGGAAATCCGCATAGATCAGCAGAAGGTTCTCCACGGACAAATTCTCCAGTTCCAAATCCCAGGTGGAATGGTTGGCCGCAATGTGCCCGATGGCATCCAGGCGGAATCTTTCGGCAAACTGCCTTGTGTAATAGTAATGCAGATAGGGAACCCGCCCTGCCTCCGCAGGGCGGCAGCCGAATTTCCCCACGTCATGGAGGATGGCTGCCGCCGAAAGCAGAGCCAGGTCAACAAAGACGTCTGTGTGCCTTAACTGCCTGGCCACGGACATAGCCACATGGTGCACCCCGGCAATATGCCCCAATGTGTCAAACGGGGTAACCTCCCTGGCAATGCGCATGAATTCATAAAGACGGTTCTTGCCGTAGCTTTCCTTAAACCGCAGGTATTCTTCCCGGATGCCGCTCTCCGCCAATTCCTCCTCAGACAGATAGGCAAAATCCCGGCAGGGGTCAAAAGGCAACTCCCTTCTCTCCCGTTCCATCAGTTCCCCCAGCACATCAAAATAGAAATCAAAGCAGGGCTGCAGCTTTCCTGCCTCCCCCGCCTGGAAGTTATCCGGGAAATACGCAGACAGGCAGTGTTTATACAAGGCATAAAGCCAGTTGCCCGGCGACGGAACCCTTCCTTTGAGCTGTTCCATCACCGGGCGGCACATGCCGAATACCTGCCTTAAGTCCACTCCCTGGGGAGGTAAAAGGTAATTTTCCAGGATTGCCCTTTTTTCATCGGCGATATTCATGATATTCATAGTAATTTAGCATACTCCCTGCGCCAGCATGGCTTCCGCCACCTTCTGGAACCCTGCCAAGTTCGCACCGGCAATATAGTTGCCTGGGCATCCGTAACGTGCGGAGACATCATCAATGCTGTGGAAAATATTCTGCATGATTTCCCGCAGCTTTACGTCCACCTCTTCCTTTGTCCAGGACAAATGCTCCGCATTCTGGGACATTTCCAGGGAGGATACTGCCACGCCCCCTGCATTCACTGCCTTGGAGGGCAGGATCACCACGCCGTTTTCAGAAAGCAGGTCAACTGCATCCTGGGTTGTGGGCATATTGGCAACCTCGATTAAGATCTTGCTGTGCCCCTCCTCGAGGATCCTGCGGGCATCCTCCTTGTGGATATCGTTCTGGGTGGCACAGGGCATATAGATATCTGCATTCACCCTGCCCCACGGCTTCTCGCCTGCATGGTATTCCACATGGAACTTGTCTGCATAATCCTTCACCATATCCCGGCAGGATGCCCTCATCTCAAGCAGGTAGCCAATCTTTTCCCCTGTGATCCCCTCACTGTCATAAATATACCCGTCCGGGCCGGAGAGGGTGACCACTTTCCCGCCCAGTTCGCTGATCTTCTTGCATACCCCCCAGGATACATTGCCAAAGCCGGAAATGGCAAAGGTGGTACCGGCGATTTTCTTCCCGATAGTCTTGAAATACTCCTCCGTAAAGTACACCGCACCGTAGCCGGTTGCCTCGCTGCGCCCTAGGGAACCGCCGTAAGCCAGCCCCTTCCCGGAGAGCGCCCCCGCCTCGTAGGCTCCCCGGATCCTCTTATACTGCCCATACAAGAAACCGATCTCCCGGGCTCCCACTCCGATGTCCCCTGCCGGGCAATCTGTGTCCGGCCCGATATAGCGGTATAGTTCGGTCATAAAGGACTGGCAGAAACGCATGATTTCGCTGTCTGATTTCCCCTTAGGGTCAAAATCGGAGCCGCCCTTGCCGCCTCCGATGGGAAGGCCGGTCAGGGAATTTTTAAATATCTGCTCAAACCCCAAAAACTTGATGATGCTCACGTTGACCGAAGGGTGGAACCGGAGCCCTCCCTTATATGGGCCGATGCTGCTGGAAAACTGAATCCGGTATCCACGGTTTACCCGCACATTCCCGGCATCATCCACCCACGGCACCCGGAAGATGATGGATTTTTCCGGCTCTACTATTCTCTCTAAAATACCGGCCTTCTCATATTTGGGATCCGTGTCCACGATCGGCCGCAGGGAATTCAGCACCTCCCTGACCGTCTGCAAAAATTCCGGCTGGTTTTTGTTCTTCTCCTCGGTTTCCGCAATTACCCGGTCTACATATGACATTTTCTTGCCCTCCTTAATCGTTCTTTATTAAAATTTTAATATCGGTGTAATGTCCGCAAGCCTGCACCCTGGGTTCAAATCACAGGCTCGCATCAGGAAATTCAGCTTGTCGATCCTCTCCCCTGACCTCGGGGCTCCGTTTTTGATAAATCCTACCTGCAGACCCACCGCCAGATCCATGACCACATCCCCGATCACGCCCCCTGCCCTCCCGGACGGGATTGCCAAAAGGTTGTGTGCCTGTGCGTACTCGTAGGTCTCTAAGGCCTCTGTGATGGTCCCCACCTGGTTGGGCTTTAGGATAAACCCGTCTAAGGCATTTAACCCATATGCCCTCTCAAGCCGTGCCCGGTTCGTCACAATGAAATCATCCCCAATGATATTGGTCCGTGTGATCCTCTCATGGGCAACGGGATAATTCTCCCAATCCTCCTCATCCAAAAGATCCTCGATAAACACAAACGGGAACCTTTCCGTCAAAAGCTTCGCATAATCAATCAGTTCCCTGGCCTCCACCCGGCGTCCTTTTAGCAGGTAGGTCTTCTCTTCCCGGTCATACATCTCACTGGACGCACAGTCAAAGGCAAAGCCGATCTTCCCCGTATACCCGCAACGCCCGATTGCCTCGGATATCAATTCCAGGATAGCCTCCGGGTCCTCCGTGGGAGCCGCATAGCCGTAGGAGGGCGCCACCACCGGCTTATGGCCTAAATATCCGGCCAGCACTTTTTCCAGTTCCTGGAAGGTGTGGATCCCCATTTCCACGGCAGCGTCAATGCTCTTTGCCCCGTATGGCATGATGATAAATTCATTGAAGGGCTGGGTCAGGTTTTCATAGCGCCCCCCGTTTACTACATTAAAGCTGGGCACCGGCACCTGGCCGAGCGGTTTTTTTGCAATATAGTCATACAAGGTTTTGTGGGACGCCTCTGCCGCTGCCCTGAAGGCCGCGATGGATACGGAATAGATGGCATTGCCCCCAAGTACCTTTTTCTCCGGCGTGCCGTCTAACTCCATCATTTTCTGGTCAATCTCCTTCTGGCCAAAGACGTCCATCCCCACCAGCTCCGGCGCAATGACCCGGTTCACATTATCTACTGCCTTATGTACGCTTAGCCCATGGTATTTTCCCGGGTCATGGTCCCTGAGCACCACAGACTCAAACATCCCCACAGAAGAACCGGTCGGCGCACATCCCCTGCCTAAATATCCGTCCTCCGTAACCACATCGACCTCCACCATCGGCCTGCATTTGCAGTCCACAAGCTGGCGTGCATGTACCTTTACGATCTTTGATCCCATATTCAATCCTCCGCTTCCGGTATATATAAGACATTAAAATCACACAAGTTTGTTCCGGTATTCCCGGTAAAAACAGCATCCCCCATTGCTGCTAACGCTTCATAACAGGCATGCCCCCTGAGGGCAGAATACACGTCAACCCCCTTCTCCTTTGCCGTCTGGTAGCTGGTGGAATCACAGATCCCCCCGGCCACCGGTGTCGTCCCGTCCGTGCCCTCGGAATCAATGGACAGCATGCATGCCCCCTTCGTTTTTGCCGCCAGGATGGAAAAGCTTAGGGTAAGTTCCTGCCCGGGGCCTCCGTGCCCGCTAATCTCCTTATTGTCCAGGATTTTGGTGGTGGTTTCCCCGGAACTTAAGATCACACACGGCGCTTTCACCGGATTGCCATATGCCTGGACTTCCCTGGCAATAGACGCAAAAAAGCTTCCTGCATCCTTGCTCTCCCCCTCCAAAAAGGAGGAAAGGATGATAGCCGGGATTCCCATTTCCTCTGCGATTTCTTTGGCGTAAATACAGGAATCCGGCAGCGTATTCAGCAAATAGTAGGTGTTCCCCGGGAATGCCTTGGGAGTTTCTTTCTCCGGCCCTGCATGCATCAGGTAATCCACCACGCTTTTGGGCAGCCGGTCTGCCACGTCATAATCTTTGATTACCCTCTTAGCATCCTCCAGCGTAGTCTTGTCCGGCCCGATGGGGGTACTGGCATATTTTTCATACGGGATCCCGATATCCCCTGTGGCCGGGTTCCCCACTGCATCGCTGATTCCAAACCCGATCAGTTCCGCCCCTACCGACTGGATCCGCTTTGCCAGCATCCCCCCGTTCATGGCTGAGATATGGCGGCGGATTGCATTGATTTCATAGATCCCGGCTCCCGATTTCAGCATCACATCCGTGGTTTTGACCTCATCCTCCAGGGTGATCCCTTCGATAGGGCAGCTCATCAGGGCAGAACTCCCGCCGCTGATCACCGCAATAAAAAGATCATCCGGGCCGGCATTGTCTACCAGCTTTAAGATCTTTTGGCAGGCCTCATAGCCTGCCTCATTCGGCAGGGGATGCCCTCCTACATACACATCCGTTTTCCGGAAACAATCTGTCTCCTCTGCGACCTTTACGATGGCAATCCCCTTGGTCAGCCGGTCTCCTAAAACCTCATCCACTGCCATTGCCATATGGTTGCATGCCTTTCCCGCCCCCAGCAGGTATACATTCCTTTTCTTTGACAGATCCCAGGTTTTTGTCCCGATATGCAGGATATCCCCCTCCAGGCGCATAATACTTTTGATGCGGTTATAGGCATCCAGTTTCTGCAAGGTTTTTTCTGTAATATCGAGGACAATTTTCCTGGATTTTTCATCTCCATGGGCTGTCAGAGATTCATAATTTTTAACTTTTCTGGCCATGTTTTTCCCCTTATTTATTGTTGTAATTTGCCTTGTTAGCCGGATTATAGTACATTCAACTTGGGACTTCAACAGAATAGAGATAAGCGGATAATATAGCAAAAAAACTGAGCAACATTGTTGAGAAAGGCAAAAAAACGTCAAAAAATGCAAGAAAAAACGAGCCTCCTACGCCAGCAGAAAGGCTCGTTTTTTACTGGTTTCCATGTTTATTTCCATGTTTTTTAGCGAAGTAATTCCGGCAAGAATGTGACAATCTGCGGGAAACAGCTGATCAGGATTACGATCAGGTAAAGCAGCCCTACCACCGGAACCAATTCCTTCATCATCTTATCAAATGAGGAGTGGGAAAGCTTCTGGGAGATGTAAAAGCAGCTCCCTACCGGCGGGGTCACCATGCCGATGCAAAGGTTGGTTACCATGATAATGCCAAAGGCCAGCGGGTTCACCCCCACAGCCCCGGCGATTGTCACCATGATCGGCCCAAACAGCACAATCGCAGAATTGGTGTTCACAAACATCCCGATAATAATCAGCAGGATATTCAAAAGAAGCATGATCAAAAGCCGGGAACTGGTGATGCTAAGCACCGCATTGCTGATCATATCCGGGACATTGTTCATGGACAAAATCCTGGCAAACATATTGGCCACGCCAAAGGTCATAAAGATGGTTGCCGCAGAAACCCCGGCATCAAACACTGCCTTGCAAAAATCCTTAAAGGACAAGGACTTATAAACCAGCCCGCTGACAATCACCGAGTAGGCCACACCGATCACGGATGCCTCCGTGGCCGTAAAAATACCGGAATAGATCCCTCCTAAGACGATGATCGGCATAAGGATGGCCGGGAAGGCGTCCCACAGGATATGGATAACCTCCTTGGCCGTATAATCATGCTCCTCCTTGCTCTTGTATCCCCGTTTTTTTGCCACGTAAAAATTGTAGGCCATCAGGATCAGCCCCATCATCAGGCCAGGGATAATGCCGCCCATAAACATATCCGTGATGGACACGCCCATGGCAACCCCGTAGGTAATCATCGGGATGCTCGGCGGGATCACCGGCCCGATGGTGGAACCGCCACCCACCAGGCAGCCCGCATAGGTCTCATCATATCCCTGCGCCGTCATTGCTGCGATCATAATGCCGCCGATCGTGGCACAGGTGGCCGGGCCGGAGCCGGAGATTGCCGCAAAAAAACAGCAGGACACTACCGCCGCCATGCCGAGCCCGCCCGGCATCTTATGGGTGATCACATCTGCGACTTTGATTAGCTTATTTGCCAGCCCGCCCCTTGCCATCAGTGTCCCCACCATCATGAAAAATGGCATGGACAGCATGGAAAACGAGTCAATGGCAGTGACAATGCTCTGGCTGAGCATCACCGACATGGAAGCGCCATTAGACATGAAAGGGAAGGCGGCAATACACCCTAACCCGATAGCCATCCCGATCGGCATGGTCAGGCAGGCGGCAACCAACATCGTAAGCAATAACACTGCAAGCATTTATGCCTCCTCCTTTCCCTTGCCCATCAGCTCCCCCGCACGCCTCTGGATAATACGGATGCACACATCCGCCATTGCCAGCACACCGGCAAAATACATCGGCCACTTGGGAAGCCACTGCATGGAAGTATAGACCTGATGGGATTTCATCACCGTCATGGTCACTCCCCACAGCTTATAACACATATAGGCACAAAACAGCACCGTCAGGATATCCCCGATCCAAAAAATAATCTCTTCTACCTTTGGGTTCTTCTTGTGGAAGGAATTGGCAAGGGCAGTCACCGTCAGATGCTCTGAGGTCTTGCCCGCCCAGCCAATCCCTGCACAGATCGCCCATACCAGAAGGAACCTTGAAAGTTCCTCTGCCCAGGAAAAGGTAAAACGAAAACAATAGCGCGTAACGACGCTGGTTGAGAGGATCACCACAATGGCAGAAAGAAGAAGAACAATGATAAACTCTTCTATCCGGTTGTAAAAAGGAACCTTTTTCTCCATATTTTCTTCTCCTGTAAAGTTTCTTTGTGCAGCAAATTTACTGTTTTTTACTCATATTTTGCGCTGATTTCAAGGCATTTATCAATGCGCTCCTGACCGATTTTATCCGCGAATTTATCATAAATGCTGCGCCCGATATCTACCCACTGCTGCTTTTCCTCCGGGGTCAGTTCCACTACCTGGCAGCCATAGTCCGTGGCTTCCTTTTCTGCATCAAACTGCAGCTGGTCAGTGTACGCCCGTTCCCCCTCTGCAATCTCGTCGCATACCATCTGGATCAAGGCCTGGTCCTCTGCTGACAGGGTATCCCAGAAGGGCTTGGAAATGACTACAGGGGAAAAATCAAACATATGCTCAGTCTTCATGATGTACTTCTGGCATTCATATAGCTTGCTCCCCTGGATCTGCCCCCATGGGTTCTCCTGGGCATCCACGGTACCGTTCTGTAAGGCGGTGTACAGTTCACTGAATGCCATGGGGATCGGGGACGCCCCCAGGGCGTTCCAGAATGACTCATGGATCTGGTTGCTCATAATCCGGATCTTGATCCCGTTTAAGTCAGAAGGAACCTTGATTTCCTTGTTTGCCGTAAGCAGGCGCCACAGTTCCGTGCCGCCGGTCACCCAGCCCAGCCCATGGAAGCCACTCGGCTCCAGTTCATCTAAGATCTCCCGCCCCACTTCCCCGTTCATAGCCTCATTGGCAGCCTCGCCGCAGCTAAACAGGTAAGGCAGGTCCAAAAGCATCAGGGACTCACAAAAGCCGCCTAAGTTCGCCGCTGACATACAAGTCATCTCGATGGTACCTAACTGAAGCCCCTCCAGAAGTTCCGAGTTGGAACCCATCTCCGAGTTGTAGTAGCACTCCACCTTAATCCTTCCCCCGGTCAGTTCATCCAAACGGGCAGACAGGCTTCTGCCGTAATGGCCGGAAGGCTGGTTCTCTGCCGTGGCCGTGCAGTACTTGATCACCAGGGAAGGCCCCTGGGTGTAGTCCGTGCCGTCTGCTGCCCCCTGGTCATCCTCTCCGGATGCTTTCGTATCAGCAGGGGCTTCCGTCTTTGCCCCGCCGCCTCCGGCTGCTGCCGTGGTATCCGGGGCTGCGGCTCCGCCGCTGCCACAGGCACTAAGAGCCAATGCCATGCTCGATGCCAGAACCAGGCTTGTGAATTTTTTGAGATTTTTTTTCATATACTTGAACTCCTTTCAATAAAATCACGGTATTTTGATAGTTTTATCCTATCTGCCTATTAGGATATGACAATTCTTGCAAAATAAATATAGAAATCGTGGCGAAAAATACAAGAATATTACTTCCCTTCCCAAAGCCGTAATATGCCTTTCCTTTACGAATCCCTTTTTTCTATTCCCGCCGCCTGCTTTAGCAAGCCGGCAAAACAAAACTGCCAAAGGCTGTGTGCCGGCCTTTGGCAGTTTTGTCTGTTGACGAGATATACCGCGGCAGGAAATTCCTTCCCTGCATGCCCATACTTTAACCTGCAGCAAACCTTATGTCAAACCATTCTGCATATCCTGATAAGATCTTTATATTTTCCATCAAAATTTTCGTAAAACAGCTTGGTTTGTAAGGTCTCCGTGGTGCTGTTTCCGGTATTTTAGAGGCGTTGTCCCCATCTCCTTTTTAAAGCATTCCGTATAATAGCTGCTGGTGTTAAAGCCTGTCTGCTGGGCAATCTGGGTGATGGTAAGTTCCGTGCAGGTCAACAGCTTAATGCTTTGCGCAATCCTGTACTTTGTCAGGTAGGTGATGGGTGACATATTCTGGATCCGTTTAAAGATCCGGCAGCATTCCCCCCTGCTGACATGGATCGAATTGGAAATATCCTCTAGGGTTATCCTCTCCATATAGTTCTTGTGGATAAAATTCTGCAGGGTTTTCATCCGCTGCTTTTCTGAAAAGGTGACCGCAGACTCCACCTCCACTTTTTCCCGGTTATTCAACAGGATCAGGTACCAGATCCTGCATAAAATAATCTTCATTTCCAACTCATAGCCATACTCCTGGGCGTCATTTACCTTCCCCAGCTTCCATAGCAGGGCACATATTTTTTTGTGCCACGGCTGGCTCTGCAAAGGGAATGCCTGCATCTCCTTGCTGAACAGGATCGGATCCACATAATCCCTGCGGATCATGTTTTTCGGCTGCCCATAGATCATGCTGGGATGGAAGTTCACGCAGATATATTCACCTCCGCCTTTTTCTACCGGGGATACCTCATGCAGCACACCGCTATTGACAAAAATCCCCTCCCCCTTTTGGATAAAATACTCTCCTGCCGGGGTCAGGAAACGCACTACCCCCTTGATCACTAAGGAAATCTGGATCTCATAATGCCAGTGGGTAATCTGCTTACAATCTTCCCTGGACACCAGCTGCCGGTCCATGGACACCGGGAATTCCTCTGTCCCATGCTCCGTCAGTTCCTGCTGGCTGTCATCGATAATGATCGGCCTGAATTTCATCTCATCAACCCCATTCTCATAAAAATATGCACATATATGGACATATCCCGGCTCATTTCCCGTATCTAAAACAACAGGCCTGGAATTTGCTCTATATCATAACACAATCCCTTAAGATGTCAAGAAAACCGCGCAATTATTTCATATTTTTCGCCCAATATGTATAAGTATCAACCCTTAACCCCCAAAACCATACCATAAATCCAAACAATCGTAATATTCTCGTATTTTCCGTCAAGATTTGCATATATTTTGCCCGGATAATTGTCTATGATAATCTTATCAACACTGTAACTGCCTGACGCCTTTCTAGTTACGGATAATAAGGAGGTATTTATCTTATGGACACCAAAATCGAATTTCTCTACTTATCGGAAGCAGATATGGTTGCTGCCGGGGTCAATGATTCCAAACATTGTATTTCCATCTGTGAGGAAGTATTCGGCCTGCTGGCCAAGGGCGACTATCTGATGGGGGGCTCCGGCCACAACAGCCATGGCATGGGGATCATCTTCCCCAAAGAAACCCCGTTCCCCAACATGCCGGTGGCCGGCCCCGACCGGCGCTTTTTCGCCATGCCGGCCTACCTAGGCGGGCGTTTTGACGTGTGCGGCTGCAAATGGTACGGCTCCAATGCTGCCAACACCAGCAAAGGGCTGCCCCGCTCCATCCTGATGATGAACTTAAACGACAAGGATACCGGCGCTCCCTTAGCCTACATGTCAGCCAATCTCCTCAGCGCAGCCCGCACCGGCGCCGTCCCTGCGGTTGCTGCCAAATATCTGGCAAAAAAGGGGGCAAAAGCCGCCGCCATCATCGGATGCGGCCCCATCAACCGCAGCTGTTTCCGCCATATTGCCGCACAGCTTGATACCCTGGAAAAAGTCTACTGCTTTGATATCATGGAAGACAAAGCAGCCGATACTGCCAAGTGGGCAAAGGAATCCTTCGGCATCGAGGGGATCGCCGTAGATGCACTGCCGGATGCCTTAAAAAATGCGGATGTTGTCACTGTCGCCGCCTCCCGGATCAAACCGCTGTACATTGAAAACAGCTGGCTTAAGAAAGGGGCTTGTGTCCTTCTGTCCGGGCCTGCCAAGGGCGATGAAAGCCTGTGGCTGAAAAACAAGATCGTCTATGACCATATCGGCTTACATGAAAACTACGTGGCTGAGGCCATCGAGTCCGGAGATAAGGAAAACTATTACAGCGGCGTAATCGGCGGGCCGATCTATCATCTGATTGACGAAGGGAAGCTTCCTGCCTTGAAAGAATCCGTCAGCCTTGGTATGATGGTAAACGGGGACAAGCCCGGGCGCGAGAATGAGGATGATATCTATATTTTCGTGGCCTGCGGAATGGCTGTCTTTGACGTGGCAGTCTCCTACGACGTCTACCAGGAAGCGCTCAAAAAGGGCATTGGCCAAAAATTACTGCTGTGGGATAGCCCGGCATTATAAGGAGGTTTTCCATGATTGAAAATTATATGAATAAAATCCATGCCTATATTGATGATAACCGGAATGACATGATAAAAGACTGGGAAATCCTGGTTCGCATGGAAAGCCATTTCGAGGAAGTCAAAAACGTGCAGAAGGTATGCGCATGGGTAAAAGAGAAGTTTGAAGAAATGGGGTTTGAATGCCGCGTCGAGGATGTGGGCGACGGCTGGGCCGGCACCCTAATCGGCATCTGGGGCAAAGACCGCCCCGGCAAACCGGTCATTTTCTCCGGCCACATGGATACCGTCCATAGAAGCGGCAGCTTTGGGGACAACCCTTTCCTGGTAAAAGACGGCAATGTATACGGCCCCGGCGTCCTGGACATGAAAGGCGGCATCATTATCGCCATATATGTAATCAAGGCCTTGCAGGAGATCGGTTTTCATGAGCGCCCGGTCAAAATCATCTTTTCCGGCGATGAGGAATACAACCATGTCACCACCACAGGTGCAGAGGTATTCAAACGGGAGGCAAAAGGAGCCTTATGTGCTTTCAACATGGAAAGCGGGAACTTAAATAATGCCCTTACCGTGCAGCGCAAAACCAGCAACACCGTACACATGAAGGTCACCGGCGTGGGCGGGCATGCAGGAAACAATTTCCTAATCGGCAAAAATGCCATCAATGAAGCGGCCTATAAGATCTTAGACATGCTAAAGCTTACCGACTTAGAAAAGGGCACCTACATGAATACCAGCATCATCAAGGGCGGCAGCGGCAACTGTGCGATCCCGGAACTGTGTGAAGTAGTCTTCAACATCCGCCTTGCCAGTGGAGATGAATCAGAGAGGATATGCCGGGAAGTAGAAAGGATCATGGGCACAAGCCATATCGAGGGAACCAAAATAGATTATGCCATTGAAAAATCCAATCTCCCTGCCTACCAAAAGACAGAAGGCATCACGCATCTGCTTGATTTTGTCAATGCCGTAGCCACAGAAAACGGTTTTGAGCCTTTTGGCGGCATTGCCGTAGGCGGGGCATCCGATGCAGGCAATATTATCGCTGCCGGGACACCCGTTCTGTGTGCCTGCGGGGTACGCGGGCAATACCATCACAGCGCCAATGAATTTGCCGTTATTGACTCTTTGTATGAGAGGACAAAAATATTTGCAGCTGTTGTGTGCAGCCTGTCGAAATTTGAATAAATGAAAAAAAGCCAAAAAGCCCCCTGCACCGGAATGGTGCAGGGGGCTTTTAATCTTTCTCACTTATTCTTATTCATTCCCGTACAGGGTCACCAGCTTGGACAGATACTCGTACCTCTCCTTCGCCTCAGCCTCGTTCTTCTCGAACAGCTTGGCTGCTCTCTCCGGATTCTTCATAGCCAGGGAAGCGTAACGCACCTCGCCCTTCAAGAAATCCTGATAGCCTTCCATATTCGGAGCCTTGCTGTCCAAGGTGAACTTCTTCTCTGCAGCCGGATTGAAGCGGAAGTTGTTCCAGTAACCGGTCTCAACAGCCAGCTTCTCCTCGGTCTGAGCTTTGCTCATGCCCTTCTTGATACCATGGTTGATACAGGGAGCGTAAGCTAAGATCAGGGACGGACCCGGATAAGCCTCTGCCTCTGCAATCGCCTTCACGGTCTGGGCATAGTCAGCACCCATGGAAATCTGAGCCACATATACATAGCCGTAAGACATGGCAATGCTTGCAAGGTCTTTCTTCTTGGTCTCTTTACCGCCTGCTGCGAACTGAGCAACCGCACCAGTCTTGGTAGCCTTAGAGGACTGACCGCCGGTGTTGGAGTAAACTTCGGTATCGTAAACCATGATATTGATATCCTTGCCGCTTGCCAGCACATGGTCCACGCCGCCAAAGCCGATATCGTAAGCCCATCCGTCACCGCCGAAGATCCACTGGGACTTCTTGGCCAGGAAATCCTTGTTGGCTACAATGTACTTGCAGGTCGGGCAGTCAATGCCTTCCAGGGCAGCAACCAGCTTGTCTGTAGCGCTTCCGTTCAGGGCACCGATGCCAAAGGTATCCAGCCACTCCTTGCAGGCAGCCTTGATTTCCTCAGTAGACTGATCATTGGCAGCTACCATCTCAACCTTCTCTTTTAACTCGTCACGGATCGCGTTCTGAGCCAGAAGCATACCAAATCCAAACTCTGCGTTGTCCTCAAACAGGGAGTTATCCCATGCCGGACCCTGCCCCTTAGCGTTTACCGTGTAAGGAGTGGACGGTGAGGAGTTGCCCCAAATAGAAGAACATCCGGTTGCATTGGCAATGTACATTCTGTCACCGAACAGCTGGGTGATCAGCTTGGCATACGGAGTCTCGCCGCAGCCTGCGCATGCGCCGGAGAACTCAAGCAGCGGCTGCTTGAACTGGCTTCCCTTAACCGTGGTCTCTTTAAACTTATCAATCACATCCTGCTTGATGGTTACGGTCTGGCCGAAATCATAAACCGGCTGTGCATCCATATGGGCAGACAGCTTGTCCATGACAAGAGCCTTCTCGCCCTTCTTGCCCGGGCAGACATTCGCACAGGAGCCGCACCCGGTACAGTCAAGGGCAGACACAGTGATAGCAAACTTGTAATCTGCCATGCCGGTCATAGGCAGCATCTTCATGCCTTCCGGAGCCTTGGCAGCCTCGTCGGCAGCCATAGCCACCGGACGGATCACTGCATGCGGGCATACATAGGAGCAGAAATTACACTGGATACAGTTGTCCGGATTCCAAACCGGCACATTCACTGCGATACCGCGCTTCTCATAAGCAGCGGAACCAGAGGGGGTGGAACCGTCCACATACTCGGTAAATGCGGATACAGGCAGGCTGTTGCCCTCCTGGGCGCTGACCTTGGTCTGTACGTTATTTACAAAGTCAATAACATCCTTTCTTCCCTCGGTCACTACCTTGTAATCCAGTCCCTCGTCTGCGCAGTCTTTCCAGCTTGCGGGAACCTCTACCTTCACAACGCCCTGGGCACCTGCGTCAATAGCAGCCCAGTTCTTCTTAACCACATCCTCGCCCTTGCGGCCATAGGTCTTCTGTGCAGCATCCTTCATCAGCTGGATCGCCTTCTCCTCCGGGATAATGCCGGTCAGCTTAAAGAATGCAGACTGCAAAATGGTGTTGATGCGGGTCGGGCCCATGCCGGTCTCGATACCGATCTTCACACCGTCAATGGTGTACAGGTTGATATTATGGTCAGCAATAAATTTCTTCATCTGGCCCGGCAGATGCTTCTCCAGTTCCTCTGCATTCCAGGGGCAGTTCAGCAGGAAGGTACCGCCGTCAACCAGTTCCTGAACCATGTTGTACTTGCGTACATAAGACGGGTTGTGGCATGCCACAAAGTTTGCCTGGCGGATCAGGTAGGTGGATTTGATCTTCTTGTGCCCGAAACGCAGGTGGGACATGGTCACACCGCCGGACTTCTTGGAATCATAGTCAAAATATGCCTGGGCATACATGTCGGTGTTGTCACCGATGATCTTGATGGAGTTCTTGTTGGCACCCACGGTACCGTCTGCACCCAGACCCCAGAACTTACAGTTGGTGGTTCCCTCCGGAGTAGTAACCAGAGGAGCGCCTAACGGCAGGGACAGATGGGTCACATCATCCTCAATACCGATGGTGAATCTCTTCTTCTCATTGTTGCCGTATACAGCAACGATCTGTGCCGGAGTGGTATCCTTAGAGCCCAAGCCATAGCGGCCGGAAAGGATCTCCACAGCGTCAAACTTGCTTCCCTTAAGTGCTGCCACCACATCCAGGTACAACGGCTCTCCCAGGGAACCCGGCTCTTTTGTCCTGTCAAGGACGGAAATCTTCTTTACGGAATCCGGAATTGCTGCAATCAGGGCTTCAGCGCTGAACGGGCGGTACAGGCGGACCTTCACCACGCCAACCTTGGCGCCGGTGGTCTTTACCATGTAATCGATGGTCTCTTCAATGGTGTCATTGACAGAACCCATAGCCACAATCACATGCTCTGCATCAGCAGCGCCGTAATAGTTAAACAGCTTGTAATCGGTGCCGATCTTCTCGTTCACCTTGTCCATGTACTCCTGCACAATGCCCGGAAGAGCATCATAATACGGGTTGCAGGCCTCTCTTGCCTGGAAGAAAATATCCGGGTTCTGGGCAGAACCTCTCTGGCAGGGATGATTCGGATTCAAAGCATGCTTCCGGAAAGCGGCAATGGCATCCCAGTCAGCCATCTCGGCCAGGTCATCATAATCCCACGCTTCGATCTTCTGGATCTCATGGGAGGTACGGAAACCATCAAAGAAATTGATAAACGGAACCTTGCCCTTGATCGCTGCCAGATGGGCAACCGCAGTCAGGTCCATTACCTCCTGCACACTGGACTCGCACAGCATGGCGCAGCCAGTCTGACGGCAGGCATACACATCGGAATGATCACCGAAAATGGACAGCGCATGGCTGGCCAGGGCACGTGCGGATACATTGACCACGCCCGGAAGCTGCTCACCGGCAATCTTATACAGGTTAGGAATCATCAGTAACAGACCCTGGGAAGCGGTGTAAGTGGTGGTCAGCGCACCTGCTGCCAGGGAGCCGTGGACGGCACCTGCGGCGCCTGCCTCAGACTGCATCTCAGTGATCTGGACCGTGCGGCCGAAAATATTCTTCCTGCCCTCGGTCGCCCATTCATCCGTATGCTCCGGCATAACAGAAGAGGGGGTGATGGGATACATAGCAGCTACTTCGGTAAACGCATACGAAGCATGAGCAGCAGCCTGATTACCATCCATGGTTTTCATTTTTCTTGCCATTTGATTTTCCTCCTACAAATGTGAATATTGCTCGTCCCGGAAATGCCCCGGAACCCTGTCTTTTATTATAGCAACTTTTTATCAATTTGCAAACATGAAAACCACAAAATCACGTATTATTTCTCATACAATTGGGCGGCAGCCTGCAATCTGCAAAAAAGGGCTATCCGCAGCTGTACGGATAACCCTTCTTTTCGTTTTTACATCAATACCGGCCTGATCAGTTCCCTGGCATCGGAGCCACCATCGGCGGCGCATTGTCCGCAGAACCGCCTGACTGCTGTGCCGATGTCGGTGCAGCAGGGACTGACGATGTCGTCGGTGCCGGAACGGACGGCGTTGTCTCGGGCTGCGGCTGTGTCGCCGTAGAGCCGCCCCCCGGCGCTTCCCCTACAAAATTCCCGGTATTTCCCGAATTGCCGCCCCCGGGGCCGCCTCCCGATGACCCGGTATTGCCGCCGGGCTGCGTAAACCCGTCCCCGGCTCCTTCCGGTGCGACAGACGACGGTTCATTCGGGTCGATCGTGCTTTCTTCCGGCAATGATTCCGGCGCCACCGTGCTTCCTGAGGTATTGCGAAGAACCACCGGCGAGTGCCCCCGGTAGGTCACCACATGGTCTACCTCCTGGCTGATCACCTCATCGCCCTTCTTGATCTCCAGGCGCGTCTCCCAATAGCTGCCCTTGCTGCCTTCACTTTTGACCTTCTCCACCCCCGGCTCTAACGTCGGATCCTCCTCATAGGTTGGTGCCGGCGGATCGATATCCCGCAGCTTCTTGGATTTCAGGGCGTAGGTCACCCCCTCCTCCAAAACCGGGACTCCGTAAATCGAAATGGTAACGGTCTGATCCGAATATCTGGCACGAATGCCGATCGCCGCGCTGGAATTGTTCACAAACCGGTAATCCGGGCCGTTCCAGCTGACGGTTGCATCGGTTCCCGGAGTCACATACGACGGCTCATAAGTGTGGGACTGGCGTTTGGTAGTCTTTAAGCCGGCTTTCAGCACGGCGTTATACAAAGTAGACGAGGTCTGGCACACACCGCCGCCAATCTCCTCCACCACTTCTCCGTTGTTATATGCAGCTGCCCCCTTGTATCCTTTGGCCTCGGTCCGCTGCCCAACCGTCTCGTTGAAAGAAAATTCCTCCCCCGGCTGCAGGACCGTGCCGTTGATCGCCTCAGCCGACAGCTTTACATTCGTATTCCGCTTGCTGTTGGAAGTCGTCTTGGTTGTAAAGCTGGAAATGGTCTTATACTTCTCTTTCGCAGTCTCCTCGCTGAATTCCGGGTCTACCGGGTTGACAACTGCCGCTATGCTGGCATCAAAGTCTTTTTTCTTTAACGCTGCCAGGATATCCTTTGTCAGCTTCTCCTGATCCAGCACCAGCCCTTGCTCCGCCCCGGTAAACAAAAATTTGTCGTTTTCTTTATCGTAGCTTGAAATAGACCCGTTCTTTGCGGCTTTGTCCCATTTTGCCGCCGCTTTTGCCGCCTCAGCGGCTGCTGCCTCTTCCAACCCGTCCGTGTTCAGGGAATATTTCTCCTTTGGCTCGCCGAAGTAGATTTCCCTTAACAGTTCATCCACCTTCCCTGCCATCAGGTCCGACACCTCATAGGTTTCCTCTTTCCAGGTAACTGCCATCCCCCACGGATAATCCTTAAGGATCGCCTCCCTGGCCTCTTCCATAGACATGCCTGTAATATTCACTTTGTCTACCATGACCTCTTTTTGCAGTTCCGTCTCTGAGACGGATACGGGCTCACTCCCGCTCGTTATATCGTTTTCTTCCCCTCCGGCACCTTTTATCAAAAAAACAGCCAAGGTAATCGCTGCAATCAGAAGAACACCGCCGGTTGCCATGCCCCGGTAATCCTTCCTCGCCTTCCTGTGCCCCTTCCCGTGGTGGCCTGCCCCCCCATAGTGGCTGCCTCCCCCGCCTCTTGAAGACGTGCTGCGGGAGGATGCCCCTCTTTCCTTGCTTCCGCCTGAAGAACCCCGGGATGACGTGCTGCCATAACTGCTCCCCCTGTGGCCTGTGCCTCCCCTGGAAGCACCGCCCCTGGCAGAACTGCCGCTTTTTGCCTTTGAACCGCCCCTGGCCCGGGAACGGCCTGCCCCATACATCTGCTCTTCATCATACCTGCTCATATTTCCCACCTGTTCTCTATATGAAATCTTAAAAGATTTAAACCATCTGTATACCTATATGAGTATAACATACTTTAGCAAAAAAGGAATTAAATTTTTCTTTAATTTATTCCTCTTTTTTTGGCATTCTGTTACAATTTGTCCGCCGCCTGTTTCCGGGGTTATCCGCCGCCTGTCCCTGCCCTTTGCCTAAATCTTTCTAAAAACTTTCCAAAAAACCGGAAACTGTGACATGCAGCCCGACATATGATGGATTGTAAATAATTATTGGAGGAATTGGTATGAGCGATTTGGCAGCAACAAACTGCGGATGTGACTGCAACTGCAATTGCAATTGTAATGCAGGAGGGACCGGAGGCAATATTATATGGCTGATTCTTATCCTGTGCTGCTGCTGCGGAGGCGGCAATAGCGGATGTGGATGCGGATGTGAACATAATAATTGCTTCAACTTCAGCTGTGGGAACGGCTGCGACTGGATCTGGATCATCCTTCTTCTCTGCTGCTGCGGAGGCAGCGGCGGCTTCTTCTGCTAATCTTCCACATCCGCGCCCCCTCATCTGAGGGGGCATTCTTTATCCTATTTTGTATTTCCTCTTAAGTTTGCCTGCCCTTCCTTTCCCCCGGTTTCGCTGCACCTGGTACGCCCTCCCCGGTTCCCGGCTCCGTTCCTTCTCTGCTGGAACTCCTTGCAGTCCTCATCGATCTCGTATACCGCATTTCCATCTATAATCAACCTCGTTGCCATAATCTATCAACCTCCTGATAAAACTAATATATGCAGCTGGTATGTTTTCCTTGAATGGCGCATATATTGTTTCAAAAAAGCAAAGGAGCCGTTCATGAACAATGACGCGGGAACGGATATCCGTCTGACCGATTTTGATTACCTGATGGCAGACCCTCACCTGCAGATGGTAAAAGCGGCCATTCCTTATATGCAACAGCCTATACAGCGGTTTCTGTCCATGGTAATCAAAATGCAGGAATTAAACCGTACTATGAGCCTTTTTTCCGGCGGGGAGGTAACTGCCATGGGGCTTGGCTCTGCCGGGGAACGCAAAGCATCCCCTGTGGAAATGCTCCAGGCCATGAAGCCTTATGCCAACCCCAGGGAACGGGAACTGATTGAAACCATCGAGAATCTTCAGATCATGATGCAGACCATGCAGACCACCTAAAGAAGGCCTGCATGGCAGAGAGCACCTGTCACCTGCACACAACATGGAAAGGAGTTGCAATATGCCCTCTGATAACTGGAAACAAGATCCCCGCTTAAAGCAAATGTCCCCGGAAAAGCTGGATTATCTGACCACCTTTGCAGACCAGGTTACAAAACTGCCCAAGGATCAGATCCTCCCGGCCTTTATGTCCATGCAGATGGATGCAGCAAAAAAAGGGATCCGGTTTTCGGATCCTGAGACAGAGCTGTTGGCCTCTGTCCTGACTTCCGGAATGTCTCCGGCGGAGAAAAAGAAGCTGGAAACACTTCGCTTTATTGCAAAAAAACTGGCTGCCAGGTCCTCCTGACAGCCAGCCCTTATTCCGTAACTGCCAAGGGCAGAGACGGCATAATCACGATCTTCGCATCCGGCTTTAACTCCTGCAAAAGCCTTTTCATCTGTTCCTCTGGAATAGCGATGCACCCTTCTGTCCATGTTTTTTCCGGGTGAATACCGTGGAGGAAAATCGCAGAGCCTTTGCCCGGAATCCGATCCGTTGTGTTGTAATCTAATGCCAGCACATAATTGTAGGACGGAGTGATTCTCATAAGTTCCTCCGCAGAATCCCAGTCCCGGGCCGTTTCTGTGATATTCACCATCTGATTATAATAGCGGCTGTTGCTGTCATCCACCCAGAAATCCCCTTCCTCAAGCTGCTTGTAAGCAATCTGGCTTCCCGGATCCTTCCGTATCCCAAAAGCTGTCACAAAGCTGTACGTCCCTGTGGGAGTTCGGCGGTCTCCCTCCCTTTTGTCTGCGGACATCCCATTGTAACCGCAATAGCCTGGCACACAAAATTCCTCTGTCCAGATACCGGTTTCATTCTTCTTAAAATATGCTACATTTACCAATGAACTGTCTGTTCCTTCGCCCACCACCGTGATAATCTGCTCCGTCTCTTTTGCCGCAGACAACTTTTCCACCAAAAGCCCCAGATGATTGGCCTGCTCTGCCAAAATCCTTTCCTCCTTCTGCGTCATCGCCCCTCCTTCTGCACCCTCTCCGATCCAGGTCACCTGCTGTTCTGCCGCCATGGCGCTCATCCCTGACAATGCCACAAAAAGCCCCAGGACTGCTCCTATTTTTCCTGCGCATATTCTCATAAATGCCGTTATCCTTTCATTTTCTGCTTCTGTCTTAAGAGGCAGTTCTCCTCCTCTTTATCCCAGCAGATCCTTTGTTGTATTTTACCATAAAAAGGAACAGACATCCACAAAGAATATCTGTCCTTCTTCTTAACATTTGCTTACAGCTTTATTTTGCCATTGCCACAAACACCTTCACGCTTCTTGGCTCAATCTCAAATTTTCCCTTTACTGTCTCAGGGGCAGCCATCCCGTTCTCCCAGGTATTCACCATACACTTCCAGCACATCCCCTCCGGCAGTTCTGGAAGCAGCACCAAAAGCTTCTCCCAGTAAGCATTGGATGCCACATAGACCACATCCGCAGGCGCATCTGCCTCCTTACCGGCAAACATCACACCCACATACCGCTCATGGCCGGCAAACTGCCCCCGCCATGGCTTCTCCCCGTGAAAACTTATATCCGGGAATCCACAGGCTCCATCGCTGATATTGGCCCGCAGCACCTTATGAGCCTTGCGGAAAGCAATCATATATTTGAAAAATTCAAAAATATCCCTGTTTTCTTCCAGCCGGTTCCAGTCCAGCCAGGAAGTGATATTGTCCTGACAGTAGGCGTTGTTATTGCCAAACTGAGTATTGCAGAACTCATCTCCGGCCAGAAACATCGGAATCCCCCGGCTGCACATCAAAAGCCCAAAGGCATTGCGGATCATCCGCTTCCTTAAGGTAAGAACCGCCACATCATCGGTCTCTCCCTCCACCCCGCAATTCCAGCTGTTATTGTCATTGGCTCCGTCTGTATTGTTCCATCCGTTCTTTTCATTGTGCTTTTGATTGTAAGAAAAAATATCATACAGGGTAAAGCCGTCATGACAGGTAATAAAATTCACAGAAGCATTCTTTCTGGTACTCACCTCATAGATATCCCTGGAACCTACCAGCCGCAAGGCCGCCGCCTGGGCAAAGCCCTCATCTCCCTTCAGATAACGGCGCATATCATCCCGATATCTTCCGTTCCACTCTGCCCAACGGTTCCAAGAGGGGAAAGAGCCTACCTGATAAAGTCCCACTGCATCCCATGCCTCAGCAATCAGCTTCACATCTCCTAAGATCGGGTCAAAAGCCAAAGACTGCAAAAGAGGCGGCTTATCCATGGGCGTCCCGTCCTCATTGCGCCCTAAGATGGATGCCAGGTCAAACCGGAAGCCATTGATCCGGTAGGTACTGACCCAGTAGCGGAGGCAGTTTAAAATCATCTGGTGGACAATGGGGTGATTGCAGTTTAAGGTATTGCCGCAGCCGCTGAAGTTGTAATAGTAGCCCTCTGGCGTCAGCAGATAATAAATATTGTTGTCAAAACCCTTAAAGGAGAAAAACGGCCCCTGTTCGTTTCCCTCTGCTGTGTGATTAAACACCACATCCAGATACACCTCAATGCCATTCTGATTAAACTCCCGGATCAGGTTCTTTAACTCATTTCCCTCCCGGTTATACTCCCGGCTGGCTGTATAGCTGGTATTTGGAGCAAAAAAGCTGACCGTGTTATATCCCCAGTAATTGTAGAGCTTTTCTCCTGCCACCTCCCGGTAATCCTGCATCTCGTCAAACTCAAAGATGGGCATCAGTTCCACCACATTGACTCCCAATTCCTTTAAATAAGGCAGCTTCTCCAAAAGGCCGGCAAAAGTGCCGGGATGGAACACACCGGAGGATTTATCCATAGTAAACCCACGCACATGGAGTTCATAGATCACCAGATCCTCCGTGGGAAGCAGGGGAGGCTGCATATCCTCCCAGTCAAAATCATCCTTCACCACTCTCGCCTTGTAGTGCTGCTCTCCTGGTGACGAGTCCCCCCACAGGCTCTGGCCGGTAACAGCCTTGGCATAGGGATCCAGAAGATATTTGGACTTATCAAAGATCAGGCCCTTCTTTGGCTCATAAGGGCCGTCAACACGATAAGCATATTCAAATTCCTCAATGTTAAGCTTAAAAACGATCATAGAATAAACATTGCCGATCCGGTAATGCTTGGGGAAAGGCAGTATGGCAAAGGGCTCTTTTTCCATTCGGTGGAAAAGCAGAAGCTCAATGGAGGTTGCCCCGTGAGAATACACGGTAAAATTCACTCCGCCCGGAATAGCCGTAGCTCCATTGGTCTCATAAAATCCCGGGCGCACGTCAAACCCTGCAATCCGATCCATGGGAACCAGATGGATCGTGCGAGGCAATGTAAGACTTTCCACAGGATTATCTCCTCCCTTCTTTTTCTCTGCCTCCATCTGGCTGATGGTAAATTTCCCCTCTTTGTCACTCTTTTCCCTTTGTTGCGTATTTCCCATCATTTTCCCTCTCTTTCTGAAGCGATAAAAAGCAAATCCGTCCTGTTTTTATGACAGGCCAATCACCACTGCCAGAATCACTGCCAGTGATCCAAATAAGAACAACAGGGCCTGGAACTTAATCTGGAACCTTGCCCATTTCCCCCAATCCAGCTTTGCTGCCGCTAAGGCTCCCAAAAGACATCCGGATGTGGGTACGATAAAGTTGGTAAAGGCATCTCCCAGCTGATAGGCAACCACTGCCACCTGCCGCTCCACACCAACCAAATCAGCTAAAGGCGCCATGACCGGCATGGTAAGCGCCGCCTGCCCTGACCCGGAAACCACAAAGAAATTAAACACTGACTGGAACAAATACATCAGCCAGGCAGAAATAACCGGCGGGAAATTCTTCATTCCCTCACTGATGCTGTGAAGTATGGTGTTCAATACCGTGCCTTCCGTGGCGCTGGTGCCTCCCAGAATAATAATGATTCCCTGAGCCATACCGACACACATGGCGGCACCTAAAAGATCAGCGGCTCCCCGGTCAAAAGCCCTGGGAATATCATTCAGCTTCATATCATTTAAGTGAAACACAATCCCTATAATTCCGGACACCAGTCCCATCACAAAGAACTGAGAAGCAATCTCCGGAATATAGTATCCCTTTGCCACAACACCCCAGATTGTCCATGCCATACAAGCAGCAATCGTCAAAAGTACCAGCTTGTGTCCTAAGGTGAAAGGAGGCATCTTTTGTCCATTTCTGGCAAATTCCGTCCGGTACGCCTCATCCGACTCATAGGCCACTGAGGACTGAGGATTCTTTTTTACCTTCATGGCATAGCGCATGGTAAACACACAGGCCAGTGTGGTAAAAAAGATCCACAAAGGAATCCTGAACCATGCCCCGGACATAACCGGAATCCCTGCCACTCCCTGCGCCACTGCCAGGCCAAAAGGATTCTGCCAGGAAGAACCAAAGCCGATCTGGGTGGCCACATAGGAACACATGATCCCCACCACCGCATCATATCCCATAGCCACAAACATAGGCACCAGAATCATGACAAAGGGAATGGCTTCCTCCCCCATGCCAAACACTGCTCCTCCCAGAGAGAAAAGCACAATCAGTATGGGGATCAGCACAATCTCCCTTCCATTGGCGATATGAATCACCCGCATGATCCCGCTTTCCACCGCGCCGGTTCTCAGCACAATCCCAAAGGCGCCGCCCACCACCAGAATAAAAGCAATGATCCCCACTGCCGTTCCGTTCTTATCCCCCACAGTCATTCCCTCAAACACATAGTTTAAGATTCCCTGACCCCCAAAATCCTCTGTGCCAAACAAAGGAGCAAGCCTTGTAACCTTATTTCCATTGTCATCCAGCACATACTGAAAACTCTCCGGATCCAGGACAGTCCGGCTCTTTTCTTCCCCGTTCATCATGTAGGTGATCTCTTTTGTCTCATATTTTCCCAGTGGCACAAACACGGTCAGAAGGGCTGCCAAAAGAATCACTCCAAAAATGATGATGTAAGTGTGAGGCATTTGAAACTGTTTTTTCTTTTCCATGATATCTTCTCCTTTTTCTGGTCTTTCGTTTGCTGCGATCCTCTGTTCTATGCTTCAAAAGTCCCCTTCACCAGAGCCTGTCCGTCTGACACCATTATGACTCCTTTAGCCATCACCAGATCGATGGCCAAGGTCTTTTCATCTGCCAGTACCAGATCTGCATCAGCCCCCTCGGCGACCCGTCCCTTATGGGGAAGCTTTAAAAGAGCGGCCGGATTAGAGGTAACTGCTTTCAGGGCTTTCGGAAGGTCTACTCCGTCCTTTAGCACTGCATCTCTCATTTCCCGGTACAAAGAGATTACTTTCCCCACTCCCAGTCCCTTTAAAGTTCCGTCCGGGTAAAACACCGGCAGGCTTCCCTGTCCGTCCGAAGAAAAGGTCACATGCTCCTCTCCCACCCCTGCGTCCAGAGCCATCTTAAGGCCGCTGCTTGCTTTCACCTCATCAGGCTCCAGAAAATCCGGATCCGAGCTGGTGGTCAGATCGATATAGCCTCCCATATTTTTGGCATAGTCGATTCCGGCCATCATCAGTGTCCAGCTCCGGTTTATGTGAGTTGGCAGCATATTGGCAGAAGGAATCTGGGTATTCTCTCTCACATACTGCAAAAAATCCAGCTTTTCCTCTCCATCCCCCATGTGAATATTTACCAGTCCCGCCTTTCCGGAAAGAATCCCTCCCACCCGGGTATCTGCCACAATCCGGGCAAATTCTTCCTTTGATGGCTGAGAGGAACGGTGATCGGAGATAGCAATCTCCCCGGTTCCCACCACCTTTTCCAGCAAAATAATGTCATCCATAATACTTCCGGTCAGCGTCCGCACCGGCACCTGATAGGAGCCTGTATACACATAGGTGGTAATCCCTTCCTCCTCAAGCCCTTTGGCCTTGGCCAGAAGATTCGTCATAGTACGGGTGCAGCCATCCGTGCCCAGGCACCCCACCACCGTGGTAACTCCGCCCAGAGTAATATCACTCAGCATAATCTCCGGTGTCCGGCTCTTCGCGCCGCCCTCGCCTCCGCCCCCCAAAATATGCACATGGGCATCAATAAGCCCTGGCATCAAAACCTTGCCTCTGCCATCCAGCACAGTAACCTTGTAGGCGGCTTCTGCCGGCAGGCTCTCCTCAATCTGAAGAATCCTCCCTCCGCCAACCAGCACATCCCCCTTCCCCAGATCCTCCGGAGTATAAATGTGGGCATTTTTTATTAAATACAGCAAAACATCCCTCCTGTTCTATACCATACACGCTCTGGTATTTCACGTACTTTCTGAAATTTTACCACATTTTTGCCTAAAGGTCATTTATTTTTAAGTATCCACATGATTTTTGACAATATGTACAAAAAAGGAGAGTCCGTCAAACCGGACTCTCCTGCCCTCCTTTTCAATTTAACGCATCCAAAAACTCCTGATAAGTCATTACCTTCCCAATCTTCGGGAAAATCCATTTCTCACAGAAATCCTGCTCCTCCTGGGTATCTGTGGCCGTGCAGTCACTGATCACAATCACCCGGTACCCTTTGTCGTAGGCAGATCTGGCAGACGATTCCACGCACCAGTCTGTGTGAAAGCCGGTAAATGCCACATACTCGATCTCATTGGCCCTTAAGTAATAATCCAGCCCTGTGGAATGAAAAGCATCCAAGGTTTTCTTTCCCTCCACTACCACATCTCCTGGCTGAGGGGTAAGTTCTTTAATGATCTCCGGCCCTGGTGTCCCCCGAAGCCAGGCCCCGGTTCCCCAGTCTGCTTCCATATCCATCTCAATTCCCCGCAGGCCCTCACAGGCCGGCCCGCCCTTTTTCAGTTCCGGAAATCCTGGATCAAAAGGATGGAAGGGACAGTAAAAAATCTTAGCTACCTTTCCCCGCGCCTGATCAAGAAGATTCTGCAGATTGGCAATCACATGACGCTCTGCTAACTGTTCTTTGATGTGGGCATACATCGTACCTCCCTCCGACAAAAAATCATTTTGCGGTTCAATCAAGACGATTGCAACCTTGTCCCTGGGAATCTTAACATTTGCCATTTTCATAACCCCTTTCTTTTTTATAAACCGGTGTTGGAATCCCGGCTATTTTCGTTTTTCATTGCCAACACATTTTCGCAGAATTTTGTTATAATTTCACAAACATGGCCGCTGCTTTTTCTTCGTCCTCCATTTCTTTCAAGCACACGCTACATAGCATTGGGCAAAAACAATACCACGGAAGGGATAAAAACACAGATCAAATCCACCACGACAATCGCGGCCAAAAACCACATGGAACCGGCAAATATCTCATTGACAGAAATATCCTCCATCCCTTCCATGCCATACAGCGAAGATTTGACGGTAAACACATTCATGCCAAAAGGAGGGGTGATCATCCCCGTCTCGATGGCAATGATCATAACCAGGCCGAACCAAACCAGATCATATCCCATATCTGCCACAATCGGGCACATCAGCGGAGTGGTTAAAAGCAGAATGGATGTGGAGTCCAGAATACAGCCAAGTACCATCAAAATTGCGATGAACACCAGTATAATCACCACCGGCGCCACATGCATCCCCTCCACAAAGCTGCGGATCACATTGATCACCCCGCACATGGATAAGGTCTTGGAATAGGTGGAGGCAGAAACCAGCAAAATCAACACGCTTCCTGAGGTAGAACCAGCTGAAAGCAGCGTCTCCCAAAAATCCCGCCAGTGAAACCGGCCTTTCAAAATAACGATCAAAAAGGCTCCGAAAGCCCCCACACCACCAGCTTCCGTAGGGGTGAAAAATCCACACCAAATGCCTCCTAGAGAGACAATAATCAGAAGTACAATAGGCCAGGGACGCAGCACAATCTTCCAGAAATCCTTCTTTTCCTCCTCGCTTAGACCCTCCACCTCCGGAATATAGCTGGGTCGGATATGGGCAATCGTAAGGATCACGATAATAAAGGCAATGGTCATCAAAATTCCCGGAACCACCGCAGCCACAAAAAGCTTGCCAATGGACACATCTGCCTGGGAGCCATACACAATCATCAGAAGGCTGGGAGGAATCAGCATCCCTAAAATGGCAGAGCCGGAGATGGTTCCCAAAGCCACCTTCCGGTCATATCTCAGACGGAGCATTTGGGGAAGGGCGATCTTTGTAAATACTGCTGCCGAGGCAACCGTCACTCCGGTGATTGCCGCAAAAATCGCGTTGGCCACCACAGTGGCGATCCCCACTCCTCCCCGCACCTTCTTTAAAAGCAGGCTGGCCGAATCATAGAGATCCTGGCTGGCTCCTGATAGGTTGGCCAACAGTCCCATCAGGACAAACAAAGGAATCACCCCGAACATGTATTGCCGCACGGCTCCCCAGGCTGACTGGCTCAGCACATTCATTGCCGTGGAAAATCTTCCTGTAAACAGATAGACGCTCAAAACGCTGGTAAACATCAGGGATGTGCTTAAATGTACCCCGCAAAAGATCAGGACAAGCAAGAGCACCAGCGAAAATAAGGCTACGGTTCCTGTACTCATGATCTGCTCCCTCCTTCCCCGGCAAAGCTTTTCCCGGTCATCAGTTCATAGCCATATTTTATAATCTGGTTGATAAATTCCAGTATCATCAGCCCGGAGCCAAAGATGATGGAAAACCGCCCCGGAATCGTTGTGATACGGACGGATCCGGCAATCTCAGCCTCACCGATCTGGATGGCATTCAATAAATTAGCCCAGCTGGCCCGGATGATAAACCCATACACCAAAATGCCCAGCCCGGCAGCCGCTATATCAATGATCAGGCGCCCTTTTCTTCCCGCCTTGTCATAGAGCATGGTAGTCCTCACATGGGCCCCCTTCACTGCCACATAGGGAATCTCCCAGAAGCATACCACAATGATGATGCTGCTGACGATCTCCGCTGTGCCGGCAAACGGCTTGTTAAACAGAAACCGGCTCATCACATCCGCTGTGATCAAAAGCATAATAGCAAATACTGAAATAGCGGCTATTCCATTGACAATCCCTAAAAATCGTTCCAGAAGCTTATCCCATTTCCGCAAAACGGACATATTCTCTCCCATCTCCTCTCTTTTATCGATCTCTCAGACAGGCCGCCTGCTGCCTTCCTAAGTAACCTTATCCGGCAGGCAGGCTGTCTTATTTTCCCAGTACAGTCTGTCATCCTCCGATGTTCCAGTCCCTCACTCTCTCTACCCCGTGAGATTCCAGAATCTCGTAATACCGGGACACAATCTCTGCCCCCTTATAGCCGGCATCATCCAGATTCTTCACCAGCCCGTTTACAATGTCCGGCAGACTTGCAGCCCACTTTTCCTGCTCCTCTCTGCTCAGGCTGATAATCGTACAGCCTTGCTCCTCAAGGGTTTTCAAATCCTGCTCATGGATTTCATTAATGTAGTTTGCCTCATAATCCAGATATCCCTCTCCCACCTCGGTAAGGATCGTCTGTACCTCCGGGGGAAGATCCTTCCAGGTGTCAAGATTTACGGTGATGGAGTTAAATGGCACTACATTAAAATTGGCATCCAGGTAATAAGGAGCCACCTCATACACTTTCAGGTTCACACAGGAGCGGGTGGGCTGGATGGTTGCCTGGCACACATTTGTCTGGAGATTCTGATACGTATCATTCAAAGAAGTCTGAACCCCCACTGCCCCTGAGCCTTCGATCCAGGAAAGATTGATGCCGGCCGCGCCGATCTTCATTCCATTTACATCTGCCAGAGATTTCACTTCCTTTGTGCTGTAGAATCCGTAAGGATCGGACACACCAATGCCAATGAATTTTTGATTATAATCCTTTTCATAGGTCTCGGTAAATTCCGGGTATTCCGAATAAATCTGTTTGATCGTGTCTGCCACAATCAGGGGATCCGAGCAGGAGAAAGGCATACTGTACACCATATCCTGCAAAGGAAGCCGGGAAGCCTCAAACACCAGAATCGTACAGCCGATATCCACCAGCCCGTCCTGGACTCCCTGCAATTCATTTCCCAGTGAAATGACCGCACCGCCATAAGACTTTACCCAATTGATCTCATAACCGGTCTCCGCGCTGACGCGCTCCGACACGTTCTTTACAAAATAATCTTCCAATGCCGTGATCCATGGATTCGACTCGGAATGTCCGGAACCGATCCGCAATGTGATCGTTTCCTTATTCCCGGAAGATGCCGCCTGGCTCTCTTTAGCAGCCGGTGCGGCCGCCGCCCCTGTTGTCTTTTGTGATCCGGTATCCTTATTCCCGCTTCCACATCCAGCCATAAGTGAAATCGCCAAACCGGCTGCCATTCCCCATGCCAAAAATCTTCTCTTTTTCATTTTCTCCATCCTTTCTTGCCAGGCAACAGTCTCCCTGCAAATTCTTCTGCCCACAGGCTTTGTAGTGTTAGTTTGCTTATGTTTTTGATTCTCATACCTAATACCTCTGTTTTGGACACCGGATATTGGATACAACTTTATGTTAGTATCATACACTTTATTGTGTAATTTGTCAATAATTATACTTATCATATTTGTTTTATATTTTTATTGCACAATATTTTACCCGGATATTGGATACATAATCCAATTCATTGACTTTTCTCAGTTTTTACGGTATAGTTATAGGACAGAAAACATTCAAAATATAAATAAGGAGCCGCCCTATGGAAAACAATCAGCCGCTTATCCAATATACAACTGTTTCCGATTCTGTCTATCTTTGGATTAAAAATGCGATTATTCAGGGAGATTTTAAACCCGGAGAACATATTGCCCAGGAAAGCCTGACCAAGAAATTAGGCGTCAGCCGTACTCCGATCCGGGATGCCATTAAGCGTTTAGAGGCTGAAGGACTTCTCATCACCCGTCCCCATTGCGGAGCCGTGGTATTTCAGTTGGACAAAAATTGCCTCCACGAAATCTATGATATCCGGATTTTGATTGAGCAGTACTGTGCTGCCAGAACTTGTATGAAAGCGTCTGAGGAACAGATTGAACAGATTGAAGCCATCAATTTGCGCATGTTAAATTATTCTAACAATTCAAAAGAATTCATGCAGCTGGATCGGCAGTTCCACGGACTTTTGTGTACCCTTTCCGGCTGCACCAACACCATAGAGATCCTGGAAGGTTTGTGGAACAAGTGCGATTCTTTTAAGTCTATCTATTACTCCTTAGAAGGGCGGAGCAATGACACCTTAGCTGAACATACCCGTATCATTCAATGTCTGAAAAACCGTGATGTGGCCGGAACCAAGCAGGCGATCTTTGACCATCTAAACGATGTTGTTGACAGTGTAAGCGCTCAGGTAAATTTTTCCTGAACCATATCCCCCATTACCTGTCAAAAAAGGCTGTATCCTCCCGGATCTTCCATCCTGGATGATACAGCCCCAGCTTTTATGCCAGATGCTCTTCTGCTTAAGCAGTCTTTTAAATATTTCCTGATAAAATGGAAATCTGAGCCGTCTCCTCCACAAGTTCCGCCAAATAGGCTGCCTCCCTCATGTCCCTTCCCATTGTCACCTGTCCATGCGCCCGCAAAAGAAATCCGAAAGCCCCCGGATGCCCGGCCAGATTTTCAAGAATATGGGGAAAATACTCTTTCGGCACAGCATAGGAATGGGTGTCAAACACTGGCACATAACCACCAAGTTTCATCCGCGAATGATGTGTGGCAAAATCCAGTTCCTCGTGGGCTGCCGCCCACGCTGTTGCATAAGGAGAATGGCAGTGCATAACCGCGCCGATCTGAGGAAATGCCCGGTACAAGGCGCCGTGAAGCAGCGCCTCCTTGGAGGGCTTTCTGTCCCCTGCTATCACATTCCCGTCAAAATCCGTAATCACCACCGTGTCTCTTCCCACCTCATGAAAGGCAACATCGGTTGCCTTGACCATCATCTGTTCCTTTCCGGCAATCCGGATACTCAGATTTCCTCCATTGCTCATCTGATACCGCAAAAGATAAAAGCGCTTTGCCACCTGCCTCAGTTCTTTTGCCTGCTCTCTGTATTCAAAATCCATAGCCATCCCTCCTGTCACATTCCCTCAGCCTTTAAAAGTCCCGCCATTTCCTCTGCACAGATGTGGGCAAACTCCGGATCACAGAAATTCAGATCATATGCCTTAAAAATAATCTCCGGTTTTAATTCCTCTTCAAAAATTCGCCTCATCTTCCGGATGGTGTCCGGCTTGTGGAAGATTTCTCCAGGCCTGCTTAAAGTCCGAAGTCCTCCTAAAGGTAAAATGACCTCTGTTTTTCCTTTGGACTGATTCAGACGGCTTACAATCGTTTTTGTAATCTCCAAAATCTCATGTTCATAAAGCCTTGTATGGGTCAGATTTTTATTGTGCCACACATATCCGCGCTCCTTGGTATCCTCAAACAATTCATCCGGACGCAGGCAGGCAAAATCAATCCCTCCCGGACAGATCAATGCAGGAATACCCATCTGCGCAGCCGCACAGAGACGATGATCCGCCCCCTTGCTGTAGCCATAGCCTCCAAAGTATTCTGCCGTCATCTCATGCAGGGACAGATCCATAACCGCTCCAATGACTCCCTGCCGGATCAGATCTTCCATCACTCTTCCTCCAATGCCGGTGGAATGAAAGCTGATCGTCCTCCTCCCCTTCTCTGTCAGCTCATTGGCTGCCTGCATCACCGTATCATTGGTAATCCCCATCAGTGTGGCGGCTATGTAGCACTCCCCTCTGGTATCAATCAAAGCCCCTCCGCAAGAAACCATTCCAATCATGGCTCCCACTGCATTCCCAAGTACCGCCTCGCTAATCGGATTCATGCCTGCAAAATCCACAATGGAAGGAAGCACCACAATATCCTTATCTCCCACCACTGTATCAAAATACCGGAATCCGCTGGCTATCGTGGAACAGATAAGCTTGGGAAAACCAATGGGAAGCAGGCGAAGAGCGGCTGAACAGACCACTGTATTCTGAAGCCCGCCCATGCCGATTACCCCATCAATCTCCTTTTTCTCATAAAGATGAAAGATCATCCGGCAGATACTGTCTGTCATTGCAGAGATTGCTCCGCTTTTGTCCATTGCGCAAACCTGCTCCCAGGTATAGCCACCCATGGTCAGCACCTGCTCCCGGGAAATATCCGCCCGGATCGGAACCTCTGGCCCTGTACTAATGTCCAGAATCAACGGCTGCATCCCTGCCGCCTGGATTTTCTCCTTTACAAACAGAATCTCATGGTATTTTGTATCACAACATGCAATCACTGCAATTACTGCCATTATTCTCGAAGTTTTCCAAACTTCTTATCTCACCTGCCTTCCGCTGTCAGGCCAAGAACCGGCGTTTTTTCAATCCGCTCCATCATCTCCCTGTCATGACAGGTCAGAATATGCTCCAGGCTCTGGGCACGCTCCTTAATCAGGCGAATACTTTTCCAAACAGCTACAATGTCGGAAAAACGGTTGGGAGGCGTAATATCATAGTGCAGCTTTTCAATCGGTTTTGTATTGTCCATAATAAATATGGCGTCACCGCAGCAGATGTAGCTTCCTAAAGCCGTATCAATCTCCACCGACTGATGCCCCACCGAATGTCCCGGCGTCTCAAACACCCGGACGCCTGGCATAATCTCTGTCTCCCCCTCCACCAGATTCATGGAAATCCCCTCAAAAGGCCGGATAAGCCCCAGCTGAGGCGCCTCGTAGGATTTGTAATACAAGGGGATCGGATCCATGGCAAACTCGTACTCCTTACGATTCACATAAAACTGCGCATTGGTGAATCTCTCCATATAAAAGCAGTGATCCCAATGAAGATGGGTAAACACCACGATCTCAATATCCTCTGGCTGATATCCCAGCTTTGCCAGCTGCTCTGTGATCGCCATCCCTTCTGGCTGAAAGGATCCGTGGTGGTGATAGCGGTCTGCCCTTTGGGTGTAAGCCATACCCGTGTCCACCAGCAAAAGCTTGTCTCCTCCCTCCACCAGATAAGTAAAAACCGGATATTCCTCTTCCTGGTCGGAAGCCTCCGGATAAAAAGCAGTCGTGGAATGATGATACAGATATTGTCTGGGAATCATTGTCACAAATCCGGTGTTAATAGGTCTTATTGTCAATTTACTCATACATGATACCTCCTGATTATTTTAATGAGGTATCCATTGTATCCAGTGTCCAATTTGATTATAAAAAATTCCGGCTGTTTTGTCAATCTGATTTTGAGAACAGAATAACTGCCGGCCAAAGACACCCCATATAGGTATCTCTGGCCGGCTGTTAAACAATCTGTATTACTATTAATCCAGCTTTTTCACTGTAAGTGTGGCATTGACACCGCTGCCAAGGGTCACTCCCACCGCCAGCACTGCCGACAAAGCCAAATCCACAACACTTGTTGCTGTCAAAGTTACAATGGTGCTTCCGCTGAACAGCGAACTGGTACCAACTGCAAGAAGCCTGGAAATGGTTGCACTGGGAACATTGGTTCCATTGACTCTTACAGCAAATGTAATGGTCGTTGCCACTGCTGCCGTCAAAGTGGTGGAGTAATTGATTTCATAAGTGCCTGCTTCTGCAACCACAATGCTGTTTGCCGGTACATAGGTTGCATTTTTTACGGGTCCGGCTGTGGCAAGAGGAATCTGCGTTGTCCCTCCCACGGTCAGATTCAAAGTCTGCGGTGCCGTGCTGTACAAAGCTCCATAAGCATTCAGACCATTTGCCGGGCCAGTGGGACCGGTAGCCCCTGTGAGGCCTGCCGCTCCGGTCGGGCCGGTCGCTCCCACCGCGCCTGCTGCCCCGGCTGGGCCTTCTGGGCCGGTCGGGCCGGTTGGGCCGGTCGGGCCGGTTGGGCCTGCTGCTCCCGTTGGACCTGCTGGGCCGGTTGGACCGGTCGCTCCCGCCGCTCCTGCCGGACCCTCTGCTCCGGTCGGACCTGCTGGGCCGGTTGGACCTGTCGCTCCCGCCGCTCCTGCCGCTCCCGCTGCTCCCGTTGGACCTTCTGGGCCGGTCGGACCGGTCGCTCCCGCTGGACCTGCCGCACCGGTCGGACCTGTCGCTCCCGCCGCTCCTGCCGGACCCTCTGCTCCGGTTGGACCTGCTGGGCCTGTTGGACCTGTCGCTCCCGCCGCTCCCGTGGCTCCTGCTGCTCCGGTCGGACCTGCTGAGCCAGTGGGACCCGTTGCTCCCGCCGCTCCTGCCGGACCTGCTGCTCCCGTTGGGCCTGCTGGGCCTGTTGGGCCTGTTGCTCCCGCCACACCTGCTGGACCGGTCGCTCCCGTAGGACCCGCCGCTCCCGTGGCTCCACCCATTTATACAAAACTTAAAGCTGAAATTTAATAGGAAACCTGCTATGCCGTTTTCCCATTCTTTTTTCCAACGATTGTTCGTTCATTTTGATTATTTTCCATCCACTCTATAATCCGGTGATGTTGGTCTGCAAAGTTAAACTCAATGCTGATTTCACCGCCCTGGTGAATATAAATATTTTTTACCAAATCAACCAAGATTCCTCTGTTCAGTTCTTTTATATTTTTATATTTCAGAAAATAGGCCAAATAAGGGTCATTCTTTGAAACTCCTTTTGCCATTACCTGACACTCTGACTGAATGTTTTGTATCGTCACTTTCAGCTGTTCCGCTTGGGAAGAATACTTCTGTTTTAAACGAGTATATTCGTCTTTGGAGATATCTCCGCTTTTCCAATCACCATAAAGCCCATCTGCAATGCCAATCACTTTATCCAACTCCTTTTGGCGAAGGTGGAGCATAGCTGCCAAACGGGTTGATTCATTTTTGGCAACGGGGGACTTATTGATTTCCTCCACCACATCAGTTAAAGAATCAACCAGAGAAATCTGTGCCTGGATTGCTGCTAAAACAGCTTTCATCACCACTTCTTCCTTGATGGTATGTTTCGTGCAGGCATTTTTTGATTTTTCCCGGAAGGTACGACAGTAATAATAAACAATATTTTTTGTTTTCTGTCTTGTCATCGCCTTTTTGCAATCCGCACAGCGGATAAATCCAGATAATAAATGCAGCTTTCTCCCTGACGGCGCTGTCCGGGTATCTCTTGTCTGAAGGTCAGACGCTTTTTGGAAAAGTTCAGCTTCAATAATCGGCTCATGGGTATCAGGAACCATATACCAGTCTTCCTCTGGAACAGCAACTTTATCATGTACTTTATAGCTGATTACTGTCTGCTTGCCTTGCACCATAATTCCTAAGTACATTTTATTTTTCAAAACCGTAGTAACTGAACTAGGCGACCAAAGTCCGTCATTTTTCCCTCCCTGGGGACAGCAAAAATTCAGTCCTTTGCTTTTCTTATAAGCGGCCGGGCCCGCTATCCCTAAGTCATTGAGCCGATGTGCGATTCCATTTTTACTCATACCCTCATAAACAAACCATTGGTAAATATTTCGCACTACTTCTGCGGCCTCTTCATCAATGATTAAAGCATTTTTATTTTCCGGGGCTTTCTTATAGCCATATGGAGCAAATGCTCCAATAAATTCACCCTTTCGGCGTTTTGTTGCAAAGGTATCGCGGACGTCTGATGAAGTTTTCGCCGCAAAACGGTCATTCATCAAGCCATTAATCGGGACTTCTAAGCCCTGAAGGGTTTCCGGGTGAAGAAAAGAATCAACTCTTGGGGCACTAACCGTAATGAACCTGGTTTTATTCATGGGAAAGATTTTTTCCAAAAAATATCCCTGATCCGAATAATTCCGAAACATGCGGGAAAGGTTTTTGCAGATAATACAGTTAATCTTTCCGGCCTCCATATCATGGAGCATTCGTTGAAAATCCGGGCGGTCATAATCGGTTCCCGTCAGGCCGTCATCAATATAGTAATCAACAAGTGCAAACTCTCCCTCAAAAAAGGTTTCCAAATACTCCCCAATGATTTTTTTCTGATTAGTAACGCTTAAACTCTCATCGTTTCCATCTTCCCGTGAAAGACGAATATAGGCAGCAATGAGCCAAATTGTTTTGTGAGAAGCTGAATGAACACCACTACTCACAGCTTTTCTGATTCTAGCCATTTAACCTCCCATCTCTCTATCATCACACAAGAGAATCACAACATATCTCGCCCTAAAGTCCTCACTTTAAAGCGCAAAAATATCCAGTGAGTACCTTAGAAAGTTCCTTCTCCTCATCCACAAAGGAAATATGTACAGGTGTCCCATCACAGAGAAAGTTATATGGGTTTTGAATCTGCTCAATATATTGGAGCATACGCAAAGTACCGGGCAAACTAGAATCAATCTTTACGCCACGAATGTCTACCAGATTATCTCTAGGTATGTCCTCAATGGAATCTTGGCACATACGCTCAAGCCGTTCTGCTGACAATATTTTTCGGCCTCCTTTAAGTTGTCGAGTAGTAAAGTCTATGATTACCCGTTTGTCCAATATCATCTCACCTCCCACAAATCTGTATCAAAATCATATCAACACAAAATTAGTATGATAAATGATCCAGCCAAACATACTGATAACATGTTCTATAGGACTTTTTGTATCGTATGATCTAAAACAGCAGGACTGTCCACCGGCTGCCCGTTATTTGTCAAAGTACAGAATTGAAAAGAGAGTTTTCCTTTCACTGCCAAGGGCAGAAACCGGGTAAAAGTTGATAAAAAGTTTGGATTAAATCAACTTTTTTAAAACAAAAAGAATCGGTCAGACAAAAAAGCCATGTCGCCCGATTCCTTTTTCAAGTTAGGTTAATATGTATTTTAATCTCTCAGGTTCGGATTCTTTAAAGTTAATATAATATAAATTGATAGAACCAATTCAATCTTATGTTTCTTAAATAAATAAAGAAACTGCCGCATGTTTTTGTCAGGCGGCAGTTCTTTTTCCTTATGGAATAAATTTAACTACTTTCTGCATATAGCTTAATTATTTTCCGTTCTCTTTACCATTTCTTCCATAATCGAGGTGATTTTTTTATATAAATCTACTTCTCGTTTTGTTTCTGTCGTTTTGTGATCATAGATAAGTGAACTCTGATAGCGCACAAACGCTAATATATTTCCGTCAGCATAATCATGAACCGGCTCTAATGGCGAGTACCATGTTTCTGGTTCACTTCTGTTAAGCCTCTCTCCTCCATAACAGACATATTTTTTATCTTCCTCAGATATGACTCCTTTACTTTGAAGAAAATCTAAAAATTCGTCATATTCTTTCTGGGTCATATTTTGGGGATTCCAGTTGGAGGAAAGGTACTCATAGTCTTTGTCCTCCAACTTTCCGTTCGGTTCCATTGCTGTAGACGAAATACCGCTTGTATCTGAAAATGTTGCTCCCTTCGTGCGGTGACAGAAAAGGTAGCGCTCCAATTCACTCATGTAAATTCCGGCATTTTGTTTCAATCCCGCATTTTCCAGATTAGAAGCCCAGTTTTCATAATACTGTTTAAAATCCATGGCTGTGTTTACATCCTGGTGACTGCCAAGTGCCATAAGCGGTATCCCGCTGCTTGCCTTTACACTTTTGTCCCCCTGCTGTGCCAGGTGGACGCGTAACGCAGTCATTTCCGCAGGCGTGGCATTTTCTGCGTTCACATCATTTAAATGGATTTTCCGGGTAAAACTTTTTCCATGGATATCTTTTCCCTCGACATACATCACCGGGTCGTCATCTGTGGAACTTTCGTCATACTTCATGTGAAGTTCCTGCCCTGAAACGGGACTGAACTCACTATGTAAATAGCCCATTTTTAACGTGCCATGATAATTGCTGCCAGGAGCAGATGATGACCGTCCACTTATCTGACTTTGACCAAAAACATTTCTTATATTATTTCTGGACGTAGTTCCAGCCGGATATCTTGCCGTGGGAAATCCTGCGCCTTGTAAACCTAATACACTCATTTTTTCTCCTCAATCTGTCTTTTTCATTTATGCCTTTAATTGTTCCAATATCTCTAAAAATTTTCTGTAATCCTGAAAATGCTGGGATTTATTTACATCAACATCGGTAGCCGCTTTTGAATATTCATATAAATTTTTATAGGAATCCAGCCCTCCGACTTCCAACATCGTTCCCAGTCCTCCCAAACTTCCAAAAGAATTGTTTTTTCGGTCGGAAACATCATCACATTTTGTTAAAACGCCTTCTGGTTTGGTGGGATTGATCTTGCTTTCATCTAACGGCGTAATGCCTAAATAGATAGCAGTAGCCCTTCCTTTGGAAATGATACCGGCTTCCACCAGTTCGCCCATCAGCGCAATCGAATCTTTTTTTGACATATTTGAGGAATTATATTTCTGTTTCAGATTTTCTAATTCTTCATCGGTCAGTTTATCTTTTTTTGCACCTTCTACCCATTTTTCTGCCTGCTGCTGGAAGTAAGAAGGGTGGTATGCTACTTCTTTTTTTGTAACGGCATATACAGGAAATCCATTTACCATCTGAATTGTCATAATCGTGTTACCCCTTACGTTTTAATCTATGGTTCCTCTATCGGTCAGAACCATTTATGCTCCCTTACATATAAGTCCAAGCATATACTGTTGTTTAACTATTTTCTTGTAACCCGCATTCAAATATAGCCGCAATCTTACGGTACAGCCCTTTCGTTTCTTCATTAAACGCTAATGAGCCAGAATCTACCAAAGATCTTTGGCTGCGTGTAAAAGCCAGCACATTCCCATCAATTGCTCACCTCCCTAATCTTTCTTAATTTTATATTTTTAAGAAATAATCAGAAACTGGAGAGAATTATTATTTCACCTCCTTTAAATTCTATCTCTACAGTCTGTTCATTTCGTAAAAATCAAGTTTGTATGATGGTCTCTTCTATCTCTTTTATATCACTTTCAATCAATTCCGGAAAATATTTACGGATTTCGTCTGCTATAATTTTTCCTTTTTGCAACATAAAGACAGCCTTTTCTCTTGCCAAATCATACTTTTCCCTGCTTTCCAGACAGTCTTTCAATACATTTCTATCTTTACAGATATTATAGCCAGATGGTTTGACCAGCTTACTTCTATCAGCTTTCAGTTGTTTGACTTCTTCAAGAGAAAGCCCAGAAATATTAACAATTTCCTCTAAAGCATATTTGCCAGCCGCCAACATACGGAGCGCAACCTCTTTCATTCCTTCTTTCAATGTCTGATTCCTCATATCTTCCATAGCCCGGCACATAATTTCGATCCCCTCCTTGCTTTCCTTGAAAAAATCTCACCCTGTCTGCCAGTATCCCATAGTATATATCCGCTGCGTCTGTGCAGGAGAAATCATGCATTAACTTCCCGATTGGCGTTCCGCCACTGTCAATCTTCCCACCTGCTTTCTCTTCCGTTTTCGTATCTCCATCCTACCATAAACCTCCTGATTTTACAAGCCGGGAGCCAGCGTATTTCTGAATCCCGGCTTCTTGCCGTTATCGTTTTTTCACATCTGCTGTATCTCATTTTTCAGAATACGCTTGATTTTGTCGCTCATGGTTTCCTTGCTGGTCTTACTGAAATGAATCCGCACAATGTAGGTAGTCCGGCCAATCTTCTTCACCAGTGCGAAAGCCTCTTAGCCGGTGCTGTGGTGGTAGTGTCCTCTGTGATTTTCTCGCTGCTCATAATTTCTCCTTTTCATAAAATCAAACATCACTTTTGAAATCAGCTATGCGCAAGGCGTACTGCCGGAAGTATTCTCGGAGCCGAAGGCGAAAATGACACGGGCCGAGAAGGCCGCAGCAGAGCCGGAAGCAAAACCAGAGGCTGAGAAAATCACCGAAAGTGCCTAAATGCGGGTTTGCAGCACTTTTATATAAATATATGGCTCCGTGGCTCCTGCCGGGCCTGCTGCCCCCGTCGGACCGGTTGGCCCTGCCGGGCCGGTGGCTCCTGCTGCTCCTGCTGAACCGGTTGCTCCGGTTGCCCCTGCCGGGCCGGTCGCTCCCTGGATTCCCTGCGGCCCAACCGGCCCCTGGACTCCATCCTGACCCTGCGCCCCGGTCACTCCCTGAATTCCCTGCGGCCCTTGAGGCCCTTGTGGGCCTACCGCCCCTGCGGCTCCCATCGGTCCTTGCGGCCCTTGTGGCCCAGTCGCCCCCGTGGCTCCGGCAGGACCGGTTGCTCCAGTCGGGCCGGTTGCCCCATAAGGCTGTACTGCTGTCACCAGGTCATAATCCGGTGAAATCCCCGGCAGCCCTACCGGGTAATTCCTGTTTACACGGTAAAGGTAGCCATCGTAATACACTAAGTCTCCTTCCAGATATTGTCTTGTCGGGTCAAAGGGCTCTGCCGTGGTAAGCCCTGGCCCCATAGCCCCGGTCGGTCCGGCCGGCCCCTGTGGCCCCATCGGGCCTGTAGGCCCCATCGGGCCTCTGCAGCAGCAGGATGCCCCGGGAGGATAGGGGGGTACGGGCGGATAGGGCGGAACCGGCGGGCAAGGGGGCATCGGTGGGTTTGGCTGGCAGCAGCGCCTCGATGCACATCCCTGGTTTCTCCCATTGCCGGAATCGGTCGAATTGCAATACATAGAATCACTCCTTTTTCATTATCCCCGCCGTCAGCCTTGAAAAGCTTTCCGTCGGTTTACTCTATTATATGTCCATCTGCAATTTTGGTTCGTCCATTCCCATATCATGAAAATATTTCTCATTCCACAGAACCGCTTCTGCATCCGGCTTGCGCTTTTTGCTGCGCCGGTGGTAGGAATACGCCTTCTGCCGGTCGCCTAGGCGGTCATAGCACACACATAAATTAATCTCCGGCAGGTATCCGTAATAATCCCACCGGACAAACCCCCCGTTCTCCTCCTCCGGATTTAGGCGAAGTGCTGTCTCATACCAAAATACTGCCTGCCTCCACTGTTTATGGGACTGGAAATGCTGCCCCAGTTCAAAACAGGCCTCCCCTCTGGGGCTGCCATACAGAAAACTCCCCAGCAATGCCCTGGCGGCTTCTTCTGCCTGTCCCAAGGCCCGGAAACATTCTGCCAGGTTTAAGCAGGCCTCAATCTTGTTCTCCACCCATCCGTCCCCCCCAAGGAAAGACTCAAACACCTTTATAGCATCCCCATATCGCTTATGCGCCAGCAGTTCCCTCCCATAATAAAACAAGCTTCTTCCCGACAGTACCTCCCCTTCTTGTATCATCCTCTCATAGATCCTTAAATTCCTGTCTCCGTCTCCCGGCCCCATCTTGCAATGGGTAACGGCAATGTCAGAGTGCACGATTTTCCCGGACGGCACAATTGCCTCGTGGACACGCCCCTCCCACCGGAACCCCTTGCCATTCCGGATCAGCCGTTCCCGTTCATAGGAAAACAAAGGGTTCCCTTCGCCATCTCTTGCCGTCTCATATTTCATCATCACCACATCGGTATCCTTGTCCAGATACCCCTTTAATTCTGACAGCTTTTTCTGGTTTTCCTCTGTCAGCACATCATCTGCATCCAGCCACATGCAGTAATCCATGGATGCTTTTGAGAAAGCTTCGTTTCTGGCAGCCGCGAAGTCGTCCTTCCAGGCAAATTCATACACCTTTGCCCCGTATTCCCCGGCAATCTCCCGGGTTTTGTCCTCTGACCCTGTATCCACTATAATAATTTCATCAACCAGCCTGCCAACCGTCTCCAAGCAGCGTGCCAGCACCGGCTCCTCATTTTTCACAATCATACACAAACTAACCGTAATCAAAATATCCGCCCCAGCATATCTTTTTTAATATGCTATGAGCGGATACTCCTGCTTGGCACTCAAAACTGCCGGCCGGTTTTGTTATTTTTTCATTTCTTTTACCACAAAGCACACTCTCTCGCTGTCTTTTTGGGGAGCAGACTCCGTCCAGGCATCATACACGGCCAGCAGCTGCATCCCTGCTTCACGGATAGCCTTTTTTACCGTCCCTATCCCATATGCCCGTTGAAAATGGGTCTCCTCATGCTTTTGGTAACGCCCGTCCTCCTCCCTGACAAACAGCGTCAGGTCATACTCGTTGATCTGCTGCCCCTCATCGAAATAATTCTCCCAGATAAAGCTTCCCTCTTCCCGGTTTTCCGCAATCGTCTGCTCTCCCAAGATCTCCCGGTATTTATAAGGCGTATTCATATCAAAGATAAATATCCCTCCCGGGTCCAGGTAGTTGTCCACCAGGCGCAGCACCTGTACCAGTTCCCCGTACTCCAGCAGATAATTCATAGAATCGCAGATGCTCACCACCGCCCTGACCGTCCCGTACAGTTCCAACTCCCTCATGTCCTGCTGCAAATAGAGGATCTTCCCATCCGGGTTCTCCTGCACGGCAACATCCAGCATTTCCGCCGATGCATCTACACCGATCATATCATAGCCTGCTTCGGACAGCAGGCGGGTCAGCTTCCCTGTCCCGCACCCAAGGTCCAGCACCAATCCATCCGCCAGACCCTGCCCCCTTAACAGCCCGGCCAGATAATTGCACCAGTCCTCATAGGGGATGTCATCCATAAAGAGGTCGTAAACCTTTGCAAAGCCTGTATATGCATCCATCCTGCCTGTTCTGCCTATGCATTCCTGCCGCAGCACTTTTTGTATTTTTTCCCGCTCCCGCATGGGCATGGGTCATTCGGGAAAACCTTCTTCTCCTTGCGGATCGTCCCCGAGGCTTTCTGCTGCTTGTACAGTTCCTTGCGGCGCTCCTCGCTCAAAATTGCATCCCACTGGGGCAGCGTATACAGCCAATCTGCCTTCGCCGCTACCATATTATAATATAGCTTTTCCGGGTCGATCTCAATCTTTACCTCAGTGTCTTCCTCCATGGTGTCAATCGGGTTCTCATACCCTTTCAGGCTTTCGTTGATCCCATCCAAAAAACCGGTCATGATCAGGATCTCTGTCCCATACCTCTCAGCCAGCCCTTTCACCGTCCCTGTAACCACCTCTGACGGGGCAGACAGAATCTTTTCGTAGATCCCTTTTTCGATCGCAAAATAACCGTCCCACAGCCTTTGTTTCTCTTTATCATCGGAGCCGTTGCCATAGGCAAGGTTTCTCCATGTTTCCAATAATGCCATAATCCGCATCCTTTCTCATATTTAATATTTTATGATGCCAAGAGCCAAAACCCGTATGGCCCTAGTGTACTGACTCATTTACATTTCGCCAAATGACTTGCCTGAATTTCCATCTGCTGCGTTGTTGTCGGTCAACGATGCCACCACATCGCCTCCCTCCGCCGCCTTGCAGACTGAAAATTCATTCTGCATCATTTGGCTGAAAGTAAATGTGTCAGTACACTAGTATCATTTTATCATTCCAATAGTATATAACACTTCCCCCAAATTTGCAATTTATTTAGGCATAAATTTTGCAGGCCTGAAATTTCGGCCTGCCGGGCAAAAAACCGCCAAAGGCAATGCCACCCGTAAAAACGGATGGCAATCCTCTGTCCCAAACTTATCTGCCTTTTCCTACGGGAATATCCGGATACACACCGGCGACCCCCATCCATACCGGGATACTTCCTCAAGCCCTCCGCCCTCCAGTATCCGGAATACCACGATATTGTCACTGTCCTGGTTCCCCACCAAAACATACTCCCCCCGGGGATCGATACAAAAGTTCCTGGGTGTCCTCCCGCCGCTGTCCTGCCAGCCTCCCGGTTTTAGGCTCCCATCCTCCAGGATCCGGTAATATGCCAGACTGTCATGCCCCCGGTTTGAAGCATACAAATACCTTCCGTCCGGCGTAATATGCAGATCAGAACATATGTTCTCTCCGGAAAACCCCTCCGGCAAAGTACTCACCGTCTCCCTGGGAACCATTTTCCCGTTATCATAAGAAAAATGCATCACCTGGGAAGCGATCTCCTGGATCAGGTAAAAATGCTTCCCGTCCTTTCCGAATTCCCCAAACCTCGGGCCGCTGCCAGCAGGAACTGCAAAGTCTGATTCCGGCGCTGCCTCCACCTCTTTTTTCCGGCAGGCATATGCCTTTACCTGGTCCAGCCCCAGGTCCGGCACATACAGGTATCTGCCGTCCGGGGAAAAGATAGCGCTGTGGGCATGGGGACCCTTCTGGCGGATCGGGTGCACGCTACTCCCCTCATGCTGGAACACCTTCCTTCTGCCGGTCATTGCCCCGTTTTCCCCCAATTCAAAAATGCTGAGCGCCCCGGAAGCAAAATTCGCAATTGCTAAGAAACTGCCATCCGGCGACAGGATGATATGGCACGGGTCTCCTCCCCCTGTATTGTAGGTAGATTCCGCCTTCATGTTCCCTTCCTCATCATAAGAGACCTCCGTGACCCCGCCCCCAAACCGGCCTAAGTATTCCTTTCTCTCATTTACTGCATAGATCCGTTTCCTCTTTTCGTCAATACATACAAAGGAAGGGTTGCACATCTTTAGTTCCTTCCATTTCCGAATCTCCCCGTCCTCAAACACACACAGGGAAATACCCTTCCCTTTTCCCCGGAACACCTCACCTGTCCCAAAAAGGATAGGCTCGGTATATGTTCCGATGCACAGATATTGTTTCATGTTTTCCACTCTTATCTTCCTTTTCTCTATGGCTTCATGGATCCTCTCACTCCGAATCCAGCTTGGCAGTTGCCTTCACCGCCTCGATAATGAACCTGTCCCTCTTTTCCATGTCCTTTTCTATGCTGCGCTCCTTCCAGTCATAAAAGCCCCTGCCCGTCTTTGCCCCCAGGTTTCCTTCTGACACCAGCTTCTTGAGATAGCTGTTGGCTGACTGGTCTTTGCTAATGCTTGGCAACACCGTCTCCTGGACCGAAAGCCCCAATTCTAAGCCAATGGCATCCAGATGCTTTAAAGGACCCCACTCCGGGAAACGCATCGCCATACCGCAGCTGATGGCTGTGTCCACATCCTCCGCGCTGGCCAGGCCTGAAGCCACAATGTCAATGGACTCCCGTATCATGGCCTGGAATATCCGGTTGGCCAGCTGTCCCGGCAAATCTCTTTTCACCAGCACCGGCGCCTTTTTCCATGTTTTCAATTCATCCCTCACCCGGATGGCCACCTCCTCATCCGTCCTGTCCCCCATGACCACTTCCACTAAAGGCACCAGGTGGGCCGGCAGCCAGAAATGTGTGGTAAGCGTGCGTTCCGGATGGGCACACCTGCTGCTGATATCCGTAATACGCAAACCGCTGGTATTGCTGCAGACCGGCACCTCCCCGGGCAGCAGCCCGTCTAACCTGGCAAACATCTCCTGCTTTACTTCCATATTTTCCACAATCGCCTCAATCACCAGGGACGCCCGCCCGCAGGCCTCCTTTAGATTGTCGCTGCATTCCATAAGGCCGGCTGCCCGGAGCGCCTCCTCTTGTGTATTCAGCCCGTGATCTGCCCGCAGGCGGATGCAGTCCATAGCCCTCTGCCTCCCCTGTGCTGCCCGTTCCCGGTCCACGTCCAGCAGGATCACCTTCCGCCCTGCCAGCGCTGCCATGGCTCCGATGCCGCTCCCCATCATGCCGCTTCCCACAACCAAAACCGAATCTCTCATTTGTCCTCCTCTCTTATCTAACACCGGCAAGCCTCCCGGCCTGCCCTTACCCTCTCTGCCCCATCATCAGTACCACCCGCCCCTTTGCCGTGCCGTCCCTAAGCATCTGCAGGCCCTCATTGATCTCCTCAAAGGGAATGGTCTTATACACATAGGGAACCACCTTTTTTTGTTCCACCAAACGGATCACCTCTGCAAGGTCCTGCCTGGTCATCCCCCGCATGCCGATGATCTCCTTTTCGTATTTCATCACATCCTGAAAATCCGCTTCAAAATACGGGTCATTATACCCGGTGACGATCACCTTGCCCCCAGGGCATGTAACGTTTAAGGCCTCACGGATACTGCTTTTGATCCCGATATTATCAATAACCACATCACAAAGCCCGCCTCCCGTCAGCCTTTCGATCTCCTCCTGCAGATTCTTTTCCCGGGTATTGATGACCCCATCCGCCCCCATTTCCAGGGAAATCCGGTTCTTCTCCTCCTGGCGGCTGGTAGCGTACACCTCTGCGCCGAATACCTTGGCCAGCTGAATGGCATTCATCCCCAGGCCTCCCGTGCCCAGGATCAGCACCCGGTCCCCGGGCTTTACCTTTGCCTGGTTTTTGATGGCATTGTACATGCATCCCACGGCATCCGGAAAGCCCGTAACCTGTTCAAAAGGAATCCAGTCCGCAACCAAAAATGCATTCTCTGCCGGTATCACGCAATACTCTTCATGGGAGCCGTCCCGCTCAAAACCGATCCGCACCAGCGAGGTGCACAGATTGGTGCGCCCCGTCCTGCAATAACGGCACTGATGGCAGATCAGATCAATCGCCGCCGTCACATGGTCCCCGGCTTTTACATTGGTAACCCCCGCCCCTGCCTCTGCCACAATACCGGCCATTTCATGCCCTGGCGTATAGGGCAGCCTTACGGTGTTTATCTTTCCGTCCTGGATATGGATATCGGAAACACACAGCCCGCTGGCCATAACCTTTACCAGGACTTCTCCCGCCCCCGGCACCGGCACCGGTTTTTCTTCGATTGCCAACGGCTTTCCAAATTCCTTTAGCACTGCTGCTTTCATGGCTTTCCCCTCTTCCCTTTCTCCTGGTATGCCGCCCCTTTGTCCCGGGAACGCGCTCTTTGCTCCTTCCTACGGATGGATCACTACTTTGATGGAACCTTCCTTCTTATGCTCAAAGATATCCACTGCCTTTTCATATTCCTCCAGGGGGAAGCGGTGGGTAATCAGTTTTTCCCCCTGAATTGCACCTGTGGAAAAGAAATGCAGCACCTGGGCCGACACGTTGGGATTCGCCTTGGAACCCACCAGGCGGATCTCATTAAAATTCACCGTATTGGCCGGAATCATTACCTCCGAATCATGGTAGGTGGCGATGATTGCCACCGCGCCGGTCTTCTTCACCAGCTGGCATGCCTTCATGGGGGAATCCTTGGCTCCAGAGCACTCCATCACCTCATCGGCGCCCACCCCGCCGGTCAGTTCCAGCACCTTACGGACCGGATCCTCCTTTTCAAAGTCGATGCACACATCCGCCCCCAGTTCCCTGGCCTTCTCCAGCTTCGCGCCGCGGCCGACCATAATTACCCGGCCGGAACCCAAGGCTTTGCACTCCATCATGGCGCACAGCCCGATGGCGCCGGGGCCGAACACCACGCAGGTGCCTCCGGGCGTGACTCCGGCCAGTTCCACGCCGTGGAAGGCCACGCCTGCACAATCACACATCGAAGCCACATCATAGCTGACATTGTCCGGGATCTTATGTAAACCGCTGGTTTTGTACACATTATACTCTGCATTCGCCCCCTGCCAGTAAAAACCATAGTGGCGATGCCCCAGGTCCAGCCCGCCGTCATGGCCGTCCTTTCCGTAATTGAGGCATACCGTATAATGCCCCCGCTTGCAGTTTTCGCATTTTCCGCAGCCCACATGGGCCTCCCCGGCCACCCGGTCCCCCGGCACAAAATCCCTGACCCCTTCTCCCACTGCCACGACCTGCCCCGCCCATTCATGCCCCATGATAAAGGGATAATAAGGAGGCCAATTGGCAAACCGGTAACCCCCGTGGATCATTTTCGGGTCCGACCCGCAGATCGCTACGGATTTAATACGGCACAGCACCTCCCCCGGCCCCGGTTCCGGCACCGGCACTGTGGCCAGTTCCAGATGGTCATAAGCAGCCAGCGTCATGGCTTTCATTGTTTTCGGTATTTCAAACTCCTGCATATTGTTCACCATTCCTTTTCTTTCTAAAAAATTAAACGGATTATAAGAATCCCTTCCAGCTTTGCCTTCCACACAAACAGTTCTGTACTATGGTCAATCTGCCTTCCTCATGGTCTTGCGGTTGTCCAGCACCACTGCCACCACAATGATCAGGCCCTTCACCACATACTGCAGGTCCGGGCTTACCCCCACATAGATGAGCCCATAGGAAATGATCTGGAAAATGATCACCCCGATCACCACCCCGGGAAGGGTTCCCGTCCCTCCCTTCATGGAGACTCCCCCCACCACGCAGGCAGCTATGGCATCCATGGCGTAATCCGCTCCCATGGTACTGTTGGCCGACCCGGTTCGCCCTGCCTCCAGCACGCCGCCGAAGGCATATAAAACACCGGCAATGATATAAATGAGGATCATGGTCTTCTTCACATTCACGCCGCAGACCTTGGCTGCCTCCTTGTTGCCCCCGATGGCAAACATATTCTTGCCCAGGGTGGTGCGGTTCCACACAATCCACATCAGAGCCACCACAATCAGCGCGTAAAACATCAGGTAACTTAAGCTGAGGCCGCCGATCTTTACGGTCCCTTGGCAGAACCGGGAATAAAATTTATCAAACCCGGACAGCGGGTTGGAGTTGCACACCTGGTTAAAATACTGGAGGCATGCGCCATAAGAGATCAGCTGGATTCCCAAGGATGCGATAAAAGGGGCAACCCCCCAGTGTGCCACAATAAACCCGTGAATGCCGGAGATAAGAGCCAGAAGCACTGCCACCAGAAGAATCGGCAGGATCAGCGGCAAGGCAGGCACCTGCTCCGGGGTGAACACCCTCTGGGAGTAATCCACTGCCTGCAAAAGGGACGCTGCCACCACAGCCGCCAGGCCGACCTCGCGCCCCAGGGCCAGATCCGTACCGCCCAGCACAATAATCCCTGCAACACCGCAGGCATAGATAATCTTGGTGGCAGACTGGGTCAGAATCGTGGTGAAATTGCTCAGCCGAACAAAAGATGGCTCCATCACAATAATCGCCAACAGCATAACGCCGATAATCACATAAAGAGCGTTATCATAAAACAAATCTATCATTTTATCTCTTGATTTTGTATTCTCTCTTGCCATATCCATTCTCCCTGAACTACACAAATTTCGTCGCATCACGCATGATATTTTCCTGAGTGGCAAGTTCCGGCGCTTCCCGCAGATTGTATTCTCCGGAAATGTACCCGCCGCTCATCACCAGTATCCGGTCACAGATGCCCAGAAGTTCCGGCATTTCCGAGGAACATACAATGATTCCCTTCTTTTTTGACGCCAGGTTGAAAATCAGCTGGTAAATCTCATATTTTGCGCCCACATCAATCCCCCTGGTAGGATCATCCATCAGAAAAATATCCGGATCATTTAAAAGCCATCTCCCGATGATAACCTTCTGCTGGTTTCCGCCGGACAGATGCCGGATTTTGGTTTTGGTATCCGGTGTTTTGGTTCGTATGGCATCAATCATCTTCTTGGTATTCTCTTCCATTTTGGGAATCTGCAGCCAGCCGACCCGGTTGGTATAGCCCTTAATATTGGCAATCACCGTGTTGAAGGTAATGCTCAGGTCCGGAAATATCCCGTTGAACCGGCGTTCCTCCGTGCACAAGGCAAAACCATTGCGGATCGCCTCCTCCGTGCTCCGGTTGCGGAGAGTTTTCCCGCGCAATACCAGTTCGCCCCTCCCCCTCCTCCTGGCACCGAATATGGTCTCCAAAAGTTCGGTCCTCCCGGCTCCCAAAAGGCCGGCAATCCCCAGGACCTCCCCTTCCCTCAGCTGAAAGCTGATATCGTGCAGATGGTTCTTGGCATCCTCAAAATGTCTGATCTCCAGGATCGGAGCCCCCGGCTCCCAGTCCTTTGAAGGAAAACGGTCCGTCAGCTCCCGGCCCACCATCCTTTTGATGACCAAATCCATATCCATGTCCGAGGCTCTGTCCGTGCTGACCAACTCCCCGTCCCGCATTACGGTGATATCATCAGCCACCCGGAAGATCTCTTCCATCTTGTGGGAGATATAGATGATCCCCTTCCCCTGGGCCTTCAGCCCTTCGATGATCTTCATCAGGATGTCCACCTCTTTTTCCGTCAGGGAGGACGTCGGCTCATCGAGAGTAATGATATCACAGTTATAAGAAACTGCCTTGGCGATATCCACCATCTGGCGCTTGGAAACGGTCAGGTTTGACAAGCGTTCTCTCGGGTCAATGGACACATCGTCCCCCAGGCTTGCCAGAACCCGTTTGGTATCCTCAATCATCCTCCTGGTATCCACCAGGCCTCCCTTCAGCGGAAACCGGCCCAGCCAGACGTTTTCCATCACATTCCTGTCCCGCACCTGTTCCAGTTCCTGATGGACCATGGAAATCCCGTTCATCAGCGCCTCATGGGGGGATTTAAAATCCACCTTTTGGCCCTTCAGCCAGATCTCCCCGCCGTCCTTACGGTAAATCCCGAAAAGGCATTTCATCAGCGTAGATTTTCCCGCCCCGTTTTCTCCCATCAGGGCATGGACCGTTCCCGGGCGCACGCAAAAGTCAACCCCCTTCAATGCCTTCACCCCGGAAAACTCTTTCGTGATTCCATGCATCTCCAGAAGATAGTTCTGTTTTTCCATTTTCATTTCCCCTTTAATTTAAGGCGCCCTTGTATCCAAAGGCGCCCGGCGGTTTCTTTGGAGCAATCCTCAAATCGCCAACCCTGGGACTGCCCTTTAATTTGTCATACACTTACTGAAGTCATCCTTCGCCGTATCCAGGTTGTCCTTACGGATCGGAATATCACTGATTCTGACATCCTTGCCGAATTCACCCCACTCCAGGTCCGTCCCCTCCAAGGGATCCTTTCCGGCACAGATATTGCGGGACATATCAATGATGGCTACCGCCTCCCTGTAAGGAGAGGTCAGCACGGTCCCTGCCATATGGCCACTCTCCACCATCTCCCACACATCCGGTATGCCGTTGATTCCGTACACAGCCGGTCCGTCCTGCCCGTCAAAAGCACCTGCTGTCTTTAAGGACTCAATCGCCCCCATTGCCATGGTATCATTGTTGCACAGGACCGCCTCGATCTGATCGCCGTATTTGACATTCCAGGTATCCATGACATCCTTGCCCTTATCTGAGGACCAGTTGCCGTCCTGGATGTCCAGCTGCTCGTTTTTCAAGGTTCCGTCTTTGTTCCACTGATCCATCAGCGTATGGATGGCCTCTGTACGGTATATGGCATTCTGCTGCGCCACATTGCCCTGAAGCAGCACATATTGGAGAACGCCGTCGCCATTCTTGTCAAATCTTGCCGGATCCGCCTTCCAGTCCTCATACAGCATCTCTGCCTGCACCTTGCCTGGATCCGACCAGTCCAGCCCCACATAATAAGACTGCTCATACTCATCTAAGACACCGCCTACCAGGTCCGGGGCACGGTCTGCAAAGATAACCGGCACGTTATTGTCCCTGCACAGATTGTTGATTGTGGTTCCTGCACCGGAATCCACCGGATTGACCACAATCAGGTCATACTCCCCTTTTGCCAGGGCCGTGGTAATGGCATCCGTCTGAGTGGACTGGTCGCTCTTCCCATCAAAAGAATCCACCACCACATTCCTCTCCCCTCCGTAGGACTCCAGGCCCTTCCGGATGTAGGTAGTAAAAGTATTGGAATTCTCAAACATAAAAAATGCAATCTTTAACGGCTCCTCCTGGCCCGCATCCCCGGCCTGCCCGCCATCCGCCGGTGTGTCATCGGACTTTTCTTTAGACGGCTCCTGCGCCGCACCGGCCTCTGCAGACGATGCCGGTGCACCGACACCCTCCGAAGCCGTGCCGGAAGAGGAACACGCCGCAAGGCTTATAACCATGGCAGATACCATAACTACACTGAATAATCTTCTCATAATAATATCCCCTGTCTTATCATTTTTTCATGTTCTGCTGACGCAGCCTGTTCCTGCAGTCAGTTCGTTAACGGCTCACATCTGTCGCAGTTCCCACCTGCGGCCACATATTTCTTTACCCGCTCAGTAATCAGCGCCATATGGCGCTCCATAAGATATGCCGCCTCATCGGACTTCCCTTCGGCAATGCACCGGAACACCATATCATGGTAGAAAAGGCTGTCTATCGTCTCCCCTTGAGCCACCAGGAAGTTCTTCATTTCTGACAGAATCATTACCCAAATAATCTCCGTAATCTTCTCTAGCATCTTATTGCCCGACGCTTTGGCAATACAAGTATGGAACTCTGTATCCGCGCTGGCAAATGCCACCACATCCTCATTCAATTCCCTGCAGCGGTTCAAAAGCCCCCTCAGCTGTTCAATATCCTCTGGCGTGGCCTCCTTGGCCGCCTGTCTCGCCGCCTCAACTTCAATCCCCTTTCTGAAACGCATCATCTCCAGCAGGCTTACATTGTGGGTCAGAAGTGCGGGAATAAAAAAGTTCAGGTAAACGTCACTGTCCACCGCTTTCACATAAGTGCCCCCGCCCTTCCTGGTTTCGGTAAAGCCCAGGGCGGCAAGCTTATTCAGCGCTGCCCGCAAAGTATTCCTGCTGACCTCAAACTCCTCGCACAATACCATTTCCGAGGGAAGCCTGTCCCCTGGCCGGTATTCCTTCTTAATAATCATATCCAGCAGACGGTTATAGGTCTGCTCTACCAATGAAGCTGCCATTTCCAATCCTCCGTATCCATCAAATCTATGTATTCCCATCCCGCCACCATATTATAGGGCGCAAAACCGGCTTCCTATAACCGGATTTAAGGCGCCAAACCCTGCGCCTTTTACCAAAATTTGCTCCGCAAATCCTGATAAACTATATTGTAGCACACTTCTCCCCTTTCCTACATGATTTTGATTCAATTTTACCGGAAGATACTTGTAGCGCATCTTTTTGTTTTTCAAAGTTGTTCTACAAGTTTTATTATAGCCAATTTTTCTAACTTGTCAATATCCTTTCCTGGTTTTTTCCTGATTTTTTGACGTATTTGTTATTTTTTCTTGTATTTTCTTTTGTCTTTTCACCATTTTATTTATTTTTTTCTACTGTCTTGACTTTTCCCTGGATGTTTTGTATACTCATTTATAACTTATATGTAGAACAACATCTTGTTTTTCTCTGGTATTATCCACTTTTGTTCTACAACTTTATTTTGAAGGAGGCTTTCTATGATCAAACACATTGTATTTTGGAAAATCCACAAGGACGGGACACAGGAAGAACGCCGGCAGGCCATTGACGCATTCCGCAGCAAAACAGAATATTTAAAGAGCGTCATCCCCCAGATCCGCCAGGCCGCGGTAGGCAGCAATATCAATTCCGGCGATGTCTTCCATGTATGTATCGACTCCCTTTTTGACTCCGTGGAGGATCTTGAGATCTATATCAACCATCCGGAGCATTTAAAAGTGCGGGAATTCATGAACCAGGTTTCTTACGAAAAGACCGTCTTTGACTATGAATTTTAGAGCAGCCCGGCATTCTTTCGCACCGGGGCTTATAAAGCAACAAAAAATCGGTTCCGGCACGCCTTTGTACCGGAACCGATCAAAAAGGGGAGGATAAGTATTTCTTTTTTCTTTGGTACTAATCTCATTATCCCCTCCAAATGGGAATTTATTCATAAAAAAATAAAAACCTGAAAATTTTCTTAAAAATACCCTGCCCGCTGCATCAGATGCAACGGACAGGGTACCAAAAAGGGGAGGATAAGTATTTCTACTCTTTTATTGAAAGAGCATCGATACATTGTTAAGTATGGCCACAATCTGCCGAATTATACACCATCCGGAAAAATTTGTTTTCGGTACAGGTACCTGGGAATGCCATCCTCCATAGGCGGGGAAACCGCCCCCTGGATCAGCGGCAATGCATACTCTGCATATTCCTCCCCCACGTCATTGCCTCCCTCCAGGATCCACGTCTTTGGCACTTTCTTTTCCCGGTTGCAGACCTTGCCTACATCCACGGCACTATATTCCAATTCATAAAATTCTCCGTTCCCTTTCCGGGAAAAAGCCACCATCACGCCGTTTTCCCCCTTCAAGGCAAAATCCACCCCGGCACGCCCGGCCTTCTCGGCCTCCTGCACATCCGTCAGGGAGGCCAGCATCCCGCAGCAGCGCTGCCCTACATTCAGTTCCACTGACCGGACTTTGACGCCAAAATTCTCCTTTATGAACCGTTCCAGGACTTTGCCGCATCCGGCCAGCATCTTGTGCCCAAATTGGTCCAGGCCTGCCTCCCCGCCTGCGCCAGGATCTGCCAAGGCCTCCTTGCCCATACAGGACAACAGATCCCTTTGTCCGTACTCACAGATAAACCTGCCTTCCTTATCTGCAATCCCTTCCGACACGCAAACCACCACACTGCGCCTCCTGCCCAGTTCCCGTTCCACATCCCTTGCAAACCCTTCCATGGAGAACGGATGCTCCGGCAGGTAAACCAAGGCCGGGTTATCCCCCTTATATTTTCTGGCCAGCACCGAGGCCGCTGTCAGCCATCCGGTATGCCGCCCCATCAGTTCAATAATGGTCACCGACTTTTGCTGGTATACGGAAGAATCCAGCACGATTTCCCGCACAGCGGAAGCTGCATACCTGGCGGCGCTCCCGAACCCAGGCGTATGGTCCGTAAGGACCAGGTCATTATCTATTGTCTTTGGTATCCCCACAAACCGTATCCGGCTTTGGTTCTGCTTCCCATACCGGGACAGCTTGCTGACCGTGTCCATGGAATCATTGCCCCCGATATAGAAAAAATACCCGATATCCATCTCCTCCAATTTGGCAAACAGCTGCGGGTAAACCTCCGAGGACATATCTTCCGGCAGCTTATAGCGGCAGGAACCCAGGTAGGCAGCCGGGGTCACACGGAGCAAATCCAATTCCTTGCTGCCCAGTTCTTCCCCCAGATCCATATACCGCCCTTCCAAAAAGCCTTCTACCCCATGGATCATCCCATAGACCTTTCCGATATCACCCTTCCTGGAAAGGCTCTCGCGGACCACTCCGCACAGGCTTGCGTTGATCACTGCCGTGGGTCCGCCCGACTGGCCGACAATTATATTTTTTAAAGACATGCCAATAATCCTCCTCGTTCTTCGTTCGTGCTTTTATCCAGATGCCTTGTACGTCTCCACGGACACCCCGTCATAAAAAAACTTCAGGATCTCCTCGTACCCCATCCCCTCTTTTGCCATGCCCTGGGCTCCGTTCTGGCTCATCCCGACCCCGTGCCCGTAGCCGCCGCCATAAATCTTAAAAAGCGCCACCCCATCGCTGTCCATGCCTGCCGCCTCAATACTCAAAAAGCCGCTGGGCAGGGAACTCCAGCCGGTCGTCGTGCCGCCGTCCTTGCGGTGGATCGTCAGGCTCGCATCCCCCAGCACCGACCGGATCTTCTCCTGTCCTGATATCGTCCTCTCGCCGTCGCTCCCCTTGACTGTCAAAACCTGCGCCACTCCGCCGGACCCCCTCTCGGTGACCCGCAAAGATTCCACCGTCCCCACACCGCCGATATTCGCAGTGAGGATGTCTGCCCTGGTCGTCACGTTCCAGCGGTAGAACGGAAACGACGAATCGTACGCCGGGTAGTCCATCCGCTTGATAAAGGCCGCAAACTCATCATTGGAACCAAACTCCAAAGCCCTCCGCCCCGGCTGCAGCGTCACCCCTTTCAAATAAGGGGTAAGCCCCGGGTCGCTCCCCCACACACTGCTGTCCGCCGTGGTTCCACAGGAGGTGGAAAAATAATAGGTAGTGACCGGCTGCCCTTCATACAGCAGCATTTTCCCATACGTCTCATCCACTGCCGCCGCCGTATTCGCATCCCCGGCCACATTATTGTAAACCTGGAAATTTGTGCTGTCGTCCACATGGGCCCCGTACTGGCTGTAAGTATTGCTCTTGATCTGCATATAGGCATAAGTCCTGGCGCAGACCGCCTGCGCTTTCAGCGCCTCTTTCTCATAAGACGGCGGCATCTCGCTGGGAATCACCTTTTTCAGGTAGTCCTCCAGGTACAGTTCATTGACCAGGACGAGGCCCTCCCCGGAATCCACCACTTCCAGCCTCCCCCCGTAAGACGGCTGGACCTCCCCCCGCTTAAGGGAACAGACCCGGATCTCACCGCCATCGGCAGCCGTCACGACCATCCGCCCGTCTGCAAGCCGCCCGTCTCCCGGCAGGATAGTAAACTCCTCCCCTGCCTTGACCTCAAGCACCTGGTCTTTCCAGGACACGGTAAGAGGGCCGTCCCCGGCCAGCGTCACCTGGCCGTGGTGAATCCCTTTAAACCCTTCGGTCATCAAGAGCACCCGGATCATCCCGGCATCAAACTCCCGCACAGCCAGCACCGCACAGATCTTGCCTCCGGCGGCTACAAATTCCTGGATGTCATAGCCGATCAGCAGATCCTCCGGCTCCATCCGCTCCAATCCCCCATATGTCTTTAAAATCTTATACTCCTCGTCTAAGGGAACCACCCCATAGCCCTCAATCTCTACGGCTCCCTCCCGGACAGATAGAAGCTTCCCCGAAAAACGTTCCTTTTTCACCAGAACCTTGGTTATCTTGCCATTCACCAGCTGGATATCCGCAAGATTATGTAAGTACGCCTCCGTCTTTTTCGACTTTTTGGCAAAGGGGATCCGCCGTTTAATGTCCCCTACATAAACCTCAAGTTCCTCCTCATCCCCGTCAAGCATCCATACATTGCGGTATGTCACCTCCTGCCCTTTGTCTTCGAGCACATGGATAATCTCGCTGCCCCGCATATACACCTCAAGTTCATGGTCAATATATGCATCCAATGCCAGCCCCGCAAACCCCATCTCCCCCCGGTTCGTATGCGCTACCCAAGAAGGGGTTCCCGGCACATTGTCAAGGGTGCCGTAAATACAGATATTCCCCCGCTCCACCTTCCCGGACACCTCCTGGAGCCGGAGCAGGGAATCGTAAAGCAGCCACCACATTTCTTCCGGGTATGGTTTTTCCCGGTTCTTTTTCGTCACGGATACCCGCTTCCCCAATTCCGGCGATAACGCACCCGCAATCCGTGCCGCCTCCTGGTAGGTCAGCTTCCCCTGCGCCGCCTCTTTTGTCGCCGGAGTCTCCTCCTCCGACAAGAAACCGTTTTCATATAAATAATCCATATAAGGGACATACCATCCATCCAAGTCTTTCGCCGGGAAGCGGGAGGCCTTGTAGGTCTCCTGCCACTGTGCAAACCCCTCCGGGTCCTGCAAGGCCATCACCACGGATTTTACTGCCAATGCCCGCGAAATCCCTTCCCCGTCCTGGTCATGGCGCAGTATGACTGCCACCAGCAAAGCCACGAACAAAGGGACTGCTATCACCCAGCCGACCAATGCCCTCTTCCTGATCAGATGCTTTCTATTTTTCAACGTAAGTCCTATTCTCCTCATCGATATAATCCAGCTTTCCATATTGCCCGATGTCTGCGGAAAGCCGCTTCTTTTCCAGGAGCCATGTGATAAGTTCCCGCACAAGCTTATAAAATACCGCAAATGTAGGCACCCCGATAATCATGCCCACAAAACCAAACAGCCCGCCAAACAGCAGGATCGAAAACAATACCCAAAAACTCGACAGGCCTGTAGAATCCCCCAGGATCTTCGGCCCCAAAATATTGCCGTCAAATTGCTGCAGCAGCAGGATAAAGCCCAAAAACCAAAAGCACTTTACAGGGCTGGCCAAAAGGATCAGAAACGCACTGGGTATGGCTCCGATAAACGGGCCGAAAAAGGGGATCACATTCGTCACGCCCACGATCACGCTCACCAGCAGCACATATGGCATCTTCATAAAATTCAGCAGCACAAAGCACAATATGCCGATAATCAGGGAGTCTAAAAGCTTCCCAATAATAAAACCGCCAAATACCTTGTGTACATACCTGCCCTCTTCCAATACTTTATTCGCAATCTTTAGCGGAAATACGCCGTAAAGGATCATTTTCACCTGGGTCAGCAGCTTTTCTTTCATATTCAGCAGGTATACCATCACAATGACCCCAATCAGCAGGTTTTTCAAGGCATTAATCATGCTGAAAATGCCGCTTGACAAACCGCTGATAAAACCATATATCTTGTCCATATTCGGGATGACATCACTGCTCAGCCAGCCTTGCAGCTGCGAAACTGCCATGCCGTAATATTCCATCACGATCGCTTCCAGGTCCGGGTTGTCCTCCAGCACCCGCTCCAGCCATACCTGCAGGTTATATATGCTGGTCGGAAGCGCTTCGATAACCCCTTTCACACTTTCCCACAGCTGCGGCAGCAGCATCAGCGTCAGCCCCGTCACCACCGCAACCAGCACCGACACGCTTGCCAGCGTAGCCGCAAACACGGCCAGAGACTCCACAGCCTTTGCAGAAGCAGAGGTTTTTCCCATGCCTGCCGAAACCGCAGCCTTTACGTGGTTATAAATCGGCGCCAGCAAATAAGCCATCACCGCGCCATAGGTAATCGGTGCCAGGATACGGAAAAACACGCGGGCCGCCCCCATCACCTGCTCTATCTTTATAATGAAAAAAATAAGGCCGATCAGCAGCGCCAATACGACAAATGCCGTCACGCCCCAATAAATATACCTTTGGTATTTCTCATGCTTCATAACTGCTCCTTTCCTTTTTTCCAATCTGCCCCTGCCTTTATTATTCCCAGGCATGCCTATAGATTACCACAGATTGGCAAAAAGATAAAGCAGCGATTTCTCGCTGCTTTCATCTTTTGTAATCCCAGAAATGCCGGTCTTACTTATTGACTCCTAGCCGTTGCTAGGTGGGCAACCTCACGTAAGCTTCTGCCTTCCACTCACCGGAGGCCTGACATCCACTCACAAATATTGGAATCCCTATGTCACAGATGTAGGTTCAAAATTGGTAAGGTTGTCGAGCATTCCCAGGAATTACATCCCGCTCTCTTATGAAAATGATTATACAACAGATAATGGGGTTTTTCAAGTTCCTTTTCTTGCCATTATGAAAAAAATATGTTACGTTGGTATCATCCCCTGATTTTGTGAGATGATCTGTTGTCAGACGCGCATTAATTTATGAGGCGTATGCAGAACATATGTTGGTTAAATTCATGTGCATATGGCAGAAAAGCAGCCACCAAAGCAGGGGCAGGAAAGATTCCGAAAATGCATACTTATAAAGAGGAGGAACTCCCGTGAATCCATTGACGGATATTTTGAATTCTTCCCTGGAGGCTTGCCAGCTCTGCCCGAGGAAATGCCGTGTGGACCGCACCAAAAGCACAGGCTTTTGCGGGTGCACCGGCCAGATGAAGGCGGCACGCGCCGCGCTGCACCATTGGGAGGAGCCCTGCATCAGCGGGCCAAGAGGCAGCGGCGCCGTGTTCTTTTGCGGCTGCACCCTGCGCTGCTGTTTTTGCCAGAACCACGCCATCAGCCAGGGAAACCATGGAAAGGAACTGACCTCCGCCCGGTTAGCGGATATCTTCCTCCGGCTCCAGGATGAGGGCGCCCATAACATCAACCTGGTCACCGCCACGCAGTACCTGCCGCAGATCCTCCCTGCCCTTGACAAAGTCCGCCACCGGCTTTCCCTTCCCATCGTTTATAATTGCGGCGGATATGAACGCCCGGAGGTAGTCCGGGCGTTAAAAGGCTATGTGGACATCTGGCTGCCGGACCTAAAATACTATGACCCCGCCTTGTCCGAACGCTATTCTTGTGCCGGCGACTATTTTGAGGTTGCCTCACAGGCCGTCTCTATGATGGTTGCCCAGGCAGGAGCCCCTGTCTTCCACAATGAGGGCGGCATCCCCATTATGGACCGGGGCGTCATCATCCGGCACCTGGTTCTGCCCGGACATAAAGAAGATTCCATCCGCCTGCTTTGCTGGATGGCCGGATCCCTTCCCAAAGGGCAGTACCTCATCAGCCTGCTAAGCCAATATACCCCTTTTTACAACAGCCGCCTATACCCCAATCTGAACCGGCGCGTCACTTCCTACGAATACCAGAAAGTAGTAAAGGCCGCTATCGGGCTTGGGCTGGAACAGGGATTTATGCAGAAAAAAAGCAGCGCCGCAGAAGAATATACGCCGCCCTTTGACCTCTCCGGGTTATAACGGAACATTTGCTTGGATGGACATTCCCCCAACCGCCGAGAAAGCCGGATACCAACAATTATTTCCCTGTTGATATCCGGCTTTAATGCATGTTGTCCACTGGATTGTACCTCTCTTTTCTCTTTTTTCCTGCAACAGGCTCCTCTTCCCCTTGGAATCTTCCTGCTGCTTTTTTGTACATATCCTTATGTACTTTTTCTATATGAAGTTGTTCCCTCTGCTCCGGCAGCCACGCCCTTCGGATATTCTTCCATCTTGCTTTTCTTATTCTGTATTATCCGGTTCTGGAATCCATCGTCCCCACTATACTTTCTCGTCATATAACGGAACCGATCCTTTTCAGTTCTTGATAATGTCTGTTCTGGATATTTCTCGCCTTTTTGGCGTCTTGCCTCGCAGATTCGTTGTCCTGTGTCCCTGCTTCTCTAATCAGACAGCAGAAACGAAATTTACGTCTTCGGTGGCCCGTACCTCCTTTGCTTAGATTTTTGAGATTTCCCTTACCTTGGGATTTCTCTTATGAGGACTTTTCTCGTCCTCTCTTTTGTTTCTCTCTTGTTTTGTTGTACTTATCATACCAGACATCCTTCTATTTGTCAATACTTTTTTCTAAAAAATTTATTGTTTTTTGTTAATGAATAATTTGTATATAATTATTTGAATAATTTAAGTTTTTATCACTAATTAAACAAATTTATTTTCCTTTTTCCTTCTGCTTATCTGCTAGATTTTGACACAAAATCGTAAATTTACTTAAATTTCGCAAAACTCTATTGCAATATATCATAATTGGCGATAAAATATATTATAATTTGAATAATCTATACAAGCACTTTCACGCGAAAGGAGAAATCTATGTTAAGCTTCTTATTTGGTTCTTCCATGTCCATCCTGGCCGTCGGCGCCATCGTTGTCCTCCTCCTGCTGATATTATTCAGCGGATACGTAAAAGCCCCGCCGGACCAGGCGTACATCATCTCCGGCCTTAAAAAAGATTCCCGTGTCTTAGTAGGCCGGGCAGGCATCAAGATCCCCTACCTGGAACGTTTAGACCGCCTGTACTTAGGGCAGATGACCGTGGATATCAAGACCGAGCAATCTGTACCCACCAATGATTTCATCAATGTCAACGTGGATGCCGTGGCAAAGGTCCGGATCTCCCCCTCGCCAGAGGGCATTAAGCTGGCCGCCAAGAACTTCCTGAACAAAAAGGCCACGGACATCACCTTGGATCTCCAGGACTCTTTGCAGGGCAATATGCGTGAGATCATTGGCACCCTTTCCTTAAAGGAGATCAACACCGACCGGGATTCCTTCTCCGACCAGGTCATGTCCAAGGCCTCCAAGGATATGGATAAGCTGGGGATCGAGATCCTTTCCTGCAACATCCAGAATGTGACCGACGAGAACGGGCTGATCAAAGACTTAGGCGCAGACAACACCTCCCGGATCAAGAAAGACGCCGCCATCGCCAAAGCACAGGCTGACCGCGATATCGCTATCGCACAGGCCGAGGCTGACAAGTCTGCCAACGATGCCCGTGTCATCGCCCAGACAGAGATCGCCCAGAAGAACAACGAACTGGCCATCAAAAAGTCTGAGCTCCAGAAAAATGCCGACACCAAGAAAGCGGAGGCAGATGCCGCCTACGAGATCCAGAAGCAGGAACAGCAGAAAACCATCCAGACCGCCACGGTCAATGCCCAGATTGCCAAGGCTGAGCGCGAGGCGGAATTGAGGAAGCAGCAGGTTGCTATCCAGCAGCAGTTTTTGGAAGCCGAGATCAACAAAAAGGCCGATGCCGAGCGCTATAAAGTCGAGCAGGAGGCCGCCGCTACTTTAGCCAAGCGCCAGAGGGAGGCCGAAGCCAAGAAATACGAGCAGGAAAAAGAGGCCGAGGCCATGAAGGCCAAAGCACAGGCGGAAGCAGATGCCATGAAAGCCAAAGCTATGGCAGAGGCGGATGCTTTGAAGGCGAAGGCAGAGGCTGCCCGCTTTGCCGCCGAACAGGAAGCTACCGGCATCCGTGCCAAGGGCGAGGCGGAAGCCGCTTCCATCCAGGCAAAGGCGCTGGCAGAAGCCGAAGGTATGGAGAAGAAGGCCGAGGCCTATTCCAAGTACGACAATGCAGCGATCCTGGAGATGCTCCTTAGCATCATGCCCCAGATGGCTGCCGAGATCGCCAAGCCGCTCTCTAGCATCAGCAAAGTCAATATCTATGGGGGAGGCAGTGATTCCGGTTCCGGCGTCAGCCAGATATCCGGAAATGCCGCCACAGTTATGCAGCAGGTCTTTGACACCATGTCCGAAGCTACCGGCGTGGACTTTAGGGAAATTTTAAAGGCCCAGACTTACGACGCCAAGGTGAACCGCAACTTAAACTTCTCCGGCCTTCAGATCCCTGCCCAGGAGAGCCTGCCGCCGCAGCAAGACGCAGGCACCCCTAACGCCCAGGAGAACCAGGATTTTACGGATCCTTCCGGCCTGTAAGCGGCAAAACAGCATTTTACATACCTTCTGGCAGCAAATATCCCGGCAAGGCACACCGTTTCCGATGTCCCTGCCGGGATATTGATCCCTATCTGCCGCACCCCGCCCAACCGGGCGGCCGGTGTCCGTTCATTTCAAAAACCCGTTGATAATCTGTGCTTGGGCTTCCTCCTCCGTCAGGCCAAGCGTCATCAGCTTTACAATCTGTTCCCCGGCAATCTTCCCGATCGCCGCCTCATGGATCAGCGCCGCATCGATATTGTTTGCCTCCAGCTGCGGAATGGCAAGGATCCTGGCATCTCCCATAATAATCGCATCGCATTCCGTATGGCCGGTGCAGGGGGCGTTCCCTACCAGCCGGGAATCAAATTTCTGGTAAGAACCGTCCTTTGCCACCGACCGGGACACTACATCCGCGCTGGCACCGGCACCGTTTAAATCCACCACATAATCACTGACTGCATACTGGCTGCCATGGGTCATCAAACGTTCCCTTACCACAAGCTTCGCCCCTGCCGCCAGTTCTGCCTTAGTCTTGCGGTCCGTGGAATCCACCCCTTTGATCTGCACCATCTCCATCTCCATGGAACTCCCTTCCTCCATGTAGACCTCCGTAACCGGGTTCAGGATCCGTTTCCCCTCACCGTCCCCTTCCCCATAGTGCTTCTCCACATATTTTACCTTTGCATTCTTCCCCACATAAAACCGGTGGATCCCGTCATGCTGGGAATCCTGGTCTCCGCAATTGTGGATGCCGCAGCCCGCCACAATCACCACATCGCTGTCCTCACCAATATAAAAATCATTGTAGACCATATCTTTTAACCCGCTCCGGCTAAGCACCACCGGGATATGCACGCTCTCATGCTTCGTCCCCGGGCGGATCCGTATATCGATGCCGCTGACATCCGTCTTGGATATGATATCAATATTAGCTGTCGTATTCCGCCCTGCCATCTGTCCGTTGGCACGGATATTGTAAGCCCCTTCCGGCACTCCATGGAGGTCGGCTACCTCCTCTAAAATCCTCTCCTGAACCTGGTCTGTCATCTCCTGTCCCCTCCCTGATAAAATTTCGCGCAGGCATCGACCGCCGACGTGGTCCCCAAAAGATCCGGAAGCACTTCGTCCTTGGCTCCTTGCCTGGTTATCTGCCCGTCCGCAATCACTACAATCTCATCTGCAATATTCAAAATCCTCTCCTGATGGGAAATAATCAGAATAGATCCGTCCGTGCTCTCCCGCATCCGTTCAAACACCTGGATCAGGTTCTGGAAACTCCACAGGTCAATCCCCGCCTCCGGCTCGTCAAACACCGACATATGGGTGTTTCTGGCCAGCACCGTAGCTATCTCAATCCTCTTGAGTTCACCTCCGGAAAGGCTGGCGTTCACCTCCCGGTTGATATAATCCTTGGCACAAAGTCCCACCTCCGACAGGTATTGGCAGGCATCCGCCGCACTTAAGTTCTTTTTCGCCGCCAGGCGGATCAGATCCAGGACCTGGATCCCCTTAAAGCGCACCGGCTGCTGGAAAGCAAAACTGATCCCCAGGTTCGCCCGCTCTGTAATGCTAAGGTCCGTGATATCCGTCCCATCCAAATAAATCCTGCCCTCTGTCGGTCTCTCAATCCCGGCAATCAGCTTGGCCAGGGTGGATTTCCCTCCTCCGTTAGGGCCTGTGATTACCACAAATTTATGGTCACCAATCGTTAAGTCCATGTTTCTTATGATTTCTTTTTGTCCTTTTTCTTCCTGTACCTCAAAGGACACATTCTCCAATGTCAGCATCGCTTCCTCCAGATTCAGAACGTGTTAATTAGAACGTGTTATTGTTTGGCAGCCCTATGCCGCCCACCGATGGGATATTCCCTCAGCCGCCATTATTATATACCAATTTTCTTTTAATTTCCAGGGGTTTTGCCACAATTGTGCAATGCCGCCAAAATGCCGACAGCATCAGGGCTTTTGCAGCCTGGCCACAAAAAAGCCTTCATACAAGCCATCCGGGCAGACGCACATGGTTCCCTCCAGTTCTGTCGGCAGCAAAAAAATCCCCGGGAACTGCCCTGTGTTTATAGGCAGAACCTTTGCCCCTGCCTTTTTCATGGCCTTCTTTACCACCTGTTCATTTTCCTCTGCCAGGACGGAACAGGTAGAATACACCATCTCGTGCCCTGGCTTTAAGTGCTTGAGCGCCTTTGCCAAAAGTTCTTCCTGCACTTTTGCGGACCGCCTTAAAATATCTCCGTCCAGCTGCCCCTTGCCGCCCTTCCTGCAGATATCCAAGGTTCCGCTCCCCGTACAGGGCGCATCCAAAAGCACCTTGTCAAAAGAGAAAAAATCATCCAGTTTCCTGGCATCCGCCACCATCACACAGACCCTCGAAGCCCCCTGCCGGTCGAGGTTATATTGCAGCCTCTTTGCACGGATCTGGTTTTTTTCGCACGCCGTGATAGATGCCATATTCCCGGACAGCGCAGCCATCTGCGTTGTCTTTCCCCCTGGCGCCGCCGCCATGTCGAGGATGCTTTCCCCCGCCTTCGGGCCAAGAACCAAGGGCGGCAGCATCGAAGAAAGGCTTTGCAGGTAAATCCCACCCTCCCCATAAAGTTCCAGCTTTTGCAGTTCGGGCTCCCTGGCATTCGTTATCACCAGCGCTTCCCTGCTCCACGGTACCTCTTGGCACAAGATCCCCGCCTCCTCCAACCGCTTCCGAACCGATGCCGCGTCCGCCTTCAGCGTATTGGCGCGAAGCGTAACCGGCCGTTCCTGTCTATAACCCTCCAAAATCCTCCCTGCCAGTTCCTGCCCGTACTGCCCTTTTAGCTTTTCCTGCAAAAACCCGGGAACTTCCCACTGACCCATCTTTCCCTTTCCTTTCTCTGCCGTCCGGCAAAATACATCCTGGCATGCCGGGGCATGACAAACTCCGGCATATGGCAAACTCCGGCATGGCTCCTGTGAAGCATGCAATTCTATGGAATGCATTTTCCTATTGTATAAAAATAACGCAAGGCCGAACTTTAACCATTCAGCCTTGCGCCTTGTCGTGCAGAAGATGGGAGTCGAACCCACAAGGTATTGCTACCACACGGACCTGAACCGTGCGCGTCTGCCAATTCCGCCACTTCTGCGAACCATTTCCTCAATCTCTTGAGGCAACAACCATATTATAACCATCTCCCGCTCATTTGTCAACCGTTTTCTCAAGGTTTTTGTCGAATATTTTTTCAAAATTTATAACTGTTGATATATTCAGGATTAATGCAAAAATATTTGGGAACCGTTACACACAACAAAAAAAGTGAGGAACCACTGCCCCTCACTTTCCGTGCAGAAGATGGGAGTCGAACCCACAAGGTATTGCTACCACACGGACCTGAACCGTGCGCGTCTGCCAATTCCGCCACTTCTGCAAAACTCCCCGAGTAGGACTTGAACCTACGACAGCGCGGTTAACAGCCGCGTGCTCTACCATTGATACGGTTACATACCGTAAAATCTCTTTGATAGAGTGTTATGTCCAAATTACAATCGAGGCTATACTTTTCACTCTGTTCGGCTACCATCTGACTGGTGACCTAACGAATAGTATATTAACACAACTTCTCTCATTTGGCAAGAGGGAAATTTATGTTTTTGAAATTCTTTTTATACTTTTTACTCTTTTATAACGCTGTACATAAATAACCGTAATGAAACATGATCCGTCTTTTTTCAATGATAGGGCACATCAGCCGGCCACCCTTTATCAGATGGCCTCCGTGACCAAAATGCTGCCGTCGCCCCATTCGGAGCAGAACTGCTGGTATGACATATTGAGCTCAACAGAGATTTTGTAGTCCCTCCCGACCTCGATACGCTTGAACAAGTGACAAGCAATCATTTTTTTCTGCTCCAGTGTGGCCGTGTCAAATTCCTCCGCCCAGGACTTGAACTGGTTGTAGGTCGGGGTGATCAGGTCGATCCCCTGTTTCTTCCTGACTTCTTCCTCCCGAAGCTCCGTGAGCTTTGCCTCCGCCTCGGTGACCCGTGACTTGATGGTCTGGATCGCCTGGGACAGATCTTCCGGGGAATAAATGCTGTCGCCTGTCAGCGTCTTTGCGATTTCAAGCTGCAGCTTCGTGAGCTGCTCCTTATTCTTGTTAATCTCCAGATCCAGCTTCTTCTGCGTGGCCCTGTTCCCGGCCATCTGCCGCTTGAACATTGCCTGCAGCTTTTCTTCCTCCGGCGCCCCATCCATGCAGCTAAAGATTTTTCGAATGATCTGCCGGATGGTCTCGTCCACCCTGTCTGCCTGATAGGTCGTCTGCCCGTCGCACTTGCAGAGCTTACGGCTCTTATGGTAACAGGAATACTTGATCTGGTCCACGAAATACTCCGTACCGTCTGCCCTCGTATAACTGTCGCGGTACCGGATGGTCGTCAGCCGCCCTCCACAATGGGCGCAGAACACATTCCCTGAAAGCATTGCCTGCCCTTTGGTCTGCAAAGCGATATGGCGCTTTTCCTCATTCTTGTTCTGCCTCTGCTCCAGGATGTAAAGAATCTGGTCGTATGTATCATCACTGCGAAGCCGCAGCGCCTCCAACTGCGAGGAAGTTGAGCCGTCCTCCAGCCTCCCGCAATAGAAGGAATCCCGAAGGATACGGATTACTTTAATGCTTGTGAACTTTCCCCCGCCGCTGGGCTTGTACCCCTTTTTATTAAGGAAGTCCGCCATCCTGTAAGAGCCGTACCCCTTATGGATCGTCATTTCGTCGATCATGCGGAGTACTTCGCTGTCCGCCGGGTCGATCTCATACTTCTTGACTTTTGCGCCCTTCCGGTTCACAAGCCCGCTGTCCGCCAGGCGGTATCCGAACTTGACCGGTCCGCCGGTGTATAACCCGTCAAGGGTCATCTGCTGCATCTTGCTCTTGATCCGGATGGAAGTCTTTTCACTCTCGCCGGATGCCTGCCAGAACCGGAGATAATTCATCAGCTTGTCCACATGGTTGTTGAAGCACTGCTGCCCCTCCTGGGTGCTCCACACCTCAACGCCGTGCTTGGCGAACCATTCCACCACGAAAGGCGTCTCGTCGTCAATCCTCCCGATCCTGTCGAACATAAATACCAGAAGGATGTCAAACTCGTTATTCAGGGCCGCCTCTTTCAGTTCCTGGATGGCGTCCCTGTCATCCGCCGACACCTTATAGCCGGAAATCCCTTTTTCGGAAAACTCTTTCAGGATCGTCCAGTCCTGCTGGCTGCTGGCAAAATCACGGCACGCTGTTTTCTGCATGGGGATGTCGTTCTCATTTTTATCGTTCTTGTCTACCTGCTTTTTGGTCGATACTCTATAAAGACAATAAACCCGTTTCATTACGCTACCTCCGTACATTCTTTTTGTACGGAATCACGCTGCTATTCCTTATTCGCTTGTCAATGTGCAGCCGGGACAATACCTCTCCCGGTACTTATATTATACCGTGAAATGCCCCTGACGGCAACGCGTCTTTTGAGGAAAAGCACCGCAATCCTTCTGTTTTCATAGTGCCTGGCCGCATGGCATGAACTCTTTCTGGAAGCGTTCCTCATATGCCTCCGTGAGAATGTCCCTGACCTTATTTTTCACATCTGTACCCTCGCTCCCGCTGAACATAATCGTGACCGCCGAGCTGTTGATATGTAACCGCATGACAGGATTCCTGTCTGTCCTTTTACTCTCCAAAGAAAAACCTCCTTCCCGTTCCTAATGTCTTTATCAAGGTCACATGAATAAGTCGGGCCTGCGCTCTTACAGTCACAGACCCGGCCCATTGTATCTGATCTCGATTCTGTCCGCCGTATTTGTCACGCTCCCCGGCAGATCCCATACACTTTTATATTATATAGGAAGGGATTGCTACAGGCTGCGGCCAGCTTCACCGCATCATAGCCCCGCCTGTGCCGCCGCTTTGCCAGAGCAAGCAAACACTGCAGGGACTCCCCTTCCAGTCTGTGAGGGGTCGTGAGAAAGTACCATTATGATCTGCGCCGTCATCGCGTCCGGCCTGCCACAGCCGGATAGGTGGAAACGTGGACCGCTCGGACAGCCTTTATTCATCACCTCCCCAGGCTGTCTGTCTTTGCGCCGCCCCATCCTCCGCTCGGAACACAGAATGAAGTACCCATAGCAATGTGTATGAAATTGTCAAGGTGCCGCAGAGGGCAGAGCAGATATTAGTCACTCTTTGGGGTGGCCCAGAGCCTGCGCCCTGCTGCCTCACCCCCGGCTTGTCCTGCCGGAAATGCCCTTCTTACTATTCCGTACATTTTCAGGGCAATTTCGCCGTCTGAATCAAAAAATTTCTTCTAAAACTTTTTGAAGGTTGCTCAAACCGTGTTCAATGGATTTCCTCACATTGCTCTCATTGATTCCCTCCGCCCTGGCAATGGCGCTCTTGCTCATGCCAAGAAAATAATGCGCATAAATCCGGTTGCGCTGTTTTTCCGGCAGAGAGGCAAGGGCTTTATAAAGCTGTTCCCTGTCATAAAGCTGCTCTACAAGATCACAGGGATTTTTCTGATCCAAAGCTGCCATATCCCTTTCAATGCCTCCAGCATAATCCAAAGAATAAAAAGCCTTGTAACGGTATGTACGGATTCGGTATGCTTCTTCCAGAAGTTCATACTCCCGGAGCAGCAATGCGATTTCCTCCGACACCTCAACAACTATGTCCTTTGCATAAAACGGGTAATAATCCCGCAGATTGATTTTCTTCATGTGTAATCCTCCAATCTCGATTTTTAGTTGACTGGCAAAATCGAAATCAGAGGGAGGGGAGCGACAGCGAAAAACAACTAGGCTCCCCCTGCATTTCAAAAAAATAATGCGCACCCGAAAAAATTCAGGTGCGCAAAATAATCGTTCTCCTGTATTGTTAACAAAGTGATGTTGAATAATCGTGAATAATGTCGAAAGAAAAAGCGCCGTAATCCTTTTTTCATGGACTACGACGCACACTATTTTTACTAAGTTACATCCTCTTAGGACTGTACATATTGCGGTATTCATATGTCCTCCCAAATGAGGAGAACCAGAATTGCTATCCGATATCAACCTCTTAATTGAGGAAAATTATATCGGACATATACCAAATCACCGCCTTGTATAAGCCATTTTTTTACACTATTTCACTATTCAAAACTATTATGTTCAAATATTAAATTTATATCCAACGTTATGAACACTTTTAATAAAATTTGGAACTTTTTGAGTTACTCTAAGTTTCTGTCTAAGGCTACTGATATGATTTGTAATAATCTTACGAAAATAAACATCATAGTTTTCTGTCCAGACAATATCTGCAATCATTTCATAAGTAAAAACCCGATTAGGATTAGAGATAAGCAAAGCCAATAACTCAAATTCTTTCGTTGTTAATTCAATCCTTTTCCCACACACCGAAACTGTTCTTTGATCTCTGTCAAAATATAAATCTCCATGTTCAAAAGAATATGACCAAGTATTTACGGACTCTCCCTTCTTATCCGAAAAATCAACAAGACTTTCTAAAAAAAATTGAATTCGTTCCATACCAAAATTTTCAGGATCAATAATAATTATAGGGATATGCCGTATACTGCGCATGACATTAACATACGGCAAAGAATCTAATACCCGCGAATGAAAAATTGTCCAATCATAACTTTTTTCTTCTAACAGATATTGGGCCTTTTGTGTTGTTTCGGAGAAATCTATAATAGCATTCATCAATCTCGAACAAATAATCTCATATTCTTTTCTGTCATATCCTATGGCCAATACTTTATATGTCATGCGCTCCCCTCCTTTCTCTCAAACTTCATGATAGATATCTCTATATTTCTTACATTAACATGAGGCCAGAACCCATTCCTCATAGCCCCTGACTCCTTCTGCCAGACGTTTCATCCCATCTTCCAGCCGGCTTCTGGGACAGGCTATATTCATTCTGATAAACGGACTTCCGCTTTCTCCATACTGCTGCCCTTCCGACAGATACAGCCCGGTATACTCTCTCAGATATTGTATAAACTCCGTGGTACATCCTTGCATTTCCTGGCAGTCCAGCCACAAAAGATATGTTGCCTGTGAAGGCACCATCCTGATCTGTGGAACCTCTTTCTTCAGGAAGTTCTCCACATAATTTTTATTTTCCTGAATATACACTCTCAAAGCGTCCAGCCAAGCCTCCCCTTTCGTGAAAGCTGCCACCGCCGCCTCCACTGCAAAGGAATTTGGTTCTGCCACTTCATCCGTATTCAGTCCCCGCCAGACCTTATGCCGCAGATTCGGATTGGGAACGACCACTGCTGCTGTCTGTAATCCTGCCAGGTTAAAGGCTTTTGTAGGCGCTATGCAGGTGATGCTGTGATTCCTGCAGTTTTCTGAAACCGAAGCAAAGGGAATATATTCCTTGCCCGGACTGGTCAGGTCACAATGAATTTCATCTGAAATTACAGTGACATGATATTTTCTGCACAGCTCACCTACCTGTCCCAGTTCTTCCCTACTCCATATTTTTCCCACCGGATTGTGGGGATTGCACAGAATCATCAGCGTGGTCTGGGGATTGGAAAGTTTCCGCTCCAAATCTTCAAAATCCATCTGATAGGCACTTTCATCATAGCGCAATGGACTTTCCACAATATTCCTTCCGTTATTCACAGTGGAATTGAAGAATATATTGTAAACCGGCGTCTGAACCAGTACATTTTCTCCTGGTGTTGTCAGCTTGCGCACCATACTGGAAATGGCCGGAACTACTCCCGTACAGAACACAAGCCACTCCTTTTCCATAGAAAAACCATGCCTGCGCTCCCACCAGCCCATATAAGCCTGATACCATTCTCCCGGCACCACAGAATAACCAAATACACCATGGGCCGCCCTTTCCTGAATTGCCGCCTGAATCTCCGGTGCTGTCTGGAAATCCATGTCTGCCACCCACATAGGCAGCTCATGCTCTTTTACATCCCATTTCATCGAATGGGTATCTCTTCTGTTGACAGGTTTATCAAAATCGTAAAGCATACTATCCCTCCAAGTTTTCTAGCAAAGTTTATCTCACAAACAACCTTATTCCAAGGAAAAGGTCACAGTTACATCTCCACTTCCCAGGGCTTCCTCCCAGCCGGTCAGATTATCAATATGCCCCAGTCTTGTATAGCTCCAGGAATTGGAGCCGTAAAAAATAACAATCTGGTTCCCATTGTATAAAACGATATCCCCGGCCTGTGTTGTGGTCTGGCTGTTACTTGTGGGAAGGCTTGTTCCCAGAGGACCTACCTTTTCAAAGCCGGAATAGTCGCTCATTTGGATTACTACAGGACTTTCCCTCATCATTTCCACCAAAGCAGACACGGCTTCATTCTCTTCCAGTGTCGCTGAAAATACCACATCCCCAACCTGCACATTCATATTTGTCACTTCATTTTCCTCCGTATTATTCTGAATATCTGTTTCCGTACCAGCCGTTTCACCAGGCTCCGTTTCCGGCATAATTTCCGTCTCACTCATAACTGCTGATTCGGTCATGCTTTCTGCTTCATCAGATCCGGCGCTCTCCGTCATAGTTTCTGATACAGTTTCTGTGGAATCCATATCGGCGGATGATACATCTACAGTCTCTAATCTTTCCGTAGCGTCAGGCTGTGATGTACTTTTTGCTACGGAAGATTCCGCTTCAGATACCGAGGCCCTTGCCTGTGTATCATTCTTTCTACATGCCGCCAAAGAAAGCACAACCGCCATAAGGCAAAGTAAAATACAACATTTTTTCACCGTTATCTGCTCCTCGCTTTTCAGATTTCTATTTTATGTCGGAATCGCCCGTATAAAAACAAAGATTCCAAACAAACTCAAAACTGCCCCGAAAATCCGGTTCATCTTCTGGAGATTGTCCGTCCGCTTTTTCTTTCTGGCCAGAGCCACTGCGGCCGTAAGCCCTCCCCACCAGAGGTAGGTTCCAATGAAAACGCCTAAAACCACCAGCCAGCCATTTTCAGACGTACTTCCTCCCGCAATGCCAAACCAGGAAAAGGCAAACAGAAAGGTCAGGATCGCCGCCGGATTCGTAATCCCTATCGCAAAAGAAGAAAGAAACATCCGCACTCTTCCCGACACTGCCGGGATTTCGGCCGCCTCTCCTTTTCGGAAAAGCAGGCGGATTCCCATAAACAGGACAATGGTTCCCCCTGCCAGATGGATGGCAGTCTGGTATTCCAAAAGGAAATCCGAAACCATAGTCAGGCCGAAAGCTCCGATTGCAGCATAGATACAGTCCGCTATGGACGATCCCATTCCCGTGAGAAGTCCTGCCTTTATCCCATGCTCCCATGTCCTTTGTACCGTCATGGCTCCTACAGCACCCACCGGCACCCCAAAGAGCAGCCCAATCAGAATCCCTTTCAAAAGCAGGCTCATACCGCCTCCTTCCACTCTCTCCTGCAGATGATCTTTGTCTTTGCCGGATCTACCTTGTCTTTTTCAACAATCAGTTCATCAATACGGTCTGCACGAATCACGCCGCCGGAAGGGTTCATCACGCTGTCAATCTTTCCCGTGATGTCGGCATCCACCGTGGAATACTCAAAAGCCAGCGTGGTGTTCAGGAGCTTACAGTTCTTCATCACCAGATTGTCAATGTAGCACATTCCCTGCAGGCTCTCAATGGTGCAGTTAATCAGCGTCAGGTTCTTCGCATTCCATCCCAGATATTCGCCGGAGATGAAAGAATCGTATACGGTCACATTCTCGCTGTTCCAGAAGGCATCCTTGGAAAGCATCCGGGCATTATGGATTTCCATATTCTTTACCCCATCAAAGGAATAATTGCCCACCAGCTGGAAATCCCGCAGCACCATATTCCGGCTGTTCATGGCAAAGTAATCACCCTTTGCCGATACATGCTCCAAGGTCACATCCTCACAGTTCCAAAGTGTTTCCGCTGCATTGGGGAAGTTCACATTGCGCAGATTTACTGTGCGGCAGCGGCGGAAGTTCTTCGGGGCCTCGATCACGGCATCCTCCACCGTGATATTGTCCGTGTACCACACCCCTGCGCGGGCCATCTCAAACCAGGTACAGTTTCTGGCCGTGATATTCTTTGCATACCAAAAGGGATACTTCCACTTGAACATGCAGCCCTCCAGCTCAATATCATGACTCTCTTTCAGCGGGGACTCTCCATCTGCAAAGATGCTGTCATAGATCTTCAGATCCGCTCCCTGAAACAATGCTCTTTCTCCTGTCAAATACTCCTGTCTGATTTCTCTTGCTTTCATGATGTTTCCTCCTTCATTATGTTCAGTAATGTTTTACTTTTTATGTCTGCCCGTTCTTTCCTTTGGCTTATAATAAGGATACCGGATGCAGATAACATGCCGCTAACAAATAAATAAACAATTTCTAAATGAATTCTTGCAGATTTCTCAACTTATCAGACGGCTTCATCAGATGAACTTCCCTCTGAATCCGTTTCGATTAGTTTTATTACTTTTGCAGGTGCGCCTCCCACAATCACACCAGCCGGAACATCCTTTGTTACCACAGCCCCGGCTGCAACGATAGCGCCATCACCAATCGTAACGCCCTGTAATACTGTAGCATGGGCGCCAATCCATACATTTTTTCCGATATGAATGGGCTTTGGAATAAGATCTCTTCGATGTTGCGGGTTCTGTTCATGATTTAAAGTTGCCAGAACGACCATCGGGCCAATCAATGCCCCATCATCAATGTAAATTCCGCCCTGATCCTGAAATTGGCAGCCTCCGTTTATGAAAACATGCTTTCCAATGTGAAGATTTTTTCCACAATCCGTATAAAACGGCGGAAACAGTCCGAAGCTCTCATCAATCTCCCGTCCTGTAAGAAGGGAAAACAACTCCCGTAGTTCCTGCGGTTCATGATAGCCGCAATTTATCCGGGCTGTTATTTTCATTGACTCCTGGCTCAGTTTCCCCATATATGCAAGAACCTCTGAGCCACGCACCACCTTTTCACCAGAATTCATTGCTGAAATAAAATTTTCCGTATTCATAAAATCCTCCTGCTTACTTTTCAATTTGAAACTACTATAAACATTCATAATGTGTTTCTCCATAGATTTAGTATAAGAAAGCAGGTTAAAAATAGCAAATACTTATGCTTAATAGTTTTCCATAACAAATAATTATACTTTTATAACCAGTATTTCATAAAGGTTAATGAAGGCCCACTTTTCGAATAGGAAATCAGTACACAGTAGTTACATTAGTTCATGCCAAAATAAGAGCCGGCATCCCAAAATTCATGCTGCCGACTCTGCTTAACCTTTCATTCCTGCATATCCTGAATGCAGTATTGCTTTAATATTTCTATATTTGTTTCTGTCGTATCCGAAATTTTTAATTGCAATGGCCTTGAAATGTCCATGCTGAGGATGCCCATAATAGATCTGGCCTCAACCACATAATGTCCGGAACATAAGGCAAACTTCCCTTTCATGTTTGCAATGGCAGTTTCAAATTTTTTGATCAGGTCAAAACTTCCCAGATATATATTTAAAGTTGCAGACATTTGTTTCCTCCCTCCTGGCATCTTTCATCCTAAGATGCCGTATGCTTTCATCGCCAGCTCCAACCTTCTTTTGTTTGTTTCTTCCAGTTCTGTAAGGGGCATTCTCGGTATGCCTGCCGCAAATCCCATAAGGTTCAGGGCGCTCTTTACCGGAATGGGATTCACTTCACAAAACAAAGCCTCTATCAATTCCATGGATTGCAGCTGCAGTGCGGCGCTCTTAGCAGTCTTTCCTTCAAAATACAGCTGGCAGATATCGTGTGTCTGCCTGGGCACCACATTGGACAGAACAGAAATGACACCCTTTCCGCCCAAAGAAAGAACCGGCACAATTTGGTCGTCATTGCCCGAATATACGTCTACATCGCCCTCTGCCAAAGCCAAAAGTCTCGCTGTCTGGGAAATATTCCCTCCTGCATCCTTTACCCCTACAATATTTTTTACTTCACGGCACAGTCTGACAATCGTTTCCGGCTGAATATTACATCCTGTCCTGCCCGGTACATTATACAGCAGTACCGGAATCTGAATAGCCTCAGCTACCGTTTTAAAATGCTGATACAGCCCATTCTGGGTTGCCTTATTATAGTAAGGCGAAACCAGCAGAATACCATCCGCCCCCGCTTTTTCTGCCTCCACAGAAAGCTCCACTGCTGTATTTGTGCAGTTTGAACCTGTTCCTGCAATCACCGGCAGCCTTCCGGCCACTGTCCTGACACAGTGCCGGATCAGGTTCAGCTGCTCCCCATGTGTGAGCGTGGATGCCTCCCCGCTGGTTCCGGCTACAATGATGGCATCCGATCCGTTCTGTATCTGGAATTCTGCCAGTCTGTCAAACTCTATATAATTGATGCTCCCATCTTCATGGAAGGGCGTTATGATTGCTACGCCGGCTCCCTTAAAAATCGACATGCCCCTTCCTCCTTCTGGCTGTGATAAATCTTCGTTGGCTGTTCTTCCCGTACAAGGCGCCCCTGTGTCCCAACCACCGTGGCACCGGCAGGAACCTCCTTCAGTACAACGGTTCCTGCTCCGATTCTGGCACCTTCCCCTACGGTAAAACTGCCCAGGATTTTAGCGCCTGTGCCAATAATCACGTTATCTTTGATGGTCGGATGACGCTTTCCCTGTTCTTTTCCTACCCCTCCAAGGGTAACTCCGTGATACATGGTAACATTGTCCCCAATCTCTGTAGTCTCGCCAATGACCACACCATTTCCGTGATCTATAAAAAGCCCTTTTCCAATCACTGCACCCGGATGAATCTCAATCCCGGTTTTTCTTGCAGCCCTCTGGGAAATCCATCTTGCAAGGAAATAATGCTTTCCCAGATACAGCTTATGTGCCAGCCGATAATACAAAACTGCCCTGAATCCGGGATAAAGGATAATCTCCAGATTGCTTTTGATTGCAGGATCTCTTTCACGGATTACCTTTGCTTCCGCTTCCAAGTAAGAAATAATACCCATATCCTTTCCTTCCTGTTTTCCGTTTACGGCTGTGAAATCTGGATAATCTTATTGCCCCATCCTTCCAGCACCGGGTTTTCTTCCACTGCCATTATAAATTCTTCCGTTGCATCAAATGTACCGATCTTTGTATATTCTGCTGAAATCTCCGCATCGTGGTAAAACAATACGATACGGTTAGGATCGGAATAAAATACGTCCCCCGCCTTTGCCTCTGTCACGGTTTCCGAATGGTCAGGAATCTCATACCTGCTAGGGATATCATAATACTGCAGCACACTGTAGTCCGCATCCGGATCACGTTCATAGATGGGAAGTCTCCAGTCCGAAGTCCCCACATACCTTGCGATGGCTTCCGCAGTTTCATTGTCCAAAAGCGTCATCATAAAAGCATCTCCGTTATCTCCGAATCGGACTTCCAACTGTGCGCTGCCGCTTTCAGCCGTCTGATCCCCGCCAGACTGATTCTCCATACCGGCAATGTCCTCTGTATCGGTACGGTTTTCCGAAGGCTTCTCTGCTCCGGCATTTCCAATATTCGTGTCATCTTCCACAACATTGCTGCCCTCAGCAGCCGTATCTCTTGCCCTTTCGGTATCCTGGCCGTTCTGTCCGCATCCCACCAGAAGCATGGCCGAAAGTGCCGCTGCCGCCATCATCCCCATTCCTCTTTTTACCATAATTGTCCTGTAGTTGTTGTTCTTCATTTTTGTTTCCATCCTTTCTTTATTTTTATTGCCTGTTATTTCGATTTTCTTTCCATCATGTTTTAAGATTCCGCTGTCAACACGTTCATGTCCTCCTTTCTGAGCCTGCCTGATAACAGCCAGGCGAACCCAAAGAATAACAAGATTACCATTCCACCCGGAAGGAGAACACTTCCAAGTGTATTCCCCGATGCGAAATTGCTTATCCCGGCCAGACGCATGACAGTAGACACAACAGGGTCAGTGAACCCAATAGCCGCCATCGTCCCGATCACTGCCCCAACCGCTGCCACCAGTCCAAAGCGGAAAGCAAAGGAGAGCCGGAGCATCCGGACAGAGCATCCGATGGATTTATAGATTCCCATATCCTTCCGCTCCGCATCCAGAATCTTTGTCCCTGCCATTCCCGTGACAATACAGATAAATACTGCGCTCATTCCATACAGGACAAGAATCATCAGATGCATGGCAGATATGATTCCAAAAAGCCCAGGCCAGGAATTTTCATGGACATGGACGTCCCCGCCATAGGCTTGTTCCAAAGCCTCGGTAATAGCCCGTTTCTGGGAAACGTCTTCCAGGAAATAATGGTAACACCACAGGCGGCTGTCATCCTCTCCGATGGAGAGATACCCTTCCCTGCTCATTCCCAGATTTGCCCCCATATCGTTGGCACAGTGGTAGATTCCTGAAACCGTAAACTCCCTGCTGCCTTTATTTCCACGGATTGTAACGGAATCTCCTACATCTGCTCCCAGGTCTGCTGCCAGCGCCTCTGTCAGCACTACCTGATCGGCCTCTCTGCTGGTCTGCCCCCTGCTGATGTGGAAACGCTCCGGCTCTGTGATTACATTTGCCGTATAATTTGTTCCGTTCACGGAAATGCTGGGCATGGCTAACAGATAGCTGTCTATGATATCCGTATAGGAAAGCACCATCTGTTCCATTTCTTCTACAGGAAGTTTTCCCATAACCTGCACGCCCAGGTCAAGGTCTGCCGGATTAAAGGCATCCATCATCCCCTTCCCGTCCGTCCCCAGCCAGCTGTTCATCCTACCTGCCAGGGATGCGAAGAACACCAGAAGTGCCGCCACCAGACAGGCACTCGCATAACGCCTCCTGCCCGTCAAAACCTGCCGCAACGCCAGATGGAACGTGAGCCCTTTTGCCCGAAGCCCATTGCGGAAAAAAGTGGTTCCTGACACGGATACCCTATCTGATTCTCCCCGGATGGCTGCCATCGGCGTAATCTTCCGAATTTTACGAAGGCGCAGGATACAAAAGCCAGCCGGAACCAACAGGAGAATTGCAAATATCCCCACACAGGGCAGAAGCGGAAAACGAACTGGGAGCAGGACTCCCGTAGTGGTAACGGTCATCCGGCTCACCATCCCTGCCATTGGAACCGCTAAAAGCATCCCCAGAATGATGCCGACTCCCATCGCTCCCCCATACTGTACCAGCAGCTGACCGGAAAGTTTCCTGCCTGTAAAGCCAAGAGTTTTTAAAATCCCAAAATTTTTCCATTCCTGCTCCACCAGTCCGGAAATGCTGTGTCCCATTACCGCCATGGCAACTCCCAGCAAAACCACCGCAAAAGCCGCCATGATCGCACAAAATGCATTCTGGAGGATTGCCATGAAACCGGCAATCGTATCTGCGCTGTGGATAAATTCCGTATACATGGAAAGAGGCGTGTTCTCTGTTAGCTCCCTGTTCATTTCGGAAGCGTTCATGCCGCTTTTTGTTTCAATATGGATCATGCCCCCGTCCCTGGCCAGGGCGTCCATCCCGGTTTCCTCTATGACAGAGCAGATTTGCTCATAGGTCTTTCCTGCGATCAGAAACCCTTTCATCCCAATCATGGAGCTGCCCATAAAAGGATCTTCATAATAACCCGCCACCGTCAGGCTTAACTTACGCCCGCCTCTGGCAATGGGAAAGGTAATTGTATCACCAGGCTCCAGATCCATCATGGATTTCATGGAAGGGGAGACGTACACTTCATCTTCCCTGATTTCTTCCGGAGCTTTTGCATAACCGGAAAGATTATTCTGAAAGAAACGATACCTGTCCCCAAAGGAAGCTTCGCTTCCTTGAGAGTTCCATGGAATCATCTGCCCCTCGCTGTCAGATTCCATGCCGTTTGCCTCATATTCAGAAAAAACCAGTTCCTGAACCTCCGCTCCCTCTACCCCTTCCTGTTCCCGGATACTTTCCAGCAGGAATTCCATATCCGGCACATCCGATGCCCATGCGGTAAGATCTCCAAAACCTGCCCTCTCCATTTCTTCCCGGATATAGCTGTTTCCCACAAGCGCAATCATCAGTACCGTTGTCAGGGAAAGCGCTGTCAGGAACAAAAGGATTCCAATTCCGATATAACTACCCTTATGCTGTTTCATTCCCGCACGTATCATAATCTGATTTTCCAACATAAACCATGCACCTCCCTACCACCTGAGCCTGGAAAGCCACTGGCTTACATCTCTTTCCCGCTGCTTTTCTTCCATCTCGTTATAAGGCTTCAAAGCCAGTTCATCGCAGACCTTTCCATCCTCCAGATAAAGAATCCGGTTCCCTCTGGCTGCTGCCTGCAGGTCATGGGTCACCATCAGGATGCTCTGCCCTTTTCGGTTTAAATCCGTTAAAAGTCCCAGAACTTCACGGGTATTTGCCTGGTTTAATGCGCCTGTAGGCTCATCGGCAAACAAAAGTCCCGGCTTTCCAATCATAGCTCTGGCAATGGCCGCCCTTTGCGCCTCACCACCGGATACCTGGGAGGACAGTCTGTCCTTCGCCTCTTCCACATCCATCTACCGCAGGAGATTTGCCGCCCTTTCTTTTACCTTTTCGGCACTGTCCTTTTTGCTCACATATCCCGCCACCAGCACATTTTCCAAAAGCGTCAGGTTACTGACCAGATGGGTCTGCTGGAATACAAATCCAAATTCCTCCGCCCGAAGCCTGGCTATCCGGTTTTCTGAAAGACCGCTGATCTCCTGATCTCGGTAGAGCACGCGGCCCCCGCTTATCTGATCCATGCCGCTTAAACTATATAAAAGCGTAGATTTCCCGGCTCCTGACGGCCCCATGATAACGGTAAAATCTTTTTCAAATATTTTGATGTCAATTCCATCAAGGACTTTTGTTTCCGCCTTTCCCTGTTGAAAAACTCTGGTGATCTTTTCTCCCTGTAATATCGCATCTGCCATTTGTTACGCCACCTTTCCCTTTAAGATCAAAGGTTTTTTTCCTGTTCGGATGTCTGGTAGAATTTCATTTACAAAATTTACATAGAACTGCACAAAATCCAGTTTTTTCTCTGACAGGATTTCCCTCATCTGTTGCAGCATCTCCTGTCTGATTCTTTCTTTTGATGCTCCATGCTCTGTTTCTGCAAACATCTCAAAAGTATCTTTTGTAGTCTGCCGGAACTGGTAATCTTTCAGCCCTTCGATGCAGAACCCTTCAATCGCCAGCGGATGGAGAAATTCCCTGTTTCCCCTTCCGTCCTCAAACCAAAGGACATCCTCGTTCCGTCCCAGAAGCCCCACCGCTCTGGTGAACGGAAGCTCCCCTCCCTCTGGCGCTTTCAGCGTCAGCCGGTCAGAAAGGCGATACCGGATCAGCGGCTGCGCATAATTATAAAGGCAGGTAAGGTACATCACTCCGTTTTCCACCTCAATGACATTCATATCGTCAAACAGAAGCATCCCGTCCTTTGGGTTGGTTTCCACTCCAAGAGCCAGGGACTCACTGGAACCATAGAAATTGACCACCTGTGTCCGGAATATCTTTTCCAGATAGGTGCGTAAGTTTGTTCCCAACGGTTCTCCACAGGAGATTACCCTTTCCACATCCAAACTGACTTCCCCATTTTCCATCAGCTGTGCCAGAATTTTGATAGCAGACGGATAACCGATAACGATATTGGGCTTAAACGCTTTCAGCTGGCTGATCCATTCTGTGACCGGCGTTTTGATGTCCAGATAGAGCTGGCTGGCGCCGACTCCACGGGTCCCGTCTCCCACCGCCATAGCGCCTCCATATCTCCCGTCTGTGGCCGCTATATAGACAATTCTGGGACGTTTCATCAGGAGTCTCAAAATCTGCGGCATGGACATTCCCCAAAGAGCCGCCCGGATGATACCCAGAAGCATCTGATTCCAGGCATCTTCATCATACACAAAATATCCGGGTTTTCCGGTGCTGCCGGAAGAATGAACCACATGGTACTTTCCCCGATAAGGCTTCCGATCCGCCGCTTCCCTCGCATCAAATTCCCGCAGGTTTTCCTGTTTTAAATCCGGCACTGTGACCAGTTCATCAAAATGTTCCAAAAGCGCCTGTTTATCAATGGTTGGAAAGCAGGAAAGGGGCAGCGTATCCAACTGTTCTTCTGTAATTCCTGCACGCTCAAAAACTGCCCGGTAATAAACAGAATGTTCCCATGCGTATCTGAGAAGTTTCCGCAATTTTCCATCCTGCAGGGAACGCATCTTATCAGCGCTTAATTTCACATTCTTTTTCAGTCTGTATAAATCTGTTAAAGTCTTTAAGTAATTCATTTTCGTCCTCCTCGTCAAGATTGTTGCATGGCTCACCTATTCAACCGAAATGACATATGCCGTTTTATAATTTTCCCTGTGGTAATAAATCAGTTCCTTTGTTTCCTGATTCATCACAATACTCCATTCGGTAGATTCAAACTCGCCAAAATTATCTTTGCTCACGCTGTCCAGTGCATCCCGTACCTCTACCTCCGTCATCTCCCTGTGTTCTTCCAGTGTCTGGGTAAGGATTTCATACCGGGTATGGGACTGGGCAGTTCCGATTCCCTGCTTCTCCCCATCCGCAAGGTAAAAGTTGGTAACAACCGGCGTCTCGGTGACAATCATTTCATGATCCACATATTCTACTGCCACGCTCCGGCCGTCCGCATCTGCCAGAGCCAGATGCACCATCATTCCCATGGAGCTGTGAAAATCATATTGCCGCAAAAGCTCCAGCGCTTCTTCCACATTGGCCGCTTTGTCAAGCAATAACCGGATTGCCGTGGTAGTGGTAATGTCAGGCTTTTCCGTATCCTGATTGATACTTGCGGAGTCCTGGATCATATTCACAGAAACCGCCAACCCCTTTTCATTCATTCCATCCAGTGGCGCATACAGGGAAACAACCGCCTGCATCTGATCCGGTAATTCTGAAAGGTCAAGTCCTCCAGCCCGGATGAAATCCATATTGACGGTTGAAACAGAAGCGTATCCATTTTCCGGCCTAGCACTGACAATCAACCCTCTGCACGCATTCCAGTCAAAATTTCTTCCGAACAGATATCCGCCGTCCCGGTTTTTCACTGACAGGGTACTGCATCCAAAAGGATTTCCTTCCATATGGACTTCCTGTGCCAGCAACGATGTGATAAATGCTGCAACATCCGCGTCAGTGGCAGCGCCTCCCTGCTCTAAGAATGTGTCAAAGCCATAATCCCCTTCATATTGGACGGTTGACAGCCCTGTTTCCAGTTCTGTGATTTCAGAAGTCGGAGTGATCCGGACTGTATTTTCATCTCTGCTTTCTTTTCCGTTTTCTTCTCTCACTGCACCTTCTTCCTCTGTCCGGCTTTCCTGGCTTTCTTCACTATGGCTGTTTACCTCAGTCTGCTCACCGGAATATCTTCCGCATCCTGACAACAGGCACGATATGCCGAAAACTAAAAGCAGACCTATATAAAATATTTTTTTCACTCCGGCTCCTTTCTGCACATCATTAGAAGAATCGCTTCTCTTGCGATTTTTCAGTGTGTAACTTAGAAGTTCTTTACACACTTTTCTCTCTGTGCCTGTAACTATAACTATAGCCACCCTGGATAACATGCTTCTAACAGAAAAATAAACAATTTCTAAATGAATTCTTGCAGATTTCTCAATTACTTTTTGTTTTATGTTTCTGTATTTATCTTAACAAGATGATATATAAATAGCAAATACTTATACTTTATCTATTTAACAAGGAAATAACTATACAAAAAATCATAATTCACTCCCAATACAGCCACGCCCACCAAACATAGTCTGACGCATATCTACTCATCCGCACACTCAGACTTCTGCCTGCACAAAAATACCGGTTTTACATGAGCAACAGATTTATCGCTGTCATTCATGCCAAACCGGTGTTTTACATCTGAAATAATATGTTATTTTTTTCTGCATGGACATTGGGTAAGGAACCTCTTATTTTTCAAAAATATATGTTCCTTTCGGAATGCTTTCAATATATTCCCCTCCGCTTATTACCTGTCCCAGCTCATATAGTCCATTGTATGAACCGAACTCTTTATAGAACATAACCACATCTCCCCAGGGAGCAAAATAAGCCAATGTACCCGTCTTTGCATCTGCAAGAGGCGTATTGGATGTCTCCAGGCCCTCCGGAGGATAAAATATCTTTTCATCATCACTGTAATCAGATATTTCTACTTGAAATGGCAACTGCCCATACAATGATTCTGCTGCCGCACTGTCATTGAGTTCAAATACAATCTCATGTTCATCAACCATAATGCGCATCTGTTTCCCCATCCTGTGTTCCTCCTGATCTTCTGCTGACGATTCCAGCTTTTCCAGCGTTACTGTGCCGTCAAAACTTTCGAGGTACTCTGTCCCGGAGGTACAGATGCCCAGACGGTGCATCTCATCTCCCGCATAGAAATCTTCATATAAAATGAACACATCTCCCCAGGGTTCATAATAGCTCAGTTCGCCTTTTATCCCATCATGATAAGCCTCGTCAGCTGTAACAGGAAGGCTCTCTGGTGGGTAGAACATCCACTGGGCATTTCTGAAATTCTCTGTATCCAGCACAAGCGGAAGCTGCTCATACAGTTTCTCTGCCGCTTTTGTATCGTAAAGCTGAAAAACCGCTTCCTTTTCATCTGAACTGATTTTTATAGAAAGTTCTGAAAGGTTTAACCCTGGACTTTCATGATTGCTGTGATTGTCTGCATAATCTGTTTCCAGAGATTCTTCCATATTTTCTGCAGACTGCTCCGGCTGTTTCTCTGTTTTCTCCGAATGGATGTTTCTGTCTGTATTGCCGCATCCTGAAACGGACAACAATATTATGGTAGACAATAGGAATAACGCTATCTTTTTCAGCATAATACGCTCCTATAAGCATCGTCATCCACCGGTTCCAGCCATTCGTTAGAACCTTCTTCGGCAGGAACCTCAACAGCCAGATGGGAGAACCAGCTGTAAGGCGCTGCTCCATGCCAGTGTTTTACGCCTGCCGGAATATTTACTACATCGCCGGGGAATAACTCCTGTGCCTTTTTCCCCCACTCCTGATAATATCCCCGGCCGCTGACACAGATCAGAATCTGTCCTCCTCCGCTCTTTGCGTGATGGATATGCCAGTTGTTACGGCAGTCAGGTTCAAAGGTCACATTAAAGATGCCCACCTGCTCAGCAGAAACCGGTGCCAGATAACTCTGTCCGATAAAATACTGCGCAAAAGCTTCATTGGGCTGCCCTATGGGAAACAGCATGGAAGCTGCATGTGCAGATTTTGCATCCGCTTCGGAACATTCCTCTGACCAGATTTCTTTGGCCATCCGGAATGCCGCCCATGCCTTGGGCCATCCGGCATAAAAGGCTGCATGTGTCAATATTTCCGCAATTTCCGTTCTGGTAATCCCGTTCTTTTTCGCACTCATCAGGTGGAACTGAAAAGAAGAATCCACCAGTCCCTGAGCCATCAGTGAAACCACCGTTACCAGTGACCGGTCCCTCAAAGAGAGTTTATCTTCCCTGCTCCACACTTCTCCAAATAACACATCATCGTTTAACTGCGCAAATTTCGGGGCAAATTCACCCAGTGTGTCTCTGCCCGCTGTCTGTTTTACTGCCATCTTGTCCTCCTTGTAATTCATATGATTTTCTCTGCCAACTCTATCCAGCCATCCTCTTTTTATCACTGCATATTCACTGTAAAGAAATCTGCTAGTCTGTCAAAAGGAATACGGTCTCTCCGGTCATATAGGTCGATATGCTCTGCATCTTCCACAACCAGCATTTCTTTCGGTTCTAAAGCCCTCTCATAAGCCGCATCACTGAAAAATCGGGAATGCGCCCTGTCTCCAACAACAAACAGAATCGCACGGGGAGAAATCTCGTCAATAAAATCCAATGGCCGGAAATTCATGATCGCCAGCTCGCTTGTAGTGGTAAATCCGCCTCTGGCATTTGGGTGATGCCCTCTTTTCAAAGCATAAAAGCGGAACCACTCTGCCCCCGGCTCCGGTATATCCTCAGGCACCTTGTCGATAGGCTGCTCCGGAAATCCCGGCAAATACTCCGGATACCCATTTTCTGCATCCGTCCACCGCTGCTTTGACAAGCGCTCCTTTACGGCCTGCAATTCTTCCCTGCCCATATTTCCCCTAACAGCCACATTCATGTCATACATACTCATAACGGCAACTGCACGGATTCTGGTATCACACTGGGCCGCTGAAAGCGCAAACCCCCCGGAACCGCATATCCCGATTACACCGATTTTTTCCCTGTCCACAAACTTCTGGAGCCCCAGGAAATCCACCGCCGCACTGAAATTCTCCACAAAAATATCCGGTGACGACACATTTCTGGGAAAGCCCCCGGATTCTCCCATAAAGGACTGGTCAAAAGTCAGCACGACAAATCCTTTCTGTGCCAGCTCATTGCCATACACACAGGAGCCCTGTTCCTTCACCCCTCCATACGGCGCACCGATAATCAGCGCCGGATGCTTCTGATCCAGAGAAATTCCCTTTTCAAAGTAAAGTTCTCCTGTAATATCCAGCCCATATCGGTTCCTGTAAACTACTTTTTTCCTCTCCACATTCTGTGATAATTCTAAAATATGTCCGCTCATGTTCCATTCCTCCTTCAATATTTTCATTTCCTTTTGCGGATAATTTTTTGTTTATTTCTTCTCTTTACGGTTCCGGCTTTCTCATGGACTGCCTGCCATAAAGGAATAATATTTCTCATAGTTTTCTCTGTGGTAATAGTGCGCCTCCCCAGTACTCTGATTATAGACAATGCTCCACTCCGTAGACGCAAAATCAGAATCAAAATTGTGCTTGCTCACACTGTCAAGGGCATCCCGTATCCCGTCCATACTAAATGGGAAACCGCTCTGCAGCATATCATCCAGCATGGCATACCGGATTTTGGATTCTTCTGTTCCGATGCCGTACTTTTCACCGGGCGACAGGTAATAGTTTGTGACAACCGGAGTTTCTGTTACCACCATTTCATTGCCAATATACTCTACAACCACAGAATGCCCGGCTGCATCAGCAATGGCAAAATGCACCATCATTCCTGCCGATGCGTGCATGTCATACTGAGAAAGCAGCTCCAACGCTTCCTCCACATCAGATGCCTTATCAAGCAGCAAACGTACTGCCATTGTTGTAGTCAGATCCGGTTTCCCTGTATCCTGCTGGAATCCCGGACTGTCCTGGATCATCAGAACCGCCACACACAGCCCCTTTTCATTCATCCCATCCATAGGCGCAAAAGGCGCTGCCACTGACAAAAGACGCATCTGTGTTTCTTCCGGCATATCCAGTCCCAAGTTTAGGAAATCCATGTTTACGGTGGAAACAGAATCGTACCCTTTCGCCGGATTGGTCTGCACGATCAGCGCCGTACAGGTTCCCCAGTCAAAATTCCTTCCAAACAAAGCATCGCCCTCCGGTGTCCTGGCAGAGATGGTGCTGCACCCAAAAGAACCGCCCCTCAAATCTATGGGAAGCAAGCCATGGAACACATCCTGTATCACAAATTCCGCCACCGCCAAATCATCGGATGCACCTCCCTGCTCCAGAAAGCCGTCCAGATTATAATCGCCTTTATATTCCATGGAATACAGCCCGTCCTCCAGTTTCCTGACACTTGCGGCTGTCCGAATATTCCTTTGGAAAAGCAGTATAAAAGTAAGAAGTACCACTGCCAGCAAAACGAAAAAGGTATAAACGATATATTTCAATTTTATTCTTTTCATATCATGCTCCTGATTGCTTCTTTTCCCTCCAACTTTTTTAATCAATCCGGAACCGGTATCCCGCTCCCCACACTGTTTCAATAAACTGGTTCTCTGCATCAATTTTCCCCAGCTTATCCCGCAGGCGGTTGATATGGACCGTCACAGTAGCCGCATCCCCCAGAGAATCCATTCCCCATACCCGGTCAAACAGGGTATCCTTTGAAAATACCAGATTGGGATTTTCCGCCAAAAACAGTAGCAGTTCAAATTCTTTATTGACCAGTATGACTTCCTTTTTATCCAGATAAACTCTTCTGGACTTCGGCAGGATCGTCAGATTCCGGTAGGTAATCTCTGTTTCCTGCTGTTCATCCTCTTTTTCCGCAGAAGAAAGCAGGTTATGGATATAGATGTGGGATTTCACCCTGGCCACCAGTTCCGTAGGGCTGAAAGGTTTTATCAGGTAATCATCTGCCCCCAATCCCAGTCCACGAATCTTGTCAATATCCTCTTTTTTGGCTGTCACCATAATGATTGGCAGCCGCAGGCTCCTGCGCAGCTCCCGGCATACATCAAAGCCTGTTTTTCCGGGGAGCATCACATCCAACAGAATGGCATCATATTTTTCGGTTTTCGCCTTCTTTTCTCCGGTGATACCGTCAAAGGCCAGATCGGTTTCGTATCCGTTCGCCTCCAGATAGTCACGTTCTAATTCTGCAATTAACTCATCATCTTCTATAATCAGTACCCTTTCCATTGTAGCTGATTCCTTTCCTTATCTCTGCCCGTATTTCAGGGCATTATGGTACACCCTTGTGGTGTTTCCTCTATCAGTCTATAACCGGAATGCTGACAATCACTGCCAGCCCTCCTCTGTTTTCTGCCTTTATGGTTCCTCCATGGCCAAAGACGATTTCCCTCACTACCGCCAGCCCGATGCCGCTTCCCTTTTCTGCACTGTTTCTGGAATCATCCACCCGGTAAAAGCTGTCAAATATCTGTTCCAGACATTCTTCTGGAACCCCTGGACCGTCATCCTGAAATACCAGTTCCAGATTGTTTCCCTCTATGGTCCTTTTTAGGGAAATAATGACTCTCGAATTTTCTTTTCTCCGATATCTCACCGTATTGGCAAACAAGTTATTAAAGATGCGCTTAAATTCTTCCCTGTCCAGCCGAACCAAAAAACTTCCCTTTCCGCAGAAATATTCAATCTGCACCTGCTGATTTTCCATATCCGGACGCACAAGCTCCAGATATTTTTCCACATAATCTTTGAAATCCGTTTCTTCCATATGATACCGGAAACCAGCATCCAGCCTGCTGTATTCTGAAAGGCTGTCTACAAGGCTGACCAAGTTCCCGGTCCTTGTCTTTATGGCCTGCAGATAACGGAGCCTCTTTTCCGGTGTATCTGCAATGCCCTCCAGAAGTCCGTCCAGATATCCCATAATGGTAGTCAAAGGCGTCCGAAGGTCATGAGAGATTCCGGTGATCAAATCCCGTCTGCGCTTTTCATCCTTCAGACGCTGCTGTACGGATTCCTGCAGGTAGGCACGCATCTCGTCAAAATCCCTACATACCTGGCCGAACTCATCTTTTTTCTCATACTGCATGGGCGTATCCAAATTTCCCTCCCGAATCTCTTTTGTACCAAGACTCAATTTTCCAAGGGGCTTTAAAATACTGCCGGAAATCCACCAGGAGAGGATGCCGTTAATACACACCGTCAATACCACAAAAAGGATCAAAATGCCGGCCAGATAACGCAGGATACAGTTCTTCAGATAATTTACCATGGCTCCATCAGTTTCCTGGGGATGGACTGCCGTAATGCAGAAGACGTTCTCCCCATGCCAGAAAGTGCTTTTAATGACTGACACCTCATACCGACTGGCTGTCAGCATTTTCGCATAGTCGATTGCATCTCCCGCCACAGACCGCGCTGTTTCCAAATCCGTTTCGGACAGGTTGGAATAAATACTCTCTCCGTCCTTTGTAATCATAAAGCGGTATCCCAGACCAGACAGTTTATTTTCCAGATGTGTCATCTCATCACTGTGCCGGATCTGGGCCTGACACTCATCCATCTCCGGGCAATGCCCCCAGTTGTTTTCCCACAGCTCCTGCTGATAGTTGTAGATCATGCTCTGGGCAAACTGCACACCATTTTCATCACTATACATATCCACAAACGTATGCCAGTAGCTTCCCAGAGAGGTGTTCAGACACACAATAAATACAATCGTTGTAAATAAAATCGGTATCAGAACCATCATGATATTAGATAATCTGATTTTTTTCTTAATGGTCACTTTCTATGTTCTCCTTTTCCTGCCAGCTCTACTGTATATCCACAATGCCTTATACTTAGCATAACCTGTTCGCTTTCCTGATTATGAACAAAAACCTTCTATCTACGTTCAGATTAGCATGGCAGGATAAAAGAATTCACAATATTATCTAAACAATTTCTAAACTAAACTCTTTCCAAATGCTTTCAGTTCCTCCAGCTTTTCTTTCGATTTGTTCTGTTTGTCATACGCTGTAAAGATTCCCATATTTTCCAGTTTCAGATAATCCAGGAATGAGTTCTGGTATTCATAGATTGCACCGTCATAGACCTTGTCGCTCCCAGAGCTTAAAATCAGCGCCGCCTTTTTCAGATTTACCGGTTTATCCAGAGCATAAATACGGTTGATGGCGCACTGGAGCTGTCCGGTAAAGCTATGGTAATACACCGGGGATGCCAACACGATCATCTCTGCCTCCGAAAGTACCGGGTAAATCTCCTGCATATCATCCTGTTGGATACATCTTCCCTCACCTTTGGTATGGCAATACTCACAGGCCAGACAGCCTGCAATTTTCTTCCGGCATACCGGCACAACTGTAATCTCATGTCCGTTCTCTTTTGCCCCTTCCACAAAGGCATCAACCAAAGCCGCCGTATTTCCGATTGGGCGGGGACTTCCGTTCAAGACTAAAATCTTCATACCTGCCTCCCCATCTCACGGGCTTTTTCCAAAGCAGCGTGTTCCTTTACTGTTCCCGGAGCGTCCACACCGCCGGCAAAGACACAGCCCGCCAAATGCGCCCTCTCAAAGCAGGCTATAAATCCTGCCAGTCCTTTTTTTGCCCCGTCTATGGCATGTTCGGCCTCATCTGCCGCTGCTGCCAGAAGATACACGTTACGATACGCATAATCTGCCGTATATAACGGGTTTGCCCGATCCAGCAAGGTCTTCATCTGACCGCTCATTTCATAATAATAAATGGGGGTAGCAAACACCAGTACATCCGAATGCAGCATCTTCTCCACGATTGCTCCGGCATCATCCCGAATCACACAGCTTCCTGTTTTCTGACAAGCCAGACAGCCTTTACAGAATCCTATGGTTTTGTCTTTCAGGCTCACTTTTTCCACCTCATGTCCTGTTTCCCTGGCTCCCTCGATAAATGCCTCTGCCAGCATATCAGAATTGCTGTTTGCTCTCAGACTGGTTGAAACCACTAATATTTTTTTGCTCATTTTTTCTATTCCTCCTTTTTGCCCGGCCTTTTGGACATATAGGTACACCCAACGGGTATTTCCTCTTTCTTTTAGATTTTATCCTTGTTCTTTCCTGTCGTCTTTCCCTGAATCTGATAAATCAGATAATCCAGGCAGGAAATCCTTCTCTCATCCGTGTGAACCCTGCCAAGCAGATATTCCCTTTGATGTTCCAGCAGTTCCAACTGTTTTGTCTGTTGCCCTTTGTCAAACCATCCCATGAAATCCCGAATCATTTCGGTTTCACATCCGGCATCCTCCAGATTTTGTATAACGGATTCCCTGTTTCCTATGGCTATCATTCCTGCACCCCCTGACGTATTTGATAGTTCCACTATAAGACCATGTAAGAAAAATAGCAAATATTTATATATAATCTGTTTTCATAGTTGAAACCTATTGAAATTTGTGATAAGATTTTTTAGAAAAACAGACAGCAAGGAGCAAAGATATGGAAATACGGGTACTTCAATACTTTCTTGCCATCGCAAGAGAGCAGAGCATCATTCGGGCTGCAGAGTCCCTTCATCTCTCACAGCCTACTCTTTCCACACAAATTAAAAACATGGAAGAAGAACTGGGAAAACAGCTGCTGATTCGTGGCACAAAGGGTTCCCGTAAGGTCACGCTGACGGAAGAGGGAATGATTCTTCGCAAACGTGCAGAAGAAATTTTAGATCTGGTAAAGAAAACGGAACATGAGATTACACTTTCAGATAATGTGGTGATTGGAGATGTATATATTGGCACCGGTGAGACCGATGGAGTCCGTCTGCTGGCAAAAGCCGCCGGGAAACTGAAAAAGCTGTATCCGGGAATCCATTACCATATTTCCAGCGGAAATGCTATCTTTGTCAAAGAACAGCTGGATAAAGGGCTGATTGATTTCGGAATTATATTCGGAACGCCTGACCTGACCAAATATGAAGCGTTAAAGCTCCCTGCAAAAGATATCTGGGGTGTCTTAATGCGGAAAGATTCTCCCCTGGCGGAAAAAGAGGCTATTTTCCCGGAAGATTTGTGGAGCCAGCCATTACTGATATCTCAGCAGGAATCAGAGGGTGGAGAACTCGTCCAATGGATGAAACGCAGTATATCAGAACTGGATATTGCCATGACTTATAACCTGTTGTTTAATGCCTCCCTGCTTGTGGAAGAAGGTTTTGGGTATGCGATCTGTTTTGACAGGATCATCAATACTTCCGGTGACAGCAAACTGTGTTTCCGTCCCCTTTCCCCTACGATTGAGATTGAAATGTATATGATTTGGAAAAGATATCAGGTCTTTTCTAAACCGGCGGAAAAGTTTTTGATGATGATGCAGGAAAATATAGAGTGACAGCGAATGACTATAAAAATCCACTGACCTTAGCAATACAAAATCTGGGTAAAGAAGATAATCGGGCAACTAAAACAGCAGATGGCTGGAAAATAAGCAAAGATGATTTGACCATCCAGCCATCTTGTTACCCCATCATTAAGGGAACCTTGATTGGATTTCCCGATGATTAGCTGTTTATGAAGCAAGTAAATTGGGAAATTAACCAAGTTCCGTGTGCTAACTCATTCCTTTGCTTTAGGATATACTGCTCCAAACTGTACTAAGTGGATGCTTTGCTTATCAGCAACTATACTTTCCATTCATCATCAAACTCCATTAAAAATACCGGAAAACTTTTCTTATCATCCTCGTCTTCTCCACGCTTTAATTCTTCAATATGAACCGCCATAGTAAGATCAATCAACCACTCTCTTACTATTTCCAATAACTCCATGGTATATTGTAATAAACCGTTCTCCGTTATATGGTAAAATGAATCCTCCCCTATGCTCTTCTCTTCCTTCTTATCATTATATAAAATCCCACTATGAACTTTTACAAATTTGTGCTCCAATGCATTCCGCAAGACTTGTATATTTTTTTCATAAGGAGTATCCGCATCACCAAATTTTTTATTAAACTCACTGCAAATCCAAAACATAGATTTCAACGCTATATTATCAGCCAGAATCAACCTATTTTTATACTTGTAATTCTTCTTCCCTTTCCCATATTCAGATAACCATATTGTCCGATAATTCAAGTCTCTCTCTTGAATTCCAAGCTCCCAGTAATCATTTATAAAAAAAGCAACTTTATCAAAAATGGAATATGACTGCCGAAATGCAGTTTTTAATCCTTCGATTCGTATCGAATACTGCGGATAATCAAACAAATTTATCAAATGCGTTTCCTTATCTGCAAAATGAGTTTCTTCACGCTCATAAAAGGCCTCATAGCACAAGTATCTGGCATATATATATTCTTGCTTTAATTGGTTAAACATTCCAAAATATCTTGGCGGTTCTATCTGCTCTATATGTGTAATCATATCTGGTAGTTGCAAAGAATCTGTAGCAAAACAAGACAATTCATGCGGAAGATCATTTAAAGAATTTAAAAACAAATGATGATGTAAACACCATCTGCGATATGCCTCTTCCTGTTTTTCTCCTAAAGAATATTCTGATATTTCTAATTTGTTTTCCAAAAATGTTTCCTTAATTTCATCAGTATAAGAATTCACACATCTTTCAAAATATTTTCTGGCAGACACATGGACATCTGCCTTTTTTAAAGAGGATTTTAAATAATTATATGCAAAATGATGTAAGTATGCCGTATGACCAGGATCATGTACAAGTGCTGAATAATGCTGCAATGCACGCCCCATGTTACCTTCTGCCATCCCAAATTCGGGATTAATTTCTAAAACTTTACGATAAAATTTCATAGCCGCTGCTTTTCTGCCGCAATCCTCCAATGCATTTGCATAGTTAGTGTACAGCTGTAATTTCAATCCTCTTATATAAGGTTCAAATTCTTCCTTCAATAATTCCGGATTGTCCAAAAGTTCAAGGCAATGTCTAAAACAGTATAATTCGTGCTCCAATGAAACATCTTTTTTTTCTAAAGATAACTCTGCTTCATCACTTTCGACTGAATATCCATGTGTCCTTAAATTTCCATAAGAAGTTCCCATACAATAGTATAAAGGAGCATATATTGCATCTGCATGTTTTTTCAAAAAGTCCTCTAATTCGGACAAAAGTTCCCTTATAGCCTGAACATCATTATTATCACTGGCCACATCAAAACGTTGGGCATATTCTTCACATAACTTTGGAAATGGATTAACAAAATCTTTCATTCTTCATACCTTTCAATGTATACTACTACTTAACGGTTACCCACAAAGTAACACCGCTAAAACATTCCTGATTATTCCATAAATTATTCTGCTTCATTCATTTTCACATCGTAACGTTTAAGTCATAAGATATATTACATAAAGCTACTGATTAACAAAATCAAAAATTTCTTTTTCTCTAATCAAATCAATACGCATTATCTTGTCTATTTTTTCCGTTCTCTTTCCAACCTCTCTTTTTGCTTCTTGTAATAAATATTCATCTGTAAGATATTGCGACCGAAGATAATGAACATTCCTAATAGATTGATCCCTCTCCATTTTTACCCATATGCAGACCAAACAATCCCTATTGAAATCAACTTTTATCTTTTCTGATTCATCCAAACTATAGTATTCCATAGGCGAAAAATCATTGTACTGCCGCGAATACTCATCGATTAGTATATGAAATCCTTGTTGTAGCATTTTAGAAAAATTCAGTCTGCATACAATCGGATATGTATTGCTTGTATGTACTAATATGTTCCCCTGCCAGAAAAATTGCGTAACAGATGTATCTTCAAAACATTGAATATCTAATTTATTCTTTGCAAATGGATTATGAAAAAGAAATAATCCGTCTGTCAACATTTCCGGAGAGTCTATTCCCACATGATGCAACTTATAGGGCATTTTTGTATCTTCATAATCTCGTCTCAAATTATAAACCTCATTCATTGAAAAATACCCTTCTGATTTCGCCAAAGAAGTTAATTTCCCAAGTGTAGTTGTGCATGAATACAAAATTGCAGAAATTCCACTGTACTTGTCAGAATTAAACAAACCTACTGGTATTGTCGAATCCGTTTCTGGTTTCTGCACCTCACTCACTGAAACATAACTGTTTTCTTCTGGCACATAGTACATCCCGTATAGCAGTGTCATCATCGGATATATAAATTCACGCCCGTAATTCACCTGGCTATAGGAAGACATTGCAATCACAAATGGTACATCTGCTTTAACCCAATCACACTTTGAATACTCATTCTCATATTTTTTCATTTTAGAGGTTATTGCATTCGACTGCCTTACAACAGCCTCATGCTGAATTTGAAAAAAATCCTCTTGATTCTTTGGTGGAATAAACATATCCATCAAATCTTCCATCCCTCTATCCGATTCTGGTCTGCCCTGACTTTTTATATTTGCAACTACAGCTTCTACATTAAATTCATAAGGAGCCTTTATCATAAAATCAGGTCTGTTATGAGTTTGGTCTAAGACAAATCCTGCTTCTCTAAAACAAGCATAGAGATAAAATTCCCAAAAACTTGCATGAAAAGTTTTCTGGAATTCTTGCACCATTTTATTATCTCTATCTACTAAGCCTTCTACCCAACGTTGAAGAATTATTCTTTCTCCCTCCCCGTATGGGTCTTCTTTTAGCAGCTTGAACTTTGTATGCCATTGATCTTCACTAACCTTTTTCAATGGTTCAAACAAATCCATATTATTTTTCACTTCCTCACTCCAAAAATTATGCTTTGTCTACCCTATGGTATCTGCCAGATTACATAAATTTATTTCAGATCTAACACACTCTCTATTTTGATTTTTTTCTTTTTAATCATGTTAGCAACAAATTCTTCAAAATCTTCTTCTGGGTAAAATGGGTTTTTCGTTCTTTCTACCTCTCCCAGACTTTCAGAAATTGACTGGAATCTTTCCAACAACGCTTGTCCAACATTCAAAATATTTTTATGTATCACATTTTCTTTTGCACCTACATATTCATATAAAACTTTTAATTGTTCCAAATGTTCTTCTAATGCTAATTTAGAACCTTCTGCATACATGGATCTGATTTTTTTATCAATCAGTTCACTTAGTTCAAAGGAATTTGCCTTAACTGTTTTAGTTCCTTTTCTTATAAAAACACATCCCACTTGATTTTCATTACTATCTCTATCCCACATATAGGGCAGATCTTTATCATCTGAATAGATTACTATCATCTGATACATCTTATTCTCTATTTTAGAGTATGCTTCTCCAGAAAAATCGAAATCTAAAATATTAAATTTAACTGTATTCGGCAAAAACTTTGAAATTTTTGAGTGTTGTTTTTCCTTATCAACTATTTCTTCTAATCCTATGGCCTCTATTGTACCATCCTCTTTTTCCTCAACTCCAAAGATTACCACACCTCCGCCTGTATTAGCCATGCCCAAAATAATTTCCGATAATTTCTGTGGCTCTATCCATATCTTTTTAAAATCTATACTATCTTGTTCACCAACTCCATCAAAAACAAGATCAATAAACTTTTCCCTTGTTGAATCCTGCAAAAACCTATACATATATTCCTTTATATCAAGCATTTTCTCTGACATTATTTAACCCTGCCTTTTCATCTTTATTCGCACAGCTGTTCCATATATATTATCATATTTCCCCTATATTTTCTATCTGAAAAACAGCACGTTATCCTGAATCGCACATACTGGTTATACCGAAAGTCAGATTATCCCGAATACTTCAAAGAAAGCCAGCAACCGCGGCATTTCTTAGAGAAATATTCGGGATAACTTTTTAGCCATTTACACGGTCAGCTTTCCTAAATCTCTCGCTTAGGGAGAATAATTCGGGATAATCTTAGGCCCATCATAGACCGTAAAGACGTTTGAGGATTTCCTCATCACTGACGGTATAATTGACAGGCTCCGCTTCAAGGAAAGGATCAGAAGCCATTGCCTCCGTGATTGCTTTTCTTTTCGCTTCTGTATCTGCATATGCGTAAATCAGCGTGGTTTCAAGCTGTTTGTGTCCGAGCCATTGCGAGATTAAAGTTAAATCCATGCCGTGCTGGTATAAATGCATGGCCCTCGTATGTCTCCACAAATGGGGGTGGACATTCAGGGGGACATCCGGGCATTTCTCCCTTGCAGATGCGGCGTATTTCTGAATCCGGAGCCTTGCCGTATCATCGCACATGGCGTTACGGATTCCTTTGCGTTCCACATAAAAGAGCCATTCTGATGACATCCATGTTTCGCCCGGATGGAACACCTTCATATAATTCTGCAGATGTTTTACAGTATCTTTCATCAAGGGGACTATCCTGTTTTTCTTCCCTTTCCCATGAAGCGTCACAGTCGGCGTCCTGTCAACTTTAACGTCGCAGATTTTCACATCCAGAACTTCCTGGATACGCGCCCCGGTATCATACAGAAAGATCATCAGGAACTGATCCTGCACGCCGATCTCCGTTCCGGTGTCCGGCTCTGCAAGAAGTGAGATTTCATTTCTGGACAGCCGTTCCTTCTGGAACCCTACATATTCACTTGTGATTTCGGGATCATAGAGGGAGATGCCCTTTTTGCCATAGTAGATTGCAAATGCCCTCAGCCCCGGCTGGATGTTTGTCCATATGCTGGATTCACTGTAGCCGAGCCTCCTGGCTTCCGCAACCATCCGGGCAATCATTTCGTTGATGGTTATTTCCTTTTCATTCATGGCAGATGCCTCCTTGGGTATAGTCAGGGAAATCCCTGCTGACACCATTATCTGCAAATGCCGTTATGAGTGCTATAAAATTATCCCGAATTTTTGAGAAAAGATCCTGATTATTAACTTCCATCAATATATTCAAGGTTATTTGACATTGTGAAGTCTTAAGAGTCTTTATGCTTGTAATAATGGATTAAATGATCCAGTGCTTTGTGTGTTTTGAGGTGACGAAACCAATTGTAATTGGCTGTTATTATATTAGACATAATAATAACAACTTTATCATTGTTTTTCAACCGATACTCGACTCCGACATGTTTTTTACTATCATTGACAATAGCATAGTCAAAGTGCAGTCCCATTTCTGAATGTACAAAAAATGCGTAATCTAAAACCGTACTTCCTTCTTCCATTTCTGCAACAGATCCATCCTTAGTAACAATTCTAATCAATTCTCCATTTATATTATGGAAGTAGTTTTTTCTAAAAAATTTTACCAGATAATTTCTTGCCAAGTTACTATTAATAAATCGAAACCATCCAATATCAGCCGTATAACCATTACTGGTTTTAATATCTACTGTATCACCATAATTAAGAAGAGTGTTGGCAGGAAGATGAGCGGAATTATGATTAAGAATTGCATAAGCAAACTTTAGGCCAATATCCTCATGAATAAGAAAAGCAAAATCTAAAACAGTTGTACCATTATCAACAAATTGGGGATGACCATCTTTGCGAAAAACTTTTATTCTATCCCGATGATCCTGATAAGTGAAATTTGTACGTATGTCATCATTATTAACGATATTTCCATACATATATTGCAAATGTTCCTTTTCGGTCTTTATAAAAACACGATAAAGATTTTTCATTTTATCGCTTATCAAAAAATAGCAAGAATCTTTTTTTGTGGTATGATAATATCCGTACACTGTTACACCATCATATTGTAAATATTTTTCATAATAGCATAAAAACAAATCGGCACTAGATTTGCCCGAATCTGCTTGGAAGTTATCCATAACAACTAAAGTCAGGTTATGAAAGGCCGTCCGATGAACATCCTTAAGTTTTTTCCAATCATCTTTTTGCGAAGAATCATGACGAGTAATATACCTATGTAAACTAATGACGGAACGTTCGGAATCAAGGAACTGTTTTATATATTTTTCATATTCGTATATATCGTTTTTTTTCGATAAATGCGGGGATGCATCTTTGGAAGTAGGCAGCAATGATTTGTTGCTGTTATAAAAAATCTTTTCCAATTTGTTTATAAATTGTCTTTTATAAAAACAATTTCGACTATTCAATTCATGAACAACAGAACTGATTTTATAATAACCATGAGGGTTTTCGATTTGCAAGCACAATTCTTCCAAAATATCGGAAATACGATATGCATGAATTTCTTTTACACGCGGAATTAGCAATTTTCTAGTTTGACGTGCAAGTTCATATTTAGTACCATCTTGAATTTCAGACAATAAACAGATTCTTTTTGCAATAAAAATGTAGAAAGCTGATGAATGTGTACTTTGCAAAAGTGATAATAAAGTATCCAAATTGGTAGCCGTATCATTTATTTCATAGTATTGGAATTGATTATATATGGATAAATAATCTGCTAATATACTATATATTATTTCCCCAAAAGAGGTCTTAATCGTTGACAATAAGCTGGAATTATAGACAGGGATTTCATGAAGCAGGGATGCCAAAACAACGGAACTATCAAATTGCCATGATGCAATAAAATGCGCAACCGCCATTGAATGATTCAAACGATCATTTTCATTATATTCATTAGTAACTGACTGAAAAAAAGTCTCTTGGGCGTATTTATAAGCATCCTGTAATCTTTTAATTTCGAATTTATTTATAAGATGTGTTTCCTCAATATAGTTTATAATTTGTTGGAGAGTCTTCGGAATCTGTATCATGTATTTCCTCCTTCAATTGTCGTTGATATGTTTCAGAGTCCTTTAATAAATGATACCAAATATCATCATCTTCTCGTGTAACTCGACCGAAACACAAAATATTCCGTCGGAGAACATCTTCAATTAATGATTTTAGATATGATTTTATTATAATTTCAATATTTTCTTCTGTTAAATGTAAGGGATCACTATCTGGCAAAGAATTATTTTGCCCATAAGTATTCCTTATGAAATCTACCAATTTTTCTTCCTCTGGTAAAGAGTTTTTATCTTGCTGCAAGACAGAAAAACGTAATGTTGTTTTAATTTGTTCTGTACCCAAATATGATGCTGGGTTTCTTGATAATGCAATTAATTGCACAATTGGATCAGAGTAATTTCCGCCAGAAACAGAATTAATTGTTCCTAGACCACCAAAATACAAATTACTAATATCAGCATGGTGCAGAATGATCATAAGGCTATCCCGGCTAGCAGTATAACGATCTAACTGAATAAATATGTTATCATGAGAAATATTTAGTTTGCCTGTGTATAATTTATTAGAAGAAGTATTTTGTATCAGTTTATATATTTGCATATAGTTTTCGAGAAGATTAAATTTTTCATATAATTCTATAGCATCTGTTTCTTCAGAAAGTCCCAACACAGCAATACATTTTGCTTTTGAGTAACTCTGATCTATTTCATCTGCGCTGATACTTATTACTCCGTATTTTAATTCCGGACTTGATGATGGAGCGCTAATTTCTGTATGTTTATTTGCAAAAAGCAAACTTTTCTTGCTTGTATCAAGATAATATATATAGTACGTTCCATAAAATTTATTAATATCAGAATTTGTGAGGATTATCTGTGAACTTTCATCTGATATAGTAATATGACTTAAATCGTTAAATAGTATTTGGTCAATTGTATATTCTGGAAACCGTTTTTTAAGTTCAATAAGGAAATCCAATATCCCTGTAATCTTTGGTCCTTTAAGATATCCTGTTAATGTAGACTGCTGAATACCTATCATTTCAGCAAATTCTTTTTGAGTTTGATTTCCAATAAGATACTTGATGTTATTTTTTATTTTGTCACCAATATTGCTTCTATTGAATTGATCTTCAGACTGATTCATGATTTCTCGTATAATCCAATCATACTTTAGAAAAAGATTGGATTTTCCTTTCTCCCAGATTCTTCTGGGTTATTCATTTTTATCTGATATATTTACTTAGGTACTGTGGATCTGTATCTATCTTTTACAACTTTGACTATTTCTAGGCGATTTGAGCCACAGCTTTTCGTTTAATACTGTTAATCAATTTGTTAACGTATAGAACCGCCTTTAACAATATTATATAAGTGAATGTTGAAGATGTCAATGAATAATTCACAAATCCGAAATTGCAAAACAACATCGAGGAATATACATTCATGATTTGCGAAATGTGAATTTCTAAATTTCATATTTAAAAATTCGATTCAGAATTTTGAGTGCATAAATAATGAATTTCTAATTGATGTAACTAGAAATATATGGTATATTACAAACAGAAAAGGATTCAGCATTGATATGCCGAACCCTTTTGGAGAATCCGATATTGGCGTATCGAATTCTTTGAGGAACACAAGATCAAAGACCTATGTTCAAACTTCTTACGAAATTATACAACAAAACGTATACCGTGTCAACAGGTCTTATCTGGTTTCCTCCATTGTTCATTGATTAGATTTAATGAAAAGGAGGTATTTTTATGTCATCATTATCTATCATTTGGAATGTCACTAACCGATGTCCGTGGAATTGTGCTTTCTGTGTAATGGATGCGGGTATCAATTGTTCAAGAGCAGAGCTTTCCATGGAGGACAAAATGAAAGCAATCAACCATTTAACTGGTATAGATTGCAAAGTAGACCTTTCTGGTGGGGAAGTAATGCTCAATCGCAATGATCACATGCCACTTATTAAAGCTCTTTCTAAAAAAATAGGAAAAAAACATCTTGGAATTAGCTGTTCAGGTGCTTTTATTGGTCCCCAAGAGGCTGTTTTTCTTGCAGAAAATGTTTCAGGAGTTGAAATGACAATGGATGCTGTTCCTGATAGAGGCTTTACAAATAGACCAGAGCATTATCATGAGATTGCAGGACAAGCAGCAGACCACCTTAAAAGAGCCGGAGTTAATGTAGGGCTACAGACGGTAATAACTCGTGAACATTTGAATAATCCATTTATTTTAGATGAACTATATGCATGGATGCATGAGCATCAGATTGATGAATGGAGCCTAATCAGATACTTTCCTGCCGGAAGAGGTATCAATTATCCGGAGTTAGAACTTTCTGATGAAGAAAACAGAATTCTGGTTAATTATGTGAAGAATTTGTGCGAATGTGGGAACGTCCCTAATCTTGACATTCACTACTTAATGCCAGGATCTGGAAAAGATAGTTATTGTCGTTGTGTGAAGAAATCAATTGGAATTCTTCCGGACGGAAGTGTTACTGCATGTTTTTGGGGGTTAGATATTCGAGGAAACATAAAAGACAGTAAATTCTATTTGGGAAATATCCGTGATGATACGCTTTCAAACATTCTTAAAAGTAATAACGCAAAATATTGGTTTGATTATTGTGGAAAATGTCCGCTTTAAGGAAGTAGAAAGCATTATAAAAGCGATATTTAGATACAATATCCTAGCCCATAACATGCAATATGCATGTTATGGGTGAGTATCAATTCTTTATAGAAAGGACGTACTTATGTTTTCTATCTTTTTTGTTATTCTGAACATTATGTCAGGGTTATTAGAAACAGGTGCTGTAATATTCGGAATGCGTAAATATGGGATTGTTTTTGCACTTATAGCCGCTTTGTTATATCAAATCGGAAATCTTACGCCTTATCCGTTCAAGTTTTCAAAAAGGGCAAAGATTTGTTTGGTATCAATAAGCATTATTTTAATGATATTTGGAATTTGGAACCCTTGTTGTGTGATAGTGGCAATTCCCTTTTTTGCATTAAGCTTACAGAGTGTAAGAGAAAAATATAAACTTGAAAATTTGAAATCTTATAAAAGAATATTTCGTATGATAGGATTCTTTCTAGGATTTGGGTTCAACGCATTTATTGGAATAGCTGGCAGTCTTATTATTATTTTTGCAATTTGTTTATCTAATTCAAATGATAAATCTACGGTGGTCATTCCACATTTTTATCGTTTGCAATGGATTTTGCTTTTTCACGAATTACATTATTTTGTATATTGTTATGCTGTAATGTTGATAGCATATCAATATAGTGGTGCAGTTGGTGCTACAATGCTATTTTTTCTTAGCTGGATTGCTTATGTATCATCAAGAAAGTTATTTTATAAAAACATATCTAATTATAAGAAAGCATTTATTTTTGGTCATTCTATCCTTGTTATTTTATTAGTATTCATCTATTTTATACCTAATATGGTGATAAAAATTATATGTTGGCTGTTGACTGGAATTGGTGGTACAACGGAATTCTGCATTGGTGAACTAGAAACAAAGGCGGGACAAAATGCTGCGAACCATAATTGTGCGGAAAACTATGGTCATATTGGTGGAGTATTAGTAGCTATTTTTATAGTAATAATTACAGAAAACTTATTATCAACTGTATTGATTGCAGGAATATTTGCAAGTATTGCATTAATATTAATGTTTACGAAAAAGGAGGATATTTTTGATGAAAGTATGTGAAATTGAATGTAAAAGTCTTGTAACAAAGTCAAAACTTCCAGATGCGGATTATGTTATTAATCCATATGTAGGATGCTGCCATGGCTGTTTATATTGCTATGCTCAGTTTATGTGTCGATTTACTGGACATACGGGTGAAGCTTGGGGATCATTTATGGATATTAAACGTGGCGGAACAATTCCTAAAAATCTGAAAGAAAAAACTGTTTTATTCGGTTCAGTAACAGACCCTTACAACCCTCTTGAAAAAAGATATGAAACTACTAGGGATATTTTGACAAGGTTGAAGGAACAAAATACAGGAGCTAATATAGAAATACTAACTAAATCGCCATTGGTCTTACGAGATTTAGATATCCTTAAAACGTTTCCCAATATACGCGTTGGAATTTCGTTGTCAACTATGGATGAAAGATTTGCAAGATTATCAGAGGTACATGCTGCTACACCTCAGGCGAGAATACAAACGGTAAAAACACTTCATGACAATGGGATACCCGTTTATGTATTTATTTCTCCTATTTTTCCGTATCTTTCAGATTGGAAGTCAGTTGCATCTGCCGTATTAGATATAGCAGATAATGTGTGCTTTGAAAACCTTAATCTTCGTGCTAATTACAAAAAAGATGTATTGGAGTTAGTAAGAAAAGAATATCCCGAAATATATCCGGAGTTTTCGGCGCTATATGCTGACAAGAAAAAACTCAGAAAATATTGGGAAGAAATGACATGTGAAATCGAAGATTTTATGAAAGATCGTACTCACACAATATATTTCTTTCATGAAGAGATCAAAAAATAGTGAGGTAACCCATGAAATTCTTAGGATATGAATTAACAGGGCACTTAGTAGCTGCTTCTAGTCCCGCAACAGAATCATTATCAAATGTTAAAGCATGTGCGGCCAATGGCGCTGCTGCAATAATATTAAAATCGGCATCATCAACTAGATTGCATGATGAAAAAACCAGACGATGTTATATTGATGAACATGGTTTTTGGGCAGAATCAGGATTTGACCGAGAAATTATGCCACTAGAACAGGCTTTGTTACTTACAAAACAATCAGTAGAACAGTGTAATATTCCTATTATTCCAAGCGTAACAGAATTGACTCTTGAACCGGATAAATGGCTTGAAGATTGCCAAACCTTAGAGAAAGCGGGTGCAAGCGCAATTCAATTAGATTTCTTTTATTTTCACAATCTTTTATGTGACAATAGCTTTAATTCAAAGTTTATTAGTTTGTTAAAAGAAATTAAACGAAATACAATGATTCCTATTATGCCTAAAATTAGCATCAGTATTCCAGCAGAATTAGCATCTTACTTACTCGTTAGTGCTGGAATAGAGTATGTATCTTTGTTGGATTCAATACATGTACCGAAACCATACAACTCATACTTATTAGGGGAGAGCCTTTCGTTATTCGGATCATTTATGTTTCAGATCACAAGACAATATACATATGTATTTGCCAAAACAGACATAAAAATATGCGCAGGCGGCGGTGTAACATCAGCAACACATGTTCAAGATCTTATTTTATTAGGTGCATCAGTTGTTCAAATCGCAACGGAAGTGCTGTTGAATGGCTTTTCAAGATTTAACCAAATTGAAAAAGATTTTGCTACGATGGCACCAGAAGATATGCGTATAACTTCTATAAGAAAAAGGAAGGCATTCTTTTATCCTGAGAATTGTACAAATTGTGGAAAATGTCGTGAACAATGTTTTTGCTCAGTTGTGCATGAATTAGAGGAGACAAACGAAAAGTGTGAAGGATGTGGTTTATGTGCAAGTATATGTAAAAGTGGGGCTATAAAAATGATTGAAACATAGTAATAAGAGTCAATAAACAACGAAAAATCAAAGGTGGAGGACGAATAACCGTTCTCCATTTCTTATTTCACCCAATGTGGACATAATTTAATTGTTAAAAACCTTCTATAATTAAATTGAGACAGGAAACTTACCGCAAATCAAATATCAAAAATGAAGAAAGCGTTCCAAACAATCATATGTAGGATGTTAATTTCTATATATGATATATAGATTTAGATAGCAAGGGAAAATTAATCAAAGATAATAATTTCTATACATTTCCTTGAAGTGGGATCTGCCAATTATACCGTCAGTGATGAAGAAATCCTGAAGCGGCTCTGCGATTTATAATCTGCTAAAGATTATCCCGAAATATTTTCCTTAAGCAGAAGATTTGAGAAAGCTGGTCGTGCAAATGTCTAAAAAGTTATCCCGAATATTTCTCTAAGAAATTCCGCTATTGCTGGCTTTCTTTGAAGTATTCGGGATAATCTGACTTTCGGTATAACCAGTATTACCCCGAATTCGGGACAAAATTCGCAAGCAATGCCTTCTTGTACAGAAGGCTCATTTTCGCAGATTTTCCGTACCCGGAAAACCTGCGAAAACGCTTGTTGGTGACATGTCCCCAAACCCCTGAGATCGTTACCTGCGGTAACGGCTGCGCACCCTACGGGCGCTGAAAACCGAAAAGAGAAAGAAATCCTATTGCCGTGACTTTTCACTGTCCTTCTGTGCCTCACGTCTGGCCGGAACGTCCAGCAGATAGTCCACGTTAGCCTTGATGTTCTGCAGCTCTTTCATATCGGAGCGTGCCTGTTTATAGCCGGCATAGGCTTTCCGCTTCTGCTCCAGAAGGCCGGCATAATCCTCACGCAGAGCTTTCACAGAGGGCAGCTTTGTGAATCCCCGGCTGTCAAAATATTTCTTCGCTGCCTGGTGGATCAGGATGTCAGCCTCATGCTCCGCCCGGAACTTTTTGCTGTAACCCGCTTTTCGATATTCCACATAGACGGCTCTTGTCTTGGCATAGCTCACGATCTGTTTCTGCAGCTCCCCGTTTTCGTTCATACGTGATTCCAGTTCCTTGATCTGTGACGACAGCGCATTAAATCTCTCCGTAGTCTCCGCCGCCCTCGCCTGCAGTTCCCCATAGTCCATATCTCCATGCTCTTTCAGCCATATAACTGCCTGGGAGAGCTGTTTGATATTGAACACCTTCGCCCACCGCTCATACCCAGGTCCTTTCCCCGCCCGGACGGCCGCCTCTATATCCACCAGTAACCCTACCCTGGAAACCGGCTTCGGAAAAGAGACACGGCGCGGTTTCACCGTCCTGGTTCCTGCGATCCGTTCCCGGATGGCCTGCTCGGTATAATCTCCTTTCAGCGTGTCACACCGGGTATACTTATCCTGCCCCGGCACACGGAAGCGCAGGTATTTTCTTTCCCGGTTCACCTCAACCCCTGTTGCCTCCAGCTTCTTCAAAAATTCCTCAAAATCCTTTGGTTTTTCTGCCAGGGCTCCGTCCACCGCCATGCGTATCTGCTCCTGGAAGGAGGGCTGCTTTTTGTTCCCCAGCCACGTACCATAGTGCCCTCTGCTTGGCTTCGGATTCTCCACCACGGACAGCCCATGCTCCAGGCACAGCTTGTCGTTCATGCGCCGGATGGCCCAGGTGGAACCCCAGAAGTTCCGAAACTTCCTCTGGCAGTCCAATGCCGTGGAATTGAAGATGATGTGGTTATGGACATGGTGCTTGTCCACATGGGTGCAGACAATGAACGCATGGTTTCCCTTTGTCAGTTTCAGTGCAAGCTCCCGGCCGATCCGGTTCGCTTCTTCCGGCGTGACCTCACCGGGCTTGAAGGCTTGCCGGAGGTGGTAGGCGATCACATCATCCGCGCCCCGGCTCCGGCCCGTCAGGCTGGCATACTGGCGCTTTGATAACGTAAACTCTGCATCCGCAGTCCGGGTATCACACTCATAGCCATAGATGAATCTTCCATAGTCGGTTTTCTCCGGATTCTCCACATAGTCAATAACGTCCGCTATGGCCGTGGAAACATCCCGCCCCTTCCCCACATGCAGAGGCATCAGCCGCGTGGTCGCCATACATCACACCCCCTTTATCCTTTTTTATGAATCACCGCTCCTGCGCCTTCTTGGGCTTCGGCCTGTCCGTGTCGGCCTGCTGCCTGGCACTTTTATTCAAGTTTTCCCTCACGGACGGTCTCTTTCCCTGCTCCAGTGCGTATGCTTTCCTTGCCTGGGTGAGAAACAGATCCATAAGCCCCGTATTGCATTTGTCCACAATAAAATATCGGTTCCTGTCTCCGCCCAAGCCGTCCGGGGCAGGCGTAACCGGAACCGTTCTCGCCCATGCCCGGTTGTCATGGGAAATGCGCCCATCCTGCTCTTTCTGCTGCACCGTATTGGCAAGGACATAAAGCATCCTCTCATAGCCAAAATGTTCCAGCACCTGATCCACACAAGCTATATTCAGGCGGTTATCCCGGTAGCTGTCGGCAATGGCCCGCTCGATTGCCTCCTTACAGGCAATGTTCGCCTGATAGGACGCATGGTACCGGTCCAGCTCTCCATGCTCCTGTGCGTAGCTGTCTGTATGATGGTAAAGCGGTGTCTGGTCTCTCAAATCAAATCCCTCCATTTCTGAATCAAAAAAGCCGTCCGGTATGGACAGCCCCAAAAAGAAAATGAGCGGAGCACCTTTTTCATGTGCCCCGCCCAAACTGTCTTATCCAAATACAAAATCCTTTAACGCGCTGTTCACGCCGCCAAGCATCCCTACCAGCCAGGCCGCCGCCATTGGCAGACCGTATGGGCTGATCAGGAACGCAAGCGCCAGCCAGGACACCCCCGGCCAGAACCCGGCAGCAAAGAACAGCGCCAGCGCCGCCAGGAATACAATCCCCGAAAGGATCCCCAGCACGGCGCCGGAGGCAATCACCAGGAACCTGCACACCAGATAAAGAACCCCCGTAACCAGCACAAAGGGAAATGCCAAAAGTTTAAATATCAGACGCATACGCCCGCCTCCTTTTCTCCTGCCCCGTCCACCGTTTAAAGACTTCCGGGTATGCTGTTTTTCAGGGCATGGTCTGCCCCTCGGTTTCATTCTACCGTGCCGGTTCCCGGAAAGCAACGGCATTGAAGCCCGTTCATGGAATGTTAGCAAATCCCCGGAGCAGCTTCTCCATCCCGTCCCAAAGGCCGTCCAGGCGGCCGCGCAGATCCTCCACATCAGCGGCGTAAATACTCCCGGTCTCATTGGCCCGCCTTGCGTACTGGTTCAGATTGTTGGAGCAGATACGCAGGAGCCGCACCAGCTCCTGCACCTCACTCATGTCCAGATGGATGATGTAGCCATCCACCGCCATCTTGCGCAGATAGGCCGACAGGTTGGCGATGCCGATCTGCTCCATGCGCTCCTGGATGGCCGCTGCCTCCTGCTCCGACACATAGAAGTGGAACTGGACGCTGCGGCCTTCTTTCTTCACCGTTCCTGCACGCCTTTATGGGGCGTGCCCTTATCCGGTTTCGTCATGGTGTCCTTTGCCGCCTTCATCCGGCCGCGCATGGTGCCTTTCTGCAGCTTTGCGATATAGTTTTCCATATCGCCGGCCCTGGCATGATAAGAGCGCTTGAACCTTTCCCGCTCCAGGATTACCGAAAGCTCCCGGCCGTTTTCCGGCTCATAAAGGATGGACTTTGTTTTCCCGTGTATGGAAGCAAGCCCACTGATAAGCTGCTTATGGTTCCCAAAGGGAACGGAAACCACCGCACCATCCCCGAAAACGGCCGTCACTTTTTCGATGGGGCAGGTCAGCAGCTTCACCCGTTCCACGTGGGCGCCATAGTCCAGAGGGTAAATATCCCCCGTCACTTTCCCGTCCTGCACATCCTTCAAGACAAGCGCATAGGCCAGGACCTTATCTTTCGTCTGCTCATGGTAGAACCGCCATACATTATTTTCATAGCTCTCCTGCAGGTAGACCTCCCGCTCCCGCAGGGTATAAGTGCCGCATGGCCTGGACATCCAGAGAAGGCGCCGGTCCTCCGGGTTCCCCGACAGGGCCAGCTTAGGGATCAGCTCTTTGTCCAGATCGAAATCATCCTTGTAATGGTGGGTGTTCAGCTCCACGATCCGGTTCAGCGCATCCAGGATATCCACATCCTCAAACTTCATCCCCATATCTCACCGCTCCCTTTCCGGGGAAGGCGGTACATGCCCCCTCTCCCCATGCTCCGGGCGTTCCCCCTTCAACAGCTCCATCAGGGAAGGCTTCTCCCCTGCTGCCCCTGGCAGCGTCTCTGGGGCAAGCTCCCTGATTTCCTCCCAGGTCTGCCCGTCTGTCAGGTCCGGGCGCTCCGGCGGTTCGTTGTCAAGCCGCCCGTCCAGCATGTTATAGTTCCCGGTCTGCCCTTCCTCGTAAAGTTCTGCATTGTGCAGGTAATCCTCCGGTTCCTGGAAGGGCTGTCCTGCAAACCGAAGCTCCCTTTTGACCTCAAACTGCCTGAGGACACCATGCTGCAGCCGGGCAAATTCCGCATACTGGTCCGCCACAAGGCCGCGCCCCAGCATTTCCTCCTGGGTGTGTGTCCATCCCTCCCCATAGAGGAAATAATACATGTCCGCCCTGTCCGTAACAAAACAAAGGGAGCCGTCGCTGTCATCATAATAGGCCGGCTGGTCCCCCTCAAAGTGATAACGTTCCTCTCTCCCAAGATATACCCGGTTGTCCGCGCCCAGCATGGCCACCATCCCGGCATAGTTGCTGTGGACCGCGGAGCGGATCTCCACCATCGGGTCCGGCTCCGCCACAAGCTGCCTGCCTGGGATCTCGTTCAGCTTCTCGGCCGCCTCATTCCGGGGCGCTGCCTGGGACGGGGCGCGTGCGTCCAGTTGCTGCTGTGCCTGCGCCGCCGTCTTTCGGACCGCCCCCGGCTCCGGCTCCTTCTCCTGCGCATAGTAGTGGACATTGGCGGTAGTCTTTCTGTTCATTTCCGCCGCATAGTCCTGGGCCATTTTTTCGGTGTCAAATTCCAGCGGCCTCCCATCCTCCTTGCACCATGCCGCCGCATGGCCGAATATGGAGGCTCCGCTGCGTACCGCCCATACGCCGTATGTCTTTCCCTTTTCCATCCCGCCCCTCCTTACCGTTCCTGCTGCCTTGCCGGTTTCTGCTTTTCAGATGGCTCCGCCGTTTTTGTCTCTTTCATCTGCCGCCGGACGGAGGACCTGCGCTCCGGCTCGTCCACGGAAGTGATGTTCACATACTCGCCGATAATGTTCAGCGCCTCATGGTAGCTCCCGGAAGCAAATACCCGGTCCGTCATTTCCTTTGCCTGCCCCGCCATGCCATTCCTGCGAAGGGTACGGGAGGCAATGCCGACCAGGTTAAAGACGTTCCCGTCCTGTCCGATCAGCGCACAGTCCGGCTTCTCCGGCTCCGGCGAAGGCTCCCCGATAAAGCCGCCCAGCCGGTTCGGCACAAAATCGGAAAGCCAGGTGCCCCCGAAATCCTCATGGGTCTGTAACCGCCACATGGCAAGTTTCCCTATCTCCAGCTTTACATCCTCAAAGGGAAAGAGCAGACAGGTCAGCTCCCCGTACTGGAAAGTGGACACATCCCCGAACCGGGAGCCCTCCTTCAAGATCCCCGCCTCGGTGAGCATCTCATTGATCCCGTCCACCCATTCCTTCAGATCCCCGCCGCAGCCCTGCAAAATCAATCCCTCTTTTTCTTCCATGCGCCGAAGATCCTCTGTCGTGATTGTTGTGATACTCATATGAACCGCCTCCTATCGTTCCTGTTGTTCTGTTTCTTTATTCCTGTCCTTCCTGCCCTCCGGCTTCTGCTTTAGCCGCCCCCGGACGGAGGGCTTCTTCTCCGGCTCCTTTAATCCAGGCAGGATGGCACAAAAAGGCTGCTCCCACCGATCCCCGAAGCCCCGGATCACCGTGGAAGCCAGGCCCCCGTTCTCCGCAAACATTTCCAGCGTGTCAAAGGCCCTCTCAAACAAAGAGAGATTCCTTTCATCCACGCTGGGCGCAAAGTGGATCACCCCGTAGGGATAGTCCCCTCCGGTCCCGATCCATCCCCGTACAAAGCCGTCATAGTCTTTTGTGATCCCGGCGTCGGCCAGCTCCTGCGCGTGGCTGGAATTGGCCATGCTTGTAACTGCATACTGGCGTCCCAGGACAAGCACCCCTGTTCCGGGATGGAACATAAAACGCCGGTTGTCAATCTGCTGCATGTCAATGGCCTGGGTCGCCATATCAATCCGCATAATCCCCGGCACGATTTCTGTCTTTTCCCTTTGGATCCGCATCCCTCCCAACTATGCCTGCATAACAAAAATAAAGACAAGAAAGTGCCTACGGCACATCAACTCCCCTAGCCCCTCATTCATGAGGGGAATTAGGGGGTTCCATTTTTTCCC
>RAYB01000036.1 GCA_003669055.1 bacterium 1XD21-70
GTAAAAATCAGCACTCCCTCAATTTATAAAAAAGTCCTTCAACTGGAAGAAAAAGGATTCATTAAAAGCCGTATTGAGAAAGAGGGAAAAATGCCGGAAAAAGCTGTCTACTCACTAACCCGGCAGGGAGAGCAGGAATTTGAAAAACTTATGCTGGAAATTGCCGCAAAGTCCATTAACATTTATCTGGATTTTAATGCTGTGATTGTAAACCTGGACAGCCTCTCACAAGAAAAACAGAATGTATGTCTGGGAAATATTGAGAACAACATCAAGCAATTAAAATCCTATCTGGAAGAAAATTTTCTTGCAAAGGAAAATATACCGGACGTTCCTGAAAACGGAATGGCAGTTCTGCAGCAGCAGCTTATTCTTGCCAGGGCAATCGAAACATGGATTTCTTCGCTGAAGAAAAATGACGGTAATTCCGGCCTGGATAACGTCACGCCCGATACACCGTCATCAATGAAGAAAACGGGATTTGAAAAGCCATTGTCCGCCGCATATTTGGAGAGGACTGTTTTCTGAGAGGTAATATGTAAAGGGTGGTTTCTGCCATCTAATACATGTGACTGCGGCTCATTTGTGGTGAATTGAAAAGCAGTTGTAGGAAAGGAGCAAAAAAGTCTTATAACCGCTTAAAATCTACACAAAAGGAACTGAAATGTTATGAAATCTCTATTTGAGGAAATGGGCGGTACATACCGTCAAGTTGGTGGTTATTTCATCCCCAACCTTGTTTTGCCGGATGACGGCGATTATCAGATCGGCAAATACGGACGTATGCGCCGCACCTATTTGAAAGAACACCGAAAAATCCTCTACACCAATTATGTGGTGGAAGGTACTCTGTTCAAGCACCTATACGAGATTGACCAAGCCTGCAACGAGCGTATGGAAATCATCGTATCCGCTATGTCAGAGAAGGAGGGCGTGACCGAAGCACTTAAAGCGGCTGACCAAATGGAATGGGTACGCCGTAAAAACAGCATCCGCAACCGTGCAGAGGAAATCGTCTTGACTGAACTTGTATATGCTTAACCAAATGCCCGTTATCGGCTGTATGGCTGATAACGGGCATTATCTTTTTGTCGGGAGATCAGTCACCTTTACAGTCACCCTATCAGTCACCTTGGGGTGACTGATGATGTGTACCAAAGAGCAATCAACAGCTTTTAGGGCGCAATTAAAAGCTTTTTCAAGGTGAACAACATATTTCTCGCCGACCAATTAACACTTTTTCATTACAAACGCTACTTTTTAGATTTATCATTTGTTGTTGATTTTCCAATAGCCTTTTCTGTCGGAGCCGATACGCTCAATAGCACCTTTTTCTTTGAACTGTTTTATTCTCTGAACTACCGTTTTTCTGCTAATTCCCATTTTCTCAGAAAGTTGTGGCATCGTATAGCCGGGATCTTCTGCGAGAAGCGATAACAAGGCACGTTCTTCATTAGTCACCTTATCAATCACCCGATCAGTCACTTTTCCAAAACGAATAACCCTGTCCTCCGGTGCGGTAAACTTAATCATAATGTCGCCGGGATTGATTGTGTAAACGGGCTGCGGCACACCATCTTTCTCACAAGCAGAGCAGATTTTTTCAATGCCTCGTCCCCAACTTTCGATGAAGCCTGCCAAATAGAACACATGGGCAATATTGGGATTGTACGGACTGGAAGCGTGTTTACGCATCAAGTTCTCCAATGTCCAGTTTTCGGGCAGACAACCGCAGTTGGCGATATACAACCTATCCTCATATACGCTTATCTGAATCGGAACACCGGCCTGATACTGTTTATGGCACAGAGCATTTAGCAGAGCTTCACGCAGAACTGCTTCCGGTACAAAATATCGCTCAATGCGCTGCATACCCTCGTAGAATCAATGAACTGCTGCTTTATCCATTCGTAAGGCTCGGCGTATTCTCTCTGGAAGTTCATATTGACAGCCATCGGCTTGTTTGTTGACATCGTCAAAGCAAGTGCCATCATCGCACGGTCATTGCTTATATTCCACATGGATTCCACGCCACGCTTGACCACATCCGGCTTGACAAAAGGAAAGAACAAATCCAGATAGTCCATCGTGGACATGGATTCCTCACGGATGAAATGGTTCTTTGGCAGATATACCGCTTCATAATCCATAAAGCTCGGTGTGGTGGGCAGCGCTGTCATAAGACCAAGCAAGCCATACTTCACCGCAAAGTGCTGAATTGCCTTTTGTATCTCCTGCGGTGTTTTCTTCTGCGATTCCATCCGCCCAATATCAATGGCATCCAAAATAAGCCGCTGATATTCGCTCAGCGGATCGTAAATCCCCGGCTGTGCTGTTGGTGTAGGCGTGAGATAAAGCATACCATTCTCCGCCGTTTTCCATTCATATTCACTATATCGCACCCAATGTGAACTAGTGCGTTGAAATATACTTTTCATAATCTCACCTACGTCTCCAATCATCTATTCCATACTTGGTTAAAAGTTCCCGTGCCTGCTCCATGCCGCTTTCGGTAATATATACCGACTTGGAACGGGAGGGATGATTGCCCTGCCGTATGTAATCCTTATCATCCAGTTCGTTCAGTATATCAAAATCGTAACCTTTCCAAGCATAAAAATCCTTTGCCCCGTCAAACTTCTCTCCCTGTGCAAATCGAGAGAGATATAAGAGTATCAGCGTTAATTCCCGCATTGCTTCTTCGGCTTTTATCTTATCACTCATTGCAATCTGTTCCTCCACTATGTATTGTAACCCATATTGTCTATAATTATATTACGTTTTGCTGCTATTTTCAATGTCTATGCCATTTTCGATTAGAAATTCTTTTTCAAGCAATGTCAAGGGCTGCTGTGCCTGCACTTTTTCGGTAAGTGCGGCAAGCAGCTTTTTCCGTATTTTTTTGAGCATGGTGTTCCGCACCTTGCGGATATTGCGGTCTGACTGCCCACGGATTGCGGCAATCTTGACAGAACTGTACTGCCGCAGAACTGGCAGGAACAGGAGGAATTTGTGATCCTCGTTTAACTCCCGCAGGATGACAGACATATCCTTATCCGTCACAAGCTCGTGTATATCGTAAGGACAGTAAAAGATCGTATCTATGAAATCGCCCTTTCGCTCCTGCCGCTTTAGTACATCGTTCAGCGTGTCGGGGAAGCATAAAGTATCCTCGGATGCACCGTAATCAAGGGGAACATCATCTCCGCTTCGGTATAGCTCATGGTATCGCTCCTTGCGCTGACGGTTGGCATCGAGCCGGTCATACCACGCAACAAGATTTTCGTAATCTTTGAGAGTTCGTGCGGAATCCTCCAAGCGTTTGAGAGCCTGCGTCCGAAACTCACGCTTCAAGAGCTGTTGTTCGGGCTGCTCATCCCCGGTATCGTCGGGGGTATCTTCTTCCGCATCATCCCAAAGGGCGTTTTCATCTTCGTCCTCGTCATCGACTATGTAATCGGAATCGTCCGCTTCATATTCATCTTCGTAATCGGTATCTTCATCTAAATACACTTTCCCACCTCTCTCCTCTGTACCTGTTCCATATTTAAACTCTGTCACATCGGTTGCCCACTTCTCATTTAAGTGCTCTGCGGTGAACTCCCGGTTTAATATATTTTCTGCTATGCATGCCGGATCCACCGCCGGCCTGGTATAGCAGTTATTCCTGTGCTTGATGATGGGCTGTATCTTTTTTTTGCGGCAGATACGCAGAATCCTCTTGTCATTTGCCTGAATTCCCTGACCATGGGCAAGGGTATCCCGGATCCGGCGGTATCCCATATCAGGATGTTCCCCATGCAGTTGTTCGATTTTCTTCGCAGGCATTTCATTAAAGCCTTCCTTTTCCGTATGGACGTGGCTGCCCCATTTATAATAGGCGCTTCTGCCGATGCCCCCTAATTCACAGAGAATACGGATTGGATAATCCGGGGTGTCCCTGCAGGAGGCCCTGAATGGCTGTGTATACGGCCTGGTTCCGTGTGGCTCTTAGCGTCACCTCCCCTCTGTTTCCCCGGGTTTTTTTAATAAATCAATCCCCATTTGCTGTTTTCTGGCTTTGGCTTCCAGCATCCTGTTCTCTGCCTGCAGTCTTTCCCGCCAGATATTCTTTGACTGCTTTTAATTTGTCTGCTGCATCCCATTCATCCCGCTTTTTTCTTCTTCCCATAAAATATGCTCCTTATACAATAGACATTTAATTATTTCCTGTGTCTACCATATAGGGAGCATATCATTTATGCGGCTTTCAGAGCATGGGAAACACTTAGACAATATTTTATATTCCTACGCTCAAAAATGGCGTTCTACTGCGCAACAAAAAGCAGAGAACCGACCACTAATGAAAGTGATGTACTCTCTGCTTTTGTTTGCACCCTGTTTGTCAGCGTTAATGATAGTTGTTGTGAATACCTCCTTATCAACGTAAAACTAAGAACTCTATGGATTTTTCAAAGATTGAAATGAATGGGAAGCTTTTAGGTGTCCTAAATTTTAATCTGATGATACCTATTGAAGAAGGACAATTATAGCTTGTTGATACAACTATTTTTAAGAGAGATAGGGAAAATATCAAATATTATAAGCGATTGTGTGTTCAGGAATTAGAATGGTGCCAGATCAATAGTGAAGTAATCTGTAATAAAGCAAATGTCTTGTATAAAAAGTATATTTCCAGTGAACCATTTTCAGGCAGAAGCCGCTGCCTGAATTTTCCTAAATTAGAATCACATATCTTATTTGTCCTTCCTTTGCTAATTGAATTTTCGGAGAAATTTAAGAAAGCATTTCAATCAATTCTTCTTGCCCTGTTCATTTCATGTTATAATTTGTTACAGGTTTTTCTTTCCCTTATTTTTGCCCTTATGAGAGTTCGTAACATGAGGGAAAAGGATATAACAAAAGGGAAAGTCTAACGGCAAAACCGTCCACAGGCGCGTTTTGCGCCCCTTTTCCGGCTCTGTTTCCTTCCGCGCTGAAAAGTTTTGCTAGAATAACTCAAAAACCACTTGGCAAAACCTTCATGGCTCACCGCCCGGTTTTCTTATACGCCTCCCAACAGATGCCCTGCTAGGATCCGGACTCCCATTAGTACCAGGATCACGCCTCCGGCCAGTTCTGCTTTTGACTTATATCGGCAGCCGAAGGCCGTGCCTATTTTGACGCCGATGACAGACAATAAAAAGGTGGTGGCTCCGATACATGATACGGCAGGGAGAATATGGACATTGAGAAAGGCAAAGGTGACACCGACAGCCAGTGCATCAATGCTGGTGGCAACGGCCAGGCCGATCATATCCTTGGCATAGACAGAGGCATCGCAGGTTTCCTCCTCTGGGTTTAGGGCTTCCCGGATCATGTTGCCCCCAATCATGCCCAACAGCAAAAATGCAATCCAGTGGTCATAGGCCACGATGGCATCTTGGAAATAGCTGCCCAGAAAATAGCCGATGGCAGGCATCAGAGCCTGGAAGCCTCCAAAGTAGAGGCCGATGACCAGGGCGCTTTTTATGCGCAGCTTTCCCATGGAAAGCCCTTTGCAGACAGATACGGCAAAAGCATCCATGGAAAGGCCGACGGCGATCAGAAATAATTCCAGTAATGACATGGGGATACCCTCCTGAAGCAATATATGTACAAAGAATGGATTTATGCTTCCATCCCACGGATTTTCTGGTCATAGATCCGCTTGAAGAGGGCTGTGCTCATCACCACGGAGGTGATCTCCGCCAAAGGGAAGGAATACCATACTGCGGGCAGCCCCCGCAGGCGGGCGAAAAGCCAGGCGATGGGCAGGATGCAGAAAAGCTGCCTGGCCACGGAAACAATGAGGCTGTACATACCATTGCCCAGAGCCTGGAATACAGAGCCGACGATGATGCAATAGCCGGCGAACAGAAAACTCAGGCTGATCAGGCGCAGTGCGGGAACACCGATTTCCAGCATATGGTCAGAGGCGTCAAACAGAAGGAGCAGTTCGCGCGGAAACAGCTGGAAGGCGGCCAGGCCAAACAGCATGATGCCCACGGCGATAAAGATGCTCAGCCGGGCGGTGTCCATGATCCGCTTCCGGTTCCTGGCCCCATAGTTGTAGGCAATGATGGGGATCATGCCGTTGTTGAGCCCAAATACCGGCATAAAGATAAAGCTTTGCAGCTTGAAATATACGCCGAAAACCGTCACGGCCGTGGAGGAGAAGGCTCCTAAGATCTTGTTCATGCCGTAGGTCATCACCGAGGAGATGGACTGCATGACAATCGAGGGGATACCCACTACATAGATGATGCGGATGACGCGTTTGTCCGGGGAAAAACCTTTCATGCGGATGCTCACGTCCGTGTTCCATTTATAGTTGAAGAACAGGGAGAGGAACATGGCCAAAAACTGCCCGGTGACCGTGGCAATGGCAGCGCCGCGGATGCCCAAGGCCGGAAAGCCGCAAAGGCCAAAGATCATGACCGGGTCAAGGATGATATTGGCGATGGCGCCGCATCCCTGGGAAAACATGTTGTAGATCGTTTTTCCCGTGGACTGCATGATCCTCTCCAGCATCATTTCCAGATAAAAGCCAATAGAAAAGATCAGGCATATCTGCAGGTACTGGACGCCGTATTCGATAATCATGGGGTCATCGGTCTGGCTGGCAAAATAGATGCGGGAGGCAAATATGCCGAATAAGGCAAAGGCCAGGGATCCGAGGACAGCCAGGAAAATGCCGTTTTGGGCAGCTTTTTGGGCTTCCTTTTGGTTGTGCTCACCCAGGGAGCGGGAGAGCAGGGCGTTGACACCGACACAGGTGCCGGAAGAGACTGCGATCATCAGGCTCTGGATCGGGAAGGCCATCGAGATGGCGGCCAGGGCGGCTTCATCGATCCGTGAGACAAAGATACTGTCGATGATATTGTACATGGCCTGCACCAGCATGGAAACGATCATCGGCAGGGACATGCTGACCAGCAGCCGGTTGACGGGCATGGTGCCCATCCGGTTTTCTTCGTGTTGTGATGTTTTCTGGGGCATAAAAAAACCTCCTGATTTTTTCGTTAGCGTGCTGACTATTCTACTCCTATTGGCATAGCTTGTCAACCAGGAATAAGCGTTTTTGAGACAAAGCCCGGCATTTGTACGGCCTGGCTCTGGAGAAGAATGACAACAAAGAACCTGCCAGGGAAGAAATGTTTGTGAAAATTAGGTATTGCATTCAAAAATCGGCTATGCTAATATAATACCAATTTAATGCGGCAAAGCATGAAAAAGGCTGGGAAGGAGACTCTTGCCCACGGGACTTCGACAGGAAGACGGCGCCACCGACTGAGAACGCCGTCAGGTTGGACCAGGCAGACAGGGAACACTCCGGAGCCGGTATCCTGAACCACAGGGAAGCCAGGGCGGCGGGCAAAGGCATTTGCCCAGGTGCTGGAAGGAACCAAAGTAGGGATACCCGGATGGCATCCGTTATCTGCCAGGAGTGGAGCGGCGGCCTTTGTAGCGGGCTGTTGACCTCAATGCGGGTGGTACCGCGGAACATGGCCTGATAAAGCGGCGTGTCCCGTCCCGGAATATGTAACAGTATTCCGGGGCGGTTTTTTTATTTTACAAATGCACCGTGAGGGGCTCCAAACCGGAATCAGAACTGCCATCCGGCCATGACCGGGCGGCGGCAAACCGTAACAGCATGTGCCGCGGGGGAAGAAAACCGTAGCGGCGGAAGTAGGATGGAGGAGAACGATGGAATTTTTGACAGGTGTAAGGGAAAAGGAAACCGTGGGAATCCGTGAGATTCTGGAAGGGGATTATGAGGGGAAGAACGTAAAATTATATGGGGCGGTACACAACATCCGCAAGATGGGCGATGTGGCATTTGTGATACTGCGCAAGCCGGAGGGGCTGGTACAGTGCGTATATGAGGAGGGAAAGAGCAGTTTTTGCTTAAAAGACCTGAAAGAGGAGTCGGCGGTGGAGGTGTCCGGGGTGGTGGCTAAGGAGGAACGTGCCCCCCATGGGTTTGAACTGCGCCTGTCGGCGGTGAAGGTTTTGTCAAAACCTGCCGAGCCACTTCCCCTTGCTGTCCATAAATGGAAGATGGGCACATCCCTAGAGGCCAAGCTGGCGCTGCGCCCTATCGCCCTGCGCAATGTGCGGGAACGGGCGAAATTCAAGCTTCAGGAGGGGCTTGTGAGAGGCTTTTGCGAGTTTTTGTCCAGCCAGGGGTTTACACAGATCCACACTCCTAAGATTGTGTCCCGCGGCGCGGAGGGCGGTGCAAACGTCTTTAAGTTCAACTACTTCGGCAAGCGTGCGGAGCTGGGGCAGAGCCCGCAGTTTTACAAACAGACCATGGTCGGGGTATTTGACCGGGTTTTTGAGGTGGCACCGGTATTCCGGGCGGAAAAACACAATACGACCCGCCACCTGAACGAATATATCAGCCTTGATTTTGAGATGGGCTATATTGACGGCTTTGAGGATGTGATGGCCATGGAGGCTGGTTTTTTGCAATACACCATGGGGCTTTTGCAAAGGGAATACCAAAAGGAACTAAAGATATTGGAGGTGGCTCTGCCGGAGGTCGGGCGGATCCCCCAGGTTCGCTTTGACAAGGCGAAGGAATTGGTTTCAGAAAAATATGGCCGGAAGATCCGCAACCCCTTTGACTTAGAGCCGGAGGAGGAGAGCCTCATAGGCCGTTATTTTAAGGAAGAATATGGCAGTGATTTTGTCTTTGTCACACATTACCCTTCCAAAAAACGGCCCTTCTATGCCATGGACGATCCAAAGGACAGCCGTTTCACCTTAAGCTTTGACCTGCTTTATAAAGGGTTGGAGGTCACTACGGGCGGGCAGCGTATCCACGATTATGCCACGATCCTGGAGAAGATGGCGAAACGCGGCATGGATCCGGAGGATATCAGGGATTACCTGATGATTTTCCAATACGGCATGCCGCCCCATGGCGGGCTTGGCATCGGGCTGGAGCGGCTGACCATGCGGCTTTTGGACGAACAGAATGTGCGGGAAGCCGCGTTGTTTCCAAGGGATGTAACCAGGCTGACGCCATGACGGAAAGGAGATTAAAATGGCAAACGTGATTACGGATGAGACCATCGAATATGTAGGCATCCTGGCAAAGCTGGAACTTTCCCGGGAGGAGAAGGAGGCAGCCAAGCAAGATATGGGGAGGATGCTGGACTATATTGATAAGCTGAATGAACTGGATACCAGCGGCGTGGAGCCGATGTCCCACGTGATTTTGGCAGACAATGTGTTCCGGGAGGACGTGGTGGTAAACGGCGATGCGCGGGAAGGCATGCTAAAAAATGCACCAAAACAGAAGGACGGGGCATTTATGGTGCCGAAAACCGTGGAGTGACAGGGAGGGGACAATGGATATTCTGGAGATGTCTGCCGTGGAATTAGGCAGAAAGATCAAAGCGAGGGAGATAGGCGCCTTGGAGGCGGCAGAGGCTGCCCTGGCGCAGATCCGGGCGCTAGAGCCGGTGTTAAACTGTTATGTGGCGGTGGATGAGGAAGGGGCAAGGAGGCAGGCGGCCGAGGTGCAGAAGAAAATTGACGGCGGCATGCAGTGCGGCCCGCTGGCAGGGGTGCCGATGGCGGTGAAGGACAATATGTGCCTGGAAGGCATGCCGGCCACCTGCAGTTCCAAAATCCTGGAAAATTTCGTGCCGCCCTATACGGCAGAGGCAGTGAAGAAGCTGGTGGAAGGCGGGGCTGTGGTGCTGGGGAAGACCAACATGGATGAATTCGCTATGGGCAGCACTACCGAGACCTCGGCCTTCGGGGTGACAAAAAATCCTTGGGATCCGGAACGTGTGCCCGGCGGTTCCTCGGGCGGTTCCTGCGCGGCGGTGGCGGCCAACGAATGCTTTTATGCCCTTGGCTCGGACACCGGGGGCTCGATCCGCCAGCCCAGTTCGTTTTGCGGCGTGGCCGGGATCAAGCCGACTTACGGCACGGTTTCCCGGTATGGGCTGATTGCCTATGGCTCTTCCTTAGACCAGATCGGGCCGATAGCACGCAGTGTGGGGGACTGTGCCGCAGTCCTGGAGGAGATTGCATTTCACGATGCAAAGGACAGCACTTCGGTTCGGCGCCGGGATTGTGATTTCACCTCGGCGCTGGTTGATGACGTGAAGGGGATGCGGATCGGCATCCCCCAAGATTATCTGGGCGAAGGGCTGGATGATGAAGTGAGGTCGGCGGTACTGGCGGCCGCAAAGGCATTGGAGGAAAAGGGGGCGGTGGTGGAGGAGTTCGGCTTAAGCCTGGTGGAGTATGCGATCCCTGCCTACTACGTGATTGCCTCCGCGGAGGCCAGTTCCAACCTGTCCCGGTTTGACGGTGTCAAATACGGCTACCGGGCCAAGGGATACGAAGGCCTGCACGGCATGTACAAGAAGAGCCGTTCGGAAGGGTTCGGAGAGGAAGTAAAGCGGAGGATTATGCTCGGGTCGTTTGTGCTCAGCAGCGGATATTATGACGCATATTACTTAAAGGCACTCCGCACCAAGGCACTGGTCAAGCAGGCATTTGACAAGGCGTTTGCAGGATATGATGTGATCCTTGGCCCGGCGGCGCCATCGACGGCTCCGAGGCTGGGGGAACTTTTAAGCGACCCGCTGAAAATGTACCTGGGCGATATTTATACCATTGCCGCCAACCTAGCAGGGCTGCCGGCGATGAGCGTGCCGTGCGGGCGTGATTCCAAAGGGCTGCCCATCGGCCTTCAGCTGATCGGGGATTGCTTTAAAGAGAAAAATATCATTCGGGCCGGCTATGCCTATGAGTGTACCCGCAATTACGAGATGCCGGGTTTGGCTAAGCGGCAGGCGGCGGAGCCTGGCCGATGGGAGGTGAGGTAAGATGGGAAAACAGTATGAGACAGTCATCGGCCTGGAAGTCCATGTGGAACTGGCCACCAAAACCAAGATTTTCTGCGGCTGCTCCACGGAATTTGGCGGAGCCCCCAACACCCATGCCTGCCCGGTCTGCACCGGCATGCCGGGGGCGCTGCCTGTACTCAACAGGCAGGTTGTGGAGTATGCGCTGGCGGTGGGGCTGGCTACCAACTGCGCGGTTAACCAGTACTGCAAATTTGACCGTAAGAATTATTTTTACCCTGACAACCCGCAGAACTATCAGATTTCCCAGCTATATCTGCCGATCTGCCATGACGGCTGGATAGAGATCGAGACGGCGGCAGGCAAAAAGAAGGTCGGCATCCATGAGATCCATATGGAGGAAGATGCCGGTAAGCTGATCCACGATGAGTGGGAGGACTGCTCCCTGGTGGATTATAACCGCAGCGGCGTGCCGCTGATTGAGATCGTGTCCGAGCCGGATATGCGCAGTGCCGGGGAGGTGATCGCCTACTTGGAAAAACTGCGCCTGATCATCCAGTATCTCGGTGCTTCCGACTGCAGGCTTCAGGAGGGCTCCATGCGTGCCGACGTGAACCTTTCGGTGCGGGAGGCCGGGGCCAAGGAATTCGGAACCCGCACGGAGATGAAGAATTTAAACTCATTCAAGGCAATTTCCCGGGCCATCGAAGGGGAGAGGATCCGCCAGATCGAACGGATCGAGGAGGGCAGGAAGGTAATCCAGGAAACCAGGCGGTGGGATGATAATAAGGAAGCTTCCTATGCCATGCGTTCAAAGGAGGATGCCCAGGATTACCGTTACTTCCCGGATCCGGACCTGATGCCGGTGGTAATCAGTGATGAATGGATCGCCCGGGTGAAGGCAAGGCAGCCGGAACTAAGGACCGAGAAGCTGGCCCGCTACCAGTCAGAATACCGGCTGCCGCAGTATGACGCCGAGATCCTTACTGCATCCAAGCATCTGGCTGATATTTTCGAGGAGACGGTGGCGCTCTGCGGCAGGCCGAAGGAGGTATCCAACTGGCTGATGACCGATGCCATGCGCCTCTTGAAGGAACATGGCCAGGAGCCGGAGGAACTCGGCTTTGCCCCCCAAAACCTGGCAAAGCTGGTGGAACTGGTGGAACAAAACGTAATAAACCGTACCGTTGCCCGCGGGGTGTTTGAGGCTGTGTTTACGGAAAATGTGGATCCATTGCAATACGTGGAGGAAAAGGGTCTGAAGGTGGTCAGCGACGAGGGGCAGCTGCGCCAGGTGGTCGAAGGGATCCTAAGGGAGAACCCACAGTCCGTGGCCGACTATAAAGCCGGGAAGCAGAAAGCGATGGGATTTATCGTGGGGCAGGCTATGAGGGCGATGAAAGGGAAGGCAGACCCGGCACTGGTGAATGCACTGGTGAAGGAAATGCTTCTATTATAAAGAAGGGAAAGAAGAATAAGCGAAAATGGATTGTAAAGATCAGGGTTTTCGTGTAGAATAAATAACAATTCACAAAAATTGGGCTATAAGGAGGAATCGGATATGCAGCCATATGCCGAGATGAGCAATGAAGAGTTACATGCGCTGAAAAAGCAGCTATCGGTTAGGTACCGTGATTTCCAGGGGAAGGATTTGAGGTTAGATATGTCCAGGGGGAAGCCAAGCGTGGATCAGCTGGATCTTTCGATGGGGATGATGGATGTGCTGAGCAGTGACGATGACCTGACCTGTGACGACGGCACGGACTGCCGGAACTACGGCGTGCTGACGGGCATTGGGGAGGCGAAGGAACTGATCGGGGATATGATGGAAGTGTCCCCGGACAATATTATTATCTACGGCAATTCCAGCCTGAACGTAATGTTTGATACCGTGTCGCGCTCCATGACCCACGGAGTGATGGGGTGCACGCCCTGGTGCAAGCTGGACAAGGTGAAATTTTTGTGCCCTGTGCCCGGCTATGACCGCCATTTTGCGATCACCGAATACTTCGGCATAGAGATGATCAGCGTGCCCCTGACCGGGGAAGGGCCGGACATGGATATTGTGGAAAAGCTGGTGGCCGGGGACGAAAGCATCAAGGGGATCTGGTGCGTCCCCAAATATTCCAACCCCACCGGCAACAGCTATTCTGACGTGACCGTCCGCCGTTTTGCCCGCTTAAAGCCGGCGGCGCCGGATTTCAGGATCTATTGGGACAACGCTTATGGGATCCACCACCTGTATGATTACGACCAAGATCACCTGATCGAAATCCTGGCAGAGTGCAAACGTGCCGGGAACCCAGACCTGGTCTACAAGTTTTCTTCCACATCCAAGATCAGTTTCCCCGGCTCCGGCATCGCTGCCATTGCCACCTCCCGCAATAACCTGGAGGATATCGAGAAACAGCTGCGTTTCCAGACGATCGGCCACGACAAGGTGAACCAGCTGCGCCATGTCCGCTTCTTTGGCGGTATCCATGGCATGGTGGAGCATATGCGGCTCCACGCCGACATCATGCGCCCCAAGTTTGAGGCCGTCACCGGCACCCTGGAGAGGGAACTGGACGGCCTGGGCATCGCTAAGTGGACGAGCCCCAAAGGAGGTTATTTCATCTCCTTTGATGCCATGGACGGCTGCGCCAAGGAGATTGTGGCCCGCTGCAAAAAGGCCGGGCTGATCATGACAGGTGCGGGCGCCACCTACCCTTACGGGAAGGATCCCCATGACAGCAATATCCGCATTGCCCCCTCGTATCCGCCGCTGGAGGACCTGACCCTGGCGATGGAACTGTTTGCACTGTGCGTCAAGATTGTCAGCATCAATAAAATCCTGGCTGACAGGAAGACAAACGGGGAGGGATAAGAGACGAAAAAGCCCTGGGTTAGAAGAAAACCCAGGGCTTTTTGGACGTGCGCCCGGCGGAGCACGCTTTTTTCTTGTTCAGCCGGGGGGAAACGGCGCTGGCTTCCCATAGGCATTTTCCCCAGGGTCGGACTGGCACAGCACACATTTAAGATTCAGGACGGCAAAGCCGGTGCCCGCCAGGAGCAAAAGGATGCTAAAAAATCCAAACCAGAGAAGACGGGCCATGGCGATATCGGCATCCGCGGTAACCATATAACCTCCTGAGAACACAAAACCTATTATGGTTAAGCTGCCAACCAGGGTTCCCAGAACAATAAAAACCACCCCCAGCCCGTTAAAAAGGATTGCCTTCCACCCGGCCTTTCCGGAGTCGTGGTACCTGCGCATAGTTGCGGACAGGAGCGGGAAAAAGGCCGCAGCGTTCCACAAGGCTATGGCATATGCCAGGGTTTGGGATATCTGTTTGCCATAAGAATACCTGGAAAAAAGGGTCAGGAAAAGAGCCGCTTTCCGGATGGAAAAAAGGCCTGCATTAACGGCCAGGATTCCTGCCCATGCCCACCCGTAGCCTTCCCTGGAAAGCCTTCCCTGCCAGCGGAAAGAATTTTTAAACAGGTCATCCATTGCATAAATAATATTCTTCATGGCTCCATTATATCAGATTTTATGCAAAACCACAAATTGAACTTTTCTTTACATTTTCCCTTTCCTGCCCTATAATAGGAAAGGAATCGGATGAATCGTACCCTTAGTGGACAAAACCGTGTGTCCCCTTGTCCACAGGGGGTAAGCAAGGAGAAAGCGGAATGGCGCGAGAGGACATTAACCGGATTACGAGAGAACTAGAGGATTTACTTATGGATAAAAAAACGACGGTTCCCGGCTGGGAAAGCGGGGAAGGAAAGGGGCACCTGGCAAAGGGGCAGCAGGAAGCAGGAGAAGGGCAGGCAGAAGGCAGGCTAGCAGGAGAGGGGCAGGCCCTGATAGCCCGGGATGGGATGACGGAAGAAGAGAAGACAGAAGAAGAGGAGCAGATGGTACAAATGCTGTCCGGGGAGGAGTGGGAAGAGGAAGAGACGGAAGAAGAGTGGGAGGAGTGGGGGCAAGAGGAAGAGGAGGAAACCGCAGGCAGAAGATCCCGGAGGCGGGAAGGCACGGCGCAGCCATGGAGCCTGGTACGCCCGGGTGACAGCCTGGTGGTTGCTTTTTTTGCGCCGGTCGTCATTATGCTGATTATCTTTGCCCAGCGGGGGATCTATCCCTTTGGGGAGGAATCCTTTCTGCGGACGGATATGTATCACCAGTATGCCCCGTTTTTTTCGGAGTTCCGCCACAAGTTAGCGAACGGGGAGAGCCTGCTTTATAGCTGGAATGTGGGGATGGGGGTGAATTTTTCTGCCCTTTATGCGTATTACCTGGCAAGTCCGCTGAACTGGTTTTTGTTTTTCTGCCCGGCAGGCCTGGTGATTGAGTTTATGACTTATATGATCGTGGCAAAGACCGGGCTGTGCGGGCTTTCCATGACATATTATTTAAGGAAGCATTGCCGGACCAGTGATTTTGGCACAGCGTTCTTTGGCGTTTTCTATGCCCTTTCCGGATATATGGCGGCATACAGCTGGAACATCATGTGGCTGGACTGCATAATCTTGTTTCCGCTGATTATGCTTGGGTTAGAACGTCTGGTGCGGGAGGGGAAAGGGGGCTGGTATTGCCTGGCCCTGGGGCTTTCGATCCTTTCCAATTATTATATTTCCATTATGACCTGCATTTTTATGGTGCTGTACTTTGCCGCGCTTTTGGTGCTGGAAAAGGAGATGGCCTGGAAGAAGATTCTGGGCAGGTGCTTCCTGTTCGCCTTCTATTCGCTGTTGGCGGGCGGCCTGGCAGCAGTGGTGCTCTTGCCGGAGATGTATGCGCTGATGATGACAGCGTCGGCAAAGTTTAAGTTCCCGGAACTGCAAGACCCTTATTTTTCTATCATTGACATGATTGCGCGCCACATCGGCAATGTGGAATCGGAGATTGGCCTTGACCACTGGCCTAACATTTATTGCGGGGTGGCAGTCCTGATGTTTCTCCCGCTCTATATGGCAGCCAGGCGGATATCAGGGAAGGAGAAGGCGGTTTACAGTGTTATGCTGCTGCTGTTCTTTGCCAGTTTTTCAGTCAATATATTGAATTTTATCTGGCATGGGTTTCATTTCCCCAACAGCCTGCCCTGCCGCCAGTCCTACATTTATATCTTCCTGGTGCTTGTGATGTGCTGCAAGGCGTACCTGCACCTGCCGGAGACACCCTGGCGGCATGTGCTGCTGGCATTCTGGGGGGCAGTCGGGTTTGTGGTGCTGGCACAGAAGCTGGTGATGGAGAAACATTTCCATTTTTCCGTATACTATGTGGCTCTTATGTACCTGGCCTTGTATTTGTGGGTTCTGTGGCTCTATTATAAGGGGGCGCGTTACCAGAACCGGGCGGTTCTGTGCGCTTTGGCTCTGGTTTCGATCGAAGCGGCGGTCAATATGACGGTCACCAGTGTCACGACCACCAGCCGGACGGCATATGTGAGGGATAATGAAGATGTGAAGGCGCTGGCGGAGCAGGTGCTTTTGTCTTCCGGCAGAGACGGGTTCTTCCGGCTGGAGAAGGTGACGCGCAAGACGAAAAACGATGGGGCGTGGATGAATTTTCCCTCAGTGTCCCTGTTTTCTTCCACGGCCAATGCGGATTTGACGAAGCTGTTTAAGAAGCTGGGCTGTGAGAGTTCGACGAATGCCTACAGCATCACCGGGAGCACGCCGCTTGTGGACATGCTGTTTGCGGTAAAGTACGGGATTTATTCGGAGGAGCCGGTGGATACGGGCATGCGTGAGTTCGTGGCCAGGGAAAATGATACGGTGCTGTATGAGAATCGGTATACCCTGCCGTTAGGGTTCTTTGTGCCTGCCGGCTTTGAGGAGGGCTGGGACAGGGAACTGGGAAACCCGGCAGATGTCCAGAACAGCCTGGCAGCATGCCTGGGGGCGGAGCCCGTGCTGGTGATGGAATTAGATGTGGCACAGTCCGGGAAGGAGCTTTCCTTTACCCCCCAGGAAAGCGGCGAGTATTATGCCTATGTCGGGGACAGCAAGATGGAGAAGGTGACGGCAGAGACCTGGAGGGGGAGTAAGACGTACAACCATGTGGACAGGGGATACCTGCTGGAACTGGGGTATTGCACCGCACAGGACAAGGTTACTTTGACGGCGGAAAAAAGCCAGGATGCTGTCTGGGCAGATATTTACCGTTTCTCGGAGACAGGCCTGGCACAGGCCTGTGAAAAACTTTCGGCTGTGCCATGGAGGCTGAGCAGCTGGGAGCAGACCCGGCTGGAGGGGGAGGTATCGGCAACGGAGGAGGGAACCCTCTTGACGACCATCCCCTATGACGAAGGCTGGAAGGTAACGGTGGACGGGGAGGCGGTGCCTGCAGAAAAATGCCTGGATGCGTTTATCGGCGTGCCATTAGGGCAGGGGGAGCATACCATTGTGATGGCATACCGCCCCAAAGGACTTACGGAAGGCGCATGGGTTACGGCCGGGTGCGTTCTGCTGCTGGCAGTGCTGGAAACCTGCCGCCGGTTTGGGAGGCCAAAGAGGAAAGAGGCCGAAGGATAAAATAAACGGGAATAACAGAGGACAGGAAAAGAGATGAAGGAGAGATCATGACATGAAGCTTTGGGGCGGACGTTTTACGAAGGAAGAGAATCAGCTGGTACACAATTTCAATGAGTCGCTGTCGTTTGACTGCCGTTTTTACCGGCAGGACATTGAGGGGAGCATCGCCCATGTGACTATGCTGGAAAAGCAGGGGATTGTGTCAGAGGAAGACCGGGATGCCATTATCGCAGGCCTTGAGGGGATCCTTGCGGACTTGGAGTCTAAAAAGCTGGAATTTACGGCAGAGCATGAGGACATCCATTCGTTTGTGGAGGCTAACCTGACAGAGAGGATCGGGGAGGCAGGCAAGCGGCTCCATACCGGGCGCAGCCGGAATGACCAGGTGGCGCTGGACATGAAGCTGTACTGCCGGGATGAGATTGGGGAACTGGACGGCCTGGTCAGGGCGCTTTTGGGAGAAATCTTAAAGCTGATGGAAGAAAACTTAGACACCTATATGCCGGGCTTCACCCATCTCCAGAAGGCACAGCCGGTTACCCTTGCCCATCATTTGGGCGCTTATTTTGAGATGTTTTACCGGGATTTGGGGCGCCTTTGCGATATCAAAAAGAGGATGAATGCCTGCCCGCTGGGGGCAGGGGCGCTGGCAGGCACCACCTATCCGCTGGACCGGGAGTATAGTGCAAGGCTGCTGGGGTTCGACGGGCCGACGTTCAACAGCATGGATTCTGTGTCAGACCGGGATTATGTGATCGAACTCTTGTCTGCCCTTTCGACGATTGCCATGCATCTGAGCCGTTTCAGTGAGGAGGTCATTATCTGGAACAGCAACGAATACCGGTTCGTGGAACTGGATGATGCTTACAGCACCGGCAGCAGCATCATGCCCCAGAAGAAGAACCCGGATATTGCGGAATTGGTCCGCGGCAAGACCGGGCGGGTTTACGGGGCGCTGGTGGCGATCCTTACCACCATGAAAGGGCTGCCATTGGCTTATAATAAGGACATGCAGGAGGACAAGGAACTGACTTTCGACGCCATCGATACGGTAAAAGGCTGCCTGGCTCTGTTTACCGGGATGATATCGACGATGGCTTTCCGGAAAGACGTGATGGAGGCAAGCGCCAAAAACGGCTTCACCAATGCCACGGATGCGGCAGATTACCTTGTCAACCATGGGGTGCCCTTCCGGGATGCCCATGGGATTGTCGGGCAGCTGGTGCTGCATTGCCTGGATAAGGATATTGCCCTGGATGATATGACGCTGGAGGAATTCCAGGCAGTCAGCCCGGTGTTCGAGGAAGATATCTATGAGGCCATCAGCATGAAATCTTGTGTGCAGCGGCGGGTGACCCAGGGGGCGCCGGGGCAGGAAGCGATGCGTCAGGCGATAGCCGCCTGCCACAGGCGGCTGGAGCAGTAGGCGGCTGCCAATCCGGTAAGGCCATGCCCCGGTCAGGGGACGAGGAATACCTCCATGGAACGGCTTCCGTGCTGCTGCGCCTGGCTGTGGGTATCATAATAGATATCGATATGCTTTCCTTTGACGCCGCCGCCACAGTCCTCGGCCGTGTAGACGATGCCGTTGATCATCAGCTTGGTGCCGTAGGGGATCACGCGGGGATCCACGGCGACGGTGTGGCCGGAGCGGGGGATGGCTCCGGTGCTGGTGCGTTTGCCCCAATTTCCGCTGCACCGCCTGCACGGGCAATATCCGGTGGTGCGGAAGGTTCCTAAGGAGCGCCCCGGGACGATGGCAGGGACGGCCTCTTCTTCCTGCGGCTGCTCGGGCAAAGCGGTTTCTCCCTTGGTATAGGATTGGGTATTGCCAAAGCTTTTGCCGTCTACCTGCCCTTCGATTTGGTAAACGCCGTCAGGCAGGGAGTCCCAGTCCATCCGGATGCGGAAGCCATGCCTTCCGTTGCCGATGCCATTTGCTTCTAAGTCTTCCCGGTATAGGGAAGCGCCTGGCCGGAAATCCCCCACTACCTGGGAGGTTTCCTGGTTGGTGACGGTGACATGGACGGGGACGATAGTATTGGGGAGATGGGGTTCCCATCCCCAGCCGACAATTACCCCATCCTCCATTTGGTCAAAATATCCGTTCATTGGCTCGGCATGTGTGAGAGTGATGCTGCCTGGCAGTAAGGTTGTCATAAGTATCAGGCATGTCCATAAGGCTTTGCTTTTTAACATGAGATTGCTCCTTCCTGTTACATAATGAAAAGAAATAAAAATGTAATACACAATAAATATACGTAACAGAAATGTAATATATGAATAAAAAATTGGAAACAAAAAGCGGGTATCCTGGTTCTGGATACCCGCTTTTTGTTATTCGCTTATTGTTGTACCAACGCCATAGGACGCTGCAGTTATTGAACGGCAAACACTTCTTCTGTCTGCCGCCCATGGGCAGTGGCTTCCTCGTGGTTGTTGTAGTAAATATCGATATGATTCCCTTTTACATTGGATCCGATGTCTTCTACCGTATAGATAATGTCGCCGATCATCAGGCGCGTACCGATGGGGAAGAGGGAGATATCTGCGGAGATTGTGTGGCCTGCCTGGGGCACGGTGCCGGAATAGGTCAGTTCAAAGCCGCCGGAACATTCCTCGCAGATGCAGTAGCCGGTCGTGACAAACATACCCAAGGAAGCTCCTCTTCCGGGGGTGACTGCCTGAAGAGGTTCCTTCGGCATGACTGCAGTCTTGCTGGCGCCGCAGACAAGAACCGGGGAATTCCCCGAGCCAGTGATGCCGGTTGCGGACAACGTAGCAGGGCTTGAGGAAGACACATCCGGGGCAGCACTATCCAAAGCCGGGCTGTCCGGGGCGCCAAAAATGCTGGGAGCATTGACGATGCCGGATCCCTTGGAGATATCGGAAACCGGTACATTGTGGATGGTACCATCTACGGCTTTGCCCCCGCCCGGCTCCTCAAGCCCCCAGGAAACGCCGGGGAAGGCAGCCATCCATAAAATTGCTGCAAAGATTATCATAATGGACGTTTTCTTTTCTTTGATACGGCAAATCATATACTCACCTCACATTCTGTTATTCGTAAAGAAGGATGCGCAGCTTGGAAGCGATGCGCAAACTATCCTAATATACGTCCATTATATTACAAAAATGTTAAATGTCAAGAAAAATAGTGAAATTAAGGGAAGTGGGAAGCAAAAGGCACGCCATGGAGGAAGAGGCGCCCCACATTGGTACGGGATCTGTTTGGCCTGCTGTTTCGGGATTTAAGGGGTTCTAAAACTCCTGGATTTTGCTAGAAGCAAAACGAAAATGCATAAACTCGCTGCGCTCGGACAGTATGCATTTTCGTTTCAACACAAACTCCGGGAATTTAAGAATCCCTAAAATCCCTGCAAAGGCAGGCCAAACAGATCCCGTACCAATGTGAGGCGCCTCTTCCTCCACGGCTGTTTACAGTATTTTGGATGCAGGCATTTTTAAGCGACAAAGGCATACATCATAATGTAGTGGCACAAACTCCCGCCCATGACGAACAGGTGGAAGATTTCGTGGGAACCGAAATTTTTGAAGCGGCTGTTGAAGAGCGGCAGCTTCAGGGCATAGATAACTCCGCCGATGGTGTAGATAATGCCGCCGGCCAAAAGCCATCCGAAGGCGCTGGCCGGCAGGGCGGCGATAATCTTGCCAAAAGCCAGTATGCATACCCAGCCCATGGCGATATAGATCAGGGAGGAAAACCATTTGGGGCAGGTAATCCACAGTGCGTTGATCAGGATCCCAAAGAAGGCAATCCCCCACACCAGGGCTAACAGCATCCAGCCGGTATAATCCCCTAAAACCAGCATGCAGACCGGCGTATACGTTCCGGCGATCAGGATGAATATCATCATATGGTCCGCTTTCCGTAAGATCTGGTTTACCTTCGGGGAAATGTCGAGCGTATGGTAAACCGTGCTTGCGGCATAGAGAAGAACCATGCTGATGATAAAAATAGTCAATGCCAATATATGGGTCTGCTCCGGGGAACGGGCAGCCTTGACCAAAAGCGGGGTGGCCGCAGCCAGAGCCAACAGCATGGCAATAAAATGAGTAAGGGCACTGCCCGGATCTTTAACCTTAAACATCATGAAAATCCCTCCTTCTACAAACTATATATCCAAGTCTCAATATATAGTTTTCAAAACTATATCTACCTGTTTATTATACTATACATCCTCGGGGGGAAAAATGCAAGATATTTCACAAAATTGACATAAAAGAAATCACAGGCCATACCCATCTGATTTATAACTTATAAACAATAACCACAGACCTTAGCCTCCCCACCCCGCTACCCGCCGCCCCTTCCTCCCCCTTAGGCGTTCCCCCACTACAGATAAGTCAGGTTCATCACAATCCCCTGAGGGTAGTCCCCGTATTTTTCCCCGAACAGGTTCACCCCGCCCACATTTTTGGCATCGTCCAGGACGGCAATCCGCAAGGAAATATAAGGCTTTGATGCCAGTTCAAGGTCGGCCAGGCAGACAAGGGGGTTCTCCGGTTTGCCGTCAAGGAAGCTGCCGTGCTCCCGCACGGAAAAGGTTTTTAAAAAACCATACTGGGTGTTCCCGTTCGGCCAGACCGGCGGGGTCAGGCGCCCTCTCCTGGATCCGAAATCCCCGGGGGAATGGAAGGTTCCGACTTCGGTGCCATTGATGGAAACAGTGATGTCCGACGGCCAGTTTTCCAAGAAGCCCGGAGCCTCGGAGCAGATTTCCATGGAAAAGGAGATCTCTGCCAGAGGCAGCAGCTGGTTGTAAATATTGGGAAAACGGTATTCAATATAGCCCTTGCTGAACCAAATCAGCTGAGCCTTGGTGCGGGCGGGGGCATAAAAGGACTGGATGGTGTCATAGGCCTCGATGGCTCCGCGCTCGTCTGCCAGCCCGCAGGTGGGGGAGATGTCGCAGCTACAGTAATTCCCGATGGGCATATCCAGGGAAATAGTCTTATTTTCGGAATCGATCTCAGCGTCAAAGGTTTCCAGATGGAATGACTGCATGCTGCAGATGCAGACACGCATGGATCCGCGGATCCCCGGCTGGCTTTCTGTGACAATCAGATGAGCCTCCTCCAGCGTCTTGATGTGCAGGGCGGCAGAGGAAAGGGGGATGTCAAGGATAGAGGCAATTTCCTGCAGGGAACGAGGGGTGTTTTTAAGCATGTCCAGGATATCTAAGCGGGTGGCGGAGGACAATGCCTTTCCGATCTTCATGATCCGTTCCCGGTGGTCTTGGTTGCTTAAGTGCAGGCAAATATTCCTTTCTCCGATAATCCGGACAGTGCGTTTTTCTTTGGCGGCCATAAGCAGGCTCCTTTCGTTCAAGATATGGAAGTAAATATTTAAAATGATAACATTAATTGGCAAAAAAGTAAATTGTGGAAACAACTGAAAACATGTAAAATAAAAAAGTGAAGATATTGTAACCGGATTTTGGCAAAACGGGAAGGCGTCAGACAAAAAGAGGAGGTTTGGATGCTACAGATATTGTATGAGGATGAAAATGTGATAGTTGTATGGAAACCGGATGGGGTCGAATCCCAGTCCTCCCGCGGCTTGGGGATGGATATGGTGAGCCTGATAAAAACACATATCCACAATTCATCCCCAGGGTCAGGCGAGCCTTATGTGGGAGTTATCCACAGGCTGGATAAGCCGGTCAGCGGGATTTTAGTTTATGCCAAGGATAAAAAGTCGGCAGCTTCACTGAGCAGGCAGGTTTGCGGGGACGGGATGGAAAAGAAATATCTGGCTGTTTTTTGTGGACAAGTGGATAAAAATGTGGATAAGTTTGTGGATTACCTGTTGAAAGAAGAGAAAAACAATATATCCCGGATTGTTGATAAGGGGATAACCGGTGCAAAGCGGGCAGAACTGTCCTACCGGGTGTGGCAGAGCAGGGAAAGGGATCCATACGGGCGGCTGACCTTGGCAGAGGTCACTTTGCTGACAGGCCGCCATCACCAGATCCGGGTACAGATGGCAGGGCATGGCCTGCCGCTTTTTGGCGACAGGAAATACAACCCCGGTTTTGCCGCAATGCAAAAAGGAGGGGAGAAGCTGGCGCTCTCGGCATACCGGCTGTCCTTTTTGCATCCGGCCACAGGAGAGCGGCTTACCTTCAGGCGGATGCCGGGCGGGGAGGTTTTTGAAGGTTTTGACCTTGATGGGCTCTAGTGTACTGACTCATTTACATTTCGCCAAATGACTTGCCTGAATTTCCATCTGCTGCGTTGTTGTCGGTCAACGATGCCACCGCAGAGCCTGCCCCAGCGAAGCGAGGGTATCGCCTCCCTCCGCCGCCTTGCAGACTGAAAATTCATTCTGCATCATTTGGCTGAAAGTAAATGTGTCAGTACACTAGCCGCAGCCTGGGCAAGGAAGAGCCAAAGTTCGTATTGCGGATGCCTGGGAAAGCTGGTACAATGGAGGAAAGGTTCCCGGAGGGAAAAAACCAAAAATGGGAATCAGAAATGTGAGGGTAGAAGAGAACATGAAACGGGAATGTGGCATGCTTCTTCCGGTGGCAAGCCTTCCATCCAATTACGGGATCGGCGCTTTTTCCAAGGAAGCATATGAATTTGTGGATCAGCTGGCAGAGGCGGGGCAGCAGTACTGGCAGATCCTGCCGCTCGGCCCCACCGGGTATGGGGATTCGCCTTACCAGTCATTCAGTGCATTTGCAGGGAACCCGTATTTTATCGACTTAGAACAGCTGGAAAAAGAAGGGCTTTTGACCAAGGAAGAATGCGGGGAGGCGGACTTCGGGGATAACAGGAGGGATATTGATTACGGGAAATTGTACAAGAACCGTTTCCCTTTGCTGAAGAAGGCGTTCCTCCGGTGGAAGAAACGGCAAAAAAGGCTGGGGAGGGACGGGATCCGGCTGTTTTTGGAACGCTCCCTGGCGCCTGAGACCAGGGAATACTGCTTTTTCATGGCAGTGAAGAATGATTTTGCCGGGAAAAGCTGGGAGAAGTGGGATGAGGATATCCGCCTGCGTGATGTGGTGGCGATGGAGAAGTACCGGCAGCGCCTGGAAGAGGAGATCGAGTTTTACGAATTCCAGCAGTACCAGTTTGAGCGGCAGTGGCGGCTTTTGAAAAACTATGCCAACAAGAAAGGGATCCGCATCCTGGGGGATATCCCGATCTATGTGGCGTTTGACAGTGCGGACAGCTGGGCGCACCCGGAACTGTTCCAGTTTGACGGGGATAACAGGCCGACGGCAGTGGCCGGATGCCCTCCGGATGCATTTTCGGCTACAGGGCAGCTTTGGGGGAATCCGCTGTATTGCTGGGATTACCATGCAAAGACCGGCTATGGCTGGTGGATCCGGCGGATGGAATACTGTTTCCGGCTCTATGACACGGTGCGGGTGGATCATTTCCGCGGGTTTGACGAGTATTGGTCGATCCCGGCAGGGGACGAGACGGCACAGAACGGGCATTGGGAAAAAGGGCCGGGCATAGGCCTGTTTTTGGAAATGAAAAAGCATTTTGGGAAGCTTGACATCATTGCCGAGGATCTTGGCTTTCTGACGCCCTCGGTGAGGAAGCTTGTTGAGGATACCGGCTTCCCTGGCATGAAGGTACTGGAATTTGCTTTTGACGATACAAAGGACAGCGATTACCTGACCCATAAATACCAGGAAAACTGTGTGGTCTATACCGGAACCCATGACAATGACACGCTGCAGGGCTGGTACGGATCCCTGGATCCCGAACTGCGCCGGTTTGCCGTGGGTTATGTGGGCAATGAGTGGACGCCGCGCAAAGAGGTACACTGGGATTTCATCCGGCTGGCTTTGAGGAGCAAGGCCAGGCTAGCCATCATCCCGGTACAGGATTACTTAGGCTTAGGGAGCGAGGCGCGGATCAATGAGCCGTCTACCTTGGGGAAAAACTGGAGGTGGCGGATGGAGGAGGGCGATTTAACGCCCCAGTTGCTGGAACGGTGCAAAAATCTTGCCGACTGGTACGGAAGGACAGGGAAACACAGGTAAAGCAAGAACGGCAAAAAATACCCCCGGCGGCAGGGAAGCAGGATCCCTTGTCCGCGGGGGGTATTTTCATTCGATCACAATAGAGGCATCTCCGCCGGAGGAAGAGGAATCCGGTGCCCCCTCCGGGGAACTGTCTCCGCCCCCTTCCACGGGAGCCTCTTCCATGGGCTGTTCCCCGGAGGGATCCGGGACGCCCTCGGCACCGTCGTCGGCCTCAAGCACGTCTAAGTTCCCCTCTTTGTGGGTGCTGAAAGTCTTCTGGGCTTCATTGCCGGCCTTGTCCTGTATGTAGACATGAAGCCCGTTCAGATCCATCTCAAACTTTAATTCATAGTCAATGGTGTTGTCGGCAGTGTTCTCCATGCGCTCGGTTGACAGCGGGCGGACCTGCTGGCCGGCGGAGTCAATGGCGTAGATGCTGTCAGGGTTGACAAGCGACTGGCTGTCACTGACCCGCAAGGTTATGATCCCATCCTCAAGGGTGGCGTTTTCAAAGGAAGGCGGGTTGTCGTCTAGGATGTTGACATGCCTGAAAATCGTGGAGGACATCCCGTTTATGCCGACTACCGTGGCCTCCAGTACGCCGTTGCGGGTTACGGGCACGGTGTAGGAACGCCGCTTGCCTTTGGTCAGTTCCAGTTCTTCCCCATCCATATTGACAGCCATGGACTTGATGGGGATCCAGGATTCGACCGTCATCGTGGCTTCGGAAGACAGGTAATCATTGGTATCATGGACTTCCAGGGTGATGTCAGGGGTGGAAGTGACACAGTAGAACAAGATGCTGTTAAACACGATAAAGGGCAATATATAGAAAAGCAGCAGTTCCGGCATGCCGCCGGATATTTTTTTCTGGTTCTTGTGCCTGCCGCCGGAGCGGTAAGGGGATTTCTGATAGTATTCCATAAAACGTGGGCTCCTTTAAATTTTCTTCACCTTAGCATAGCAGAAATATGATGTTTTTACAAGTGAACTTTTTCTTACCATTCTATTTTTGCACACTTGTCAATTCCGTCCCACATATGATATGATAAAGGGCATGTATCCCTTGGAAGGCTGAGGGAACCAAGCAAAAAATGCCCAGGAAAAGAAAAAGAGGTTGGTAAGGATGATTTTTAAGGATATCTGGCTGGATGTGAAGGCAGTACAGGAGAGGGATCCGGCGGCGAGGAGTGCGCTGGAGGTGCTTTTGCTCTACCAAGGGGTGCATGCCCTGATCTGGCACCGCTTTGCACACTGGTTTTATAAGCATGGCATGTTTTTCATGGCCAGGCTGATTTCCCAGATAGCCCGGTTCTGGACATTGATCGAGATCCATCCCGGGGCAGAGCTCGGCCGCGGGATTTTAATTGACCACGGGTGCGGCGTGGTGATCGGTGAGACCACGGTGGTAGGGGATAACTGCACCATCTACCAGGGCGTGACCCTGGGGGGCGTGGGGCTGAATAAAGGCAAGCGCCACCCCACCCTGGGGAATAATGTGACCGTGGGCGCCGGGGCAAAGATCCTAGGGGCCTTTGAGGTGGGGGATAACTGCACGATTGCGGCAAATGCCGTGCTTTTAAAGCCTCTGGAGAACGATACCACGGCGGTGGGGATCCCGGCACGCCCGGTCAAAGTGGGCGGGGTTCCGGTGCCCAAAAAAGAGATCGCCGCTGCCGTGACCATGGAGCAGTATGCGCGGATGGAGGAGCGGGTGCTGAAGCTGGAGGAGGAACTGGAAGAACTCCGCAAGGGGAAGGGATAAACGCAAAAGGAAGGCACAGGGAATATGGAAGATCGCTGCCGGGAGATTGAGCGCAGTATCATTAAACGGTTCCGCAAGGAAATCTGGCGCCCGTTTGTGCGGGCTTTAAACGAATATGGCATGATAGAGGAGGGCGACAACATCGCCGTCTGTATTTCCGGAGGCAAGGATTCCATGCTGCTGGCGAAATGCATGCAGGAGATCCTCCGCCATGGGAAGATGGAATTCGGGTTGAAATTCCTGGTGATGGATCCGGGCTACCATCCGGCCAACAGGGCGCTGATAGAAGAAAATGCGGCGCTTATGGGGATCCCCGTCCACATTTTCCGGTCGGATATTTTTGACACCGTGGTGGATGCAGGCGGATCCCCCTGCTACCTCTGTGCGCGGATGCGCCGGGGAAATTTATATGCCAATGCCAGGGATTTGGGGTGCAACAAGATTGCCCTGGGGCACCATTTCGATGATGTGATTGAGACGGTCCTGATGAGCATGCTTTACGGCGCGCAGGTCAACACCATGATGCCGAAGCTGCACAGCACCAATTTTGAAGGGATGGAACTGATCCGCCCCTTATATCTGGTGAAGGAGGGCGATATCCTGGCGTGGAAGGAGTATAACCACCTGCGCTTTTTGCAGTGTGCCTGCAGGTTCACGGAGCAGATTGCCAAGGAACATGCCTTAGAGGAGGAGACCCATACCTCCAAACGGCAGGAGATGAAGGCGCTGATTGATTATTTCCGGCGGGTCAATCCCCATATCGAGACGAATATTTTTAAGAGCGTGGAGAACGTAAACTTAGATGCCTGCCTCGGCTACGTGAAAGGCGGCGTGCGGCATCATTTCCTGGACGAATACGGGCAGCAGAAATCACAATCATAATTTTGGGGGCATCCACATACACTTTCTATTAAAAAAGGAAAATAGAAAGTAAGGTGGGTGCTTTTTATGTTGGAACTGGTGAAACAAAACATTCATATGAACCGCTGGAAAAATCAGGTCAGCACGCAGGTGACACTGGATGACGATTTCATTGTGCCGGATACCATGAGTGACATTGCACAGGTGATCCTTGACACGGCTGAGATCCAGCTGGAGCCGTTAAAGAGCCAGAATGAACGCGTGGTGATCCGGGGGAAGCTGGATTTCCATGTACTTTACAGGAAGGAAGAGGGCGGGCTGCAGACGTTAGGCGGGCTGATCCCGTTTGAGGAGACGGTCAATGTGCCGGGGCTGGAAGAAAAGGATTACGTGGGGGTCAGCTGGCAGGTTGAAGACCTGAATGCAGATATCATCAATTCGAGAAAGCTTAGCATCAAAGGGATTGTGACGCTGGAGGTCAAGGTGGAGGCCTTGTTTGATACCGAAACTGCAGTGGAATTGGGGGCGGTGGAGGATGAAGGGGACGGCATCCCCCAGGTAGAGACATTAAAACGTACGATTGATGTGGCGGCGATTGTCCTCAGGCGCAAGGATACCCACCGGCTGAAGGAGGAGATCACCCTGTCCGGGACAAAGCCTGCCATTGATAAGATTTTGTGGTCAGAAATGCGTCTTTCCGGCGTCACTACCCGGCCGCTGGACGGGAAGATCCATCTGGAAGGAAACCTGATGGTTTTTGTGATTTATGAGGGTGAGGGCGAAAGCGCCATGGTACAGTGGGTGGAGGAAGCCATTCCGTTTTCTGGTGAGGTGGAGATGCAGGGCGCCGTGGAGGAAATGATCCCGGCGATTTCTGCACGCCTGATACATAAGGGGATTGAAGGAAAGCCGGATTATGACGGCGAGATGCGGGAACTGGATGTGGATGCAGTGATTGAACTGGATATCCGGCTTTATGAGGAACAGCAGCTGGATATTTTAAGCGATATCTATGCCACGAACCGTGAACTGGAGGTGGATATGGGGGAGGCTTGCTTTGACCATATCCTGACCAGGAACACGGGGAAATGCAAGATCGCAGAAAAGGTGTCCGTGGGCAGCGGGGTGCGTGCGCTCCAGATCTGCCATAGCAGCGGGGTGGTGAAGCTGGATGAGGTGGAGGCAAAGGAAAATACGCTGGTTATGGATGGCGCCTTGGAGGTAAGGATTTTGTACCTGACGGATGATGACAGCCGCCCGGTACAGTCGGTGACCGAACTTCTGCCTTTCCACTATGAGGCGGAGGTGCCGGATATCCGTGAGGACAGTGTCTGGTATCTGGAAACGGATATGGAGCAGCTGACGGCAGCGATGGTTGGGGGGGACACGGTGGAAGTGAAAGCCGTGATCCTGCTGGATATGCTGGTGCTGCAGCCGGTGCACCAAATGGTGATTAAGCAGGCGGAGACAGCGCCCCTGGATACGAAGAAGCTGCAGCAGCTGCCGGGGATTGTGGGCTATTTGGTACAGGAGGGGGATTCCCTGTGGGAGATTGCCAAGAAATTCCACACAACGGTAGAAAATATCATTACGACCAACAGCCTGGCTTCCGATTCGGTGCGGCCGGGGGACTGTTTGATCCTGGTGAAGGAGATTGTCCGCGCCTAGTGTACTGACACATTTACTTTCAGCCAAATGACGCAGAATGAATTTTCAGTCTGCAAGGCGGCGGAGGGAGGCGATGCAGTGGCATCGTTGACCGACAACAACGCAGCAGATGGAAATTCAGGCAAGTCATTTGGCGAAATGTAAATGTGTCAGTACACTAGTGTCATGACACAGGTAAAAAGTACCAGCAGTACCGGCCGCCTTTTGGGAAATACTATTTTCGGATATCCGGGAAGCACATTTTCAGCGCAGGCGGTATATACTGTATTATGAAACAAAAACATCCGGCAAGGCGCGCCGGTGGCGCGTTTTGCCGGATTGGCGGTTCTCATGTATGCATTTGTACCAGAAGGCAGCCCGCATTCAGCTGGTGCTTCAGATAGATCAGGGAAACCTGGGCGGTATGCGTGAACTTGCAAGCACGGATGCCGTTTACATAGCCAGCCGCCGCAGCCTTACAGGGCACCTGCCGCCCTAAAATTCAGGCTCAATCAACCCGTAGGAATGCCCTTTGCGTTTGTAGACAACATTGACTTCCTCGGTCTCGGAATTGAGGAACACATAGAAGTTGTGGCCCAGCAGTTCCATCTGCACACAAGCTTCTTCGGGATCCATAGGCTTGATGCCAAAGCGCTTCGTCTTGACGATGCGGATATCTTCCTCGGTGTCGGATTCTTCCTGTATGAAGAAGTCGGAAAACGCCTGTGCGGCCTGTTTTTTATCAATCAGTTTGTTTTTGTATTTTTTAAGCTGGCGTTCGATGACCTCTTCTACCAGGTCGATCGAGGCATACATGTCGGTGCTGGATTCCTCCGCGCGGATGATATTGCCCTTGACAGGGATGGTTACCTCGATTTTCTGCTTATCTTTTTGCACGCTCAGCGTGACGATCACTTCTGTGTCTGGGTTGAAATAGCGGTCTAGTTTACCGATCTTTTCTTCCACGGCTCTCCTGATTCCCGGGGTCACATTGATGTTTCTTCCTGTAATCGTATAACGCATAATCATCAACTCCTTTTTTTGAGATAATCCAAGTATACCATATATGTTTGGAAAATTCAACGAAAATTCTTCAATTGTTACGACAATTATAAGGCGGCATAAGAGGGGCATGCCGGCGTTTAGATGGCGGTACAGGCGGCAATTCTCATTCCGTCAGGACTTTATCCGTGCACAGTCTGTCGAAATTGTGAAAGTCAAGTCTTTTCTTTGGATATTTTGTCATAAAATGGAGATTTATGATAAGTGTACAAAGGAAGGATGGGGGCAGGGAGGCAGGGGGAGGGCAGGGAAGGGTGGAGTTGGGGAATGTGGATAATGTGGATAACTTAGTGCATAACTCGATTTTGGCGAAAACAGGACAAGAATAGGTGTGGATAAAATCCGGGAAGTTGTGCACAGTAAGGATGTGGATAATGTGGATAATACGGTGGGCGAACATAGATTTTGTGCAAATTGACTGGTTGACGATAATGTAGGGCTGCGGAGGGACGGGAGGCTGAAAATTAAATTTTTGTGAACAAGGGAGGGAAAAAGTTGAATAAATTTATGGTTAGTGCTACAATGTATAAGATTGACTGAAAAAGCGGAATAAAGAGAGAAAGCATGATATCTGTGCAGGACGCACAGAATGGAGGAAATGATGAATCTCATAGAGAAAGTGTTTGGTACCCACAGTGAACGGGAACTGAAAATGATCTACCCGGTGGTGGAGAAGATCGAGAAGATGCGCCCGGAGATGATGGCAAAAAGTGATGAACAGCTGCGCGACCAGACAAGGTTGTTTAAGGAGCGCTTAGCGGCGGGGGAGACTTTGGATGACATTTTGCCGGAGGCATTCGCCACTGTGCGGGAGGCGGCACGCAGGACCCTGAATATGGAACATTTCCCGGTGCAGCTGATCGGAGGCATTGTGCTGCACCAGGGGCGGATTGCGGAGATGCGTACCGGTGAAGGAAAGACGCTGGTATCCACAGCCCCGGCCTATCTGAATGCCCTGGCAGGCAAAGGGGTTCACATCGTTACGGTCAATGACTATTTGGCCAAGCGTGACGCGGAGTGGATGGGGCAGATCCATGAGTTTTTGGGGCTGACCGTGGGCGTGGTGCTGAACCCCATGACCTCGGAGGAGCGGAAGAAGGCATACAGCTGCGATATCACCTATGTGACGAACAATGAACTTGGTTTTGATTATCTCCGTGACAACATGGCGATCTATAAGGAGCAGATGGTGCTGCGGGAACTGGATTATGCCATTATTGACGAGGTGGACTCGGTGCTGATTGACGAGGCACGTACCCCGCTGATCATTTCCGGGCAGAGCGGCAAGTCCACCAAGCTGTATGAGGTGTGTGATATCCTGGCCCATCAGCTGGTGCGCGGTGAGGCTTCCGGGGAATTTACCAAGATGAATGCCATCATGGGCGAAGACATTGAAGAGACCGGGGATTTTGTGGTCAACGAGAAGGATAAAGTGGTGAACCTGACTGAGGACGGCGTGAAGAAGGTGGAGGATTTCTTCCACATTGACAACCTGGCCGATCCGGAGAACCTGGAGATCCAGCACAATATCATCCTCGCGCTGCGGGCGAATTATCTGATGTTCCGTGACAAGGACTATGTGGTGAAGGATGATGAAGTCCTGATTGTGGACGAATTTACGGGACGTATTATGCCGGGGCGGCGTTATTCTGACGGGCTGCACCAGGCGATAGAAGCGAAGGAGCATGTCAATGTCCGCCGGGAGAGCAAGACCCTGGCAACCATTACGTTCCAGAACTTTTTCAATAAGTTCCGCAAGAAATCGGGCATGACCGGTACGGCCCTGACTGAGGAGAAGGAGTTCCGCAACACGTATGGCATGGATGCGATTGCCATCCCGACGAATAAGCCGGTAGCGCGTATAGACCACGAGGACGCGGTCTATAAGACCAAGAAGGAGAAGTTCAAAGCCGTGGTGGATGAGGTGGCGGAGGCTCACGAGAAGGGGCAGCCGGTGCTGGTGGGTACGATCACCATCGAGACGTCAGAGATGCTGAGCAAGATGCTGAACCGGCGGGGGATCCCCCATAAGGTGCTGAATGCCAAGTACCATGAACTGGAGGCGGAGATTGTGGCAGATGCCGGTATCCATGGCGCGGTTACCATTGCCACCAATATGGCCGGCCGTGGTACGGATATCAAGCTGGACGAGGAATCAAGGGCACTGGGCGGTCTGCGCATCATCGGTACGGAGCGCCATGAGGCCAGGCGTATCGACAATCAGCTGCGCGGACGTTCCGGGCGCCAGGGCGATCCGGGTGAATCACGGTTCTATATCTCGCTGGAGGATGACCTGATGAGGCTGTTCGGCTCCGAGCGGCTGATGGGGATGTTCACTGCGCTGGGAGTGCCGGAAGGGGAACAGATCGAGCATAAGATGCTTTCCAATGCCATCGAGAAGGCGCAGATGAAGATTGAGAACAACAACTATGGCATCCGTGAAAACCTGCTCAAATACGACGAGGTAAACAATGAGCAGCGTGAGATCATCTACGCTGAGCGGCGGAAGGTGCTTGACGGCAACAATATGCGCGACCTGGTTCTCAAGATGGTGACGGATATTGTGGAGAATGCCGTGGACATGTCCATTTCCGAGGAACAGAACCCGGCGGACTGGGATCTGGGCGAACTGAATTCCCTGCTGCTTCCTATTATTCCCCTGGGCAAGATCTCGCTTGAGAACCATCCGGTGAGTAAGCGGGACGAACTGAAGCAGAAGCTGAAGGAAGAGGCGATTAAGCTGTATGAGACCAAGGAGGCGGAGTTTGCGGAGGCGGAGCAGATCCGTGAGATTGAGCGGGTGATCCTCCTTAAGGTCATTGACAATAAGTGGATGAGCCATATTGATGATATGGATCAGCTGCGCCAGGGGATCGGGCTGCAGGCATATGGCCAGCGTGACCCGGTAGTTGAGTATAAGATGAACGCCTTTGAGATGTTCGAGGCAATGACAGCCGCGATCATGGAGGAGACTGTGCGTATTCTGTTCCATATCCGCGTGGAGCAGAAGGTGGAGCGCGAGCCGGCTGCGAAGGTGACCGGAACGAACCGGGATACCTCGGCAGTGCAGGCGCCCAAACGCCGCGAGATCCGCAAGATTTATCCCAACGATCCGTGCCCGTGCGGCAGCGGGAAGAAGTTCAAGCAGTGCTGTGGGCGCAAGCTTCTGCAGGGGCAGGGCTGATAATTTTGGGCAGGGAAGGGCGTCCTGCACGGACGGCTGCAAAATAAAAAAAGAAAGTGGGTGACACAGTGGTAGAACTGGATCAATTCAAGTACACATTATCTACGTTTCAGAAACCATTAGTGGAAGTGAGGGATTCACTTTGACCTCGATAACAAGGTCAGGAGAATCGATGAGTTAGACAAATCCATGGAGGAGCCAAACTTCTGGAATGACGCCGACCGCGCTACCAAGCTGGTGCAGGAGGCCAAGAACCTGAAGGACACGGTGGAACTTTACCGCGGCCTGGAGCAGGGTTATGAAGACATCCAGGTGATGATCGAGATGGGGTACGAGGAAAACGACGCCTCCTTGATTCCCGAGATTGAGGAAATGCTCCATGAGTTTGAGGGGAAGTTAGAGAAGCTGCGCATGGGCACCCTTCTTTCCGGGGAATATGACAAATGCAATGCCATTCTGCGCCTGAATGCAGGAGCCGGCGGAACCGAGTCCTGCGACTGGTGCAGCATGCTTTACCGGATGTATTGCCGGTGGGCAGACAAGATGCAGTACAAGACGGAGGTGCTGGACTTTTTGGACGGCGACGAGGCAGGCATTAAGTCCGTGACCATCCAGATCAACGGTGAGAATGCCTTCGGCTATCTCAAGTCCGAGCGGGGCGTACACCGCCTGGTGCGCATCTCCCCGTTCAATGCGGCGGGCAAGCGCCAGACTTCCTTTGTGTCGTGCGACGTGATGCCGGATATTGAAGAAGACCTGGATGTGGAGATCAACCAGGAAGATCTGCGGATCGATACCTACCGTTCCAGCGGTGCCGGCGGCCAGCATATCAACAAGACCTCCTCGGCGGTGCGCATTACCCATATTCCTACCGGAATCGTGGTGCAGTGCCAGAATGAACGTTCCCAGTTCCAGAACAAGGACAAGGCGATGCAGATGCTTAAGGCCAAGCTTTACATGCTTAAGCAGCAGGAGAATGCGGAGAAGTTATCTGATATTCGCGGCGATGTCAAGGAGATCGGCTGGGGCAACCAGATTCGTTCCTATGTGCTGCAGCCCTATACGATGGTGAAAGATCTGCGGACCGGGGAGGAGACCGGCAATGTGGCCAATGTACTGGATGGCGGGCTGGACGCCTTTATCAGCGCTTATCTGAAATGGCTGAGCCTTGGATGCCCGGACCGGAAGGCCTCGGCGGAAGATTGACAGAAAAAAGGGGTGCCCCTGGTGGGGTACCCTTTCTTTGTCGGACACACCGCAGATAAGAGCCAAGGCTGCAGTTAAGGGTTTTGCTTTTCCGGATCCGTGCTGCCGTTTTCCTTGTGTATGATATCGAGGTAATTATATAATGTGAAACGGGAGATTTTCAGGTGCTCATACACCCGTTCGGAGGCCTTCGTAATCAGGAAGGCTCCTTTTTTGTCCAGGAAACGCACAAATTCGATCTTGTCCTCCCGTTTCATCTGGGATACAGGCTTGCCGGTCCGCCGGTCTGCCTGCGCGATCAAATACTCCAGGACCTGTGAGACATCATTGGCGAAGATCTCGCCGGTATCTGCTGCAGCGGGAGGCTGAGGCTGGTTTTTCTGCGGAGGCGGCGTTTCCTCCTGGGGGGAGGCCGCCTCTTTTTGTGCCGCAGCCGCCTGGGGCAGGTTGTACTTGTTGTATTGTTTTAGGAATTCCTCAAAACGCACGGTCTCCGTAATGTCGGTATTGATGCACAGGCAGCCGACCACCTCGTTTTCGGAGTTGCGGATGAACATGGTGGAGGTGCGGAGGATTTTGCCGTCCCGGGTTGTCACTACATAGTTGTAGCGGTTCCCGTCCTGGACGGTTCCTCTTAGGACTTCGAGGCCGAGGTTGGAGCCGCAGTCCCCGATTCTGCGGTTGGTAATATGGCCGTTGCGGATATCGACGATCGTATGGTCATATTCCTTGGTGAGGTCGTGCAGGATGATCTCACACCGGTTCCCGAACTGGTTTTCCAGCATGGTCAAAAGCTGCTGCCACATCGGCCATTCCTCATATATGGTATTCATAATATTCAATCCTTTCCCTTTTTAGTAAAAGGCCATAGCCATTTTGGCAGAAAATGGCAGGACTTAAATATTAGTATAATACAGAACGGGATAAAAGTACAAGTTTAACGTACCAGTTTTCCGTTCTTCATTACGTGGACGACGCGCCCCAATGCGCCAAGGTCCTGAAGCGGGTTCCCGTCCGTAAACAGGAGGTCGGCCTTCTGCCCGGCCTTCACCATGCCCCCGGATGGCGCGTGGATTGCTTGGGCGGCGCGGGAGGTAGCACTGAGCAAAACGTCTTCTAAGGACATTCCTACTTTCTCGTGCAGGATTTTCAGGGTGAGATGAAACTCGTGGAAATAAGAATATTTGCACCCGGCATCCGTCCCGGCGATAATGTTGACGCCTTCCTCATACATTGCCCTGGTGGTTTCAAAGCGGCTGTCCTGGAATTGCCTCCATTCGCTGATCCTTTCGGGCAGGGGTGCGCCCTCTTCGGGGGGCAGCAGATAGGCTTTTCCGAAAGCAGGGCAGACGGAAATCCTCTTCTCTGCGATGCGTGCGGCCAGTTCCCGGGAATAGGAAATGCCCTGTTTTCCCGCCGGATCCTTAAAGCTGCAGTGCTCTATGGTATCGAAACCGGCATCCACCGCATTGGCAATCCCGGCGGTGGTATGGATATGGCCGGCAACCAATTTGCCCCTGGAGTGTGCTTCATAGGCAATCATTTCCAAAATGGCTTTTTCGTACTGGTTGATAAGGGAGTTGCTGCCGGGGGTCATATTGCCGCCGGATACCATAACCTTTATGAAATCTACCGGGTGCTTGCAAAGGAGCCGGACAGCCTTTTGGACGTCGTGGAAGGAATCTGCTTCCATGCCTAAAAAATGGCAGTGCCCCCCGGTGATGGTGATAGGCGGGCCGCAGGCGATGATATCAGGGCTGTCGGCCAGCCCGGACTCTGCGGCGAGTTTTAGGTCAAGGATCCCCAGGCCTTTGGCGCCGCAGTCCCTCACTGTGGTAACGCCGCTTTCCAGTTCGGTGCGGGCAGCGGCCGCCATCCGCAACAGGGACATGCCGCTGCTTTCCTGTTCCAGGGCAGTGACCGGGTTGGCACTGGAATCGAAGCACAGATGGAGATGGGCATCAATCATCCCAGGCATGACATAGGCATCCCCGGCGTCGGTTTTTTCTATGGAACCGTCCTGTAAGAGGAGATTCAATTCAGACAAGGGGGCGGCCTCGCGGATACGGCCCTTCTCCACCACAATTCCCATCTGTGGGCGGTATCTGGCATGCTCCAGGCTGCAGTCGATGAAATTTTTGGCAATGATCAGTTTCATATGGACTCCTTTCTCCATAAAAAGCCCTCCGGGCAATATGGTAAGATAATGTTATGATGAATGATAAAACTAATTGTACGAGATTTTAAAGAAAAAATCAACACAAATCAGCATGAAATATAACAAAAAATTATGGTTTGCAGATTTTATCGGTCGGATTCTATAAAAAAACAAGAAAATACCAAAAAATAATTGACATATTGTTGAAAATGAAATACAATTATCTAACAAAGAGTTGAAATAAATCAAATAAAAAATTTTAGGAGGAAAGTGTAATGAAAAGGACATGGGCTATGATGACGGTTTTGGCAATGGCAGCTTCCCTCTGTGCATGCGGCAAAGGCGGCAATGGGAAGGTGCCCGCGACAGCGCAGCAGCCTACAAAGGCAGCAGAAAAAGCAGAATCACCGGAGGGCGGCGCAGAAGGGGCGGCTGCCGCAAAGGAGGATGTGATTGTCTTAAAATATGCGGCGGCGGAAGTCCCGGGAACCCCTGAGAATGATGCAAACCTGAATTTTATCAAAACGATAGAAGAAAAATCAAACGGGAAAATCAAGGTGGAGTATTACCACAGCAGCCAGTTAGGGAATGACAAGCAGGTGGTGGTGGCGGCCTTGGGGGGATCCCTTGACATCGTGAAAAGTTCTGCAGGCAATTTGATGGATTATTCGGATGCCCTTGCCTTTGCCGATCTGCCGGGTCTGTTTAAAAACCAGAAACACCTGAGGGCAGTATTCCAGGATGAAGTGGTCAGGAAGGAAATCAGTGATGATATTTTCGGCGATATCGGGATGGTGCCGGTCAATTTTGACGTAGACGGCGGAGCGGCGCGGGCTCTTTTTTACAATAGAAAGGGCGGGGCGGCAAAGCTTCCCGGGGATATGAAGGGGGTGAAAATGCGGACTACCGGCTCGGAGATTGAGATGGCTTTATTTTCCCAATGGGGGGCTTCTTCCGTGCCCATGAATTTTAACGAACTTTATCTGGCCTTGCAGCAGGGAACGGTGGATGGGCTGTACGGGCATCCGATCGGCACGTATGGAAACAAACTTTGTGAGGTGACAAAATATTGTACGGTTATTGACATGTCTTATATCGCTTCGGTTCAGCTGATGAGCAAGGGATGTATCGAAAAGCTGGGAGGGGAAGGTTCCGAACTTTATGAGATCGTCATGGAGGCCGGAAAGGAACTGGAACTATATAAGGACAAGCTGATTGAGGAAAAGCTGGGAAGCATTATGGAGCAGATCCAGGCAGACGGCGTGGAAGTCTATGTGCCGGGCAGCCAGGAGATCGGGCAGTGGAGGGCTACCGGGCAGGCGGTCTGGGAAGATTATGTGGGGGAAGGGAAGATGGTTCCGCAGAAGATTGTGGATGAGGTAGTGGCAATCGGAGAGGGGTTCTGAACGGAAGGGGGAGAGGGTAGATATGAGGTTATACCGTTTTTTTAACATGGTCAGCGAAATGCTAAACCGTGCCTGTAAAGCCTTCTGCCTTATCATCGGAAGTGTGCTGGTAGTGAACCTTTTTTTGGGGGTATTCACGCGTTTTGTCCTGAATAACCCGCTTGGTTTTACGGAGGAAATAGCCCGTTTTTGTATGCTGTGGTTTGCGTTTATCGGAGGCAGCATTGCTTTGCGGCAGAAAGAACTGATTTCCTTTACGTTTTTGATAGACAAGGCTCCCAAAACGGTGAGACAAGGGATGAGGATCCTGAATCTTGTTTTGGTGATTGTGTTTTTGTCGGTATTCCTTGCCGCGGGTACGGATGCGATGAAAATATTCCGTTTTGGCAAGGCATCTGTCACGAAGATCAACCAGGCATGGACGGCGTCAGGCATTTATGTGGGGGCAGCAGTGATGCTGATCCATTGCATTACCGACTTGCTTAAGGAATTTTCCATGGTATTGCAAAAGGGGAAGGGGGAAGAAGGCCTATGAATTCCATGCTGCTTTTATTCGGCTCTTTGGCTGCGTTTCTTTTGCTGGGGGTGCCGATCGCCTTTTCCATCGGCCTGTCCGTGGTCCTTACGCTTTTTGTGCATGACCAGCTGCCAATGATTATCTTGTTCCAGCAGACATACCAGGGGTTAGACAGCTTTACGCTCCTGGCGCTTCCGCTGTTTATCATGGCAGGCGATTTGATGGGCAGGGTCGGGCTGATCGATGACCTGCTGGAAATATGTGAGGTTCTGCTGGGGCGGGTGCGGGGCAGCCTGGCTCATGCCAATATCCTGGGGTCGATGTTTTTTGCGGGCATATCCGGTTCTGCTACCGCAGACACGGCAGCAATTGGCGGGATTTTGATACCGGCAATGGAAAAGCAGGGATATGACAGTGATTTTGCGGTGGCAGTCACGGCCTCTTCCTCGGTCATCGGGCCGATCATCCCACCAAGCATCGGATTTGTGCTGTACGGTGCGACGATGATGGTTTCTATATCGGATCTGTTCGTTGCGGGGATTATCCCCGGGGTTATGCTGGGGCTGGCACTCATGATCCCTACGGCATATATCAGCCATAAACGGAATTACCCCAAAAGCAATAAGGTGTATGCCCCCAAGGAAATAATAAGAGCCTTGATGCGGGCGGTTCCGGCATTGGTCATGCCGGTGCTGATTTTGGGCGGTATCTTAGGCGGTGTTTTCACACCGACAGAGGCTGCGGATGTTGCGGTTGTTTATGCGCTTCTTGTGGGGGTGCTCTATTATAAATCCCTGAATTTAAAGACCGTATGTGACTGTGTGATCCAGTCGGTCATTTCCTGCGGTGCAGTCCTTCTGATCGTCGGGTTTTCGGGATGTTTTGGCGCCCTGGTAGCCATGACGCAGGTGCCTCAGGCGATTGCCGGTTTCCTGCTGTCTTTCACTTCCAGCAAGGTGGTTCTTCTTTTGCTGGCCAACCTTTTTTTGCTGGCCATGGGCTGTGTGATGGAGAGCAATGCAATTCTTTTGATCTGTGCTCCCATATTGGCTCCGGTTGCCGTGCAGTATGGGGTGGATCCGGTGCATTTCGGAGTTGTTTTCCTTTTGAATATCATTATCGGCCTGGCAACGCCGCCGTTCGGGATGTGTCTGTTTATTGCTGCCGGCAAGGCGGATGTCAGCCTGTCAAAGGCTATGCGGGCGATCATGCCGTTTTGCATTGCGGAAATCATCGTGCTTTTCCTTGTTACCTACATACCGGGGATCTGCCTGTTTTTGCCGGGGCTTTTATAGCCTTCCTGGGAAGCGGCCATGGGAGGGGAAGGAGGATAAAATGTATATCAGGATAGGACAGGGCTTTTATATGGTAGGGGGAGGGGATGCGGGACCCGGCATCTCTTCCTATAAAGACTGCAATGTATATTTGGTGGCGGATGGGGGGCAGGCGGTCTTGTTTGATGCAGGAAGCGGCCTGGACACGGGGCGTATTCTGGAAAATATCCGTGAGGCCGGGGTAGAGCCCTCCCAAATACAATATTTGTTCATTACCCATTGCCACGGCGACCACGCGGGAGGTGTCCAGGATATGAAGCGGGCTCTGCCCTGCCTGGAGGTGGTGGCTTCGGCAAAGGAGGCAAAGCTGATGGAGGCGGGGACGGAAAGGATGCTGGGGCTGGCAGCGGCGAAGATCAAAGGGGCGTATCCGGCAGATTATGTTTTCCGCCACCAGAAGGCAGACCGGATCGTGGAACACCGGGAGGTATTCCGGATATCCGGGATGGAGGTAGAGGCCATCGTGGTACCGGGGCATAGCATAGAATCGGTATGTTACCAGATGGATTTCAAAGGGAGGAGGTATCTGTTTTCCGGGGACAGCGTCTATAAAAACGGGGCGCTGAGCCTGCAAAACTGCTATGGCTCCTCCCTGGAAAGGTACAGGAAATATCTGCCCAGGCTGGCAGGGAGGGGGATTGATGCCTTGATCCCTGCGCATTTCGGCTTCACGCTGACAAATGGGCAGGCACATATTGAGAAGGCGCTGGCATATTTGGAGAGTTCCGCACTGCCGCCGATGGTGTGAATGGGGCGGAGATAATGGAGGGAGATATGGGACAGAGGGTTGCAGTTGTCAAAAAGGGCAAAAAGACCGTTCTGGAGACGGTGAGGGAGGCAATCGGCTTTCTTGGCGGGATTCAGGCATTTGTAAAACCGGGGCAGAAGGTTATGCTGAAGCCGAACTGTACGGGGCCGCTGAGTTCGGAGGACGGGGCAGTTACCTCCAATGAGGTATTGGAAAGCCTTATAATCCTGGCCAGGGACGCGGGGGCGGCACAAGTTGATATCGTTGAGGGATCCGGAGCTTTCCACCTGGGAACCATGCGGATTTTCCGTGCCCTGGGGGTGGATGCGCTGGCTAGGCGGCAGAATGCCCGTTTGTATGATGCGAATGAGGCCGGGTTTACTGTGGTAAGAAATAAAGATTTTATTATGATGGATGAGATTGAGATATCAAAGATGGTCTGGCAATATGATGTGATTATCAATATCCCGGTGATGAAGACCCACCCGCTAACGGAAATTACCGTCGCATATAAGAATATGAACGGGTTATTGTCGCCCCGGGATAAGCGCAGGTTCCATGATTACAATATGAGGAAAGCGATCGTAGATTTGACAACGGCTCTGCCGCCTTATTTGACGGTGGTGGATGGGCTGACAGCGATGGAGGGGCTAGGGCCGTTGGAAGGGACGCCGGTAGACATGGGGCTGGTCATGGCAGGCGCCAGCCCTGCGGCAGTAGATGCCACGGCGGCAAGGATTATGGGCTTTTTGCCGGAAAAGCTGGAATACTTAAGGGAGGCAGAGAAGGCGGGGCACGGTTCAATCCGGGAAGAGGACATCGAAATCCTGGGGGAAGCCATCCGGGACGTGGCCTATACTTTCAAGACGGCAGAACCAGGCAAGCAGCAGTATGAAGGGATTTCCGTCTTTGAACTGGAGATGCCGGAGAGGTGCTATGGGTGCCGGGCAGTGATGGCGATTGCCCTTACCAGGATCCGGGAGGCCGGCCATCTGCCGGGCTTTAGGGGGATGCAGATATTGATGAATGGGGATGACCCGGAAAAACTGCCGCCTTTGGGCGAAGGAGGGCATCTGTTCTGTATCGGGAACTGTACCAGGAACTATTACGAAAAGCACAAGGGAAGGGAAAACGTCCATTTTATTATGGGATGTGCCCCGTCAGGCCTTACCACGGAGGAAGCCTTCCGGGAATGCTATGGGATCAGCCGCCCGGACCGGCATGTCCGGGGGCATGTGGATTAGGAGGGGCAATATGGGCGATGGGACAGGGTTTGAAAAATTTCGTAAACTGCTGCCTGCGGCGCAGCGCTATACTTACCTCAATTCGGCAGGATGCGGGCCGCTGCCGAAGCCGGTGATAGAAGGGATGGAACGGGTTTTCCGGTATATGTACGAGGAAGGCCAGATCAAAGTCCAGGTACATGACGACCTCTTTGGGTATCTGGAACAGGCGAGGCGGGACGTCGCCGCTTTTTTGGGGGCTTCCCCGGAGGAGATTTTCTTTGTGCGCTGCATAGCCGAGGGGCTGAATACGGTGAGTTATATGCTGGAATTGGGAGAGGGGGATGAAGTCCTGGTATCGGATCAGGAAAACCCCGCGGCATTGCTGCCGTTCTTTGCCGCTGAGAAAATAAGGGGGTTTTGCACGGTGAAGTTTTGTGCTTCGGGCGGGTATGAGGAGATTGTCGGCCGGTTTGCAGGGGCACTGACAAAAAAGACCAGGCTGGCGGTGTTCAGCCATGTGCTCCATGCCGTGGGAAGCTGCATGCCGGCGAGGGAACTTTGCGCGGCTGCCAGGGAAAGAGGGGTGCTGACCGTGTTAGACGGTGCCCAGGCCGCAGGGAATGCCATGATTGATGTGAAGGATATCGGGTGTGATTTCTATGTCTGCTCCTGCCACAAATGGCTGTGCGGGCCGGAAGGGATTGCAGCGGTCTATATCCGCAGGGAACTGACCGGGGAGGTGAGGGTGCCGTTCGGCGGGGTGGGGATGCAAAAGGATTTCGATATTGACAGCAACCAGGTCATCCTCAGGGACGATGCGCGCCGCTTCGAGTACGGCGGGAAACATATTCCGATGTACACGGCTTTTTCGACGACGATTGCCCTTGCAAGGGAGATCGGCATGGAAAACATCGTCAGGCGCCAGAAGCAGCTGAACGATTATTGCAGGCAGGTGTTTGGGAGGCGGATCCCACAGGCAGTGATTCTTTCTCCTGCGGATGACCGGCTAAAGAGTGGGATCTTTGCGTTTTCCCTGCCGGGAGCCGACCACCGGGAACTGGTTCGGGAGGCATTTGCCCAAGAAGGCATCATCATACAATACCGAACCGTCAACCTAAGGACAAGGGAGGAAGGGATCCGGGTATCCAACAACTGGTTTGTGCGGGAGGAAGAGATTGACAAGCTGGCGGATTTTATTTGCGGGTACCTGTCCGGCGTCAGGCGGAATTCCCCGGCAGAGAAGGGGCAGGCAGGATAGGAGGCGGGGGCATTTGCCCCGCCTGCCGGGATATAATGCTTAAAAGGCAGGATGCAGAGAATAAAGTACTTGCATCCTGCTTCTTTTTGTGATACTATCTCCCTCATGAGCACAAATGTACATGGGAAGCGTACAAATGTGCGCCGGGCACCTGTAGTCTTAGCACAGGAGGACTTGTTATGACAGAGGAAAAAACCAAATATTTTGTAGTAAAGCAAAGGGCAGTGCCGGAAGTCCTGCTAAAGGTCGTGGAGGCGAAAAAGCTTCTGGAATCCGAGCAGGTCATGACCGTGCAGGAGGCTGCCGAGCGGGTGGGGATCAGCCGCAGTTCTTTTTACAAGTATAAGGATGATATCCTGCCCTTTTATGACAATACGAAGGGGAAGACGGTGACTTTCGTTATGCAGATGGACGACCGCCAGGGATTGCTTTCAGACCTCTTGCATGTTGTAGCGGTCTACCGGGCAAATATCCTGACGATCCATCAGAGCATCCCGGTCAACGGCGTGGCCACCCTGACTTTGTCGGTGGAGATAAAGGCGGATACAGGAAATGTCTCGCGGATGGTTGAGGAGATGGAGGAGCAGCAGGGGATCCATTATGTGAAGATCCTGGCACGGGAGTAGAAAGCCCTGCCGGAGGGCGGATCCGGCGGGAACCGGCACTGTATGGATGCGGCAAAGACGCCGGGCGCGGTTATGGCGATAACGATACGGAAACGAGGAGAGCGATTATGATGTATGCAGCGATTATGGGATACGGCACCATTGGGTCTGGCGTGGCACAGATCCTCCTAGAAAGCAGGGAGCGGATTGCCCGTTGTGCCGGGCAGGAGATCGGATTGAAATATGTTCTGGATTTGCGGGAGTTTCCCGACAGCCCGGTAGCAGACCGGATTGTGCATGATTTCCGGGTGATTGAGGAGGACAGGCAGGTAAGGCTGGTCGTGGAGGCCATGGGCGGGCTGAATCCGGCCTACCCGTTTGTCAAAGCATGTCTGAATGCAGGCAAGCATGTGGTGACTTCCAACAAGGCGCTGGTGGCGGCTCATGGGACGGAACTTTTGCAGATTGCGCGGGATAAGGGGGTGAATTTCTTCTTTGAAGCCAGTGTCGGGGGAGGGATCCCGATTATCCGGACTTTGTACCGCTGCCTGATGGGGGAGGGGATCCGGGAGATTACCGGGATCTTAAACGGCACGACGAACTTCATCCTGACCAAGATGGACCGGGAGGGAGCCTCCTTTGACGAGGTCTTGCGTGAGGCGCAGGAGTTGGGGTATGCGGAGCAAAACCCGCAGGCGGATGTAGAAGGCCATGATACCTGCCGCAAAATCGCGATCCTGACGGCGATGGTGACTGGGAAGGAAGTAAATTACGAGGATATTTCCACCGAAGGCATTACCAGGATCACAGATATGGATTTTTGCTATGCAAAGGAACTGGGGGCATCCGTGAAGCTTCTGGGAAGCAGCCGGATAGTGGACGGCAAGGTCTATGTAAGGGTTGCTCCGGTGATGATAGGCAGGGAACATCCGCTGCATGCGGTCTGCGGCGTATATAATGGGATCCTGGTCAAGAGCGATATGCTGGGCACCTCGATGTATTACGGCAGCGGGGCGGGCAAGCTTCCCACAGCCAGTGCCGTGGTGGCCGACCTGATAGAAGCCGCCCAGAATGAAGGCATTAATGTGCCGATTGGCTGGGGGGCAGAACGCCAGGAGATCGCAGATAACGGTACCAGCAAAAGCAGCTATTTTGTCCGCATTTTTGGGGATGCAAACGAGAAGGCAAAGGCAGTGCAGGAGGAATTGGGGGAAGTGCGTACTCTGGTGCTGGAGGGCGCCGACGAATTTGCGGTTCTTACGAGGGAGATGAGTGAGGCCGAGTTTACCCGGCATGCCATAGCACTGGACAGTAAGTGGCAGAAGGACGGTGAGGACGGGATCCGGCAGATAATCCGCACGGAGTTGGAGGGCTAAGCCATGCTTTCCATGCCATGCCTGTTTTATGCCGTGACCGGGCTGTATTGCCCGGGGTGCGGAGGCACACGGGCGGTACGATATCTGCTGCAGGGAGAACTGCTGCTTAGTTTCCGCTTCCATCCGCTGGTGCCGTATGCGGCGCTGGTGGCGCTTTTGGAGGCTGCAGCCTTTTTGGCGGCGAAGGCCGGCGGCAGGCGCCGGTTTTGTCTGGGCTATGAGAAGGTTTTTTTGTATGCGGCGGCAGGGATTGTGGCGGTTAATTTTGTGGCCAAGAATGTTTTGCTGGTTTGGTGCGGGATAGACCTGTTGGCAAAACCTTGAGAAATAAAGGAAATCCCCCGGGTTCTGTAAACGGGCAGAACCCTGGGGGATCTTTATTTTGTTGTGAATGTATTTAGCATGTCCTGGTAGTGCCTCATCATCTCACGCTGCATCGCCACATAGTTGGGGTCATCAAGCATCCGCATGGTGAGGACATAAACGGCCAGGAAGACGAAGCTGCTGACGACTCCGCAGATCCCCATGACGGTTCCGGCTATGGCTGGCCCGGTCATCGGCTGGCCGTTCTTGGAAAAATAGGCAGCCATCAGCGCGGTTGCGCCCAAAAGAAGCTGTATGGGCGGGGATACGCAGGCGAACAAGGCAAAGATGCCGATTGCCAGGCTGAAAAAAGCGAAGGTGTTGGTTCTTTTGTCTGGTGATTGTATATGGTTTTGTTCCATAGATATTCCTCCGAAAGTGTGTACCTGGCCCGCTTAGGATCTGCCCTCCTTTTGGGCGGGCGCGGACCGGCACATGTATGATCTCTGCCGAGATTATACCATGTCCACTAACCTCATGCTGCGCCTTTGGCTTGCATTCGCTAAGGGGACAGGTATGGCTCTCACTAAGCTCGAAAATACCTCGCTAAGTGTTCACATTATACCACGAATTCTTTTGCTCCACAAGAGGCGGGGGAGGGAAAGGGAATTTTTTTAAGAATTAGAGCTGCTTGCATAACTCCCCGATATGAATTATAATGTACAGGCGGAAACCAAGAAATGTGAGGAAAACTAAAGTATGGACATTATAAAGGTGCTACAAGAAGAACTGCAGATCCGGTACCAGCAGGCAGAGGCGGCGGTGAAGCTGATTGACGAGGGGAACACGATACCCTTCATTGCCCGCTACCGCAAAGAGGTTACCGGTGCACTGGACGATGAGGTGCTTAGGAACTTGGACGAGCGGCTCCGTTACCTGAGGAATTTGGAGGAGAAGAAGGAGCAGGTGATATCCTCGATCCGGGAGCAGGAGAAGCTGACCCCTGAATTGGAGGCGCAGATCCGTGCTGCCATGACCCAGGTGGCAGTGGATGATTTATACCGCCCTTACCGGCCGAAGCGCAGGACACGTGCCATGATTGCCAAGGAGAAAGGGTTGGAACCGCTGGCTGACCTGATCGCCCTGCAGCAGCTGCAGCAGCCGGTGGAGAAGGCGGCGGAAGGCTATGTGTCGGAGGAAAAAGGGGTGGCTTCGGCGGCGGAGGCGGTAGCCGGGGCGAAGGATATACTGGCCGAGCGGATTTCCGACAACGCACAGTACCGTGCCTATATCCGGAAAGCAACCGTGGAGCAGGGGATGGTCACTTCCTCTGCCAAGGATGAAAAGGAACAATCGGTCTATGAGATGTATTATAATTATACCGAGCCGGTCAGGCGCTGCGCCGGCCACCGGGTCTTGGCGCTGAACCGGGGCGAGAAGGAAAAGCTGCTGTCAGTAAAGGTCGAGGCTCCGGAGGAAACGATCCTGCGCTACCTGGAAAAGCAGACGGTGCTTCGTGACAACCCCTATACCGCGCCGATCTTAAAAGATGTGGCGGCAGACAGCTATAACCGCCTGATTGCCCCGGCGATCGAGCGGGAGGTGCGGGGAGAACTGACAGAAAAGGCGGAGGCCGGTGCGATCAAGGTGTTTGGCAAGAACTTAGAGCAGCTTTTGATGCAGCCGCCGATTGCCGGGCGGGTGGTGCTAGGCTGGGATCCGGCCTTCCGCACCGGCTGCAAACTGGCCGTGGTTGACGAGACCGGCAAGGTTTTGGATACGACCGTGATCTACCCGACCGCTCCCCAGAACAAGGTGGAGGCATCCAAGGATATCCTGAAAAAATTGATAAAAAAATATCATATATCGCTGATCTCCGTGGGCAACGGCACGGCATCCCGGGAGTCGGAGATGGTCATTGTGGAACTGTTAAAGGAACTGCCGGAGCCGGTGCAGTACGTGATTGTCAATGAGGCGGGGGCTTCCGTATATTCGGCCAGTAAGCTGGCTACGGAAGAGTTCCCCAATTTCGATGTGGGGCAGCGGAGTGCGGCTTCTATTGCCCGCCGCCTGCAGGATCCTCTGGCGGAACTGGTTAAGATTGACCCCAAGTCTATCGGCGTGGGGCAATACCAGCATGATATGAACCAGAAGAACCTCAGTGAAGCGCTGCAGGGAGTGGTGGAGGACTGCGTCAATAAGGTGGGCGTGGACTTGAATACGGCTTCCGCATCGCTGCTGGAATATATTTCGGGCATCACAAAAACGATTGCAAAGAACATCGTTGCCTACCGGGAGGAGAACGGTGCATTTACTGACCGGAAACAGCTGCTGAAGGTGGCAAAGCTAGGGCCGAAGGCGTATGAGCAGTGTGCCGGGTTTATGCGGATTGCCGGTGGGAAGAACCCCTTAGACGGCACATCCGTGCATCCGGAGAGCTATGGGGCAGCACTGGCACTGCTGGAAAAGCTTGGTTTTGCACCGCAGGATATCACCCGGGGCGGCCTGAAGGGACTTGGGAAAAAGATCCATGATTACAAGAAGATGGCGGCAGAACTGAATGTGGGAGACATGACCTTGCAAGACATCGTCAAGGAACTGGAAAAGCCTGCCCGCGACCCGCGTGAGGAGATGCCGAAGCCGATCCTGCGCACCGATGTGCTGGAGATGAAAGACTTAGCCCCGGGGATGGTTCTCAAGGGCACTGTGCGCAACGTCATTGATTTCGGGGCATTTGTGGATATTGGCGTGCATCAGGACGGGCTGGTACATATCTCCCAGCTCTCAGACAAATTTATCAAGCATCCCATGGAGGCGGTGAGCGTAGGGGATATCGTGGAAGTGAAAGTGCTGAGCGTGGACCTGGCAAAAAAGAGGATTGCGTTGACGATGAAGCTTTGAGGGCAGTTGCAGGATTCGGGAAAGGAATGAAAAAGCCAAATGGAAAAAGAAATGAAATTTGAGGTGAAGCTGACGGCAAAGGAACTGTGGCAGTTTTCGATGTACCATGCCAATGCCGGCCTCACCGGGCTGTTTAACCTGATTTTTACAGCGGCAGCATTGTTTCTGCTGGTGTTCCGGTGGGGGGAACTGACGGCGGCTTACCGCCTTTTGATGGTTGGCTGTGTGATGATTTTCACCGTGCTGCAGCCGCTGCTCCTCTATGGGAAAGTGCGCAAACAGGCGAAAATCCCTGCCATGGCCGAGCCGATGTATTTGACATTTGGGGAGGAAGGGCTGCGGGTGGAACAGAATGGGCAGGACGCGGCGTTTGCCTGGGAGCAGATGGGGCGCATGGACAAAAAGCCGACCATGGCAGTCCTTTATATGGACCGGGTACATGCTTACCTGCTGCCAAAGTCTGTTCTGGGGGAGCAGGAGCCTGCGTTTTATGAGATGGCAAAGGCTCACCTGCCGAAGGAGCGGCGGAAGGGGTTTTAGTATTTTACAGGGAAGGGAAAGACTGATGGAGGATCGTAAGAAGGCAGAGGGCAGGATAGTCTGGGAGACGGCGGCGCCGCAGGATACCTATGACCTGGGGAAACAGTTTGGGGAGAAGGCGCAGCCGGGGCAGGTCTATTGCCTGGACGGAGATTTGGGGGTGGGGAAAACGGTATTTGCCCAGGGCTTTGCCGCAGGCCTGGGGATCACGGAGCCGGTTAACAGCCCAACTTTTACCATTGTGCAGCAGTATGGCGGGGGGCGCCTGCCGTTGTACCATTTTGACGTCTACCGGATCGGCAGTGCGGAGGAAATGGACGAGATCGGTTATGAGGACTGCTTTTATGGGGACGGGGTGTGCCTGATAGAGTGGTCCGAACTGATTGAGGGAATTTTGCCAAAGCAGGCTGTCCGGGTGCGCATGGAGAAAGACTTAGGGCAGGGTTTCGATTACCGGAGGATAACGGCAGAAGGGATAGCGGCGATGGCAGGGCAGCAGGAATAGGCGTGCCTGAATGAAGCGAAAGGAATAGAGGCGGTTATGAAGATATTGGGAATTGAGAGTTCCTCCCTGGTGGCATCGGTAGCCCTGGTGGCGGACGGCGTCACAATGGCAGAATATACGGTTAATTTCAAAAAGACCCACTCCCAGACCCTGCTTCCCATGATTGATGAGGTGATGGGAATGCTGGAATTTGAATTGCCGGAGGTGGATGCGATTGCGGTTTCCGGCGGCCCCGGCTCTTTTACCGGGCTGCGTATTGGGTCGGCGACAGCGAAGGGGCTGGGGCTGGCGCTGGATAAGCCTCTGATCCATGTGCCGACGCTCGATGCCATGGCATATGGCCTGTTTGGGGCCGCATCGCTTGTCTGCCCGATGATGGATGCACGCAGGAACCAGGTCTATACGGGGCTGTACCGATGCGGAAGCAGCCTGGAAGTGCTTGTGCCGTCCTGCTCTGTTGATATCGGGGAATGGGCAGAATTGCTGAACGGGCGGGGGGAGCCGGTGATCTTTTTGGGGGACGGGGTGCCTGTCTACCAGGAATTTTTGGGCAGGCAGCTAAAGGTTTGCTGCCGGTTTGCCCCGGCTCACCTCAACCGGCAGCGGGCGGCTTCCGTGGCTGCCCTAGGGGCAGTCTATTTGGCTGCCGGGAAGACGGAGACGGCGATGGAACACCGGCCGGATTACTTGAAAAAGGCGCAGGCGGAACGGGAACTGGAGGAGGCCAGGCGGCAGGGGAAGATGCAGGAACTTGCGGCCGGGCACAGCGTCGGGACCGGGGGGAATTACCGGTGATCCGCCGGATGGAGTCCCGTGACCTAGAGGAGGTGGCCGCCTTAGAGCAGGCTTGCTTTGCCGAAAATTGGTCATATCCGCTTCTGGAGGCAGGAATCCATAGCCCCTATGACACGTATTTTGTCTGGGAGCAGGGAGGGCGGATATGGGGGTATTGCTGCCTGCGGCTGCTGGCGGGGGAAGGGGAGATCCAGCGGATCGCCGTGCTGCCAAAGTACCGGTGCCGGGGCATAGGCAGAAAAATGATGGAAGCCATGGTAAACCATGCCACGGCAGGCCGGGCATATGCGGTCAGCCTGGAGGTTCGGGAGGGCAATCTGGCTGCACGTAAACTCTATGAATCCTTTGGCTTTGCAGCGGAAGCGGTGCGCAGGGGCTACTACCATAACCCGCCGGAGGATGCCCTTATCATGTGGAGGCGGGGTCTTTGAGCCCGGCCATATACAACATTTTCCACTTAAAAAACGAATCGTTTTGTCTTATAATGTAGGGGTATCCGGTAGAGGGGATGCCCCGTTCTGTTTTATTTTCTGCACGCAATGGATTTTTCTGATGCCAGATGTTCACGGGCATCGGCAGGCGACAGACGCTGCATGGGCAGAAATAGGACAGGAACAGGGCGCCGCCGGTTTGAAAACAGGAAGGAAGGGCGAGAATAAGATGAGAAAGTACAAAAGCGGTGGTCAGCTGGAGTCAGTGATCTGCAATTGCTGCGGCAAGAAGATGGTTGTAAAGGACGGGGTGCTCCGGGAGGGGGTGATCTCGGTTCACCATGCATGGGATTTTTTCTCGGAAAAGGACGGGGAGGTCCACCATTGGGATATGTGTGAGGAATGCTACGACAATCTGTTGGGGCAGTTCCGTGTGGAGCCGGATGTGGAGGAACAGGTTGAATTCGTCTGACAGGTGTGATATCATTCTATGAGAAGTTTTTGTGCGCCCGGCAGCAGAAAAAGCCGCCAGAGAGGAAAAAGGATGGGCGTACCTGACGGATCTGGTTTCTGGTCGCCTTTGGCGATAAGACTTTCATAGTAATGAGGAAAACATATGCTGGATATTTGTTTGTTAGGAACAGGAGGGATGATGCCCCTGCCTTACCGCTGGCTGACATCCATGATGGCACGGTGCGGCGGCAGCAATTTGCTGATTGACTGTGGGGAGGGCACCCAGATAGCATTAAAAGAGAAGGGCTGGAGTCCCAAGCCTATTGATTTCATCTGCTTTACCCATTATCATGCCGACCATATCAGCGGCCTGCCGGGGCTGCTTCTGACCATGGGCAATGCCGAGCGGACGGAGCCGTTGGTGCTGGTGGGGCCAAAGGGGTTGGAGCGGGTGGTTACGGCACTGCGCTGTATTGCGCCGGAACTCCCATTCCCCCTGCGCTTTATAGAATTGGGGGAGAGCAGGGAGCAGCTTTGCCTGGGGCCTTACGTCATAGACGCCTATCGGGTCAGCCACAATGTGGCATGCTACGGTTATGCGATTTCGATCCCCCGGGCAGGGCGCTTTGACGTGGAACGGGCAAAGGCGCAGAATGTCCCGATGAAGGCCTGGAGCCGCCTGCAAAAAGGAGAGGCATTGGAACTGGACGGAGTCCTCTATACCCCGGAGATGGTATTGGGACCGAAACGGAGAGGCCTAAAGGTGGTTTACTGCACGGATACCCGCCCGGTGCCGGTGATTGCGGAGTATGCAGACGATGCGGATTTGTTTATCTGCGAGGGCATGTATGGAGAGGACGGCAAAGAAGCAAAGGCCAGGGAACACAAGCACATGACCATGTACGAGGCGGCGAAGCTGGCACAAAAAGCACAGCCGAGAAAACTGTGGCTGACCCATTACAGCCCGTCCCTGACCCATCCTGACGAATTTATAGGGAAAGTGCGTAAAATATTCCCGCGGGCGATTGCGGCCAGGGACGGCCAGACCGCTGAACTTACCTTTGATGGGGAGGAGGGGAATCCGGCAAGGTAAGCCGGGAGAACACAACATGGAAGAGAAAGATGTCTTAATATTAGCCATTGAAAGTTCCTGCGATGAGACAGCGGCAGCAGTGGTGAAAAACGGCAGGGAGGTGTTATCCAATGTGATCGCCTCCCAGATTGCGCTGCACACGCAATTCGGCGGTGTCGTGCCGGAGATCGCCTCCCGTAAGCATATAGAACAGATCAACCAGGTGATTGCCTGCGCCCTGGAGGAGGCCGGGGTAAAGCTTTCCGATATCACGGCTGTCGGCGTGACCTATGGCCCCGGCCTGGTAGGCGCCCTGCTTGTCGGGGTGGCCGAGGCAAAAGCCATTGCCTATGCGGCAAAGAAGCCTTTAGTCGGCGTACACCATATCGAAGGGCATGTGGCAGCCAATTTCATCACCAGCTATCCAGATCCTGCCTCCGGCGGCATTTCCGGAAAAATCCCCGGCGGCGCCGTTTCCGGCCAGCCGTTTGTGCAGCAAAAACTGGAGCCTCCTTTTGTGTGCCTGATTGTGTCCGGGGGGCATACACATCTGGCGATTGTAAAAGATTACGGGGAGTTTGAGATTATCGGCAGAACCCGGGACGATGCTGCCGGGGAGGCATTTGACAAGGTGGCGCGTGCCGTTGGGCTTGGTTATCCTGGCGGGCCTAAGGTGGACCTGGCAGCCAGGGAGGGCAATCCCCATGCCATTGAATTCCCCCGCGCCAAGGTGGAGGGTGCACCCTATGATTTTAGCTTCAGCGGGCTGAAATCTGCTGTTTTGAACTATATCAACCGGGCAAAGATGGCCGGGGAGGCGATTTGCGTGCCGGATTTGGCGGCTTCTTTCCAGAATGCGGTGGTGGAAGTATTGGTGGGCCGCACCGTACTGGCGGCAAAAGAATACGGGTACGGCAAGCTGGCGATTGCCGGCGGCGTGGCATCCAACCAGGCATTGCGGGCTGCCATGGCGAAAGCATGCGAAGAAAACGGGCTCCGCTTTTATTACCCTGCCCCGGTACTGTGCACGGACAATGCGGCCATGATCGGAGCCGCTGCTTATTACGAATACCAGAAAGGCACGCGGCACGGGTGGGATCTCAATGCAGTCCCTAACCTGAAACTGGGTGAACGCTAGAGGTGGGGGGCATGGAACAGAAAAGCATGGGAACGATAAGGGTAGGAGCCGTTGTGCTGGCCGGCGGGAAAGGGCGGCGGATGAACAGCAAGATACAAAAACAATACCTGCTGCTTGCCGGTAAGCCGCTGGTTCTCTATTCCCTGGAAGCTTTTGAGCACAGCCCGGTTGACGAGGTTGTCCTGGTGGTGGGTGCGGGGGAAGTGTGCAGCGCCCAAGAGCAGATTGTAGGGCAGTACCACCTGCAAAAGGTAACGGCCGTTGTGGAAGGGGGGCAGGAACGCTACCATTCCGTCTATGCCGGCCTGCAGGCGCTGCAGGGCTGTGATTATATATTGATCCATGACGGTGCCCGTCCCCTGCTGACTGATGGCATAATCCGCCGCGCGATCCAGGGAGCCATCGATTACCAGGCGTGTGCGGCCGGGATGCCGGTGAAGGATACCATAAAAGAAAGCAGCAGTTCCGGCTTTGCCGTAAGGACCCCGGACCGCACCCGGCTGTGGCAGGTACAGACCCCCCAGGCGTTTGCCGGCCCATTGATACGTTCGGCCTATGGCTGGCTTCTGCAGGACGAGAGCCGCCAAAATGGGATAACCGATGACGCGATGGTGGTAGAGCGTTATGGGGGGCCGGCGGTAAAGCTGGTGGAAGGGAGTTATGCGAATATAAAGGTGACGACGCCGGAGGACATGGCGGTAGCAAAGGCGCTGCTGGGGATTTAGGCGGGATGTCTGTTGGCGGGGCATAAGGGAGCGGGAAAAGGGCTTGTTCTGCGTTGTTTTGGAAGCAAAATAAAAAATGAAAAAGTTTTGTATTTCCCCTTGACATTTGCAAAAAGAAGTGCTAGAATCAATAACCGTTGCGCCACAGAAAAGGAAAACATTCCCAGTTCTGACAGGAAAGCAAAAGATTGAAAAATATGAAAAAAACCGCTTGACAAATGTTGCACTATCAATTAGAATAGAAAAGCACGTTTGAGGAGAGGTATCGAAGTGGTCATAACGAGGCGGTCTTGAAAACCGTTTGTCCGCAAGGGCGCGTGGGTTCGAATCCCACCCTCTCCGCTGGATGGGCAAAAGACCTGTCGAAGCTATTTATATAAGGAAGAGATAAGTTCAGGCTTAGCTACTTAGCAGAAGTACCCAAGAGGCTGAAGGGACACCCCTGGAAAGGGTGCAGGTCGTTAATAGCGGCGCGAGGGTTCAAATCCCTCCTTCTGCGCTCCCGGTTACCGGGATCAAATCTTGAAAGAACATCAAAAAAGATTTGGAAAAAAAGTTGAAAAAAGTTGTTGACAAACTTCGCAAGGTATGATAAGATAAACGAGTTGCTGCTGAGGAAGCCAAC
>RAYB01000037.1 GCA_003669055.1 bacterium 1XD21-70
AAAGCAGCCACCGAAAGATGGCTTGTTTGTTGTGTGCTTAAGGTAATGGATACCCTCTACTTTTCATTTTCAATCTTGCACACCTCATTCCAGGCTTCTTATTAACATAAACTGTATCAACAGAAGTCCATCAAAAATTTTTGCATATTATAAGTATTATACCATGTCCACTAACCTCATGCCGCGCCTTTGGCTTGCATTCGCTAAGAGGACAGGTATGGCTCTCACTAAGCTCGAAAATACCTCGCTAAGTGTTCACAGTATACCATGTCCGCTAACCTCATGCCGCGCCTTTGGCTTGCATTCGCTAAGGGGACAGGTATGGTTCTCACTAAGCTCGAAAACACCTCGCTAAGTGTTCACATTATACCACAAATGTAAAGTTTTATAAGGGTTGCTCCGTCACCTTTTACTGCATTCCCATTTTACCACAAATTTACCGCCACTGTCTACTATCTATTAAGGCTATTATCCCATGTCCACTAACCTCATGCCGCGCCTTTGGCTTGCATTCGCTAAGGGGACAGGTATGGCTCTCACTAAGCTCGAAAATACCTCGCTAAGTGTTCACAGTATCCCATGTCCACTAACCTCATGCCGCGCCTTTGGCTTGCATTCGCTAAGGGGACAGGCATCCTAAAACTATTGGGTGGATAACCTAAACATAAGAAAAGCCCGGACTCTCGTCCGGGACTTTGTCTACTCACTTCCGTCATCCCAACAGGCTCGGCAGCCACAGGCTGATCGCCGGAACAAAGGTAATCAGCAGCAGGGAAATGATCATACAGATATAAAACGGCAGTGTTGCCTTCACCACTTTTTCCATCGGCTGCTTGGCAATCGCGGAACCGATAAACAGCACCGCGCCTACCGGCGGGGTCAAAAGCCCGATACCGCAGTTCAGCACTACCATGATGCCAAACTGGATTGGGTCAATCCCGATAGAGGTGGCAATCGGCAGCAAAATCGGCGTGGCAATCAAAATGATTGGCGCCATATCCATAATGCAGCCCAAAACCAGCAGGATCAGGTTCAGCAGCAATGCCAGGATGTAAGGGTTCCTGGTCAGTTCCGTGATGGCATTCGCCGCCAGGTCCGGCACGTGCAGCATAGTCAGGCAGTTGCCAAACACTGCCGAGGTCGAGATCAGGATCAAGACGATGGAGAGTGTGGCCACACAGTCATCCAGGGCTTTCCATACCCCTTTCCAGTCCAGTCCTTTATAGACAAACACGCTGACAATCAAACTATAGATAACAGCAATCGCTGCAGATTCCGTAGCCGTGAACACACCGCCGACTACACCGAACACCACGATCAGCACTGCGGCCAAAGCCCAGAAGGACACGCTCAGCTGCCGGATCAGGTTCATCACCGAGAACGGCTCCCCCTTCGGGTAATTCCGTTTTACGGAAATGATGTAGGAACCGATCATCAAACTCCCTGCCAACAGGGCGCCCGGAACATATCCGGCCAAAAACAGGGAACCCACGGAGATACTTCCCGCCGTAGTCGCATAGATAACCATGTTATGGCTGGGAGGGACAAGAAGCCCTTCACAGGAGGAAGTGATGGTGACCGCTGTCGAGAAATCCGCATCATAACCCTGATCCACCATCATGGGGATCAGGATGGAACCAAGAGAAGCCGTATCCGCCGAAGCAGAGCCGGAAATACCGCCGAAGAAATAGGAAGCCACGATATTTACCATCGCCATTCCGCCCCGCATCCATCCCACGCAGGCATTCGCCAGGGCTATCAGCTTCTCGGAAATACCGCCGGATCCCATCAGCACACCCATGGTAATGAAAAAGGGAACTGCCATCAGGCTAAAAGAACTGATGCCCTTTACCATGTACTGGCAGACCGTGTTCAGTGAATTCCCCATGGACAGAAGGCAAAGCACCGAGGCTAGGCCTACCGCGTAGGCAATAGGAAAGCGGAGGAAAATCATGATAAAAAAACTGCCGAGCAAAACGGCAATCGCCATTGTATTTGCATCCATTACGCCTCGCCCTCCTTTACAAAGATCAGTTTTACATGGTTGTATATCGCCTCAATCTCAAACACCAGCATGGCGACACCTGCTAACGGAACCGGGAAATACATCCAGAACCTAGACAGCCAAGGCATGCTTTCATAGCTGCCGCGCCCGCCGATCTTCTGTGCATACTGCCACCCGACCACAATCATAATCATGGCAAGAACCAGCACTGCCAGGTCTGCTAAAATATCCAAAAAACGAATCAGTGCCTTCGGAAGGTAACTGTCCAGGGCAGTCATACGGATATGAGAGCCGTTACGGATCGCTAACGCAGCGGAAAGCACCGCCATATAAGACATCAATGTCAACACCACCTGCTCCGACCATGCCGGATCCGGGATAAAAGGAATATATCTTCCGCACACAGCCATGGAGGTGATCGCAATATCCGCTATCAAAAGCAATTTACATATTATCAGAGTCACTTTGTACACAACATCATAAAAAGGCTTGATCTTATCGATTTTTTCAAAAATCGCAGGCATAGCTACTCCTTTCCTACCAGAAAACGCTCAACAGGGCACAGAAACCTTACTGGCTCCTGTGCCCTGAAAAACACCTACCACTTCGGTTTTCTTAATTTTGTGACAATGCTGCTTTTTTTAACGCCTTACTGCATATCAACAATCTGCTGGTACAGGTCTGCATAATCAGAGGTGTTGTCCTCAACCACCTTCTTACAAGCTTCCTGCCACGGAGCCTTGTCCGTAACGTCAACCACGTTGCAGCCTTCTGCTTTCAGTTCTTCCAAAACTTTGTTCTCAGCATCCTCAGAGATCTTGCGGTTATACTCGGAAGCCAGCTTGGCAGCCTCCATCATGGCATTCTGCTGGTTCTCGGTCAGGCTGTCCCAAGCCTCATCGGTAATGATAACCTGGATGGCACCTAATGTATGGCCGTCTAAGATCAGGTTATTGGCGACCTCCGGGAAAGCGTTGGACTTGTAGTTGGCGATCGGCTGCTCGGCGCCGTCTACCACGCCGGTCTGCAGTGCGGAATACAGTTCACCGAAAGCCACAACGGTCGGGGAAGCACCCAGGCCTTCCACCATGCCGTTCATGATCGGGTCGTTGGAAACGCGCAGCTTCATGCCCTTCAAATCCTCCAGGCTATTTACCGGGTTCTTGGTGAAGAAATGGCGGAAACCCTCCTCGCCGTAGAACAGGCCTCTCACACCAGTGCCGTTTTCGTGCGGTTCAAGCAGGAATTCCGGTGCCAGATCCGAAGTGGCAAAGTTCCAGAAATGGTTCCGGTCCACAAAGGTATACGGAATCGACAGAAGCATGGACTTCTCACCGCCGTAGCTGGTCAGTGCGAATGCGGAAATACGGGACATTTGGATGGTGCCGCCGCCGCCAAGCATGGTATCTAACACGTCATTCTCGGAACCCAAAACGCCGGAGGCCTGCAAATCAATCGTGATAGAACCACCGGAAAGTTCCTCCACCTTCTCCTTGAAAAAGGAATCGGTCTGCCCTACAATCGTATCTAACGGGTTCACCTCGGCATATACCAGGGTCACTGCCGGGTCATTGGCTGCTGCTGCGTCCCCGGCGGTATCCCCGCCTGCCTCGCCGTCGGCCTCTGCCGGTGTTTCCTTCTCTTCCCCGCCTGCTGCCGGTGCTTCCGTTGCTGCGGGAGCCGCCGCAGAAGACGGAGCCTCCGGCTCCTTTAAGCCGCAGCCGGACAGGGAAGTTACAACCATAGCTGCACACAGTGCCGTGCCAATCCATCTCTTTTTCATAAAACTTTTCCTCCTTATGATTTTTATGAAATTTCCCCTGGAAAATCCAGGGTACGGTTTCATTATATACCAAAATCAGGGGAAAGCAAATAGTAAATTTTTGTGAATCATAGTATGATTTTAACTTGTTGCCCAAAATTATTTATACATATCCTACAAAGGATTTTCCGGCATCTGTTTCCCGCGGAAAATCTGGGCACGGTACTCCGTAGGGCTGGCCCCTGTAACCCTCCGGAAGACCTTCGTAAAATAATTGGAATCCCCATAGCCTACCGCCTTCCCGATCTCCTTGACGTTCACCATGGGATCCTCCAGCAGCCGTTTGGCCACACCTACCCGGTACTCTGTCAGGTAAGAAGTAAAATTCCTGCCAAAACACTGCTTGAACAGCTTGCTGAAATAAGCCTCCGAATAATTCATGGCCCGTGCCAAATCCTGCATGGAGATGTCATAAATATAATTCCCGCAGATATATTGTTCAATCATCTCCTTGACCCCGGGCAGGCGGGAATTCTCATATTCGTCCGAAGCCGGGGCCTGACAGCCAAAGTCAGCCCCATACCCTTCTGCCATGTACCCTTCTTTGCCGTAAAGCCCGGCCTGTTTGCTTTTGGCATGCCCCCCGGTTATATCACTTTCTTTCTCCCCGGCTGCCTGTTCCTCAGCCTGCCGGATGGCTTCCTCCACCACCAGCATCAGTTCCTTTTCCTCATATGGCTTTAAAAGGTAATCCAGTGCCCGCACGGTGATCGCCTTCCTGGCATAAGCAAACTCGTCAAAAGCCGTCAAAAATATAATACAGCATTTTTTATCCTTCGCGCGGATCCTCTCTGCCGCCTCGATCCCGTTGATCCCGGGCATTTCAATATCGAGTATAACAACCTGCACCCTCTGCTCCTCATAAACCTGCAAAGCCTCCCGGCCGTTTTCTGCCTGGAAAATGGCACATCTGCCTTTTAAGTTTTTATTCAGGGTTTTGCAAAGCACCGCCCTCTCAAGCATCTCGTCATCCGCAACCAATATACGAACCATGGCACTCCTTTCCCTAGTTCCTCTTTCCGTTAGCCTACTGCCCCTTCCCGCCCAGCGGAATACGGATTTGTATCACAGTCCCCTGCTGTTTTTTCCCGTAAATCTTCACTTCGCCGTCCCGGTACATGGTATGGATCCTCTGGCATATGTTCCCCAGCCCAATCCCGATGTTTGATGTATGCCTGCCCTCAACCGCCTCCTGGAGCTGCCGCCTGGTTTCGCTGTCCATGCCGACGCCGGTATCCGCCACAGACACGGCCAGCATGCCGTCTTGCTCCCATATCCGCAGAAAGACCATGCCGCCCTGTTCTTTTTTTGAAACCCCATGGACGATGGCATTCTCCACCAATGGCTGCAGGGTAAATGCCGGTATCTGTATGGAACCCTCATCCACCGTAATACGGCAGCCGTACCGGATCCTGTTTCCGAACCTCATTTTCTGGATATACATGTAATCCTGCACTACCTTGAGTTCCCGCTCCAGTGTTACCACCTGCTCCGTGGTTTTTAAGTTATACCGGAACAGGTTGCTCATGCTGGTAATCATCTTTTCCGTGGTGGATGCGTCCTCTAACTTCGCCATGCAGGCAATGATATTTAAAGTGTTAAAAAGGAAATGCGGGTTGATCTGGCTTTTTAAAAGATCGAGCCGCGCTGCCTCTAAGCGTTTCTCCATCTCCATTTTCTCCATGGCTTCCTTGTGGAGCAATTCTGAAATCTCATGGTTCTTCACCAATGTATGGATATAACCCTCTGTCGCATGTTTCATGCGGTTGAACGCCTGCACCATCTCCCCCATCTCGTCCCGGTTCTCCACCGCCAAATCCCCGCCGCTGAAATCGTTCACCGCGATCTTCCTGGTGGCATCCGCAAGCATTTCCATAGGGTCTATTACTGCATGGGACAAAAGCCTGGTCAGAAAAACCATCGCCACAATCATAGCCACGGAAAGCATCAGGATCAGATAAGGCATCCGGTAAAAAAACGGCACCTGCCGCTGGTAGCTGACATCCCCGGCCACCATGGTCAGCTGCAAAAGCTGGCGGGCATATGTCTGCAAATATTCCTGCATGGAATAGACGCGGTAAAGGCTGGCGATATAGCCCTCCCCTCCTGTATCCCTTTTTAGGATCTCATCCCGCGAGGCACAATAATTTTCATAGGCATTGCGGATATTCCAGGTCCTGGCATATCTTATGGCTCCGATTTCCCGGTAATCATAGGGGAGCATCCCCAGGCTGTCTTCCGACTGCCGGCAGGCCTCTTTATACTGTTTTTCATTCTCCGCAGTCCGGTTCCTGATATAATCCCCAAAGGCACGGGATTCCCTCTCCATTGCTTCCTGGAAATTATAGCATTTGGAATTGCCGTCCAAAATCCGGTTAAAATTCCCTACCGCAAAATCCATCAATAAAAAGCTGAACAAGGCAGACACGCCGATTACCAGAACCACCAGGCAGAGATAGATCCCCAGTTTTTTCTTTAAAGAAATACCCAGCCACAGTTCCTTCCCATATTTATACATCTTGCCTATCTTCCTCTTTCTGCCCAGTCTCCGTCTTCCCTGCTATTTTATCATGGATTTTGGCAGGAGACAACAGCAAAAGAGCCGGGCGGCATAAACCCGGCTCTTTTGCTCTCTTAATCTAAAAATCTTCTTATGGTCTTGGGGTTCCGGTAATTCCAGGTTGAAATCTTGATTCCGCTCCGGCGGCTGGCCGCATGGACGATCTGCCCATTGCCGATGTACATTGCCACATGGTTCACCACGCCGCTGCTGTTGGTGTAGAAAATCAAGTCTCCCGGCAGCATCTCGCTGGATTTCACGGCACGCCCTGCCTTGGCCTGTTCCCTGGATGTACGCGGGAGCGATACCCCGGCAGCGTTCCGCATGACATACTGCACAAAGCCGGAGCAGTCCGCACCGGTATTCGGGTTTGTCCCGCCCCAGACATAGCGGTTCCCCACAAACTGCAGGCCATAATTGACCACCTTGCTGCGCAGTGCCGCCTGCTGGTTTGCCCTCTCCTCCACCGGGGAGAATTTGATCGCCTCTGTCAGGGCATACCGTACCTCTACATTGTTATCCCTGGTGGCAATAAATGCCTTGTCGGATGGCTCACCATCCTCGCCGTCCCCGGTATCCAGTTCAATCTGGATCCAGCCGTCAAGCTGGTCTAACACCGTATAGCGGTCTTCCTTGGAAATCTGCGTCCAGATCTTAGCCGTGGTGCTCGGCTCGGAACGCACGTTCAGCCTGTCCGTGTTGACGATCGCCATCAATGTCGCCGACTCCAGGGCCAAATCCCTGGCTTCCTGGCCAACTGCCACAAACTCCGGGTCTGCCGTGACATATCCGGTGATTGCCCCGGATTTTACTTTGTACCAGCCGTCTAGCGTCTCTAAGATCTCTCCCGCCGCCCTGCCGGGGAATTTGCCGATCACGTTGGTGTCATCCTCCGTGCTGGGGCTGTTGCGGATATTCAGGTAATTGTCAACCTTCGATATCACCAGGTGGTCGTATTGGTTGAGCGCCATAGCCCGCAGATCCAGCTTCCGTGCCTCATTCAAGGCATACTTCACGGTCACGAACTCGCTGGAAATGTAGCCTTCCTCAATCCGGATCCACCCGTCGAGTTCCTCTAAAATCGGGTAACGCTCATAGATCAGCGCCTGTGCCACCACATTTGCGGCATCCTCCATATTGGGCTCAGAACGTATGTTCAGTTTCTCGGTGCTGACCTCTGCCATCTGCTCCACGTGCCCGAGGGCTTCCTGGCGCGCCTCCGGCCCGCTGACAATATACCGGTTGTGGACATAGCCCTCAATCCCACCCGAGGTAATATGGCTCCACTCCCCTTCTGTCTCCAAAACTTCACAGGCACTGTTCTGCTGCAGCTTCCCGATAATCTTTCCGTTCGACCCCGGCGCCTCCCTGACATTCAGATAGCCTGCCACCTGAACCAGGCCAAGGTTCTCGTAGGAATCCACCACGGCCTGCTTTTCCTGCAGAATGCGCTGGCGTTCAACCTCCTCTGCCGACAAGGTGGATTCAATTGCCACCACAATCTCAGAAGAAGATTCTTCCAGGTTGGAGGCCGCAGCCTCCTGCTCCTTGTCTGCCTTGTGGCGGCTGCTGATTACACCGGCCAGTACTACGACAGCTGAAACGGCAGCAATCACAGAGACGGCAACTGCCCGGTTCTGATATATAGGAAGCTTCTTTCTTCTCCGGCGTGACTTATTCAGGACACGCATGTAATCCTTGCTGTTGTATTTTCTTTTATCTGGCATATTGTGATCTCCTTATATGGAGATTATAGGATATCCTTCGGACACAGATTGACGCTGCTATAATCTCGACAGCGATTATACCATATATTTTTCCACTTTTCGATACTCAATAGCAGAAAAATTATTAAAATTCTGTTACATTCCGGCGGAAGACGCATCATATCCGGCATTATCCCACGAAAAGACCGAGTATCGCCGCAATCAAGATCGTTTTGGGGATGGACAGTTTCCCCTTGATTAACAGTATCACGCTGACTATTGCAATCCCGACTAAGTTCCAGGCAATTGTCCTTTCTGCGGTATTGACGTAAGTCGTAAGCCCCAAGGTCACTGCAGCTGCCATCAGCATCCCCATGCTGGCCGGCCTTACGCCGCGCATGGCGCTTTCCAGGTATGGATTATCCTTTAGGCGGAAGATAAAATGGGCCGCTGCCATGGAAAGCGTCAGGGAAGGCATCATCACCCCTAAGCTGGCACATAGGGCGCCTGTCATCCCTGCCGTGCGCAGCCCCACAAAGGTGGCACAGTTAATCCCCAACGAGCCTGGCGTCATCTCTGCCACCGCCACAATATCCATCACCTCCTCCGGCGTCATCCATCCATACCTCAAGACCTCATCATTGATCACCGGGATCATTGTCATGCCGCCAAAGCTGCAAAACCCGATCTTCATAAACGACAAAAACAGCCTAAGATACGTCATCCGCTATTTCCCCTTTCCATATCAAAAGGCCTGCAGCCAATGCTGCCAGCACCAAAACCAGCTTGTTTATCCTTGTCGTGGCACAAACGGCAAAGGAGATTGCCAGGATCACATAGCCAGGCAGCCCTTTGGCCGCCGTTTTTTTCAATTTGAGGCAGGCGCTGATGATAATCGGCACCACCACACTGCGGATCCCGTTGAGCACCTTCACCACATATATATTATCCCGCAAAGAAGAGTAAAAAAATGCCACTGCCGCGATTGCTGCCAGGGCCGGAAGCGACAGCCCTACCGCCGCTGCCGCTCCCCCGGCAATCCCCTCCATGGCATACCCACAGAACACAGACATATTGATAATCATAATCCCCGGGAAAGACTTCGCCAGGGACATGAAATCTACCACCTGCTCCTCCTTCATCCATCCTCTTTTATCCACAAATTCATTCTGCATCTGGGCAATAATGCTCCAGCCGCCGCCAAACGTAAACAGCCCGATCTTGGCCATGACAAAAAATATTTCCAACAGTCTTTGGTATCTCTTCATGATAAAACCTGCTTTCCCATCTTTCTCTGTCAATCTTAATATGTTTTTTCTGTCAGGTCAAATAGCAAAATCCTATATCCGCCATAGATTTCACAAAATATTCACAGTTTAGCTTAAATTTAATAAAAAATCAATAGTTTTTTCTTTTCATTTGTAGTAAACTCTTGTTTGCAACCGTTATTTCCCCCGCCGTTCACGGTTTGCCGGAGGAAATGGCATGGTTTAAATTTTCACAAGAGGAGTGATTGGCAATTATGAAAAAAACATGGTTAGCTATGGCCGTCCTTGCTATGGCACTCGGTGCAACCGCGTGTTCTTCGGATAAGGGTGGCGAAACTGCCGCAACTACAGTGGCGGAATCAACGACTGCTGCTACGCAAGCCTCTGAGAGCGCAGAGACAGAAGAAACAGAAGAAGAGGTCGAGGAGGAATCCATGACCGGGGTAATCACCGGAATCAATGGCGATATCCTGACGGTCTTAAGCGACGATGACGGCAACGAAAAGGACTACGACATTTCCAAAGCCGAGGTCAGCCAGGAATTCCCGTTTTCGGAAGGTGACCTTGTTGAGATCATGTTCCCCTATGAGACTACCGAGGACCCGGTTCCGGCAATCTCTGTAGAGGTCCTGGAATCTGTTATTGCCCAAAACACCGACCCGTCCGCTACCGGCACCGTCAAGGAGGCTGATGATACCACCCTCACCTTGGAAATGGAGGGGGAGAGTTACTCCATCAACATTGCCAATGCCTATGTGGTAGCCGCTGACGGCATTGCTGCCGGAAAGGAAGCCACTGTCACCTATATCGGCGACTTAGATGACGAGGCCATGGCGGTCAAAGTCGTGATGGAAGATTCCTACGATACCGAGGAGGCAAAACTCAACGCATTTGTGGGCAAAGTCGTACAGTCCGAGGAGAATAACATTGTATTGGAATCCGCCAATGAAGATTTCTATACCTTTGTATCGGATGATACGGACTTTACAAAATATAGTGCAGGCGAGACCCTGCGGATCTTCTACACCGGCACGATCACAGATAAGGAAATCACCGCAGACAAAGTGGAAAAGCTGAAATAAAAACCGATCCTAAAAGAGGCGTGCCTGGCACGCCTCTTTTGTCAACAGAACCTTTATACCTCATATCCGACCATCCGGATATACGTCTTGATCAAATCTACCACCTGCCCCAGTTCCAGGCGGCTGGCATTGATCGGCAGATCATAATTGCCCATGTCCTCCCATGCTTCCCCGGTAAAATAATGGTGGTATTCCCGGCGCTGCTTCGTGATACGGTTTAATTTGCCCAGCGCCTCTTTGGTATCTGTGATCCCGTCCACCTCCATCGTCCTCCGGATACAGGTATCCACATCCGCATAGACAAATATTTTGATCAGGTCTTCTTTTCCCGCAGACTCCAGCACAAAATCCGCACACCGCCCTACAATCACACAGGACTCTGTGTTTGCCAGCTCCCGAATCACCTCGGACTGGAACTTAAAGAGATTCTCCGGCGAGGTCACATCCCCTGTGGTCTTAGGCGCCCCTGTCGGCGCATGGCGCATCCCGCCCACGATCCGGCGCAGAAGGTTATTCCCGGCCTTCTCATCCGCCAGGCGGAAATACTGCTCCCCCACTGCGCTCTTTTCCGCCGTCATGCTGAGGATCTCATCATCATAAAAAGGGATCCCCAGTTCTTCTGCCAGCTTCTTCCCTACGATTCGCCCGCCGCTGCCGTACTGCCTCTCGATGGTAATCACCAGCTTACTCTTGTCCATAAGATAGCCTCCTCCCCTGAAGGGTTATTTTCTTCTATCATACCACAAAATGGGAGGAGATGCAAAAAGGTTTCTGCCCCTACTTTGCCAGCATCATCCTGTCATTGGCAAACGCCCCGCCGCTGGCCTCAGCAAATTTATGCAGCAGGTCTTCCACCCGCAGCCGCTTCTTCTCTTCTCCTGCCACATCATAGATGATCTGCCCCTCATTCATCATAATCAGGCGGTTCCCAATCTGGATCGCATCCTTCATATTATGGGTGATCATCAATGTGGTCAGATGATCCTGATTGACGATCGTCTCCGTGGTTTCAAGCACCTTTGCAGCCGTCTTGGGGTCAAGTGCAGCCGTGTGCTCATCCAAAAGCAGAAGCTTCGGTTTTTCCAGTGTCGCCATCAAAAGGGTCAGTGCCTGGCGCTGCCCTCCGGAAAGCAGCCCCACCTTGGAGGTCAGCCGGTTCTCTAACCCCAAATTCAGCTTTGCCAAAAGATCCCGGTACAACTTTCTCTCGCTGTTTGCAATCCCTTGTTTTAAGGTTCTGCGGTGGCCCCTGCGCAATGCCAGAGCCAGGTTTTCCTCGATCCCCATCGTCGCTGCCGTGCCGTTCATCGGATCCTGGAAAACCCGCCCCAAAAACGCTGCCCGTTTGTGCTCGGAGAGTTTCGTCACATCCATGCCGTCGATAATGATCTTTCCCTCATCCACCTGCCAGGTGCCGGCAATCGCATTCAAAAGCGTTGACTTGCCCGCTCCGTTTCCGCCGATTACCGTCACAAAGTCCCCGTCCGCCAATGTCAGGCTCAGGCCGCAAAGCGCCTGCTTCTCATTGACCGTCCCCGGATTAAATGTCTTTGATATGTTTTTTACCTCTAGCATCCGTTCTGCCCTCCTCTTTTCACCGGTTTGGAGAAATAGCGGCTCTTCCAGGTAGGGATTGCCAAAAAAATAGCCACCACTACTGCCGACAGCAATTTCAGCAGGTCGGTATCGATCCCCAGCCAGATCACAAACTGCAGTACCAAATAGTAGATGATGGAGCCAAGCGCCACACCAAGCAGGCGAAATCCGAAGTTATGGAAAACCTTGCCAAAAACTGCCTCCCCGATAATGACGGCGGCCAAGCCGATCACAATGGCCCCGCGCCCCATGTTGATGTCCGCAAAGCCCTGGTACTGGGTCAGCAGAGCACCGGACAGGGCTACCAGGCCGTTGGAGATCATCAGTCCCAATACCCGGCTCAAATCCGTATTGATCCCCTGCGCCCGCGCCATCTTGTCATTGCAGCCGGTTGCCCTCAGCGAACATCCCAGTTCTGTCCCGAAAAACCAATACAGGCATACGATCATCACGACAATGAGAATGGCTACTATCACTATCGTATTTTTATATAAAGGAACGTTTTTGGTAAAACGCAGCGAAACCAGCAGATTAAACTTATCCACGTTAATCGCCTGGTTCGCCTTGCCCATTACTTTCAAATTAATCGAATATAGCCCCAGCTGTGTCAGGATCCCTGCCAGAATAGCCGGAATCCCCATAAAGGTATGCAAAAGGCCGGTTGCCAGGCCGGACACCATCCCGGCCAGCAAAGCGCCGAACATTGCCACCCATACATTCTGCCCGCCTAACATCAGCATGATGCAGACCGCGCCGCCGGTACAAAGCGACCCATCCACGGTCAGATCCGCAATATCCAGAATCCGATAGGTGAGGTACACACCGATCGCCATAATTCCCCATATCAATCCCTGAGACACCGCTCCCGGCAGTGCGTTCAATAAACTCATCATATTCTATTCATCCCTTGTCTACAAGAATTAGTAGCTGCCACAAAAGGAATCAGCCCATTTTCATGCAGCGGGAAGAGGATCCCGCTGCCCTTACTTACTTCCTCCGGTTATTACTCCTCAATCGCCACATAATCCTCCGGAACGGTGATGCCAAGGGCATCGCAGAGCGATTTATTGTATTTCTTGGTAAACTGCGGTGCATACTCGATCGGCATCTGGGAAATATCCGCCTCGCCGGTCAGGATCTTCGCCGCCATCTTGCCTGTCCCAACGCCCAGGTCATAATAGCTGATTGACAGCGTAGCTACGCCGCAGCCGCGGCAGATCCCCTCTTCCCCGGCAACTACCGGGACTTTTGCCGGCTGGCAGACGTTGTTGACTAACTCTGCGTTAGCCGCTGCGGTATTGTCCGTGGGCACATAGATCACATCGCTCTCGTCAGCCGCCTTTGTCACGATCGTAGTCAGGTCATTGGAATCGGAAAATGCATAATACTCACAGGTATAGCCCAGTTCTTCCAAAGCAGCCTTTACCGTGTCCACCTGGTACTGGGAATTCGCCTCCGCGGAACAGTAAAGAAGGCCGACCTTCTTGGCATCCGGGAAAAGTTCGTGCAGCATGGCGGCCTGCTCGTCCAACGGAGCCAGGTCGGAAGTCCCGGAAATATTCCCGCCAACCGTGCCGGAGAAATTGTCAATGCCCAGGGCCACGCCGTACTCCGTCACGGAAGTTCCCAGCACCGGGATCTCATTGGTGCCCGCCTGTGCTGCCTGCAATGCCGGGGTGGCATTTGCCAGGATCAGGTCTACATCCGCCGAAACAAAGCTGTTGATAATCGTAGAACAGGTATTGGAATCCCCCTGTGCATTCTGTTCATCAAAGGTAACTGCACCGCCAAGTTCTTCCACCAATGCATCTTTAAAGCCCTGCGTCGCCGCATCCAGCGCATCATGCTGCACCAGCTGGCAGATGCCTACGGTATAGGTCTCTCCGGAAGCTGTCTCACCGGAAGCTTCACTGCCGCTTCCTTCCTCTGCCCCGCCTGCAGCCTCGGCTGCTGTTGTCGCTTCCTCAGACGCCGCAGCGGAACTCTCACTTGCACCGCCAGAGCATGCGGCCAGTGAAAGCACCATGGATGCTGCCAGCGCCATTGACAATAATTTTGCTGATTTTCTCATAATTCAAATCTCCCTCTTTCCTTTTGCTTTTTATATGGATCTTTGGCCGGCGCGCATCCTTCCCCGGCGCGGCTGCCTGCCGAAAAATCACACTTGGTATCATACTACAAAATTTTCGCCGCGTCAACTTTATGATGCTTTAAAATGTTAAAATTTAACGCAATGAAGCATACGCGTCATTATTCCCGGTATAAGTGATTAAGTATTTGCTATTTTATGTTTCTTCTATTATAATAATATAATAATTAGAAAAAGGAATAAGGTATCTGCCAATTACGTTTCACACACATTTAGGAGGAGAAGGTATGAAGCAACATTTAGGGGTAAAGGCTACCAAAGCACAAAACTTTGTTTTCCACACAGCGATGCTTTTGGAACTGGTGGTGGCATTTATTGTCATCGCCGCTTTGCTGATTATGTTCCACCAAGTGCCGGGAGAACTGAAATTGCTGGTGTTCAACGGCGAGTTCAACCATTTTCTGAAATATATGTTTGACATCGTCATTGGTATTGAACTGCTGAAAATGCTCTGCCGCCACGATCTTGATTCTGTCGTGGAGGTACTGCTGTTCTCGGTAGCCAGGGAGATGATCATCGAGCATATGCCGATTTATTACACGCTGATCGGGATCCTTGCGATTGCCGTCCTGTTTTTGATACGGAAGTTCCTCTTCGTGTCTGCCCTGGACAAGGAGCAAGAGTGACCATATCTGCCCCCATCCGGCCAAGGGGAGCGCCTTATAACCAGAGGCGCTCCCCTTGGCTCCTTTTGTATCGATTGCCCTCTTTAGAGCACTTCCCGGTATAGGCGCAGCACATTTTTGTGGAAAACCGCTTCGATCTCCCCCACGGAGAACCCCTGCCGCTCCATCTCATCTGCCAGTAACTGGATCCCGGAACAGTCTCCCATTTCCACTATGCTTGTGATCCCGTCAAAGTCACTTCCCAGGCCGATGCAGCCGATTCCCCCTACCTGCTTCATGTGTTTTATGTGTTCCACCATGTCACGGCAATAGCTGTGAACCGGCTCTTTGCCCTTTTCATCCTCCCTCAGGAAAGAAGCACAGAAATTAATTCCGGCTACCCCTCCCCGCTCTGCCAGGGCGCGGATCATCTCGTCTGTCAGGTTCCGTGGATGGCATGACAGCGCACGGGCGTTGGAATGGCTGGCCACGAAGGGTTTTTTCGTGTAACGGAACACATCCCAGATCCCTGCATCATTCAGATGGGAGATATCCGGAATCATTCCCAGGCGTTCCATCTCCTGCACAAAATCGATCCCTTTTTCCGTGAGCCCATGTTCTGTATCCGCCACACGCAAGGCAGGGCCGCCGTTTTGGGGCAGGATACGGTTCGGATAGCCCAATTCATTTGGGAAATTCCAGGTCAGCGTCATCATCCGCACCCCCAGCCGGTAAAAATCCCGCAGATAGGCAAGTTCCCCCTGGCAGGCGCCGCCCTCCTCGATCGTTACCATTGCTGAGAGTTTTCCTTCCTTTTTGTTCCTCTCAATATCCTGCCAGTTCTTCACCACACCAATCCGTTCACGGTTGGCTTCCATCTCCTCATAAAATACGTCCATCAGCCGCATCGCATGTTCTAGGGGCCTCTGCTCCTGTTCCAAATGCGTATACAGGGCAAAATTCTGTATAAGATAATCACCTTTTTCCATCTTTTTTAAATCAATATGTAAATCATTTTCTAAAAGTCTCACCTTCTGCCCTTTTTTCCTGCGCTCATATATCTCATAGATGGTATCGCAGTGCATATCCACTACCTTCATTCCTTCTCCTCCTCTTTCTAAAAAAGAGCCTGCCCCGTCTGGGCAAGCCCTTGCATAAGATGCATTCCGTTGTGCTTAAAGCGTCTCCGCCCGTTCCTGGATGTTTTTGCGGAAGTTGATCACGTCATGCTGATAATCCCGGTCCATATGCTCCGAAGTAACCATAAAGTCCGCCGTCGCCTTGTTCACTGCAATCGGGATATCATATACCTGCGCAATCCGCATCAGTGCCTTGACATCCGTGTCGTGCGGCTGGGCGGTCAGCGGATCGGAAAAAAATACCACGAAGTCAATCACTCCTTCCACGATCTTCGCGCCGATCTGCTGGTCACCTCCTAACGGGCCGCTGTTATAGCCCTTTACGGTCAGCCCGGTCTGGTCAGTGATCATCCGCGCCGTGGTTCCTGTCCCATACAGGTTGTGATGCTTCAATATTGCATAGTGCTCCTTACACCATTCAATCAACTTCGCTTTCTCATTATCATGCGCTATCAGTGCGATATCTTTCTTCGGTCCAATGGTAAATGTAATGTAGTCCTTTGCCATAGCAATCATCTCCTTTCTCTATGGCTTGATATACGCTCCCTGCGTACTCCACAAGTTATACCATGAACCCCCGCAAAGCACAAGTTAAATTATGGTAAATATTTCTTAACTTTTTTATGAAGAATATTCTGGTAATTTAATCATTATTCCAACAATTTTATTCTGCCATCTGTCCGATCAGTTCCCAGATCTCTTCCCGCCCCTGCTTGGTCACTGCGGAAAAAGGGATCACAAGGTTTCCTTTTTCCGCCCCTAACCCTTCCCGCACCATCTTGACGTGCTTGGGAAGCTGGCTGCGTTTTAACTTATCCGACTTTGTGGCAATAACTACCGGGACATAGCCGTTCGACTTAATCCAGGCATACATCTGCTTGTCATTTGCCGAGGGCTCATGGCGGATATCAACCAGCAAAAACACACATTTGAGCATATCGGATTTCTTTAGATACCGCTCAATCATTTTACCCCATTTTGCCTTTTCTTCCACCGGAACCTTGGCATATCCATAGCCTGGCAGATCCACAAAATACAAAGCATCATTAATATGGTAAAAATTGATGGTCTGGGTCTTTCCCGGCTGGGCAGAGGTCCTTGCCAGGGACTTGCGGTTCATCAATGCATTGATCAGCGATGACTTCCCTACATTCGACTTTCCGGAGAACGCAAATTCCGGATGCATATTCTGCGGCAGCTTGCTGGTAATGCCGCAGACCGTTTCCAATTCTACATTCTTTATAATCATAAAATACCCCGTCCTGCATAAATATGGCTATACAAATGCTTCCCTGACAACTTCTTCCATCGCCTTTACGTACACGATCCGCAGGCCCTTGGTAATCTCCCGGGAAAGTTCTGCAATATCCGGCCGGTTTTTATCCGGTACCAGCACCGTCTTGATATGAGCCATCTTTGCTGCCAGGATTTTTTCCTTCAGCCCGCCGATCGGCAGGACGCGCCCCCGCAGGGTGACCTCGCCTGTCATTGCCACTTTGGCAGATACCTTCCGCCCTGCCACTGCCGACAGCATTGCCGTGGCCATCGTGATCCCGGCAGAAGGGCCGTCCTTGGGGACTGCCCCTTCCGGGATATGGATGTGGATGTCATGCTTTTCAAAATAGTCGTCTGCTATCTTATAGCTTGGGCATATGGAACGCACATAAGTCAAAGCCGTCTGGGCAGACTCCTTCATCACATCCCCCATCTGGCCGGTCAGCTTCAGTTCCCCCTTGCCAGGCATCACATTCACCTCAATCTGCAGCGTGTCGCCCCCGACACTGGTCCAGGCCAGCCCGCGGACTATGCCGATCTCGTCTTGCTCATTGGCATCCTCAAAGGTGACTTTTTCCTTGCCCAGGTATTTTTCTAAGTTGGATTCCGTGACACGGATAGATCTTTTCCTGTTTTCCAAAAACTCCCTGGCCGCTTTCCGGAAAATATCCCCGATCCTGCGTTCCAGGTTCCGCACACCGGCCTCCCTGGTATAATTGTGGATGATCTTTTTTAACGCCCCGTCCGAGATTGCCACCGGCTTATCGCTAAGCCCGTTTTTTGCCAGCTGCTTTCCCACCAAAAAATCACGGGCGATATGGAATTTCTCATTCTCCGTATAGCTGTTTACCTCAATCACTTCCATCCGGTCCAGCAGCGGGCGGGGGATGGTTTGGGTCGTGTTGGCCGTGGCAATGAAAAGCACATTGGACAGATTAATCGGCACCTCTACATAATGGTCACGGAAGCGCACATTCTGTTCCCCGTCTAACACCTCTAAAAGTGCCGAAAACGTGTCTCCCTTATAGTCATTGCTGACCTTGTCGATCTCGTCTAGCAGCATCAGCGGATTCGATACCCCCGCCTGCCGGAGTCCTTCCACCAGCCTTCCGGGCATGGCACCTACATACGTTTTCCGGTGCCCGCGGACTTCTGCCTCATCCCGGACTCCGCCCAGGCTGATGCGCACGTATTTTTTATTCAGGGCACGCGCCACGGACCTGGCGATAGAGGTCTTGCCGGTTCCCGGAGGCCCAACCAGGCAGAGGATCGACCCTGTCCCCTTTTTGGTCAGCGCCCGCACGGCCAGGTACTCCAGTACCCGTTCCTTTACTTTTTCCAGCCCATAATGGTCTGCATCGAGAATCTCCTGCGCATGCTTGATATCATTGTTGTCCCGGGACATTTTATTCCAGGGGAGTTCCAGCAGCGTCTCTATATAGGTGCGGATCACATTCCCCTCCTGGCTGCTCCCCGGCATCCCGCGGAAGCGTTCAATCTCCTTGTGGAGTTTTTCCCGTACCTCCCGGTCCGCCTTCAGGCTCTCTAGCTTCTTTTCATATTCATCGGCATCCGAGACCGGGTCTTCCCCCAATTCCTGGCGGATTATCTTCATCTGCTCCCGCAGGATATAATCCCGCTGGTTCTTATCGACCGCCGCCTTGACCTTGGCCTGAAACTCCTGGCGGATGCGGGAGATCTCAATCTCATCCACAAGGTTCCCCAACAGTACTTCATAGCGGGCCGTGGCATCCTCCGCTTCCAGATAATCCTGGCGCACGGAATAATCCCAGGGGAGCTGGCTGGCCATCTGCAGCATCAGATCGTCCAGGCCATTGGCCGTCATCAGGTTGGGCAGAACCTCACGGGCAAATTTGGGATGCTGGCGCCCATATTCTTCTGCCTTATCGCGCAGCATGCGCAGCATTGCCTCCGCTGTCAGGGAATCCACATCGCCACTCGTCCAAGGCAAAGCCATCACTTCTGCCACCAAAGCCGGTTCTTCCGAATCCATCATCAGGATCTCTGCCCGTTCAATCCCCTCCACCATCACACGGATTACATTCCCCGGCATCTTCACCAGCTGTTTCACGCATACAATGACGCCTATATGGTGAAGCTGCTCCAAACCGGGGTTGCCGTCTTCCGGATCCTTCTGTGTTGCCACGCAGATCTGCTGGTCACTGACCATTGCTTTCTCCACAGCAGCCACAGACCGCGACCGGCTGATATCAAAACTCACCGTCATCTTCGGCAATACCGTCAATGCCCGCAGGGCGATCACCGGCATTGTCTTAACCGTCGCATCCATCCTTATCCTCCTTGTTCATCCTAGTATAACAAATGGGAGCCTGCGCTCCCACCTGTTAACAGGAAAAATTATCAAGCAATTTCTCCTGGCCTATCCTTCTTTCTTCTCTGGGAAATGGCTTTTCGCGGTACCGTTGTATCCCGATATACCAATTCCGGTTCGCCTGTCTTATCCACAACCGCTTTCGTGACGGTGCAGATCCCGATGCTGCTGTCAGAAGGAATCTCATACATCAGATCCATAACCGCAGACTCCATGATGGAACGCAGCCCCCTGGCCCCGGTCTTCCGGCTCACAGCAAGGCTTGCCATCTCCAAAAGGGCTTCCCTGGTGAATTCCAGCTTCACGTCATCTAGTTCAAACAGCTTCTGATACTGCTTGGTAATGGCATTCTTCGGCTCCGTCAGGATGCGGACTAATGCCTCCTCGCTCAGAAGTTCCAGGGATACCGTCACCGGCACACGGCCGATAAACTCCGGGATCAGCCCAAATTTTATCAGATCCTGCGGCTCTGCCTTGCGCAGCAGTTCGTCGATATCCTGTTTGCTCTTATCGATAATCTCGGCATTAAACCCTATGGAACCGGCACTAAGGCGGCGTTCGATGATTTTCTCCAACCCGTCAAAGGCTCCCCCACAGATAAACAGGATATTGGTAGTATCAATCTGTAAAAGTTCCTGATGGGGATGTTTCCTGCCGCCTTGCGGCGGGACGCTTGCCACGGTTCCTTCCAGAATCTTTAGCAATGCCTGCTGGACACCTTCCCCGGACACATCCCTGGTGATGGATACGTTCTCGGATTTTTTCGTGATCTTATCGATCTCATCGATATAGATGATCCCGTATTCAGCTTTTGAAATATCATAATCTGCCGACTGGATCAGCTTTAGCAGGATATTTTCCACATCCTCACCGACGTATCCTGCTTCTGTCAGTGCTGTGGCATCCGCAATCGCAAACGGCACGTTCAGCACCTTTGCCAATGTCTGTGCCAGATAGGTCTTCCCGGAACCTGTGGGGCCAAGCATCAGGATATTGCTCTTTTGGACATCCACATCCATGTCCTTCCTGGCCGTGATCCTCTTATAATGGTTATAAACCGCTACCGACAGCACTTTCTTTGCCGTTTCCTGCCCAATCACGTACTCATCCAAAAATGCTTTGATCTCTTTTGGCTTTAACAGGTTGATCCCGGCAAAATCAAGCCCTGGCTCTTCCTGCTCATCAAGTTCCTCTTCCAGAATCTCTGCACAAAGGTCAATGCATTCATCACAAATAAAAACATTGTTCGACCCGGCAATCAGCTTTTTTACCTGATCCTGGGTCTTCCCGCAGAAAGAGCATCTGACTCTGTCATCCATCCTGCTTGGCATAACACACCTCTATCCTTTCTTACCAATCTTCTAGTGTTTCACAAGAATCTGATCCACCAGGCCATAGTTTACGGCTTCCTCCGCCGTCAGGTAGTGATCCCGCTCCGTATCCCGGCACACCACCTCATAGGGCTGCCCCGTATTCTCAGCGAGGATCCGGTTCAGCTTCTCCTTGGTCTGTAAGATCTTCTCTGCCACAATCTGAATCTCCGTCGCCTGCCCGCGGGCGCCGCCTGACGGCTGGTGAATCATCACCTCTGCGTTGGGAAGGATAAACCGCTTGCCCTTAGCACCGCCCGCCAACAGAAATGCCCCCATGCTGGCGGCCATGCCGACACATAAGGTAGACACATCCGACTTAATATAATTCATCGTATCATAGATTGCCATGCCGGCAGTCACAGAACCGCCAGGGCTGTTGATATACAGATTGATATCCTTCCCCGGGTCCTCAGCTTCCAAAAACAGCAGCTGTGCCACCACCACACTGGCGGATACGTCCGTCACTTCCTCACCTAAGAAGATAATCCTTTCCTTCAGCAGGCGGGAATAGATATCATAGGAACGCTCTCCCCTGCTGGTCTGCTCTATTACATAAGGTATTAACGGCATACTCCATCCTCCTTGCCCGACTAAATTCCAAATACACGGTATAGAAGTGCAGACCCCCACCTATCTGGAAATCTACACTTCCCATCATCCTTCTCTGTAAAGCGGCAGCCGCTAAGCCATAAAGCTTATACCAGTTTTGCCTCTGCCACCAAAAAGTCTATCGCCTCCTGGACTGCCAAGTCTTCTTTCATACGGCGGAGGCCTTCCTCGCCCAGAAGTTCTTTCGCACGCTCCGGCTCCATCTTATAATTGTCTGCCATCCGCTTGATCTCTGCTTCCACTGCCGCCTCCGGCGCTTCCAAATTCTCTGCCGCTACGATGGCTTCCAGCACCAGGCGGGTACGGATCCTCTTTTCTGCCTGCGGACGGATATCCTCCCTCATGCGCTCCTGTGTCATGCCGGTAAACTGCATATACTGCTCCATGGTAAGCCCCTGGGACTGCATACGGCGCGCATAGCCGTCTATCGTATTGCTGACCTGCTCCTCAATCATTGCCTCCGGAATCTCCATGGAAGCATTGGCAACTACCTTTTCCACTACATTGTTCTCGTTCTCCGTGGTTGCCTGCTGCTGCTTGGTCTCTGAGAGTTTTGCCTTGATATCAGCCTTATATTCATCCATTGTCTCAAATTCTGAAACTTCGCCGGCAAATTCGTCATCCAGTTCCGGAAGTTCTTTTACCTTGATTTCATGGATCACCACTTTGAAAACCGCCGGTTTGCCGGCCAAGTCCGCAACATGGTAATTCTCCGGGAAGGATACCTGGACTTCCACCTCTTCACCGATGTTCTTGCCGATCAGCTGATCCTCAAACGTATCGATAAAGGAATGGGAACCGATCGTCAGCGGATAGGCCTCCGCCTTGCCGCCCTCAAAAGGCTCGCCGTCCACATAGCCGTCAAAATCAATCAATACCTGATCCCCGTCTGCAGCCGGGCGGTCTTCCACGGAGACAAGGCGGGAATTCTGGTCTTGCACCTTCTTAAGTTCTGCTTCAATATCGGCCTCTGTCACCTCCGGCTTCGCACGCTCCACCTCAATGCCCTTGTACTCGCCCAAGGCCACCTCCGGCTTTACCGCTACCAGGGCGGAATAAACCAAAGCCTTCCCCTTCTCGATCTGCTCCACGCTGATCTCCGGGCGGGACACAATATCCAGGCCGCTCTCATCCATGGCACCGGGATAGGTGGTATTGATCACTTCATCCACTGCATCCTCATATAAAATCTCCACACCATACATCTTCTCTACCAGAGCCTGGGGAGCCTTTCCTTTACGAAAGCCTGGAATATTAAATCTGTTTTTATTTTTCTTATACGAAGTTTTAAGAGCCTCGCCAAACTGCTCTGCCGGTACTTCTACGGTTAATTTCGCCATGTTCTTTTCCAGTTTTTCTACTTGTAAACTCATGATCTGGGTTCCTCCTTCACATCTATGTATGGTCGTCTCGGCAGGGCGCCACACTTCAATGTACGATTATAGCATAGTCTTTTCATAATTACCAGTACTATTTTACACGTTTTTTCATATTAATGGTTTCCTTTTGGGGAAATATCCGGTATGATAAAATCCGGCATGGAAAAGCTGCCCGGCCTGGCAGAGAAAGGAAAAAATATCATGGAAATAGAACGCAAATACAAAGTTGAGTCACCGCCCCCCAATTACCGGGACTACCCGTTCCGCGAGATTGAACAGGCGTATCTGTGCACCAATCCGGTAGTCCGGATCCGCAGGCAGGACGACGCTTTTATCCTCACCTACAAATCAAGCGGGCTTCTGGCGCGGGAAGAGTACAACCTGCCGCTCACCCAGGATGCCTATGGGCACCTGCTTGCCAAAGCAGATGGGATCGTGCTCACCAAGAAACGTTACCTGATCCCCCTTACTGAGGATAACGGCCCTTCCGGCCTGACGGCTGAACTTGACGTTTTCACCGGGGTTTATGAAGGGCTGATCCTGGCCGAGGTGGAGTTTCCCACCGAAGAAGCCGCCTTATCCTTTGTGCCGCCGGAATGGTTCGGCAGGGATGTCACCTTCAGCGGGGAATACCAAAACAGCAGGCTGAGCCAGGGAAAGTTATAAAAACGGAAAGCTGCTTTCCGCCGTTAGGCATGCAGGAAAGCAGCTTTTTCATCTTCCTTGGTTTGGGACAGGTCTACCGGGGTTTCCAGCCCGCATAGAGGGTGACAGATTCCGTGACGGTGTCCTCCCCCAGCTTCCAGGGATCCGCAAGCCCGGGATCCCGGTACCAGCCGTCAAAAACATACCCTTCCCTGGACGGCTCCCCGGGGTCTTCTAAGAGTTCCCCATACATCCTTTTCTGGCTCTCCACCGCAGTCCCACCCAAAGTATCGAAGCTGACCTGGTATCCCCGGTTGGAAACCGCAAAGGCCATACAGGCGATCAGGAGCACACAAAGCCCGATGATAATCTTGTTTAAGGTGCTTACGGAGATATTCACCCGGTCATAGAGCCCGCGCAGCTGGCGTTCTGAATCTTCCATCGCTTCCCATCCATCCCCTTTCTGCCCTTTCCTTACTTGCGCACCAGATACTTCCGCATATCGATCGCGCAGGCAATCAGGATAATCAAGCCTTTAATGATGTACAGCATATTCGCGTCCACAGACAAGAAATTCAGGCCGGCAAAAATAATCTGCAGAAGCAGCACGCCCACTACAATGCCGCTGATCCGCCCGATACCGCCAACGAACGAAACCCCGCCGATTACACAGGCAGCGATTGCGTCACACTCATAGTTCAGTCCGGTATTCGCATTGGCAGAGGCAATCCTGGCCCCATCCAGGAAACCGGTAATTGCATACATCATGCCAGCCAGCATAAATACCATGATGATTGTACGGGATACGTTCACGCCGGACACATTGGCCGCTTCTTCATTGGAACCCACGGCAAACATATTTTTCCCGAATGTCGTTTTGTTCCAGACCACCCACATGACCACGGTCAGGATCACCGCGTACAGCACATACCGGGGAACGGCCACATTGCCGATCTTAAACAAGGTCCCTGTCACCAGGGCACGGTAACCTTCCGACAAGCCGCTTAAAGTCTGCCCATTGTTGGTCCCGTTCTTTAAATACATCAAGATGATGCCGTAGACAATGAGCTGTGTGGACAAGGTCACAATAAACGGGTGCAGCTTAAACTTGGCCACGCTGAAGCCGTTGACAAATCCGACTGCTCCGCCTACCACCAGTACCATTAAAAGCACTACCAGAATCGGAGGCGCACTGGTCATCTCCGGGAACACCTTAAATGCCGTCGTCAGCAATGAGGCGGAAATACAAGCCGTCAGGCCTACGACACGGCCGGCCGAAATATCGGTACCGGTAAGTACGATGCATCCGCCAATACCCAGGGCGATCGGCAGCTTGGCCGCTGTCAGCGAAATTACATTCACAATCGAAGACAGGCCCAAAAACGCCGGCACCTTGATCGATATGTAGATGACTGCCAGTATAATAATGATATACATGGCATTGTTAAGCAGGAGATCCCCTATTGTCCTCATCTTATCCTGTGACGAAAGCGCGGCAAACGCCTGCCTCTTTGTCTCTATCTTTTTGTTATCCATGTCAGCCACTGTTCCTACCTCCTATTCCTATGCATATTTCGCAGCCAGAGTCATAATCTCTTCCTGCGTTGTCGTCTTGGCATCCACCTCTCCGGCCAGCTGCCCCCCGGACATTACCAAAATCCGGTCACATACCCCCAAAAGTTCCGGCATTTCCGAAGAAACCATCAGTACGGACTTCCCTTCCTTTGCCAGGTTCAGTATCAGCTGATAGATCTCGTACTTCGCGCCTACATCGATGCCCCTTGTCGGCTCATCTAACAGCAATACCTCCGGTTCCGTCAAAAGCCATCTCGCCAGGATCACCTTTTGCTGGTTTCCGCCGGACAAAGAACGGATCTGGGTTCTTTGGCTGGGTGTCTTTGTCCTCATGGCCTTGATTCCCCATTCGGTAGACTCACTGAGCTTTTTCTCACTTAGGAACGGGCCGACCTTATATCTTCGCAGGCTGGATATGGTCGTGTTTGCCTGGATATCCCGGATGGCAAAAATACCGGTTGCACGGCGTTCCTCCGTCAGCATGGCGAACTTGTTCGCCAGGGATTCCCTGGCATTGCGGTTCCTGACCCGGTTGCCGTTCAGATAAATCTCCCCGGACCTGCGGGTAGCAATCCCGAAGATATTTTCCAAAAGTTCGGTCCGCCCGGAACCATCCAGCCCTGCTATCCCCAAAACCTCGCCCCGTTTGGCAATAAAGGAGACATCCCTCAGCTGGGAGTACGCCGCTGTCAGGTTCTTCACTTCCAAAAGAGGTTCCCCGATCACATTATCCTTTTCCGGATAGCGGTTTGTCAGCTCGCGCCCTACCATCAAACGGATAATCTCGTTCATGGTCAGTTCCTTTGCCGGGCGGGTTGCGATCCACTGGCCGTCGCGCATGATCGTAACCTCATCGGAAATCCGCAGGATTTCTTCCATCTTGTGGGAGATATATATGATCCCGCATCCACGGTCTCGAAGCATATTGATGATCCTAAACAGATGCTCTACCTCCTCCTCGGTCAGGGAAGAAGTCGGCTCGTCAAACACGATAACCTTAGAATTGTACGACACTGCTTTTGCAATCTCTACCATCTGCCTCTGGGACACCGGCATCCGGCTCATAACCATCTTTGGGTCCACATGGACCTCCAGTTCGTCAAAGACCTTCATCGTCTCCGCATACATCTTGGATTCGCTGGTCAGGGGACACCATTGGGCAATCTTAGGGAAACGCCCCAGCCACATGTTGTCCATGACATTCCGCTTTAATGCCTGGTTCAGTTCCTGGTGAACCATCGCCACCCCGTTTTCCAGGGCTTCTTTCGACGTCTTGAAATTCACCTCGCGGCCTTCCAGGTAGATATGGCCGCCGTCTTTGTTATAGACTCCAAAAAGGCACTTCATCAACGTGGATTTACCGGCTCCGTTCTCCCCCATCAGTGCATGGACCGTGCCGGCCTTCACGGTCAGGGATACATTGTTCAGCGCCTTAACACCAGGGAACTCCTTGTTGATCCCTTCCATCCTTAAAAGGACATCCTTGCCATTTGCTGCCGCAGCAGGTGCTGTCGCCTGTTTATCCAAATCGCCACCTCCCGTTTTTGTTTTTGCTGTAACCGCCCTGCTGCCAGAGCCGTTACGTTACACTTCCCATATAGAGCCGCAACCGCACCGAAGTGCGGCTGCGGGTTGTATTTCTTTTCTTTACTTAACTTTCAAAACTTAGCATCATTCCCCGGTATAGGTAGCATAAGGAATGTTCACACGCCAGGTTCCTACCACGTTTTCTGCCTCCACGTCTGCAAAGGTATCTGCGCCGCCCATGAAGTTTGCAGTGATCTGGGAAATGGTATTTGCCATGCCGTCTGCATCCTGCTTGATGGTTCCGGTCATCGTGCCCTTGCCGATCGCTTCCTTAGCTGCATCCGTAGCATCCACGCCAAATACCGGAATCACGGTAGCGCTGCCGTCTTCCAGGTTGTAGCCTGCATTCTGCAGAGCCGTCACGGCACCGATTGCCATCTCGTCGTTGTTGGCGATTACCAGCTCAACCATATTGTTGTTGGCTTCACTGTACTGGGACAGGATTGTCTGCATATAGTTGTTGGCTGCTGCTGCCGACCATGCGCCATCCTGGTCTACCAGGTAGAGGTTGGTGTTGCTGCTGTCATAGAAGGACAGGGCAGATTTGCCGCCTGCCGTCAGGACTGCATCTGCATCTTCCACGCCGAACTGGGTGCGGGCAATTGCCTCGGCATTGCCTTCCTGGCCTTTAAACATAACATAGGAGATCGTGCCGTCGCCGTTCAAATCTACGGTGTCGTAGTTTGCCATCAGGTATTCACCGATCATCTCGCCCTGCATATGGCCAGCCATCTCATAATCCGTACCAACGAATACGCACTTGTCGTAGCCGCTTACCACTTCCTCGCTTACGGAACGGTTGAAGAAAATCACGGGGATATTCTGGGCGCTTGCCTGGTCGATGATATTCTGGGCTGCATCGTCAGAACCGCTGTCCACCAGGTTTACGATCAGCAGGGAAGTACCCTTGGCAATCGCTGTGGTCACCTGCTCGGTCTGGGTGGTCTGGCTGTTGTTGCTGTCATAGTCCTGATATGCAATCCCTGCAGAATCAAGGGCTGCATCCAGGGCAGAACGCACGCTGGAGATATACGTATCGCCATAAGTATAGTAGAATACGGAAACCTCGCCGTCTAAGGCTGCCGGAGCCTCAGCTTCTGTCTTCTCCTCACCTTCTGCTGCCTCAGAGCCTTGGGCCTCTGCAGCAGTGCTTGCCTCTGCTGACGGTGCTGCAGATTGCTCCGAAGACGAACCGCCGCCGCATGCCGCCAGAGAAAATACCATGCTGGATGCCAATGCCATCGCCATTACTTTTCTTGTGAGTTTCATGTTAATTCCTCCCTTTTAGATTTATAATATGTTTTGCCAGTTTCATCAATATATCTCACTGACAAAACTATTATACTATTTTTTTTTACGATTTTCTATAAGTTTTTTTACGATTTTCTACGATTTTTTTAAAACTTTTTCTTTTTTAAGGATTTTTTTCGACAATCTGCTGAGGGCATTGATAATATTTCCCATTTTCCAGCGCCAGTTCCTGGCGGATTTCCTGCCCCATGGCCTTATCCACCGCAATCGCAAAAATAGCCCCTGCATATTGTTCCTTATCACTCGAGACCGTCCCCATGAGCTTGCCGCTTTCCACTGCCTCCAGCCCGGGCGTTGTCCCATCGATCCCTACCAGGTTGATCCCCTCCGCCTCCGCGCGTTCCAGGGCATCGATCGCACCCAAAGCCATGTCGTCATTATTGCAGACCACCAGTTCGATCCTGCCCGGATACTGCTCCAGCCACTGCTCCATCAGGGCAGATGCCTGGCTCCGCTCCCAGTTGGCAATCCCCCCGGTGATTTTCTCAATCGGCACCCCGCCGTCCTTAAGGGTCTGGATTGACCATTCCGTCCGGATAAGGGAGTCCTGATGGCTGCTCTCCCCCTCCAGCAGCACATAGCTGACCACCCCGTCCCCGTTTTTGTCCAGGCTTGCCGGATCCTCGCGGTACCGGTCCACCACAATGCTTCCCTGCAGCACTGCCGATTCCCTGGCCTCAGCCCCCACATAAAAAAGCTGGTCCCACCGGTCCATATCCTCCTCCACCGGCTTCCGGTTAAAAAACACCACCGGGACCTCTGCCGTCATCGCTTTGTCAATCATGGCAGAGGCCGCTGTCCGGTCAACCGGGTTGATGCACATCACATCGCACCCCAGCGAAATAAAACGTTCCACCTGGTTATTCTGGATATTCTGGCTCCCCTTGGCGTCCTGGATATCCAGCGTCACCTTCACCCCATGCCCCTGCTCATATTCCTTGGCGCATTTCTCCAATTCGCCCCGGATATTATTGATAAAGGTGTCATCCCCCCGGTATAAACTCACCCCGATCCGGATTGATTTTTTCTCCTCGGCCTTCTCCATCCCTTTGCACCCTGAGAGCAAAAGCACCACACATAGCCCGGCCAAAAGCCACCTTGCACGGCCAAATTTTCTTTTCTCCATTGTATCGTTCCCAATCTTCCTTCATTCCATCGGATATAACATTTTCTCATACTCCAAATCCCGCAGGTCCTCCTGCCGGATGAAACAGCTTTTTAGGTACCCGTACCCTTCTGCTGCCTGGTTCCCGGCCAGTTCGGCCGCCGTCTTCACGCTCAAATAGCCTGCGGAAAAATCGTCCGTTACGCATAGCCCCTGTATCACTCCGCGGTCTAAGTAATTTAACAGGCGGACTGTAGTCCCCCTCCCGTACAGCCCGCCAATCTCCGGCAGCAGATCCGGTTCGGAAAATGCCTGCGCCGCCTCTGCCAGGCTTACCGGATCCAGTGCCGCAATTACCGCCTGCCCCCCATCCCTTTGTGCGATTTCTCCGGCGGCGGCCTTCCACCCGCCCTCCCCGGAGGCCTTTTGTGGCACAACCTCATACCCGGCCGGTTCCAGCACGCTCAAAATCCCGTCCCGGAAGCGTCCGCTGACCTCATCCGGGTTTTGCCCCCCAAACAGATACACTTTTTTCCCTTTTTGTTCCTCGGTGATCCGGAGGCCCAGTTCCTGCCCCATGTGGTAATAATCAAACCCGATTGCCCCTGCGGCTTTGTCCCCCGCAGCCCCGGCCTCCGAATTCAGCAGGACCAGGGGCACATTGATCCTTTTTTCTGCCTGCATTTTAAGTATCTCATCCCCGTCCACCGGGGACACAACCAATGCCTTGCAGCCATCCTGCTGTTCCCGCAGGATCAGTTCTTCCTGCTGCTTTTTGCTCCCCTTGTCATAAAGGGTGATAAAGCTGACATCCGCATGGAACTCCATGGCCGCAAGATCCATTCCCTTTTTGAAATTCACGTAATTATCATCAGAGGTATCTTCGATGATTACCGAGACCCCATAGACCTGCGTTTCCTTTTCCTTTATGAACAGGTTGGTTGAAGACAGCAAAAACAGGAAAACCAGTACCATCCCGTACAGCGCCCACAGCATTTTTTCCTTTCTGGTTACCATGTCCTTTCCCCCTCTGCCAGTTCTTCAAACGGTACCGCAGGCAGGCATATCGTAATGACGGTGCCCTCATCCGGCTCTGACCAAATGGAAAGCCCGTACTCCTCCCCGAAATACAGGCGGATCCGCTCATTGACATTTTTTACGCCGATCCCGGAACCGCGGCGGGAGGAAGCATGGATCTTTTCTGTAAGCAGCCCTTCCACCTGCTCCGCGGTCATGCCAAGCCCGTTATCCTCCACGGTGAACAAAAGTTTCCCCTCCTTTTGGCACGCCTTTACCCGGATCTGGCCGTCCCCGTCCATGAATTCCATCCCATGGTAGATGGCATTCTCCACCAGGGGCTGCAGCATCAGCTTTAAGGATGCCAAAGCAAGGACATCCGGTTCCGGGTCAATCCGGTAGGTAAACTTGTTTTTAAAGCGGGTCTGCTGGATCATCAGGTAATTGCGCACATGCTCCAGTTCGTCCCGCACAGGGATTATGCTCCGCCCCTTGCTTAGGCTGATGCGGAAAAAACGTGCCAGGGCAGTCACCACCTTCACGGCCTCCTGCTTCTGCTCGTTTTCGATCATCCACACAATAATATCCAAGGTATTATAGAGGAAATGGGGGTTGATCTGGGACTGTAAGGTGTCGAACTCACTTTTGCGCTTCGATTCATGTTCTGCCACAATATCCTCCATCAGCGCCTGGATCCGTTTTGCCATATCCCCAATGGACCTGCCCAAATGCCGGATCTCATAAGAGCCGCCCATATAGACTTGCGTGTCCAGCGCACCTTCCTCCAGGGCGTTGACGGATTTTTCCAGTTCCTGGATCGGGGCAGTGATCCGGGAGGAAATATAGGAATTGATAAGGGCCAGCAAAAACAGGAAAAATGCAACCACGAATACCATAAACAGCCGGGTCTTAATATTGTTCAGGGAAAACCCCTGCTCCGGCGTCACCCCGATGATTTTCCACCCCGTATACCCGACCAGCTTCACCACCACATCCCTCTGCTTCCCCTCGTAGGATTCCCGGTAGTTGCCGCCCCGGTAATCATAGGCCGCCTCCGTGTTTTCGCGGGCCAGGCCTGCATCGATCAGCTGCATTTTGGGATGGTAAATCAACTCCCCGCTGCCATTGACCAGGTACAGATACCCCTGGTTCCCCATGGCCACATTGTCCAAAAGCTGCTGCAGGCTCCCGTAAGCGATATCAATCAGCAGCACCCCCTGGTCGGTGGACGTCCCCTGGGTAACCTCCACTGCCCGGGACAAGGAGATGACCCACCGGTACTGGTTCTCGCTGTTGTCAAAAATATACTGCACATGGGGCATGGAAAAGTGGAAATTTTCCGGCCTTTCCAGAGAATCCTTAAACCATTCCTCCTCTGTCACATCCATGCCTGTCTTTAGGCGGGCAGCCGGCACTGCGGACAGGATCTCCCCTTTCTTGGACAGAAGGGCAATATTGGAAACCGAGTCTTTGTTATTGTCATACAGCAAGGTGATCTCACTGTTTACCGTCTCTGCCTCCGTGGAGAGGTCTGCATTTTTGATCACCCCATAATAGAGGGAATCCGACAGCTTCATGATCGTCCGCAGATAAGAATCCACCGACATGCTGACCTGGCTGAGCACTGCCTGGTTTTCTTCGCGGACGGTGGCCGTAAGCTGGGCAGCCAGCCGCCCGTACAAGGACATGCCGATCAGCAGGATCATCACTAAGGCCGTGACGGTGAAATAGATGAAAACCGTGTAGCGGATACTTATTTTTTGCAGAAAATCCGGTTTCTTTATCATTGCCATAATCCCCTCCTGGCCGGGTCAGACATTCCGGAACTTTGTCGGGGACACCCCGTACTTTTTTTTGAACACATAACTAAAATAATTCTGTTCCTGATACCCCACCTTCCGGGCTATCACATAGGTCTTGTCATTGGTCTCATTCAGCAGTTCCACCGCCTTGCCAAGGCGCACATCCGTCAGGTAGGTCACATAGGTTTTGCCGGTCTCCTTGCGGAACATGGTGGAAAAATAAGCCGGGCTCATATGCAGCTGGCGGCAGATCATCTCCACCGATAACTCGGGGTCGGGGTAATGTTTTTGGATGTATAGCTTTGCCTCTTCAATCACCTGCCTGGCGGCGGTATCCCGGCGCTGGTTGATCGCCTCATTCATCTGGCAAGCCACCTGTGTCAGCCACAAGGTAAATGCCTCCCTCTGCTGCCCGTTGTCCATCAGCTTCACAAAGCCTCCGTCCCTGTCGAAAATCTGCTGTAAGTCCATGTCATACTGCTGCATGAGGCGGGTCACGCAATTGACCAGAGACAGCTGGTACACCTGGCATTGGCTGGCATGGACCTTGGCATCGTCCATCCTGCCCGTCAACTCCCGCACCGTTTCCCCAATGCTCCTAGACGTCCCGAATTTGATCTGCGCCTCCAGTTCCGCCTCATCCTTTTCCTCCAGCTTTAGCTTTCCCCGGCTGACCGGCTCCATGTCGTTGATATAGATGGTGCCCCCCGCCCCTATGATCGCCTTATACCCTAAAGCGTCCACAGCCGACTGGTAGGATTTGCCGACCTCCTCCAGCGCCTGGCTGCTATGGCCTACCCCAATGGTCACCGTCACCTCCAAGATCCGGCGGATCTCCTTGCAGATATCCTCCAGAAGGTCGATAAAACCGGTCTGTGTATTCTTTTTGTCAATCGCCGCAATGACGGCAATTCCGCCGGTAGAATTAAATATGGTAAAACGGAAATATTCCCGGAGGTTGTCCTCCACCAGCTGCCTGACCGAAATGGGGATCAGCTTCTGTTCCTGCCAAAGGGACAAAGGCTGCCCCTCTGCCCGCTCTTCCGGCTCCACGCTGATCACTGCCACCAGCCACTTCCGGGCGCCTAAAATATCCACCCCATACTCCTCTAACTTGGGGACGGCTTCCCCGTCCGGGACATTCCCCCGGACAAAATCGTTTAAGAAAAGTTCCCGGATAATCGGCAGGCTGTTTTGGTAGCTTTCCCGCAGCAGGCGGACATTGCGCCGCTGCTCAATCTCTTCATCCAGGCTTTCCCGCACCCGGTTTAAAATCCCGGTCAGTTCCTCCACATTCACCGGTTTTAAGATGTATTCCGTCACATTCAGCTTAATGGCCTGCTGGGCATACTCAAAATCATCATAGCCGGAAAAGATCAGCACCTTGATGGACGGGTATTTCTGGCGGATCCTTGCCGTTAAGGACAGGCCGTCCATGTAAGGCATCCGGATGTCCGTCATCACCACATCTGGTTTCAGCTGCTCGATCTTCTCCAGTGCCTCTTCCCCGTTGTCCGCGTCCCCGGCCACCTCAAAGCCAAGGCTTTCCCAGTCAATTTTGCGGATGATGGCCTTGCGGACCTCCTCCTCATCGTCCGCCAGCAGGATTCGATAGGTACTCATAATATGGGGTTCCTTTCTTTCTCGTTTTTTCCGCCTAGTGTACTGACACATTTACTTTCAGCCAAATGACGTAGAATGAATTTTCAGTCTGCAAGGCGGCGGAGGGAGGCGATGCGGTGGCATCGTTGACCGACAACAACGCAGCAGATGGAAATTCAGGCAAGTCATTTGGCGAAATGTAAACGTGTCAGTACACTAGTGCGCGGACTGCATCCAAAAGTATTTCGTTCTCTTCGCGGGTGCGGATCGACGTCCGGTAATAACGGAAAGAAAACCCTCTGCCCAGCCCGCAGAAATTGCTGCAGTCCCGGATCAGGATCCCCCTTCTTCGCAGCTGCTCCCACAAATTCCCATGGCGGTCCTCCCCCGTATCCTTAAAGAGCAGGTAATTGGCCTGGGAAGGGAACACGATAAAACCGAGTTTTGCCAGCGCCTCCCTCATATACTCCCTTTCCGTACTGACCAGGCTCCTGGTTTGCTCCAAATACCCTTTCTCCCCCAGCGCCGCCACCCCTGCCTCCTGGGCAGGCAGAGACACGCTCCAAGGCTGCCCCGCCCGGCGCAGCCTCCCGGCAACCGCAGGATCCCCGCAGACTGCATACCCCAGCCGGAGCCCGGCCATGGCATAGGATTTGGTAAATGCCCGCAGGATCACGGCCTCCGGCCAGTCCCGGATATCCCCCATCATGGTATAATCCTTTGGCCTGCTTAAAAACTCACAGAAGCATTCGTCCAGCACCAAAAAGGCCTGCTTCCTGCGGCAGGCCTGCAAAAGCCGTGCCACCTGCCGGTTGGGCACTGCCTGTCCGGTAGGGTTGTTCGGGTTGCAGACAAACAGGATGTCCCCCTCCTCCAAAAGCCCGGCCAATTCCTCCACATCCATCTCATATCCCCTTTCCTCCGAAAGCCTGTAGTGCCGCACCCGGCACCCCACAGCCGAAAGAGCCCGCTCATATTCGGAAAAGGTAGGGGCAGGCAGCAGGGCTTTTCGCGGCCTTTGCACAAACGCCAGCCGGTAAATTAAGTCTGCCGCCCCATTGCCGCAGACAATCCGTTCTCCCTCCACGCCGTGATGTCCTGCCAGTTCCCGGGTCAGCTGCCTGCATTGGGGATCCGGGTAGCAGTCCCAGTGCCCCACCGAGTCCCGAAGGATTTGCTGCACTGCCCAAGGAATGCCAAGGGGATTGACATTCACAGAAAAATCGTAGGTAATTTTTTGATGATAGATATCTCCGCCATGAAGCATCTGTGCCATTATCGTTTGCCTCTTTCCGTTTACTGCAGCGCATCTATTAACGCAGGCGCCAGAAAAACCACCAGCCCCGCCGCCAGTGCCATCCAGGAACCGGCCGTCATCAGCCGGTTCACGCGCACAATGTCCTCTGCCGCCGCTTTCCTTGTCCTGTCCCCGATCACCGGCTTTTCATGCAGCACGCCGAAATACCAGGCCGGGCCTGCCAGTTCTATCCCCAGCGCCCCGGCACATGCCGCCTCCCCCTGGGCAGAGTTCGGGCTTTTGTGGCAATGCCTGTCCCGGCACCAGATCCGCCATGCCCCCCTGCCGTCAAACCCCGGCAGAAGCCAGGCCGCCCCGATCAAAAAAAACGCGGCCAGGCGAGCCGGTACCAGGTTCACGAAGTCGTCTGACTTCGCGGCGGCCCGGCCAAAATACAGGTATGTTTCGTTTTTGTACCCAACCATGGAATCCATGGTATTGACCGCCTTGTAGGCAAAGCCCAGTACCGGGCCGCCCAGAAACAGGTAAAAGAGCGGGGCAATCACCCCATCCGAGGTATTTTCCGCCACCGTTTCCACTGCTGCCTTGATGATCCCTTCCTCGGACAACCGTTCCGTATCCCGCCCGACGATCCGTGAAACTGCCTGCCTGGCCTTTTCGGCCTCTTTGTCCTTTAGGGCATCATACACCTTGGCGCTCTCTGTTTTCAAGGATTTTGCCGCCAGGATCTGTCCGTCCATCACGCACATAACGAGAAAACGGGCTGCCGGATGGATCCGTCCTGCAACCGCCAGAACCGCGGCGGCAGCACCTCCTGCCGCCACGGGCACCAGCACTGCCAGAACCCCGCCTGCCGCCAGTTCCCCTGCCTTGCCCGCCGGAAAAACCCTCCTCAGCAGCCGTTCCATCCGGCCGACCAGCCAGCCGATTGCCCGAATCGGGTGCCACCAGCCTTCCGGGTCGCCGATCCACTGATCCAACAAAAAACCGATTCCCGCCGCTATTGCCAGTTCCATGCCCTTTTACCCCTTAATCTTTTGCGGGATGCCGCAAACCATCCGGTATACTTCACCGGCACTCCCTGCCAGCTTCTGCCCGGCATGCCCTACCGCCTCACGGTAATCCCTCTCTGTGCGCTCCACAGGGACAATGCCGCAGCCCACCTCATCCATGGTTATGATCCTTGGCTCCGCCGCCAGCACCTGGCCCACAAATACGTCCGGGTCTCCCCCCTCCTCCAGGATCCGGCGGATCCAGCCGTGGAAGGAAGCCAGATACGGCTTTTGCAGAGCAGACTGGGGGGGATCCGCCCACCCATCTGCCAAATCAGCGCCAAATTCCGGTGCACCCACGCCGGCCAGCTGCCGGGCAAACTCTTTTTTCCCCTGGCTCATGCCTCCGATAATCAGAATCATACTATTCCCTTTTCTTTTTCAGATATTCCCCTACTGCCTCCGGCCCGTAATCCTTTGCCTGGCAGGCAAGCTTCTCCAAAGGCTGCCACTGATGGTCGCGCGCCATCTGGCTGTCGGTCAGGTTGAGGTATTGGTTGCGCAGCTTCCCCCATCCGTATCCGTTTTCGGCGCCATTTTGTTCTGCCGTGTCATCCGATGTGATGTCAAGCTGATACCACTGCCCGCCCAGCTTCACCATATTCCAGTCGTGCAGTTCGTTGTTATAGACCCCATAGACGAACCGGCTCTCCAGCCCGCAGCTGTCTGCCAGCCAGCAAAATGCTTCCGCATAGCCCTCGCAGACCGCCTCCCCCCGCACCAGCGCGCCATATGCATTGTGGTCCTCCCTGGTATCCTGGCCGGCCAGGTAACGGCCATAGGGATAGGTGACATTCTCCACCAGGTACTGGATAATCTGCATCTCCCGCTCAAAATCCGTCATATCGCCGCGGATGTATTCTTCCTTAAAGCAGCTGACCTTGTCAACGATCTCTTCATACTGGTCTGCCGTATAGGAAAACAGATGGCCTCTGCCGTTATTCCAGCTGATATATACCGTCCCTGTCTTTGCCCCAACCTGATGGATGGCAGACGGGTAGATGGTATTCTCCCCTAACGGCTGCCATACCTGGTCTATCGAACTGTAAAAGACGGAGCCATACGGGATCCCCCCGTAAACCCCTTCGGCTGTCTGGCCGTCCTCGTCAAGGGGCGCTAGCCAGAACACCAGTTCTTCCCCATGCCTTGCGGCCTCGTCGGCTTCTGTTTCCATCTGCCGCTTCATGGATGCCCCCAAATACCGTTCTACCTCCTCCTCCCGCTCAAAGGCATAAGCCCGGGCCGGGAAGGCAATTCCTGCCGCCACGGATAAAAGCACTGCGAGCCGGGCGGCTTTTTTCCTATACATTTTCATCATTATACCCTTTTTCCTTAAGTGCCCTATCCTATCTATATAGGACAGTATATCCCATCCCCCGTGATACTGCAACAAAAAACGAAAGCCTTATAATACTGCCGCCAGGGCTCCGAGCATCCCCAATTCGCATACCTGGAGGAAGTACCCTGCCAGATCCCCGGTCATGCCGCCAAATTCCCTCATCGCCATCCGGTAATACCATGCCAGCGCCACGGCAGATGCCGCTATGGCCGTTCCTCCTGCGGTTTTCCCGCCCGCCCAGAACAAAAAGACGGCCGCCGCCACTCCCCATCCGGCCATCGCGGCCTGCACGGCCCGCCGCTGTGCCTGCCTAGCAAACGTGCTGGCCAGCCCGTCCTTTTTTGCCTTGGGAAAGGATACCACCGACCAGCCGCTGAGCGCCCTCTCCAGCACATAGACCCCGGCTGCGGCCGGAAAAGCAGCTGTTCCCAGTTCACTCAAGGCAGCCAGGTAGAGCAGCAGGTACACACAGCCGCCGATCATGGCAAACGCGCCCGTATGTGGGTCTTTCATAATCTCCAGCTTCCTCTCCGCAGTCTGGCAGGAGCCCCTGGCATCTGCCACATCCAAAAAGCCGTCCATATGGATCCCTCCTGTGAGAAGAAGCGGGATCGCCGTCCCAATACAGGCATATGCCAGGCTCCCCATCCCCGTCTTGTGCGCCAGCCAGGAAAATCCCGCCATCACGCCGCCGACTACTGCCCCCACCAGCGGAAAAAAGCAAAGCGCATACCGCATGCCGCCGTCCGTCCACTTTACCTGGGGAACCGGGATGCGGGAATACATGGCAAAAGCAATCAGCAAACTCTCATAAACCTCCTTCGCCCCCATCCTCTTTCACTTCCCTTCTTTGGCCAGGCCGAATGCCCCTGCCTTTCTCTCCGTTGCAATCCCATATACCACCTCGGTCACCTTGTCTGCCAGAACAGCCAGCCTCTGGTTTGCCTGCCCTAAAAGCCGGATATAGCGCATCGTCCCGGCTTCATATGCCACTCCGTCCGAAAACACCTCATTTGTGACCACCACCACGGTCTCTGCACTATCCAGCAGATGGCAGATCCCGTGTTCTATCCGCCGCAAGATCTCCCTGTCACTCCCGCCGCCCTCAAACAACTCGTTTGCCACCAGGTTGGACATGCATTCTACCAGCACCGCCTTGTCCCTTTGCAGTGCCTGCCTTGGCTGCAATACTACCTGTTCCAGGCAGCGGTATGCTTCGATCGTGATAAAGCCTTTGCCTGCCCGCTGGCGCCGGTGCCTTGCCGCCCGTGCCTGCCCTTCTTCCCCCCAGGGATGCATGGTTGCCAGGTAATAGCAAAACGGCGTCCCTGCTTTCTGCACAGCCTGTTCGCCGTAGGCGGACTTTCCGCTGGCACTCCCTCCGGTAACCAAATGAAGCATAATAATCCTCCCTACCTGTTTCCAGGCGATACCGGCAATTTCCCGCCGCATCCTGCTTTGGGGCCGGCCGTAATGATATAGACAGGGTTCTGGGCCATCATCAGATGGTAATCCCCTGTTTTCCTTGCCTTTGATACCTGGATGCTGACGACCTCTGCCTCCAGCCCGCGGTGTTTTAGGTACTCCCACGCCGCCGTTAAGGTCTCTAATGCAATGGCATTGGCCACTACCCGCGCCTGGGGGTTTTTTTCCCACACCAAGTCTAAAATCCGGCTTAATTCCCCCCCGCTCCCCCCGACAAAGACCCGGTCCGGCGCAGGGAGCCCCTTCAATGCTTCCGGCGCACGCCCCTCTATGACCGTCAGGTTTTTGGCGCCGAACTTTTCCTGGTTTTGGCGGATCAGTTCACATCCCTCCCGTTTCTGCTCAACGGCATACACATGCCCCTGGCACGCGTACAGTGCCGCCTCTACCGCCACCGACCCCGTCCCCGCGCCGATGTCATAGACAACACTGTCCCTTGAAAGCCCCAGTTTTGACAAAGATACTGCCCGGACCTCACTTTTGGTCATCGGGATTTTCCCGCGGATAAAATGCTTGTCTTCCAATGTCCTCTCCTCCTGCCTGCCGTTCCAGGATCACTGCCGCCAGGGAATCCTCTTTTCTCCCGCACAGCTTATTTGCACTCCCTTTTATAATCCTCTCATCGTCATATCCCAGCCGGATGCCCGCAGATACCTGCACACTGCCCATCCCTGCCCGCACCAGGCGCCTGCAAAGCTTCCCTAAGTTCTCTTCCCCTCCTAAAAGCAAAAATACTTTCGGATGCTCCCGCAAAAGCTGTTCCACGTCACACTCCCTGCCATGGATGCTCGCCGGATAGATCTCCTCCCAGGGACAGCCCAGGCGGGAACAGAGGCAGGACAGGGTGGAAATACCGGCAAATACCCGGATCCGGAAATTCTCCCGGCCAGGCCTGCCCTGATTCTTCAGCCTTCCAAGCAGGGATGCGCACCCGCTGTAAAAGCCTGTATCGCCGGAATAAACGACCGCAACCCTGCCGTATCCGGGGTGCCCCTCCAGCCAGTTCTCCACATCCTCTGCCAGATAGAGCGCCACCCTGGGTTTTCCTTCCACCCATTTTCCCACATCCTCCAGCATCCGGGGCGCCCCCAGCACCACGTCGCACTGCCTTAGCGACTCCAGCGCTTCTAACGTCAGCTGGTTCCCCGAGCCCATCCCCATACCGACCAGGACCAATTCCCTTCTGCCTCCCAGCCGCGCCACCTCTGCCCGGGCCTGCCCCACAGAGACCCCTGCCTCCTGCCCGGGCCGTTGGATCACCACCGTGCGGATCCCACATTTATTGGCCGCACGAAGCTTTTCCCCAAACCCGCCGCGGCTGCCGGATTCCTTTGTCACCAGCCAGCCGGCCCCGACAGCACGGATCATGGCACAATTCATCTCCTCTGAAAACGGCCCCTGCATGGCAATCACCTGCCTGCCCTTTAACCCCTGCCGTTCACATTCTGCCAATACCTTGCTGTCCGGCAGCACCCTGGCATAGATCCGCCCCTTTAAATGCGGCGCCTCCAAAAACACCGGAAGTTCCTTGCTGCCGGTGGCCAAAAGCACCGGGCTGCCGTCTGCCGCCAGGATTTCCCTGGCTTCCTGGGGGGTATGTACAAAAAAAACCTCTCCGTCTGCCCCATTTGCCCCGGCAGTTCCTGCCCCGATCTCCCTGAGGACCCTCAGGCAGCGGACCTGGGCCTCCCGGCAGGCGGCCTGGATCTGTTCGGTCGCCTGCACTGCGTGGGGGTGGGTCGCATCCAGCACCAGCGGCGGGAGTTCCTGTCTTAACAGTTCCAGCATCCCTTCCTTATCCAGCACACCGCAGCGCACCGACAAACCGTCTGCCTCGCCCGCCGTCCTTTTCCCATAATCCGAGACCACGCTGAGCAAGGTCGGGATCCCGATTGACACCGCATACCCGGCCAGTTCCCTCCCCTCTGATGTCCCGCCAAAAATAATCAGCTTTCCCATCCTATCCTCTCTTCCTGCCGTCCCATATCCCAGAAGCCACTGCCACGGTCACCCCGTCCTTTGCCTGCTTCTCCACCAAAAGCCGGCTGCCCTCCCCGGCTCCCGCAAGCGCCGCACGTTCGCATACATTGCCTGTCCCGGTTACCTGCCGCACAAATGCCGACTCGGCCACCGGCTTTGTTATCCGCTCCAACTCTTCTGCCGGAAATGTCACGAAAGGGACCTTCCACTTCTTTGCCAGTTCACAAATCCCTTCCTCATCCCTCTTCCTGTCAATGCTGGCCAGCTTTGCCACCGCCAGCCTTTCAAGGCCTGACTGTGCCAAGGCATGCTCCGCCGTCTGCAAAATCCGCTCCACGGAAACACCCCTGCGGCATCCGATCCCCACCGTCAGGACACGGGGAACCAGCCTGAGAACCCGCCCCTCCCCGGCCAGGCGGCAAAGCACGCCGTCCTCCGGCTCCGGCGACAGCCGGATGGTCAGCCATACGTTCCTCTCCCCCTCCTTGTCCCGGATGCACCCCTTGGGCTCTGGATAAGGTAAGGGAAAATCGCTAAAAAACCCCACCGGCCTGTCCTCCAAAAATGCCGCCGCCACCTGCCGGAGTTTTCCTCTGTCACCGATAGCCAGCCCTCTTTTTGCCGCCCAGGCATCAATCGCCGTCTTCCCCCTGACGTCGGTTGCCGTGGTGATGACCGGCTCTGCGCCGCAGATCTCTGCCACCACCCTGGCCAGTCTGTTGGCGCCCCCCACATGCCCCGACAGCAGGGATACCGCATAATGCCCTGCCTCGTCCATCACCACAACGGCCGGATCTGTCAGCTTATCACGCAAAAAGGGCGCTGCCGCCCGCACGGCAATCCCGGCGGCACCTATGTAAATCAGCCCGTCCGCCCGCTCAAACTGCCTGCCCGTCCATTCCCCTGCAGGTTCTTTCAAAGGCCTCATCCCCGGCTGCCCTGCCATGCTTTCGGAGAAAAAGCGCACCGGTACGTATCCCTCGCATTCTTCCCCTGACTCACGGAAGCGCTGCACCAGCTTCCTGCACCAGGCGGCGCCGCCCTTTGTAAAACAAATTACCGCCAGCTTCATGCCTCCCCTTTCCTCATCTGCAAAAAATCCCGCAGCCTGCCGCTCTCCCCCATCACCCTATGTACGGAAGAAAACACTGCCACCTCTGCCTCCAGCCTCCCGCCGGCCCAGCATTCCACCTGTCCTTTTACCTTCCCGGCCGCAAGTGAAAGCACCCTTTCCGCCAGCCCGCACTCCTTCAGCCAGCCTACAGCCTCCTCTGTCGTGTTGGCATTTCCAATCTTTTCCGCCAGTTCTGTATAGTTGCAGCAAACCTCTGTTTTGTCCGCCCCACAAAGACATTGCCCTGCCTCCTTGAAAAGCTGGCCCATCATCTCCATCCTGCCGTCGCCATACCGGGAATGGGTGTTTCCCGCCCCTCTTGCCACCTTGGCCAATTTCCCGATATGCCCCACCAAAAGCAGCCGTTTAAATCCCTCCTTCTCTGCCGACACGACAGAATCCCTGATAAAATTGCTGCATTTCACCGCCTCACCCAAAGGCACCCCAAGCCTCTCCTCCAAAAACACCTCCCCGTAATTCCCCGGTGTCAAAAGAAGCACCTCTTCCCCTGCCATCCGCTTCATCCGGATGTCCAGGCGGATCGTCTCCATAAGCGCCCTCTCGCTCATCGGTTCCACCACGCCGGTAGTCCCCAGGACCGAGATTCCTCCCCGGATCCCCATCCTCGGGTTAAAGGTCTTTTCTGCCAGCAAAGCACCATCCGGTATCGCAACCCGGATCTCCATATATCCCTCACAGCCCTTCCTTTTGCATACCTCGCTTACTGCCTGTAAAATCATCTTCTGCGGAACCGGATTGATGGCATAATGCCCCACCGGGCAGGAAAGCCCTTCCTTTTGCACAATCCCGATCCCCGGCCCGCCGTTTAAATAAAGCCTTGGATATTCTGCCGACACATACCCTGCCCCTTCCCGGCAAAGCTTCTCAAACCCTTCCTGGGAAACCGGGAATACCCCTGCATACACCCATACCCCGTCCGTCACGTCCGGGTCATCCCCGGCATCCTTCTTCACCCGGCACCAGCTGCCGCCCTTCCCGCCCCCTGCAAGGCAAACCCCATATTCCGGGGTAAAGGCGGCCGTTGCCTTGTTGGCCAGCCGGACACACACATCCCCTGTGCTTCCCTCCAACACAAAAACAGCTGCAGCCATGGCCGCAGCCGAAGCACAGGTGCCTGTGGTATATCCGCTTTGCAACTCTCTCCCCATCCTTGCCCCACTCCTATGCCAGCCAATTTTCGTTTTCTAACTTATGATTATAAAAAACATTTTCTGATTTGGCAAGCCTTTCCCTCATTCTCCGTTTTTTTTCATCTCCCTTTTCCTTTTGGTGATCAGCCCTCCGATCCTGCCGCTCTCTTTTGACGTCAAACTCCTCCACCCGTTCTCCAACACCTTGGCACCAAGCCCCAATTCCTCCGCAATCTCAAATTTCAGCTGTTCCTCCGGGGTCATATTGTTTATGTCAAACGGCTTTTTTGCTTTTTTGCTTTTTGGCATAATAAAGGCATACTCCTTTCCATGTTTTGCATAAAAGAAGTATGCCCGATGTCACATTGCCTTATTCACAAAATCTTCCCTTCAGCCCTTTAGTACTCCGGGTCAAGCGGGATAATAACTGCCGCCACCAGATAGGCAACAATGCTCATGCCGGCCCAGCAGGTCAGCAGAACCCATGCAAGGCGGATCAGGGTCGGGTCTACATTGAGGTAGTCCCCCAGCCCCCCGCACACCCCGCAGATCATCTTATCTTTGTTGGAACGGTATAATTTACGGTTTCTGTCCATTCTGTCTCCATCCTTTCGTTTTTCCTTGTTCTTTTTGTCTAACAGCCCGGTCATTGCCCATCATAATAATCCACCGATATGCTTCCCGCCGAGCATTCCAGTTCTGCCTTCTTGCCAGCCCCGTTATCAATCTCTGACGTATGGTGCAGCCCTTGGTACTCCTCCGGCTCAGAGCCTCCTAATGCAATGATCCCTGCGGAGCATTCCAGTTCATAATCAAAATCCTCCTTCTCTCCCTTGAGCGATAACAAAATCTCCCCAAGGTCGCTTTCCGCCGAGACTTTCCTTGACACATCTGCCTGACAGACGATCTGCCCGGCATCAGACTCCAGTTCCAGTATGCCTGCCTTTCCCTGCCCCACCTCGATCCGCCCGGCTTTTACCTGCAGCGAGATCTCATCCGCCTGCATGGCTGTTGCCAAAAATTCCCCGGCGCTGACCTCGATATCGATCTCTTTTAAGCAGCTATTTACCGGAACCTGAAGCGTGACCGTGTTCCTGATATTCATATTGCCCCTTCTGCGCTTCTTCGGATAGCCGATCTTTAAGGTATCCCCTTCCTGCCTGTATTCATAATCTTCCCCGTCATTGCCTTTGATAACCCTCAGCTGTCCTTCTGCCAATTCGTCTGACTCTTCAAAAATCACCATGCCGGCAACATCCGCCTCCAATTCCCGGATATCCTCATACAGGCTTACCTCTTTTGCCGGAAGATCCATGTTCCCAGGCTTCAGGAAAGGAACTTGTTCCAGCGCCCTATAGCCTTCTTCCCAATGCCCCTCCCAGCGGTCAGCCGCCTTTAGTGCATGCCCCAGGTAATAACCGCCATCCATCATAGCCCCTGCCGTGATAACACCAATCCCCAGCAGGCAGAAGATTACCGAAAGGATCAGCATCCATTTTATCAGCCTTTTCATTTCCTGCCCCCTTTCTTATGGTGCAGCAGGCGGTTAAGCCAGTTTGTCACACCACAGATACAAAACGGAATCAGTTTCCCATAGACAGCCACGGAAACTGCAATCCCCAAAAATGCCAGCCCCATCACAAAAATCCCAATGCCGATAACCAACACCCCGCTCCACGGATAAGTAAGCATCATCCCGCCCCCTAACACCAGCAGCACTACTGCACCAATCCATGCCGTCACGGTCAGGATCCCTGACAATAGAACCAACGCCAAAAAAAGCGCCAGCATTGCCGCGGCAATTCCGGCAATCCCTCCGCCCACCCCCAACAGAACCGGCAAGCCCATGAAAAGGATCGCTATCAGCAAAACCACCTTTAAAACCCGGCTTGCCGGGCTCCCCTTTGCCAGAAACCCTCTGTCCATCCAAAACCTCCTCCTTTGCTGCCCGGCGGCATCCGCACTCCCTTGCTGCCACTGCCCATCCTCATCTGCCTCCCTTTTTGGCTCTGCCACCTGATACCTGGGATCCCGGAAACGTTCGTCCTGGTAACCGCTCTCCGTGAATACCCCTCCTTCCTCCAGGTTCCCGCCCAAATCTGCCCGGATGATCGCTGCCACCCTCTCCGGGCTGCCAAATTCCCGGATCGCATCCGCCTCGTGTTCATCCCCGGCATCCTCCAGATAATCCCGATAATAGGCGATGGCATCTTCCTTCTCCCCCGCCGGAATATCCTGCAAGAGATATTCCAATTCTTTCATAAAATCTTTCCTGTCCATCAATCCGCCTCCTCAAGTATCCTGGAAATCTTCTGGGAATAAATATTCCACTCTCCACGGTATAGGTTCAGCTGCAGCCTCCCGCTCTCCGTAATCCGGTAATACCTCCGGTTCCTGCCGTCAATCGCCAAGTCATAACTCTCCAAGCAGTTCTCCTTTAACAGCCTGCGAAGCACCGGGTATAAAGTGGATTCCGAGATATCAATGGCGCCCCGGACATCCTGGGTGATCTTATAGCCATAAGTCCCCTGCTGCTCCCGCGACACGACTGCCAGCACAATCGCATCCAGAAGCGCCGCTCCTGTGTTAAATACCATGATCTCTCTCCTGTCCAAGTTCTGTTAATTTCTATAATATTGTTTCTTCTCCTATATTATATATCATATAGTATTATATGTCAACAAGATATTAAAGGCGGAAATTAATTTGTGTGCATTAGGAGCAGAAAATAATCTGCGCAAAAAAGGCGCACATTTTCTGCCGGAGGACATCATAACAGCCGCAAGGCACTACATTAGCGAAACGGAGGGCACGCCATGAGCCAGCACAGCAAAAGCACTGCGCTGTAACTCCCGCCTTTTGGTTAGGGACTATATTTTGCGGCAGGGGCGGCGGGATCAGAAACCCGCAGGGCGCAGGATATGGAACATAAAAAAAGGGCAGCAAAATAGCCAACGCCAATCTTGCCGCCCTTTTTTCGTTTCCATCCGTTCCATAATATTGCCAATCCCCACACCTAAAAACCATTCCCTGCCAATTATTAATGTCCCTGTACATAAAAGCTATATCCGGAATGCCCCTCCTTCCTATCCAGGACGCCAAGGGAACCAAGAGGCGGGGAGTGATTTCTGCCAAAGGCACGTTATTTAACTGACCGGGAAATTAAAGTAAGTGTCCGGATAGGGTTCCTCCCTGAGAGTAAAATGCCACCACTCCGTGCTTATAGCCTTAAACCCATGGCGCAGCATGGCTTCCCGCAAGATGCGGCGGTTTTTCTGCTGTTCTGCCGTCAGGTTCCCCACATAATCCGGATGGGAACGTTTTCCAAAATAATCAAAAACACCTCCCATGTCTGCTTCCTTCCCTGTTTCCATATCAAGCAAGGTCAAATCTACGGTGCTTCCCCTGCTATGGCCGGACTTAGCGCTGATGTAGCCCTGCTCAAAAAGCCTGCTTTTTTCCACCTCCGGGTAAAAATACGGCTTCATCCTGGTATCCTCCGGATCCTTCGCCCATCTCACAAAATGGTCTACCGCCATCTGGGGCCGGTAAGCATCGTAAACCTTGAGGCGGTAGCCCTGTTCCATCACATCGTCACTGACCTCTTTCAGGGCAGACGCCGCCTCCTTGGTAAGCAGCGCACACGGCGCTTCATAGCCGTCAATACGCTCGCCCACAAAATTATAGGTGGAATAGTAACGGATCTCCTGGACGATATCCGGAACTGCCTCTGACAGCACTACAAACCCGTCCGCATGGGCTGAAAGCTTTGTTTCCGTCTGCGGGATGCCCCCGGTCTTATCCGGCGGAATCTCCCCGCCCCGGCTTACTCCGGCAGAAGCCCTTCCTTCTTTTTGCAGGGTATCTTCCGTCCGCTGGCTTGTAAAAACAGATTCCCTGTCCCCTTGGGGGATGTCTGCTGTTGGATTCTTATCCGCTGCCTGGCGCCCATCTGCTGCCGGATCCGCATCTGCTGCTTGGCTCTCATCTATTTCCTGGCCCGTATCCGCTCCGGGTTTTTCCTCTCCTTCGGAGGGATCCTTAGCCTCTATGCTTTCCCGCACAGGTTCTCCGGCCGTTTTTACACATCCCCCGGCGGCCACCAGCATAACGGCGGCAATCCCTGCCGCCGCCATGTTCCTTATTCTCTTTCCTATCATAATTCGCCCGGCCATTCTTCCTGCCCAACCTTCTTTAGCATGCTTTCCATATTCACGGCATATGCCTGGTAGGGCTGATATTTTCTTATGCTTTCCGGCCAATAATATTCTGCAAGGTTTTTAAGCTTGTCCTCCACCAAAATATCACGTTTCGCTTCCGCACGGATCCGGCGCACTGCCTGTTCATGTTCTTCTATGCAGCGTTTCCAGGTATCATCGGGGTTGCTTTCCGGGGCAAAACCAGAATGCGCAAAAAGCAGGACGTCCGCACCGATCCCCCTCAGCTTAGCCACGGAATCCATTGACATGTGATACCCCAGCAGAAAACAAGGGCTCAGATGCCTGCCTTCCATATATACCCCGGCCGTCTCCGCACATACCAGCATCCGTTCCCCGCAGGCTTTCCTCTCAACCAAGAACGAAAAGCTGTCCCGCGTATGGCCCGGTGTCTCTACCGCCGTAATCCTCCATTCATTGAGTTGGAACACCTGCCTGTCCGCCAGCACTCCGTCCACATGCAATGCTTCGTCCTCATAGGACAGGCCGGCTATCCCCTGATCCGCCGCTGCCGCCTCGTTCAGTTCCCGGATCCGGCGCAGGGCAGACGGCTTTTTTAGGATATCCCTTCCATGCGGCGCTATATAAACCTTCACTCCCGGCCATCTTTTCCTGACAAAAGGAACCCCCGAAACATGGTCGAAATGGCTATGCGTCAAAAACACATAGTCCAGGGGCCTGCCACGCAAAACCGATGCCGCACGTTCTGCCATTTGCTCCCCGCAGCAGGCCATACCGGCATCAAATAAGACGCTCGTCTCCCCTGCCCCAAGGTAAACATTCCCCGGGCAATCCCCACTGACATCATAAATATAATCTCTGATCATATAAACTCTCCGTACTTCCCAGGCTTTCCCCCATGGCTGGCCAAATCCCTGTCCGCAGAACCCCCCGGGCTTGCTTCTCTCCTATCTGAGATATTGCTCCAACACTTTTTCAATAGAATCTAGTTCCACCGGTTTGGCGACATGGCTGTTCATCCCCGCCAGCAGGGAATTCTTTACATCCTCCGCGAGGGCATTGGCAGACAAGGCCACAATCGGGATCCTCCCTGCGTCCTCCCTGTCCGTCCCGCGGATCTGGCGGGTAGCCTCATAGCCATCCATAACCGGCATCTGGATATCCATAAAAATCAGGTCATAATATCCGCATGGGTGCTCACAAAACATCTGCACTGCCTCCTGCCCGTCGCAGGCAGTCTCCACCTGTACCCCAGTGATGCCGATCAATTCTACCGCTATCTCCATATTCAACTCATTGTCTTCTACCAGCAAAACACGCCTGGATCCGTAATCCCATGTCTCTTCTTCCCCTAATTCCTCTGGGGCAGCTGCTTCATCCTGTTCTTTTTCTTCCACAAGGAAGGCTTCTTTTTGTATCTTTAGGCAAAACTCCACCGTGAAAGAAGAACCTTTCCCCGGTTCACTCTCAACAGAAATGCTGCCCCCCAACAGATCCAGCAGGCTTTTTGTAATGGCAAGCCCTACCCCTGTCCCTGCAATCTTGCTGAAAGTAGTGTTCCTTGCCCTCTCAAAAGGCAAAAACACACGTTCCAAAAATTCCGGTTCCATGCCGATCCCGGTATCGCTGCACCGGAACCTGTAAATTGCATTCCCTTCCCCGTCCTCCCCTGCCTGGGTCAGTTCCAAAGAAACCTTGCCCCCCAAAGGCGTATATTTTATGGCATTGTCAATAATGTTAAGCAATATCTGCCTTACCCGCAGCGGATCCCCTATCACATGCTCTTTCTCCAGCCGGACAGGCGCCGTCTCCATGGTAAGGCCTGCCTCCTGTGCCTTGTGCCCCATAAACTGGGTCACCTCGCCATAAAGCTGGGAAATACTGAAATTTTCTTCCTTAAGGATATTCGTCCCCTGCTCAATCTGGGACATATCCATCACATCACTGACCAGGCTGAGAAGGTGGATCCCGGATATCCTGATTTTCTCCAGGCAGTCTTCGATCCTGGCAAGATCCCCCGTGTTCTCCCTCGCTATGGACGTCAGCCCAATGATCGCATTCAGCGGGGTCCGTATGTCATGGGACATATCCATCAAAAACTGCCCCTTTGCCCGGTTCGCCTTGTCCGCCTCATCCAGGGCTGTCTGCAGCTGGCTGGTATACTTCCGGCTCTCATGCATCTTAATCCCATAAAAAACTGCCGCCATGACCAAGATCATCCCTGCTACCAAGCCCGAAAAAACCATGGTTCTCTTTAATATATTGTTCGTCTGTTTTGTGATTTCTTTCTCTGGTATAATCGAGACCAACAGCCAGTCCGAGTCCGCCCGTAGGGGTTCATAGCAAAATACCATGCCCTCTTTTTCGTATACGAATTTTTCCCACCCGGAATTTAAGTTTTGCACATCATTTTGGAACTTCGCTATCCTTGCAGGGTCATTCTCCGTCCCGGCAATCGTATCGAAAAGGTTCTGTATGGTCTGATTGCTGTTTTTATGGGCAGACCGAACCATGATGCCCCCGTCCCGGTTCACCAAATAGGAAAAGCCGCTATTGTCATAAAAGGACAGGGTAAACTGCTGGGCAATCTCCCTGGTACGGTATTCCTTTACCAGGTAGGCCTCCGTCCCATCCTCAAAAAGCACCTTCAAAAATATATTGAATACATTCTCCCCGGTCACACTGCTGATATGGGCATCCAAAAGCCCCCTCTCAAGAGTTGTATCCTTCAGAAAATCACTGACCGCCAGATCCGGCTCCACGTTCTCCCGCACACTCCCCTTGTCCCGGAAATAAAGCACCACATCCGGTTCCACAACCTGGTACAGGGTCAAAATCAGCTTAAGTTCACTGGGCTTTGCCTGGGCGATGTTCTCCCACATCACATCCAGGGCGTTAAAGTCCCCCTCCAGCTGGATATTCAAGGCATTCGCCCCTTGATGGGTACTTTCCGTTATCGTCCGGATCGAATTCATCCAAAGCTGGCTGCTGACTTGATCCACAAACCGCCACGCCGCCATGCCCAATGCCAAAATCAGTACTGCTACCGCCGCAAAAAATGTCCCCGCCCTCTTCACACGGCATCCCCCATTCCACACATAAGTCAGTTCTTTTTCCGCAGCTTCCCTATAATCACGCTTGCAATGATGGCAAACTGCTTCCTCTTAATGGAATTATCCGCCGATGTCACTTCCAGATAACCTCTCTCATCATAGCTGAAAAGCATATCGGTTATGATCATGCGCCACATCCGTTCATTCGACGCCTGGATCCCCTTGGCAAGGTCATAGAAATCCTCACAAAAAGAGTCAAATACTTCTCCTTTGACTTTTGGGTTGTAGGACTCGAATATTTTCGTGAACATTTTTCTGATATATTCGATATCAAGTTCACCAAATGTGACATTGTTCTGGTTGATTTCTTTGCTGTAAGAATATTCGCTCATGCTCTGGCATCTCCCTCTTTGACCTTTTTCCATATCCGGACTTTTCATGGATATGGATTTCATATGTATTTTACCATTATCCGGGGGAGAATTCAATGAGATTTTATTGCAGGCCCGATGAAAGCATAGAAGAATTTTAGTACAAAATAAACATGATATGGTATAATGTCACTATTCAGAGAAAAATAGGAACTGATTACCTGTTTGGACATCAGTGAGATTCTTTCAAGTATCCTAACATCAAACATACGGGGGCAGAGAATATGGGCAATATTAAGCAAATCATTACAAGCACGATTGAACATGATTGGATCCAAGCTGACGGAAGCGGCCGGAAAGATGGGATTGGATGATTTTCTGCCAAAGGATCAATGGCATTTGCTTAAAAATACCAGGCAAATAACCTCTTTAAATCAGGCTGTCTGCGCCTTATGTGAAGATGAAAACAATAATTTACGCTTTATCCACCAAAGTTTCAAAGAGTTTTTCCTTGCATGTTATTATGCCTCTTTGTCCAGTGAAAAGCTTGTCAACGATAAAACATTTTACCACATCTTAAAATTCAATGCAAACTTTTCAATTATGTACATCGAACGCTTACTGGCAAGCACAAATAGCCTGGCTCAAAAAATATGTAATGAATTATTAAGCCTAAACAATTGCACTATTGATAGGATCTCTGAATATGCAAAAGGAAATTTACGCTTTCTCTTTATACCATCAATAACCTTTACCATAGAAGAATATCTTACCGTTTTTCCATATGGAAACTTTCTGTATGCAGGAATCACATTTGACCGAAATGTCTTCAGTCAATTGAATAACCAAGGATTGATAGAGTTAAAAAATTTCATAGTGTCAATAGTTTTTCGCAAATTTAATTCCTGCCGTTCAGTAGCTGGCAGTTAACCGGCTATGATATCAGACAG
>RAYB01000038.1 GCA_003669055.1 bacterium 1XD21-70
GTTGGTGGATTAGGTACGGATCAGATGGGGGCGGTTACAGTAGCTTTTCCTTTGGGGCAGATTGTTGTCGGCCTGGGGCTGCTTTTCGGGAACGGGGCGGCGGCATATCTTTCCAGGCTGTTGGGGCGAGGGGATAAAGATACCGCTGATAAGGCAGCCAGTACAGCTTTATACAGCAGTGTATTGATTGGAGCGATTGTTATTATAGGCTCCGTCATATTTCTGAAACCAATATTAAATCAGATAGGCGCATTGGAAAGCGTTATGCCTTATGCGATTACCTATACCAGCATTTACATCACGTTTTCCATTTTTAATGTTTTCAATGTGTTATTTTGCTGCAATCATTCATGTGCATATCCTCCTGCATCCATATAGGTGTTGCTTACAGTTAAGATTATGCACCATAGAAGAAAGGAATCAACGGGGTACATGGGTTTTATCCCCCGTCTTTTGGCTCTTGCCTCACAAAGTCTGCCGGGGGTGCATTTGCAAAGATGTCGGAAGTCCTTAAACCTTTTGTTTATTGGAGAAAAGAGACATCCTGAAGGCTTTGCGGATTGACAAGGATTTTTACGTCTGTGATATAGGCTATCTTGTAGTCGAATATCTTTTTTTCTTTTAGTCCTGTGAGTATCTCATCTTTGCTTTCCATGAAGAGGGCGAATTCGCTGCCGATATAGTCTGTGCCCAGGCGCAGAAGGATTTGTTTGGGTTTTTCCTCCTGCTGTTGGAGGATGGCTCCCCCGTCCTGCTCCGGGGAAGCTGTGGTTGCTTCGGGGGGTTCCGGGGGCATTTCCGGAGGGGTTTGTCCGGGTTCGCTGCCTTCTTGGCTATTGGCTGGCTCTGGGAATGGGGCGGTCTCCATGGCGGCCTCTTCTTCCCACTCTTCCTCTGGTTCGTCTTCCCAGAAGATCAGTTCCGGCCTTATGGTTTTTTTATTGTAGGTCACGATATAGCGAACCGTGCCTTCGGGCACCGTGCTGTCGGTTTCTAATATTGCACCACTGCTTAAGTGGTTTTTGATGATCTTGATTTGTTCCTGCCCGGGGGTGAAGGAATAGTCCAGTTCCTGGACTGCCAGGTTCTCTTCTCCGATCATCCTTTCCCCGGCGTAAACCAGGGATGAGTATTCTACCAGGGCTATCCCGGTGCCGATCCCCCCGAGCAAAACCCCGCCTAAAAAAATTGCCCCCAAAATTTTCTGAGCCTTATGCATGTTGTCCTCTCTTTCTCCTCAATAGGGTTATGCCCAGCCCGGCGGCGGAAAAAAAGCATAGCACCAGCCCCAGGCAGCCCAGGGTCACACCTGCCAGCGGGTATCCCTGCGCCAAAAGCACTGCCAGCATACCTAGCATGTACAGGCTGAAAAGGCCGCAAAACCCACTGAATAACGCAAACATCAGGCAGCAAGCGTTCCATGCCGTGCGCGTCCCCCACAAAACCGTCCTCCAGGCAAAGCGAAAAAGCCTTGCCAGTGCCTTGATGCTGCGGCCTAGGACGCCTTCTGCCGTCCTGCGGCGCCGGGAAACAAAGGTGCCTGGCGTTTTTGCCGGGCTGCTTCCGTTTGCTGCATCCCCGGGTTCCTGCTCCCCCATCTCCAAAAACAGCACATCTGGGGGTAGGCCTTCCGGCATATCCGGCCTTTCCCGGCACCGGTTTTTTATGTAGGCGGCCGGTTTGCCTGCCAGGCTCTGCAAAAATATCCATAACCTGTGCAGGAGGCTCCCCAAGCCGTGTATGCCCCCTAGGGCGCCGGATTTTACTTTCGTCCCGATCTGCCCGGCCTGCTGCCGGAAGCGGCCTGCCTTTTCCTGATCCGGAAATGCCGCCTTTTTCCTGGTTTTCTTTGCGTAATCGGCACGCACATGGTAAGCCGCCAGGATGTCTGCTGCCAGTTCACTTAAGCTTCCAAAATCGGCTATCGCTTCTTCTTCGCTCAGCCCGTTCTTCTGCTTCATGTCAATATGCTGTTCATATTCGCTGATGATATCGTTCAGTTCCTCCTCCTGAAGCACGGACAGCGCCTGCTTCAGTTCGCTGATAAATGTCTTCTTATCCATGTCGGCACTCCTCCAAAAAACTCCCTACCTTTTCTGTCAGTTCATTCCACTCCCGCTCCAGGCTGTCCCGGTACAACACCCCTGCCGCTGTCAGATGGTAATACTTCCGCGGCGGGCCTTCCGTGGACTCCCGCAGGTATGTCTCAAAATAATGCTCGTTCGTCAAACGCTTTAGGAGCGGGTAGATCGTCCCTTCATTCACATCCACCACTTTGGACACTTCCTCTACCAGTTCGTAGCCGTACATGTCCCGCTGCCGGACGGATTCCAGCACGATCAGTTCCAGGACTCCTTTCTTAAACTGCGCATTCATAGTATCCCCGCCTTATTTTTTGTACCACTATATTACACCAGGTACTATGTATTGTCAAGTACTAACAAAAATAAAATAGTGGGCAAAACCCCCTGCGGGCGGAAGCCATGTCCTGGCTGGGTTGCGGTTTCGGGATCTAAGAATTCCTAAAATCTCCGGATTTCGCATGAGGCGAAAACGAAAACGCAGAAACTCGCTGCGCTCAGACAGTCTGCCGTTTTCGTTTCCATGCATAATCCGGAGGCTTAAGGAATTCTAATATCCCTGCAAATGCAGCCCAGCCAGGACATGGCTCCCGCCCGCAGGGGGTTTTGCCCGTTTCTTCCCTGGCTGTTTATGCTGTTTTATGGATCCCATAATGGTTTTTGCTGGCAAAGGGTGTTCATTAGCTTTTGCTTTTATTTTTGGATGGATTCGTATTCCTCCTGGATCTCTTTTGACGGCTCTTTTGTCAGGAGGGATACGATGATGATGGCGGCGCAGGCGGCCAGGAAGGCGGGAAGGAGTTCGTATATGTTCCAGGCTCCGCCCATGGGGCGTACCAGGTATTTCCACACGAATACCATGATACCGCCGGTAAGCATGCCTGCCAGGGCGCCGTAAAGGTTGCTCCGCTTCCAGAAGAGGGCAGCCAGCATTACCGGGCCGAAGGCGGCTCCGAAACCCGCCCAGGCAAAGGATACAATATAGAAGACGGAACTGTCAGGGTTCCAGGCCAGTGCCAGGCTGACAAGGGCAATCGCGGCAATGGTCAGGCGTGCTGCCAGCATGGAAGCGCGTTCGCTGAGTTTCACTTTCAAAAAATCCTGCAACAAGTTCTGCGAGACGCCGGAGGCCGCGGTCAGCAGCTGGGAATCCGCCGTGGACATGGTGCAGGCCAGGATCCCGGCCAGGACAACGCCTGCAACTACGGAAGCGGCAAAACCGGATTCCCCGAGAAGCCCTGACAGGCGGATGATCACGGTCTCGGATTCTGCGCTGGAGGAGAATACCGGTATCTTCCCGGCAACCGAAGCCCCATAGCCGATAATCCCAATCAGTATCGCCACGAACATGGAAACCACAACCCACACGGAAGCAATCCGCCGGGAGAGCGCCAGTTCTTTCTCATCGCGCACCGCCATGAAACGGAGCAGGATGTGCGGCATGCCGAAGTACCCTAACCCCCAGGCGCACATGGACAGCATGTTTAACGTTCCATAGGGAACGGCTGTGCCGGACGTGCGGTCATGAAGGTATGACATGCTTAAATAGCCATCCAGGGAACGGGCATTTTCCATCACGGCCTGCCAGCCTCCCGCCACATGTACCCCAAAAAACACGATCACTGCTAAGGCAACCGTCATCACGATGCTCTGGATTAAGTCTGTCGTGGACACTGCCAGAAAACCGCCCAGCACGGTATAGCCCACGATTACCAAAGCGCCCAGCACCATGGCTACGTGGTAATCCACATGGAAAAGGCTAAAGAACAGGGTTCCTACCGCCTTAAACCCGGACGCCGTATAGGGGATGAAAAAGACCAGGATGATAATTGCCGCAATGCACATCAGGATATTTTTCCCGTCCCGGTAACGCCTAGAAAAGAAGTCCGGGATCGTGATCGCCCCGCACGCTGCCGAGTAACGGCGCAGGCGTTTTGCCACAATCAGCCAGTTTAAGTAGGTTCCTGCCGCCAGCCCAATCGCTGTCCAGCCTGCGTCTGCAATCCCGGAGAGGTAAGCCACTCCGGGCAGCCCCATCAATAGCCAGCTGCTCATGTCCGAGGCCTCCGCGCTCATAGCCGCTACCAGCGGGCCAAGCCCCCTGCCTCCCAGGTAAAACCCTTCTGCCGAACGGTCATTCCCCCTGCTAAAATAGTACCCGATATAGACCATCAATATCAGATATGCCCCAATGGCAAATAAAATCCCCATCTGTCCTGTATTCATAATTGCCCTCCTTTTCTAGCAGGCCAGCCTAGGCTGCCGCTTCCTTTTCCGCTTTTGGGGAGTGGGTCCCCCCTGGCGGAATGGGCACATTATAACATAGGGGATAATAGAACACAATACAGAACGAATTATAGACTATATTCCATACTTTTATGATGAAATCACCATAAATATAAGTAAAATAACAGTAAAAATAACCGTACAAAAATCAAAATATGTTTGTACGGTTTTTGTGGTAAAATTGTATTTATTTTGATACATCCGGAAGAAAACTGCTTAAAAAATACGGAAGAACCGAGGCACTATACTGCCTTAAGGAATATTCACCTCCGCATAAGCACCAGTCATACATCAGGGCTCGTTCGCCCATGGCATAGAGTTTTACCATCTCGCTGATGCTTAGCCTCCCGCTCAATTCCCCTTTTTCCACGCCCTCGCCGATAATCTTGCGCAGCAGCTTATAGTAGATCCGGTTCCTGTCTAGCAGATGCTTCTCGCCGTTTGTCACCAGCTGGGTAGACAAGAGCCTGGCCAGCAGATCAACCGGCACGCTGTTTTCAATCATGGCAAACAGCTGGCTGTTCAAAAACAGCAGTTTTCCCATGGCGCCCGTCTCCGGATCCAGGCTTTGGGAGAGTTCCTCATATTTTTCGTCAAACAAGGAACTCAACGTGCCAAGCAAGGCATCCTTGCCGTCAAAATAATGGTAAAAAGACCCCTTGGAGGTTTGGGACACCTCAATGATCTCCTCCACGGTAGTGTCTTCATACCCTTGCTCATAGAACAGCTTCCAGGCAGCATTCACAATCCTGCTGCGGGTGGTGCGTTCTTTTTTCCTGGCCATACCAGACTCCTTTCTGCCTGCCCCCCAACCAAGCCTTATGCCAAAAGGCAGGGCACCCTGCTGCCCTGCCGCAAAGATAAGCCCTCAGCGCGCCATCAGCGCCGCATAATTGGCAAAGCCGTAATCAAGCAACGCCTTTGTGTCCGCATAATGTGTCTGTTTGGATTTCATAATCACCACGATCAGCAGCACGCCGTCCCTCTCTGCCCCGGTCACCAGGGTATTGCCTGCCAGGGAGGTATAGCCGGTCTTGCCGCCGACCACCCCTTCATAATAACGGGAATCCGAAGGGTAGATCATCTTGTGCCCCATGGTGATTGTCCTGGCTCCTGCTTTCTTTGTGGCCGGGAAATCATAGGTACGGGTGGTGGTGATCCGGCGAAAAACCTCATTTTGCAGCGCCGCCCTCATAATCAGCGCCATATCGTGGGGGGTAGTCTTGTGGGAAGCATCGTTTAACCCATGGGGGTTGGCAAAATGCGTGTTGGTGCACCCCAGCTCCCTTGCCCTGGCGTTCATCAGTTCTGCAAAACCGGAGACACTCCCTGCCATGTGCTCGGCCAGGCCATTGCCGATCTCATTGGCAGATTTCATCAGCAGGCCATAAAGGCACTGTTCCACCGTCAGCCTGTCTCCTTCCGTGATATCCAGCGACACTGCCCCTGATTCCAGGTTCGTGGTGGCAGAAGCAGAAAACCCCACCATGTCGCCCATGCTGCAGCGCTCCAACGTCAGCAGGGCAGTCATCACCTTGGTGATGCTGGCCGGATAGAACTGCTGGTCGGCATTCTTGCCGTACAGCACCTTCCCGCTGGCGCCGTCGATCAGCACCGCCCCCTCCGCCGCCACCTCCGGCTCCTGCACCGCCTGCGCGGCCTGGCCTGCCGGGTTTCCAGGAGACGGCACGGTGCCTCCCGGCCCACCCGCCTGGCCTGCCGACGGCGTATCCCCGGAAGCCTGCTGGCCTGCTGCCTGCGGCTCCCCGGGGGTCTGCTGGGTTGTCGGCCCTGCCCCGGAGGAGATCCCTGGCATGCCTCCCCCGACGGTCAGGGTCTTGCTTTCGCCCCCCGGCAGCCCGCCGGGAAACCCAGGCCCTAAAAACTGCCCCGAAGCCATCCCGCCGCCGTCTGCGGGATGCGGCGGAACAGTCATCTCCGCATACGATAGCGCGGCAGATGTGATGCTTATGATTATTCCGATGCTTAAGATACGCTTCCAATTCTTCATCAATTATTCTCCTGTCCGTTTCTTTCTCCGATCATACCATATTTTCCCCACAAGAAGTATAACAACTTTCTTACGGTTCCCATAATTTCCTTGCATGAAACCATCCGTCCCCCCGTATACATGGTAACGACAAAATCCAACGCAGGTTTCTCCATGACCCATTACTACCATAAAAACCAACGGCTTTATCTAAGGCCTGTCGCCAAAACCGTATTCCTGTTCCTCCTGTCCTTCCTCTTTGGCCACTGGCTGGCCTATGTCACCCACCCTGCCCCCGCCTCGGTCCCTGCCTCCGCGGACGGCAACTGGGGGTTAAGCTTCCAGCAGGAGGGACGGCCTCCCGTGGGCAACGCCACCTCTGACTACCTGGAACAGTTCAATGCCCACTATACCGCTGGCACCGAGGACAAAGTCATCTATCTGACCTTTGATGCCGGCTATGAAAACGGGAACACCCCGGCAATCCTTGATGCCCTCAAAAAGCACCAGGCCCCTGCCGCCTTTTTCCTGGTAGGCAATTACTTATCCACCAGCCCTGAACTCGTGAAGCGGATGGTGGCAGAAGGCCATACGGTCGGCAACCACACCTTCCACCATCCGGACATGTCAAAGATTTCCACCACGGAGACATTTTCCCAGGAACTGCAGTCTTTGGAGGAACTGTACCAGCAAATCACCGGGCAGCCCATGCAGCGCTTCTACCGCCCTCCCCAGGGCAAATACAGTGAATCCAACCTGCAAATGGCTAAAGACCTCGGCTACCATACCTTTTTCTGGAGCCTGGCCTATGTGGACTGGTACGAAGACAAACAGCCCTCCCACGAGGAAGCCTTCCAAAAACTGCTGGGGCGGGTCCACCCCGGGGCAATCGTGCTGCTGCACAGCACCTCCAAAACCAATGCCGAGATCCTGGATGAACTCCTGACCCGCTGGGAAGGCATGGGATACCAATTCCGCCCCTTAAGTGAACTTGCCGCGCCGCAGGCCCCTGAAAACGCGGGCTGAAAATATCTGCCAAAAGCATAACGAAAAATCCTTGCCATATTTCCATTTTCCTATATAATGTAAGAGAGCAAGATTCCAAACATCAGATTGGGTAACTTTAAGATCAGAACCATAACATAAAATACAGGACAAGGAGGATTTTCTTATGCCGCAGCGAACCGACATCCACAAAGTTCTCATCATCGGCTCCGGCCCTATCATCATCGGCCAGGCCTGTGAGTTCGACTACTCCGGTACCCAGGCGTGCAAGGCGCTCAAAAAGCTGGGTTACGAAATTGTGCTGGTCAATTCCAACCCTGCCACCATTATGACTGACCCGGAGACTGCCGATGTGACTTATATTGAGCCCTTAAACGTCCAGCGGCTGGAACAGATTATTGCCAAGGAACGCCCCGACGCATTGCTGCCGAACCTAGGCGGCCAGTCCGGCTTAAACCTTTGCTCCGAACTCTACAAGGAAGGGATCCTGGACAAATACAACGTCAAGGTCATCGGTGTCCAGGTGGATGCCATTGAACGGGGCGAAGACCGCATCGAATTCAAGAAGGCCATGGATGCCCTCGGCATTGAGATGGCACGCAGCGAAGTTGCCTACAGCGTGGAGGAAGCCCTTTCCATCGCTGACAGCCTGGGATACCCGGTAGTCCTGCGCCCTGCCTATACCATGGGCGGCGCCGGCGGCGGGCTGGTCTACAACCGTGAAGAGTTAAAGACGGTCTGCGCCCGCGGGCTCCAGGCCAGCCTCGTAGGCCAGGTGCTGGTGGAGGAGTCCATCCTTGGCTGGGAGGAGTTAGAACTGGAGGTAGTGCGGGACAAAGACGGCAACATGATCACCGTCTGCTTCATTGAGAATATTGATCCTTTGGGCGTCCACACCGGCGATTCCTTCTGTTCCGCACCCATGCTGACCATCTCTAAGGAATGCCAGAAGCGGCTGCAGGAGCAGGCCTACCGGATCGTGGAGTCCGTAGAGGTCATCGGCGGCACCAACGTCCAGTTTGCCCATGACCCGGTCTCCGACCGCATTGTGGTCATTGAGATCAACCCTCGCACCTCCCGTTCCTCCGCCCTGGCCTCCAAGGCCACCGGCTTCCCGATTGCCCTGGTATCTGCCATGTTAGCCACCGGGCTGACCTTAAAAGACATCCCCTGCGGCAAATACGGCACCCTGGACAGATACGTGCCGGATGGGGATTACGTGGTCATCAAATTTGCCCGTTGGGCATTTGAAAAATTCAAGGGCGTGGAGGACAAGCTTGGCACCCAGATGCGTGCGGTAGGCGAGGTCATGAGCATCGGCAAGACCTACAAGGAAGCCTTCCAGAAGGCCATCCGCAGCCTGGAGACCGGCCGCTATGGCTTAGGGCACGCCAAAGATTTCGGCCAAAAGACGAAAGAGCAGCTTTTGCAGCTGCTGATCACCCCCTCCAGCGAACGCCATTTTGTGATGTACGAGGCGCTGCGCAAAGGAGCCACCATAGACGAGATCCATGAGGCCACCAAGGTGAAAACCTGGTTCATCCAGCAGATGAAGGAACTGGTTGAGGAGGAGGAAGCGCTGCTTTCCCACAAAGGCTTTCTGCCTGCCGACAATCTGCTGATCACCGCCAAGAAGGACGGCTTCTCGGACAAGTATTTAAGCCAGCTTCTGGAGGTTCCGGAAGACATGGTCCGCAGCCGCCGGATCGAATTGGGGGTCGAGGAGGCCTGGGAGGGCGTCCATGTCAGCGGCACCAAGGACAGCGCCTACTACTACTCCACCTACAATGCCCCGGACAAGAATCCGGTCAATGCCGATAAGCCCAAGGTGATGATCTTAGGCGGCGGGCCGAACCGGATCGGCCAGGGCATCGAATTTGACTACTGCTGTGTCCACGCTTCCCTTGCCCTTAAAAAACTGGGCTTTGAAACCATCATCGTCAACTGCAACCCGGAAACCGTGTCCACAGACTATGATACCTCCGACAAGCTGTATTTCGAGCCGCTGACCTTGGAGGATGTTCTTAGCATTTACAAAAAGGAAAAGCCCTTGGGGGTAATCGCCCAGTTTGGCGGGCAGACCCCATTGAACCTGGCCGCCGACTTAGAGAAAAACGGTGTCCGCATCCTGGGCACATCCCCTTCCGTCATCGACCTGGCGGAAGACCGGGACCTGTTCCGCGCCATGATGGAAAGGCTCGATATCCCCATGCCGGAATCCGGCATGGCCACCACTGTGGAGGAAGCCTTAGCGATCGCCGGCAGGATCGGCTACCCGGTGATGGTGCGCCCCTCCTATGTACTGGGCGGCAGGGGCATGGAGGTCGTCTATGACGACGAAAGCATGACGGGTTATATGGAAGCTGCCGTCGGCGTGACCCCTGACCGTCCCATCCTGATCGACCGTTTCTTAAACCATGCCATGGAATGTGAGGCGGATGCCATCAGCGACGGCACCCACGCCTTCGTCCCGGCTGTCATGGAGCACATCGAACTGGCCGGCGTCCACTCCGGTGACTCGGCCTGTATCCTGCCGTCTGTCCACATTTCCCCGGAAAATGTGGAAACAATCAAGGAGTACACCCGCCGGATTGCAGAGGAAATGCATGTCCGGGGGCTGATGAACATGCAGTATGCCATCGAGAACGGCAAGGTCTATGTGCTGGAGGCCAATCCCCGCGCGTCCCGGACTGTGCCGCTGGTATCCAAGGTCTGCAACATCCGGATGGTTCCCCTTGCCACGGAGATCATAACCTCGGAACTGACCGGGCGCCCCTCCCCCGTCCCAGGGCTAAAGGAACAAAACATCCCCAACTACGGGGTCAAGGAAGCCGTCTTCCCCTTCAATATGTTCCAGGAGGTGGACCCGGTATTAGGCCCGGAGATGCGTTCCACCGGTGAGGTGCTCGGGCTCTCCCCATCCTACGGGGAAGCGTTTTATAAGGCCCAGGAGGCCACCCAGTCCCGCCTCCCCTTGGAGGGCACGGTGCTGATCTCCGTCAACCGCAATGACAAGCCCGAGGTGATGGAAGTGGCCGAAAGCTTTGCCAGGGATGGCTTTACCATCCTTGCAACCGGCACTACCTACAAGCTGATCCACGAGGCAGGCATCCCGGTAAAAAAGGTAAAGAAACTTTATGAGGGGCGCCCCAACATCCTGGACATGATCACCAACGGCGACATCCAGCTGATCGTCAACTCGCCTTCCGGCAAGGAAAGCCTCCACGACGACAGCTATCTGCGCAAGGCTGCCATCAAAGCGAAAGTGCCGTACATGACCACCATTGCCGCCGCGAAGGCTACAGCCAGCGGTATCCATTATGTGAAGACCCATGGGAACGGGGAGATCAAATCCCTCCAGACGCTTCATGGGGAGATCCACGACAAGGACTGTTAAACCATGAAAATACTCCTGACTGCTTTTGACCCCTTCGGGGGTGACTCCATCAATCCGGCACTGGAATCTGTCAAGCTGGTTCCTGGCCGGATGGATGATATCCAGGTCATCAAGCTGGAAGTCCCTACCGTGTTCGGGAAGTCTGTTGACACGGTCTGCGCCGCGATAAAAAAGGAGCAGCCGGACGCTGTCCTTTGCATCGGCCAGGCGGGCGGGCGCTATGGCCTGACCCCGGAGCGGGTTGCGATCAATGTGGATGATGCACGGATTGAGGACAATGAGGGCAACCAGCCCATCGACCGGCCGATCCGCGCAGACGGCGCCCCCGCCTACTTTTCCACACTCCCGGTCAAGGCCATGGTGCAGAAGATCCGCGCCGCGGGGATCCCGGCCAGCCTATCCAATTCTGCGGGGACTTTTGTGTGCAACCATTTGATGTATGGGGTGTTATATACCCTGGCCAAGCACTATCCCCATATCCGCGGCGGCTTTATGCATGTCCCGTATACTCCCAGGCAGGTAGCCGGCCGGACGGAACCGGCGCCCTGCCTGGGGATAAAGGATATTGCGGCTGGAATCGAGGCGGCAATATGGGCAATTGCAGAACATGAGAGGGATATCGTGGCTGCCGAAGGGGCGATTCATTAAATGGGGGGGTACGCCTAGGGGAGGGGGAAGGAGGGCAGCGCCATATCGGCCTGCTTTGCGGTCCGGGATTTAAGGATTTCTAAAATATCCAGATTTTGCAAAAAGCGAAACGAAAATGCATAAACTCGCTGTGTTCAGACAGTATGCATTTTCGTTTCAAAGCAAATTCTGGAGATTTAAGAACTCCTAAAATCCCTTCCAATGCAAAGCAGGCCGATATGGCGCTGCCCTCCTTCCCCCTCCCCTAGGCTGGTTGTTGCCTGGCTCTAGGGATCGTATAATGGGGGGATGTTGCCTTTTGTTTGCACTCTGGGTTAGTGTTCGTGTTAGTCTCGTTTGAATATGTCGCGGGTGTAGACTTTGTCTATTACGTCTTCTAGGTTGTGGTCATAGCGGTTGGCTATGATGGCATTGCTTATTTTTTTGAATTCTTCCAAGTCTCCGATTACTTTGCTGCCGAAGAAGGTGCTGCCTGCCTCTAAGGTCGGTTCGTATATGACTACGGCGGCGCCTTTGGCCTTGACTCGTTTCATTACCCCTTGGATGGAACTCTGGCGGAAGTTGTCGGAGTTGCTTTTCATGGTTAGGCGGTATACACCGATTATGCAGCTTTTTTCATCGGTTGGGCGGTAGTCGCCGCGGTTGTAGTAATCGTAATACCCTGCCATCTTTAGTACGCGGTCGGCAATAAAGTCTTTGCGGGTGCGGTTGCTTTCTACAATCGCGGACATCATGTTTTGAGGTACGTCCGTGTAGTTTGCCAGAAGCTGTTTGGTGTCCTTAGGCAGGCAGTAACCGCCGTAGCCAAAGGAGGGGTTGTTGTAAAAGGTTCCGATACGGGGATCCAGACATACCCCTTCGATGATTTTTTTGGTGTCCAAGCCTTTCATCTCGGCGTAGGTGTCCAGTTCGTTAAAATAGGATACCCGCAGGGCTAAGTAGGTGTTGGCAAACAGCTTGACTGCCTCTGCCTCCGTAAATCCCATAAAGAGGGTGTCGATCTCTTCTTTGAGGGCGCTTTCCTGGAGAAGGGCGGCAAATGTGTGGGCTGCCTGTACCAGGCCCTCGTCTTCTAAGTCGGTTCCTACGATGATCCGTGAGGGGTACAAGTTGTCGTAGAGCGCCTTGGACTCGCGCAAAAACTCGGGGCTGAACAGGATGTTCTTGGTGTTGAACCGCTTCCTGGCTGACTCTGTGTAGCCGACCGGGATTGTGGATTTGATCACGATCACGGCCTGTGGGTTGGCTTCTTGCACCAGGCTGATCACAGCCTCCACGGCAGAAGTGTCAAAGTGCTGTGTCGTGGAATCGTAGTTGGTCGGTGCGGCAACCACCACGAAATCGGCATTTTGGTAGGCCATCCCGCCGTCCATGGTTGCCACAAGATCCAAGTCTTTTTCTGCCAAATATTTCTCAATATACTCGTCCCGGATCGGGGATTGCCTTCTGTTGATCATATCCACCTTTTCCGGAAGGATATCCACGGCATAGACCTTATGGCGCTGGGACAGCAGTACCGCGATGGAAAGGCCGACATAGCCGGTTCCCGCCACAGCTATGGTCAGCTGGTCTGTTGGTTTCTTTATCACTGGTTCTGTCATTGCTGGTTCTCCTTGTCTGATCCCATTTATTATAGCAGTTCGGCTGAACTGTTATAGCTTTTCCTCATTGAAACATTATAATCGACTTTTCATTTATTCTCAATCTTTTTTCTCTTCTTTTATATATATTACTTTTGATACCCTCAGTACACTAGGGGTATTCACTGTTCAAATGCAATTGATGATGCCCATGTACGGTAAAGAAGCAAGAAACCGAAAACAAGAGATAGACCGCCAGTTATACACATTCCCACAAATCCAATGCCGACTACTACAAAATCCCACCCCCTTCTTTCATATCTTTTTATAAATTCTTAAATTTCTTTTAGGGTATTGCATTATCACCTACAAAGTGTTAAGATAAATATACACCTACAAAGTGTTAAGATAAAAGGAGGACAATATGGCACAGCAAATTTCTGAATCCGAACTGGTACTAATGAAAATCATCTGGAAGAATGGAGGGGCAGCTTTATATTCCCTCATCATGGAGGAATTGGAAAAAGACAAGAACGAATGGAAGAACAATACCGTACTCACATTGCTTTCACGTCTGGGCGAAAAAAAGTTCTTGAAAGTGAATAAAATTGGCAGACGGAATGAGTATGTGGCTACGGTAACAGAAGCAGAATACCAAACCATGCAAACCCATAGCTTTCTTGATAAAGTCTACGGCGGGAATGTGAAAAACTTAGTATCAACCCTGTTGCGGCAGGATATTCTTTCGGCAGACGAATTGAAAGAGATTGAAACATTTTGGAGAAAAGAAAATGAATGAATTTGTAATAATATTATTGTCGCTGTCTGTTTCCGGCGCACTGTTACTACTTCTCATTTTGGGATTGAAGCCGTTGTATAAAAACAGGTTCAGCAAGCGTTGGCAGTATTATATCTGGATAGTTGTTGCGTTGCGGTTTTTACTTCCCTTTACTCCCGATACTACGATTGTTGGGAGCCTGTTTGAAAAGTTCGGCACAGCAGCAATAATGAATGAAATCCCTACAAGCCCCAATGTGCCCATTCCAGTAGATACGGGTAACAAAAAATCGGAGCCGATACAGACAAACCGGGAAATAAGCACCGCTGCCATGCGTGAACCATTTAACAAATATGCCTGCCTGTTTTTTATCTGGTCAGCATTGGCACTGGGTTTATTTGTTCGTAAGATAACGGTTTATCAAGGATTTTTCCAATACATCAAAGCAGGCAGCACAGAGGTATCGGATATAAAGATTTTGAATCTGCTATCTGATTGTGAAGAAAAATTAAATATTAAGACGAGGGTTGAATTATCCTATAATTCGTTGATTGCTTCCCCTATTATGATTGGATTCTTTCGACCAAGAATTGTTTTGCCTGTCCGTGAATTGGAAGATAAGGAACTGTCTTATATCTTTGCGCATGAGCTAACCCACTACAAGCAGAGGGATATGTTTTACAAATGGCTGATACAGATTGTTGTGTGCGCCCATTGGTTCAACCCTTTTGTATATCTGCTGGAAAAGGAAGTGAATAAATCTTGTGAACTGTCATGTGATGAAAAAGTCATAGCTATACTTGATGACAAAGAAAAGCGTGAATATGGGGACACATTGATTTCCTTTTTGAAGTCAAACAATCTCTACAAAAGTTCTTTAGCTTCCGTCACTTTGACAGAGGGAGCAGAACAGCTAAAAGAAAGGTTAGGTGCTATTATGAATTTTAAGAAAAAGAATAAAGCCGTTGTTATTTTGACAAACGTATTGACACTATTTCTTGTTATAAGTGCTATTGTTATTGGTGTCTATACAACAAACTCCGGTGCTGCAAATGCTCATGCAGCCCCTCTCTCTAATCCACAGTTAGACACGGAGGGAAATCCCTCATTGACATTAGATGTGAGCAGTTGTGCGGTAAATGTGCTGCCAGCAACAGATGATAAAATTTCTGCTGAATACAACAGCAATGTTTATGATGTGAAGATTGACGAATCAGATGATAGCCGAAAAGTATCTATTTCCTGCAAAACAAGCACGAATACAAATGATGAAGCCATAAAACTATATATCCCGGATATTGATTATGGGGAAGTGAGTTTAACAGCAGATAGCGCCCATTTAACATATGATTTTATAAGGTCTGGTAACATTGCGGGTAACTTCAATATGGCATCTGTTTTTTTGGCTCTGCCGGAGGGTTTTAATGGTTCACTAAACGCAGTAGCAAACAGCGGGTATTTCCAGTTGATTTCCAAAGATGATTTTAAAAATACCACCACAACCATTACCAATAGCGGAGATTGGGGAGAAATATATACGCCTGAAAATTTCACAGAAAGCAATGGGAACTATACGTTTAAGAATGGCACAGGGGACAATGTTATCAATGTGACAAGAAAAGGCTCTGGTATCATGGGCATTTACACTTCGGACGCATTTGATTCCTCAAATTTCCCGGAGGAATGGAAAGATTTATGGTCTGATACATGGCAGGGTACACCGTGGGAAGATGACTGGTGGCAGAACGGTTGGAAAGAGGAAGATTTGCAGGAATGATCGTATTGTAAATCCCCTGATAAGGTGATAATGGTAATTTCAACTGTGAATGGTCTTTCAGCATTTCGGAACCCCCTTTCCCCATATTTCTATTATAATGCAAACACTGAAAAAGTCTGATTCTTTTTTCAAAGAATCAGACTTTTTCAGTGCCCTCGATTTTCCGGGGTTTCTGAGCAATTTTGATACTGTTTGAACAGCCGATTAACGCTTGCTGAACTTCAAACCGCATAAAATAAAGCTTTACAGACTATTTGTGTGCTACAAGTGTGTTACGAAAAAACATTTTTACCTATTTTTGAACACTTACAGACACTTTCTTTTTTCTGCTCAAGCATAATTTCTACCTGTCCTTTATGTTTTTCATATTCTGCCTGTAATTCTGCCCTGCGTAAAGCGATATACTCCACCGTAGAAGTAAACCCATGCTCATTAAATTTATTCATACTGTTTCTGTATGCCCTGGCTTCCACAATATCAAATTTTTCCAATAATTCACGCTTTGCCTTGCCTATCCGTAACCGCCGCAGTCCTTTTTCCTTTATCTGTCGTATTCTGTCTATGGTTACGCCCTGTTCTCTGGCTACTGCTGCCATTGTCCGATTATTTATGAATATCTCTTTTATTATGCTGTTCTCTCTGTCGCTTGTAAAACGCTCCACAATGCCCCATAATTGGCTTTTAGAGTGTTCGGCATACATTTTATCTATTGTTTCATCTTCAAGCCTAAAATCGGCTTGTATGGTATCGGAAAGTGTCAAACTGTTATCGTCTGCTAAAGGGGTGTCTAAACTGGCTATCCCCTGCATCTGTATTCTCAATTCTGCCAGTAGCCTTACAGATACACACATTTTATCAGCTATTTCATTGTCTGTCGGCACTTTGCCTGATTCCTGCTCCAACTCCTGTACGGTTTTCTTGTAACGTGCTATTTTCTGCCTTATATGGCTCGGTATTCGCACCATAGAGCCGCATTTTTCAAGATACCGTTATACTGACTGCCTTATCCAGTATTCCGCATAAGTCATAAACCGCACATTTGCAGACGTTTCATAATGCTGTACCGCTTCCCACAATCCAAATTTTGCATATTTTAAAATATTTCAGAATGGCAGCAGGAGGAAGCCTTTTTGAAAATGCCCGGCAATTTGGCACACTTACTACCACTATGCGGCGTTTTCATATAAAACCCCCACGGCATGATATTTAGAACAAAAATAAAAGGCAGCAGTCCATTATGAACTCTGCCTAAACAATCCTTATTCTGCTTTTAATTCTCTCTTATATTTATAGAATGTATTTCTTGCAAGCCCTATCAGCTTCATGCAATCCGCATCTGACAATGTACCATTAAAATCCTTGCTATGCTTCTGTATCTGCTTCTTCGCTTCAATAGATTTCTTTGTTGTCAGCTTTGCCCCCTGCCTCTGTCCGATCTGCTTACCGCTTAATCTCGCTGTTTCTATTCCCTCTTTTGTTCTCTGATGCAAGTCCTGTACTTCTTTCTCCGACTGCTCAAAAGCAAGCCGTATCTGTTCCTTTGCAAGCGACATAAGGTACTTATTCACGCCCTCTAAGATAAAGTCAACATTTGTTCCGGTCATTGATATATTGCTTTCTAATGCTTTCTTATATGTGCTTGTGTTGATATGCGGCTCTTTCAGAAAGACAAGTTCTATGCCTTTATTATATAATTCCTCATACAGACAAAAACCCTCGTCTGCGTTCCTGCTCATTCGTGATACACTATCAAAGATAATAGTATCTCCTGCTTTGGCTTTCTTATACAGCTTATTCCATTCTGGTCTGTCCTGCTTTGTTCCTGTATATACTTCCTGTATTATTACAGCCTTATCATAACTGCCCTTAATATTTCTAATCTGCCTGTCAATACTCTGCTGTTTTGTACTTATCCGACAATATCCATACATACACATAGGCAACGCCCCCTTCTTTCAGTATCATTTCTATCGTTCATCTGTTTTGATACTACTATTTTACCTCTTGTTATTGTTGTTGTCAATAACTTTTGATACTATTTTTATACACATTACTTTTGATATTCATTGCTAAAATGTGATTGATGAATAGACGGACTTATGATATACTGTGTGACATGGGAAACCATAGAGCCAAAGGCGGCTTACCCCTCTGTTTTTCGGAGGGTTCAAGTAGCCCTCCAGATGAAAGAAAGGAGGGCGATACAATGTATGTTACATATCCGGATTTAATTCAGATTGGAATACTCATTGTTGCCCTTGCTAATTTGATTTATCAGGTTTACAAGGGAAAAAAGAAATAGCCGCCAACTATTCGCAGTAGTTGACGGCACGCCTACATTGTAGGGGATTTTGTCAATGATTACTTAAGGGTAGCCGCTTCTATGGCTTTCCCTCTTCTATAATATAGCATAATCCCCAGATAAATTCAAGAATAAATTCCGTTAATGCAAACCGTTAGGAAAGTAATAGACTGCTGTCCTTTGTAACTCTACAGGCTTGAAATAATCGTCTGGGTTTTCTCCGACTTCTATCAATTCCTGTCTGCATTGCTCTATCCTCTGTAAAAGTTCTTCCCGGCTCTCCCCAGTTATCGCCATTACATCATCTAAAGAGAAATACTCATGCTCATTAAATGCAGATGCAAGGCTCATTCTCAAACCGCTGTAAATGGCTTCCAATGACAAATCATAATTCTGTATGCCATCTTCTATTATTGGCTCTAATTCCGCTCTGGTAACGCCATATTTGCTATAATTCGCAAGCAGATTATTTATAAGTGTGTCCTTATCCATAATGTGATCTACCTCCATTTTCCGCTTGCATAGTCGCTAATAATTTCACGCCTTGCCCGCTCGTTCCCTATTCTTTTTGCCGATTTTACAGCCATTTCTTCCGCCGTCAGTGTTTGGCGGTCTTTATGTTCCTGCTGCCTTCGCGCTGTACCATTCTTATTATCCATAATCCTCCCCCTATACTGCTATTGCTCGCCCATCTATAGAAATAAACTTTTGCGGTGTCCGTCCAATCAGCGTTACTTGATATGACGTTCTACTTGTCTGTATCACTTGTAAATCAATAAATTCTCCTATCCGGTATTCTTCCGGCATTGATACCATCAGCCGCCCCTGCTCGTCACTATTTAGCCATAATTGAAAAATTAAGTGTTTATCTTCAATATCTAAAATCCGATGCGCCTTAATTCCGTTCTGATTGCGTAAAGCCTGTTGTCTGAATATGTTTGTATTCCATAATATTTTACCTCCCTACCTAATCGAAAATGGTTTATTTTTGAATGTGTTTTCAGTCAACCGCCTATTGTGTAGCTTTGCCTGTTCGTCCTACTCCTTGTGGTATCTCTCCCGGTACTGCTGGTATAATTCCGGGGATTCTTTAGCAAATTTTGATAATTCTCTCAATGTTCCCCTTTCGCCGCTATCTGATTTCCGCTTGAATGTTTCATAGGTCATAGTTTCGCTTTCCTCCTGCTCATTGATATTTACTGCCTTAATGCGTCCACTTCTGATACCCATATCATAATCAAAGACTGCTGCCCGATCTGCTTAATTCAATGCAGAAAAGGCTTTCTCTCGCTCCGGGCTATTCCTCGGTGTGCTAAATACTTTGTTGTGTAGCTTTGCTATTCGTGTGTAGTCCATTTTCTTATACCTCATTCTTTCTTTATGAAAATTTTTATTATTACCTTAAAATCACTTATCCGGCATATATGCAATCGGATAGCCTTTCACTTCCAATTTATAAAACCGCTTTAAATCGTCTGACATACGTCTTTTCAGTAACGACATTTCAGGATAGATTCTTCTAAGCGTTGCACGCACTATGTATAAGTGGAGATTGTATTTTTCACATATCATAGTGCAGATTTCAGTTTCAAGAACATAGCCCTGCTTCCCAACCACGCTTAAAACCTCATTTTACAAGATTTCTTCAACATATTCTTTAAAACTCATTTTCTCCCTCCTCATAATCCAGTTTTATTCCCAACTGTGGCAAATCTTCACTCTGTAGCGTTGCAGGCTCTCCCAGTTTCGGCAGCAGTCAGAATACGCTTTGTTTCTTTGTTTGGTATGCTTTCTTCAATACTAATAGCGTCTTTATAAGACAACCAATTTTTCATTAAGAAAATGCCGCTCGGAGGGCTTATTTTGCCGCCTAACATGGCTTGCTCAATAAATGCTCCTATAAACGCTTTTGCCGATTGTATCAGTTCTCGACACTTTTCACTGCATCCAGTTCCGTTATTCCAGTTAAAAAGCGTTGTCCTGCTGATATGCAGTGCCATACAGAGAGATTCAATGCCTGGACGAATGCTTGATTGCTGACAGAATGAAAAATATTCATCAATCCGCTGTTTGATTTCCTCGCCTGTTTCCGGCTTTCCTCTGTCATGTAATTGCTTCAACGATGTGACAAGTTCCTGCACTGTTGACGGTTCCATATCGTCAATCTGCCCTTGTGGATAACTGTTTCTTCCCATATTTTTACCTCTTTTCCGCTGATTTTCAGCCAATTATTTTTCTTTTTATGATGTTAAAATAGTTGATACGTTTCTGAATATTCGTTCCGTTCCTGCGGATATGCTCTGATGTGTCTTTCAAAATCTTCCTGCATGACAGAAAGCATATGATTTCTCTGCTCTATCGTCCTGATTCTTGAAATTGGCTCTCTGTATCTGTGATAAAACATCGCCACTTCACAACTACACTTTGGAACATCTGCCAACTGAATAATACCCATAATATGTTTTCCTCTCTTTCTGAAATTCCGTTACAAAAACCGTAAAATTGCTTACATTCATTTTGCACACTTCAATTTACTAAAGTGCTTGAAACCGTTGATTTTACTCAATGTCATTAACTTAAGGAATTTTTTACATTTAAAATTGTAAAAGGTTCCTTTTTTCTGTATTTTTACTGTATAATAGAAGCAGATAACTGATGTTTTTCTTTTAAAGGCAGGTGATTTTATGAAAGACTCTCAAAAACGTACCTGTTGTGATATCAGTTTGATCCATCAGGATGAATTCCATGATTTCTGCAGAAATGGGAATCCGTCCTCTTTTATAAGGAACAGAAAAATGCCGCTGAAGGATCTTATGTTCACCATGACCAACCGGAGGGGGATTACTTTGAGCCTGGAACTACGAAATTATATGAAGACCGCACATCCGGGAATGGAAATATCAAAGCCCGGCTATCTGAAGCAGCGCATGGAGCTGAACCCACTGGCTTTTTATGAGTTTTACCGCCATCATAACAGGAACTTTTACGCGGAACCCGGATTCTCTACCTTCCACGGATATCTGGTCCTTGCCGCGGACGGCTCAGGGATCAATATCCCTACTACGAAGGAGACCCTGGAAGAATTCGGGACATCCCACAAATCTGCCACCGGAACCCTTTGGCTGCCAGCAGATAGCCGAACTGTACCATATGAGATGGGGGATTGAAACGGCATATGAGACACTCAAAGACCGCCTGCAGATAGAGAATTTTACAGGGACCAAGCCGATCCTGCTGCAGGATATATATAGCACAATCTATATCAGCAACCTTGCGGAGGACATCATCCGTGATGCCGAGGCGGAATTGGACGAAAAAGAAAGCCACCGGAAACATAAGATGATGATAAACCGGACATTGAGCATTGGGATACTGAAAAATGACCTGATCTATATCCTGTTGGAAACGGACGCGCGGAAACAGGATGAACTGTTCCAGCAGATTTATGAGGACATCAGCAAGAATCTGGTTCCAATAAGACCAGACCGCCATTACCACCGGACAAAGGGGCAGCTTGCGGGGAAATATTCAAATACGCATAAAAGAGCTTATTGAGCAGAAAAGTTATAGAACATGAGCACGTCCTGAATGATAAATATAGTAGAATGGTATCAAATATTAGAATTAATTTTCCAAAACAATACCGGATGTCCTTTACCCCCTGAATGGGGGTAAAGGACATCCGGTATTGCTTTTTCTTAAGTTAATGACATTGTGAAAATACTGGACTTTCAAGGGTTTCACTAATTTCATTATTCTTCTTGTAATTAACGCTTGCTGAACTGCGGAGCCCTACGTGCGGACTTGAGGCCGTACTGAAATTCTCTTAGCGCCGTTTTTCCTTGATTTTACGGGCTTTCCCGGCTTTTCATTGTTCAGTTATCCTATGTGGGGACCACGAAAAATAGCAATTTTTCAATCATCCGTGGCCTGACGAAAAGCGCCATTTACCACGCCAAACAACTCCTCTGGCTTATTATACTTCACCTTTGCGTAGATGTCCATAGTTGTTTTGCTGTTTTCATGCCCTGCAAGGTACTGGACAGTCTTAGGGTCAACCCCGGAATACAGCAGGTTGGTGATATAGGTGTGACGCAGCAAATGTGGTGTCACATGGAAATCCAGTGTATACTGAATCTTGGGATTATTTTTCTGCGTCATCCCCAGTGACGGTGTGACGGTGTACTTGATGCTCTGCCCATTTACATATTTATAATAGTTACGCGCCTGAGTAGAGCGGACCACCACATACTGCCATACCCTTTGAAACTGTGAAGCGGATAACGCCTCCCCGTTGCTGTCGCAAATCACATATTCCGAAACAGAGGTTTCTTTGACTTCCCGCAGGCAATCTACCAAGCACTTGGGAATTGGTATGTCCCTCCGGGCTGCTTTCGTTTTTAATGTGGTGGAAATCACCGGTCGGTTATGTTCTGTGCGCCATGCTCGCCTTACAGATATGTAGGGAGTAGGTTCGTCCAGGAATACACAGTCCCATTGCAATGCAAGGATTTCTTCCCGACGTAGACCGGAATACAATCCAAGCACAATAAATAAGTGGGGAGGAAGTCCTTTGACCGTATCCAAAAGCACCTCTACCTGCTGATCTGTCAATGCCTCTTTCTTTTTCGCGGCCTTGCCACCCTTTCCCGATATGCCCACACAAGGGTTGCATTGAAGTATTCGGCTGCGCTCTGCCGAGTAAAAAACGCATTTGAGGAGCATATTCACCTTACTGTATAATCCCTCTGATTTTTTCGACAGCGGTACAAGCGCCAGCCGAATATCATCCGCTGTGACTTCCTCCATATACATCTCCCCCAGGGGCTTGATGATATAGTTCTTCATATCAGCGGTATAACCTCTCAATGTAGCAGCGGTCACTTTGGCAGACTGCATCAGCAGCCACTTCTCGCAATACTCAGCTACTGTTGGATGCTGCCGATGAAAGACAATCTCCTCCACCTGCCGCCGCGCTTCTAATTGTTTCTCATATAGTTCTTCGCAAGTGGCAGCATACAAACTCACCTGCTTGCCATCTGCATCCATAATCCGGGTTCTGTAATATTGGATTCCTTTTAACATGATGGTTCCGTACTTTGGAATCTCAGTTTTCTTTTTAGCCATTTTGGACCTTCCTTTCCTGAAATGTGCGGCCTATGTACCTACACTCCCTTTTTATCAGAAAGTCCCAATTTAATCAAAGATACGGCCAGCGTAAAGCAAAGAGCGAGACATCCTTGCCTCGCTCTTTCTGTGTTTTCTGTTTTATCTTATACAGCATCCCATTGGGCAAATGCACCGCCCATAGCTCTCACAAGTTGATCTGGCCTGTTGTATTTGACCTTGGCGTAAATGTCCATAGTGATTTTACTGTTTTCATGGCCTGCCAGGTATTGGACCGTTTTGGGGTCCACCGATGAATGAATCAGATTTGTGATATAAGTATGACGCAGCTGGTGCGGTGTAACTTCAAAATCCAGGCTGTAAACAACTTTGCCATTATGGGCTGCTTTTTCTCCGAGGACCGGTGTAACCGTATGCTTTACGCGCTTTCCATCTTCATACCGGTAATAGCAGCGTTCCTTAACCGTTCTGGTAACAATATACTGCCAAAGCCGCTTGAACTGCGTATAAGACAGTGGTTCACCATCTCGATTGGCAACCACATAGTCCGAAGTGGAAGTTGCCTTTGCTGCTCTTAAGCACTCTGCCAGACAAATGGGGAGGGGAATGTTTCTCTCCGCCGCTTTTGTCTTTAACTCGGTGAGAATAACCGGCCTGTTATGCTCTGTGTGCCATGCCCGCCTTACCGTCAGATATGGGGTGTCCGTATCCAGATATACAGAATCCCATTGTAACGCAAGGATTTCTTCCCGCCGCAATCCAGCATACAAGCCGAGCATAACAAACACATAAGGCGGTAAACCCCGAATAGCATCTAAAAGGCGTTCTGCTTGTTCATCTGTCAATGCCTGCCGTTCCGCTTGAGGAACACCCCCGCCCTTTGCATCCAAATACATAGTCGGATTTTCGTCAATCACATGGCTCTCTTTCGCTGCCCGGAAAATGGACTTATAAAGAATCACCACCGACTTGTAAACCGAAGCCGATTTTTTTGAAACAGGAACAAGTGCCAGCTGAATGTCATCCAATGTTACATCTGCCATCCGTTTTTGCCCCAGCTCTTTGATGATATGCCGCCGCACCTTAGATGTATAATCAGTCAGTGTGGTGGCACGAATATGAACCGACTGCATCAGCAGCCATTTTTCGCAATATTCAGCAACAGTGGGCGATTTCCGATGAAAAGTGGCATTGTCAATCTGCTCCAATGCCTCTATTTCTCTATCGTACAGTTCTTCAGGCGTTCTTGCATAAAGAGCGATGAGCTTTCCATTCGCATCTCTTATCCTGGTTCTGTAATACAGGACACCTCTTTTCATGACAGTGCCATATTCCGGAATTACAACTTTTCTTCTTGCCAATTCCGTCACCTCCTAAAAATAATCTCCAGCGCTGTATCTTTGTTTTACCAGATATACAGGGTTCCAGCAAGGATACGGAATGAGTCATGCTCTGGCACTTCGTGGTTTGCGGTACGTTGTCCCTTTTTCCACCGGCTTCGCACGATGGGTACATTTTGCGATATACTCCTGAAGGCCCGCATCAGTGAAGTATACGCAACCATTCTGCACATACTGAACATAGGCAATCAGACCGTTATTACGTGCGGCATCCAGCGTGGCAATACTGATCCCCAAAATTTTTGCAGCTTCTTTTCGTGTAATAAGTTTTTCCATGAAGCATATTCCCTCCAATCTGTCAAGTTTGTCATTGTGCTTTCAAAATCACATGAATACGCTGGCAGACGAAACTACCAGCGCATGGTATCTGATCTTGAAATAGAAAGCTATCACAGCAAAAAAGCCGAAGAATCACTTTCTAATTTATATATCTCTGCTTCTCGTCACATTTGCCACGCCCCCTGACGATGGGGACATAACAGGCCGCTCCCGGCAGAGCTGTCATAACTCCGCAGCGCCGTTTTTCTCGTGCGCCGCAGGGTTCCCCCCAAGTCTTTGGCGGGCCGTGAGGAAGTATCTTTAAGCCCCCGCACCATCATCGCGCCCGGAACGCCATCTCCGGGTTTAAGGCTGGACGTAGATCGCTCGGATTGCCTGTCTGTCATCACCTCCTGCAAGCAACCGTCCTGGCGGCGCGCCTTTTCCGCTTCGATACGGGTTATGTACCTGTTATGCCGTATATTCAGTTGTCAAGCTGCAATGAGGGGCAAGAGGACTTGTCCCTTCAATGTGTAGGCATTGGGAAAAGCCGTTTGTCACCCTTGATTCAAAAATATTTTGATTTTTTTCAAACGCTTATAGATGACATTCCGGGAACAGTTCCACAGCCTTGCGACATCGGCCTGCCGGTATCCGTCCACAATGAGCAGGGTCAGCAGTTCCAGATCGTCCTGCGACAAGTTGCAGAGCCGCCGGTACAGCAGTTCATCCTCCAGGGAGGACAGCCAGCCAAACCGCCGGGTATCCACATCGCCGGTATCCCAGGTGCAGGACAGGGATTCAAATTTTCGGAACAGGCAGGACTGCTCGCTCTCGTCCTCACACTGTTCGCTGGGAAGGGCCTGTACGCGGTTCTGATAGGTCCGCTGGCTGCAAAACCAGGTCCAGTCATATTCCTTCATCGCCGCGATCTGCCTATCGTCCATACCGGCTGCGCGGTATTCCTGTTCCAGCCGGGTCCATTCTGCATCAAACTTCCTTTTCTCATATCCATAGTGAAAGCCCATAGTTTTCCTCCATTTCGATTCAGGCGTGGTTGACGGGTGAATCGAATAGAGGCGGGGACCGGCAGCCGGGTCCCCACAAACAATGGAGCCTATGAAATTGTCGGGCTATGTAGAAAAAGCGCGGGGCAGGGGGAGGTTTGTCGTTTCTCTTTCCCCATACAGTGCGCTTTTTGTCTTTTTTGCCAGAATATCCCTTCTTTTTGCCGAAAAAGGGCAGACAAAAACAGGGCGCAGATGATTGTTGCATCATCTGCGCCCTGAACGTATCGGTTATTCTGTTATTCAAGCCTCTGCCCCATAAGGGCAGAGATAGATCAAAAGGGACGTTTACGCATAGACGGCCTCCATAAAATTAACCGCTATGCGACAAAGAAGGATTGGGTCAGCCGGGATTGCGGCACCTAATTACCTCACAACGGTATTCGGTTGTATCGCTTTAGGAATCTCCAAGGCTGATGCCGCTCCCTTCCCGTCCTATTTTCTGGCCCCGTCCGGGCCGATGGTGTAGCCGTCAATGGTGGTATTGGCTGACATGGAACCGTCCGCATAAAAGTAGTACCACTTGCCGTCAATCTGTTTGAAACCGCCGGCAAACATCCAGCCGTTACTGTCCAGCCAGTACCATTTTTTATCGTCTTGCAGCCAGCCGGTGACAGGCTTGCCGTTTTTCAGATACTGCCAGGAGCCGCTGTGGTTCTGCATCCAGCCCTGGGCGGTCTGCGGGTCAATGACAATCTCCACAAACCGCCGCAGGACGGTAGCGACCTCGGCGCGGGTGGCGGTTCCTTTGGGGTCAAAGCGGTTGCCGCCTTTCCCCGCCATGATACCCGCCTGCTGCATGGCTTTGACCTCCTTTGCCGCCCAGCCGCTGATCTGCGCGTTGTCCGCAAAGGTCACAGCTTCATGGGCAGCCGGCAGGTCATAGCCCAGCTTTTTCGCGTAATTTGCCATAATGACCGCCATCTGTTCCCTGGTGATATTGGTGTCCGGGGAAAAGGTGGTGGCGGAGGTGCCGTTTACAATGCCTTTTTCTGCCGCCCAGTTCACATAAGGGGCATAGTAGGCATCTGCTTTCACATCAGTGAATTTCCCGGTTTTATAGTCGGCTTGGTCGATGCCTGCCAGCCGCCCCAGGGCGGTGACGAACATTCCCCGCGTCATGCCGGTGTTGGGGCTGAATTGGTTGTTTCCAGTACCGGAGAGTAGCCCCCGGCTGGCTACGAAGATGATGTTATCCTCGGCCCAGTGGCCCTTTATGTCTGTAAAGGCCGGAATCGGGTTTTTGTAGCCTATGCCGTAGATGCTGAAATGCCCGGTTTCAAAAACAACCGTACCCAGGTCAGGGTCATAGCTGGATTTTGTCAGCCATTCCACCTTGCCCTTGCCATCTACATAGACCGCATAGAGATTTCCGGTCTTTTCGTCCTTTGCCGGAGCATAAGGCAGACGGACAGCGATGGTGTGGCCGTCAAAATCGGTGATCGGCGTTTCTTTCCCGCCGGAGAGATACACCAGCGACAGGTCATAGACCGGCCTTGTGCCGATGGCAGCTTTGGCTTCTTTGGATAAACCGGACGGGTCTGTTTTCTTTACCCGGAAAATAACGTCCCCGTTTGCCGATAGGGTATCCAGCCATTTCAGCAGTTTTGTGTCCATTCCTCCAACAGCCACGCCCTCAATGTTGATTTCCAGCCGCTTCACCTTTTCGCGGACGAGGGTGTTCAGGGTTTGGGCGTTAATAGTTACGTTAAAAGAGTTCTGTCCTTCTTTTGGCGTGACAGGAATGACAACCGCCACGCCGTTTGCGGTATTGCCGTTCTTTTTGGCGTCGTTCTTTGCCGCGTTGATGGCAGACTGGACAGTGCCGTTATCCACCGCCACATTCCCGTTTTTATCCGGTGTTGCCGGTTTGGTCTGGCTGGTGGTAGGAGTGTCCGGCTTGGTTTCGTCGGGACGCGCTACAATCGTGGAGCCGCCGCCGGACGAACCATTGTTGCCGCTGGAAGAACCGCCGCCAGACGAAGAACCTCCCCCGTTGCCGGAACCGCCAGAGTTTCCGTTCCCACCGCCGCCGTTAGTACGCTTGGTTACACTGACTGTACAAGTGGCCATAGCACTGCTGTGCTGGGTGTCACCGCTATAATTTGCGGTAAAGGTATATGTTGCCGTTTCGTTAGGTAGGGTGGCTTTCCAGCTTGTTCCGCTGCCGGTAACATTGATACTGCTGTCAGAACAGCTTACCGTTGCCTCTCCGCCGGAGGGCAGACCGCTGATTGTCAGTGTCACCGTTCCACCGCCAGTGAGAGAGTCAGGAGTTGCTGCTATGGTTAATTGAACGGGGATTTTGTCCGTTACAGTCAGCTTGCCGTTTACATAGGTGATCTGGTAGCTGTCCCCGTTGGTCAGTATGCCGCCGCTGATGACAATGGCATATTCTCCAAGGGTATTGGTATCTGATACACTGGTTGTCATGGTTGGGTCTGTCGTAAAGGTATCGCTGTTCACCAGCCCCGCCGCCTGATAGGTCAGTGTCGGCATAGCCGCGCCTTTTACCACGGTAAAGCTGTCTGCCGTTAGGGTAATCGGCCTTTTTCCGATGGTCACGGAAATGGCTGCCACGGCTTCATTGTAGTTGTTGTCCGCCGCTTTTCTTGCGGTGATTGTGACAGTTCCGGCTTTGCGGATGGTCGCGGTGCTGCCATTGATGCTGATAATGGACGGGTCGGAGCTTGTAAAGCTGACCACGCCAGAGCCGTTGCCGCCGGTGACAGCAAGGGTAAACGCCGGATCGCCGTAGGTCTTTGCTTCCACCGGGGAAATGGCAAAAGATTCCTGATTTTTCTTTGCCGCGTCAAAGGTCAACTGGCCGTTAGCCTCTTTGTAGTTGGTATCGCCGCTGTATGCCGCTGTGACCGTGTACTCCTTGTCGGACAGGTTTTCCCATTTATAGGCAGCTTTCCCGTTCTGCAAGGTCAGGATTTCGTTTAATCCATCGCTGGCGAGGGTGATGCTACCCGCAGGAGCCGCGCCGTTCTGTGCGCCGGTAACGGTGACAAGCAAATCTGCCACCCTGCCTTTTGCGCTGTCGCTCATTTTTACCTCTACTGTGACGGCAGGAGTAGCCTGTGCCACAGTGACATTCACATCCTGCGTTTTGGTTGCGATAGGTTCATAATTCTGCTCGGTGGAATTGCTTGGCGTAAAGGTCACGCTGTATCCAGATGTCCCAGCGGTTGGAACGGTATCCGGGTTCTTCCATGCAAAAGAGCCGTATTCTGTACTGCCTCCGCTCAGCGTACTCTCGGATAGTTTCTGCCCATAGGTCAGGCCATTGGCGGCAGGCCAGGTAATGGCGGGGGCTGCTGCCTTGTTAATTTGCAGTATCAGTACCTGCTCAGTCTCGGCGGCGGTGTAGTTGCCTTTCGCCCGGATACTTGCCGTTATGCCGTTGAATCCGGCATCGGTGGGCAGCACGAGTTGGTTGGTAAAACCAGGCCAAGTGTAATAAATCGGCCCATCGTAGGTTTCCCCGTTCACCAGTGTTATGACCGGCTTGATGTCCGCAGGCTGGCCGGTGTAGGTCAATTCCTGATAGGAGGGGTCCCATGCAATCGTGGGCGTGGCCTTGCCGATGGTGTAGGTTTTTTCCACCGTACCCCTGTAAACTCCCTTGCCGGTGACGGTGAGCGTATGCTCCCCGGCGCTGGTAAAGTTGCCGGTATAGGTAATCTCATAGTCCGTCCCCTCGGTCAGCCCGGTAACGGTGACTGTCGGCTTTTGCTCTGTGCCGCTGTAAGTGCCGCTCTCCGCGGACAGTATTACCATGTCCGCCGTCAGTGGATTGGGGGTAATTGTAATCTCCACCTGGGCCTCGGCCCCGGCCATATTGGTATTCTCAACAAATTTTACAATCAGGGTATACTTATCGTCCTGCCCCGCTTGCCCCTTTGTCAGCACATCGGCGGCGCTGACCTCCATGGTGTAAATGCCGTCCTCGCCCTTGTCTGCGGGAACTGACACCTGTGTAGTACCCACATACACCACCATTTGGCCCTCAGTAGGATCAGCCCTCAGACGAGCCGCCGCTTTTACCGGAGCCGCCCCGGTAGCGGTGGGCGTGGCCTTGACGGTGATGGTGTCATCGGCGGTGAAGCTGGTGGTTTCCGTTTCTCCGTTGTAGGTTTTTATACCGTCCTCAAACTTCGTGCCGGACTGCAAGAGCGTAATCGTTTTCTGGACGGTTTTTGTGTTACCGCTGTCGTTTGTATAAGTAGCGGTATAGGTCAAGTCGCTGTCTGCCGCTTTTTCAACCGCCAATGTCCAGCCGCTGACCGTAAAGGTCTGGCCGCAAATCGTAATGCCTTTGTCCAGCTCGCCGGACAGCTCGGTTGTCAGATACTCCGTCCTGTCCTTCCCGTCATAATAGAGATTGGTGGGGACAGAGATCATATCCTCCGTCAGATTTTCGGTGGTGAACGCATTGCCGCCGCTTAATGTGCCGCTCCCGGACAGGCTGGCCCCAACGGGGATGTTCAGCGTATAGTCCGCAGGGACAGTATAGCTCCCGTCCAGGGTCACATCGCCGCAGACAGTACCCGCGCCGTTCTCAAACACGATGCCGGTGGTTTTGTTGACGGTCGCCGTTACGGTTGTGTTCCCGCCGTTGCCGATGGGGTCGCCCGCGTATTGACCGCTGGAGTTCCCCGCGCCGCCTTTGGCATCCACAATGCCGCCGGAAATGGTGACGCTGCCGGTGCCGCCGGGATAATTATTCGTGGTTCCGTACAACTCGTATTTGTACCCACCGCCGCCGCCAATGCCTGCGGCATACTTGCCTCCCACAGCGGTCACGGCGCCGCCGCTGATGGTGACAGCGCCATCGCCGGATTTGTAGCTGGAGGCTACATTGACGCCACCGCTGCCGCTGCCGCCGCCAATGCCCGCGCCTTTGTTGCCGCCTGTGGCGTTTACCGTACCGCCGTGAATTTGGATATCGCTGCCGGTGCCACCGCCTACGGTGCCGCCACCGCCGCCGATACCTGCGCCGCCAGATTGTGTGCCAGTGGACGCCGCTGTGATGCTGCCGCCATAGATGGTGATATTGCTGCCGACACCGCCATTGCCATTGTTACCGCTGGCACCGCCGCCGATGCCCGCGCCAGTGACGATACCTGCGCCGCTGCTGGCAGTGACCGTGCCGCCATAAATGATGACCGCACCGCTGTTGCCGCCACTCCCGGAGCTGGAGGTGCCGCCGCCGATGCCCGCACCGCCGCAGTAACCGGACTGACCGCCGCCGGTGGCGTTGATCACGCCGCCGTGAATGGTAATCGCGCCGCTGTCAGTGGCAGTTCCAGAGCCGCCGATGCCCGCGCTGGCGTTATACTCATAAGTGAATTCATTAAGGAAAAACACACCTGTGGCGTTCAGTGTGCCGGTGCCGCCGGACTGGGCGTAGATAGTCAGGCTGTTGCCGTCCGTCACCACAATGCCCTTTTCCGCTGTGAGGGTGCAGCCGTTCGTCAGGATCAGGTGTACCTCCCCGTTGACGGTGATGGGCTGGTCAATGGTGACGGTGCCGCTGACCGCGTACCAGCCCGCAGTCCATGTGACCGCCTCGGCGCTGTTTTCAACGAGGGTACAGGTTTCGGTCTTGCTCTCATAGGTCACTTGGCTGCCGTCCCAGGACGCCTCTTGATACTCGACAGATTCCGTTATTGGGGCAGGGTCGTTGGCCCCGTCCAGCGCCCCTTGCAGCTCGTAGCAGCGGGAAAGGTCGATCTGCTCCTGTTCGTCCTCTGTCAGCACTGAAAACAAAGCGAGGATTTCGTCAAGCTGCCCCCGTACATCCTCCACATTATCCTCCGTCACTTTATCCGGCAGGGCGGCGATCAGGTCCTCAATGGGGCAGATACGGCACTCATAAGTACACGGACTTCCTTCACTGTCCTCCGATTCCGGCTGGTAGCCGCAGGCATCGTCATGTTCCTGATGATGCTTGCAGATGCCGGTATCTTCCGGCTGTTTTGTATCTTCTTTTTCAGCTTTCCCTTTGCAGTCCGACAGGCCGGCATTCTCTGCGCCGCAGACCGGGCAGTCAGGATTGATTTGACCCTCTGTACAGAGGGTCAAACAAGAGCATTGCTCTTGTTTGATGATTCCTGTTTCCGGTTCCTCGTCGGCTTCGCCGCTGTCCTGCGGATTGCAGATTTCACACACATAGGTGCATGGTGTTCCCGGCGTACTTTCGGTGTAGCCGCACTCGCTGTCATGCTCATGCCGGCAGTCTAATTTTTCCGTAATACAGCCGCTTTCCCCATCGCAGATATGGGGGCAGTTTTCCGGCTCCCGTTCCTCTGCATTTGCCGGTGTAGCCTCGTTGCCCGATACGCTGTCCTCTGTTTCCTCTGGGTAACACTCCGGCGTATGCTCGTGGACGCACTCGGTCACTTCGGTGTAGCAGTCCTCTGTGTGTTCGTGGCCGCATGGCGTTCCCGGCGTTTCTTCCTTGTAGCCGCAATCGTCCGTGTGGGCGGTGTGGTGTTCGCACAGCCTGGTTTCCGGCTGTCCTCTGTCTGCCACCGCATGAACCGGAGTTCCTGACATGGTGACAATCATCACCGCAGACAGCAGGAACGCCAGCGGCCTCCTTAACTTGTTTCTCATAAAATGCCCTCCTGATATTTTGAAAAATGTATGGTTCCCAATTCCCTGTGCTTACAGGCAGTCTATTTCCATTCCCCGCCAGCAGGCGGGCATCCTCTGCCACGAATCAGTTTTTCCTGCCATGAGTTTCCTTACCGCCTCCCTGAACCGGGATTCCGCAAGCGGGCGGACGATAAAGTCAAAAATGTGCGTCCGTATCGCAACCCCCGCAAAATAGGGGTCATCCGTAATCCATATCACCAGCGCATCGCCAAACCGCTCCCGGTAAGCGCAGACAAGCTCCATCCCCTGCGCGCCATCCACGCCTACCACCACAATGTCGTACTTATGTTCCAGGTGGTAATGCCCGTCCATGCTGCCCTGCGACACACGCATTCCTGGTGACTCATCCGCAAGTATCCCTGAAAGCATCCCATATTCCTGCCTGCTCTTCGTAAAAACAACGGCATCCATTCCCGTTCCCTCCTTTTCCCTCCTGTGAAAACGCAAAAAGACCGCCGGGGAGCGCGGCATCCTGCACGGCATGATAAGCCTGCAGGAAATGCCCGCCCCTGGCGGTCCTGGTTCTGATGGAACTATATGTAAAAAGACACGACAAAAGGACAGTATTATCCTGTCTGTCGTTAATTATCTCCCGCTGTGCCATGCCCTGTCAACCTCCTTCCGCAAAAAATTCCTATTTTTAAGATAGCGGAATTCTGGTAAAAAACAAGGCTTCTGGCAGGAACGTCAATTTTCTGGCAAGAACGTCAGGGAATTTTTAAATGGGAGGCTGGCAGATTTGAAACTTATCTTCTTTTGTGCTATACTTAGATTGGATTTTTATACGAATTGAGGTGAAACCTATTTTAAAGATAGCTTTAGTGGATGATGAACAGGAATACCTGGACGGGATGGGAAAGCTCTGCAACAGTTTCGGCAGAAGCGCCGGATACCCTGTGGAGGCAGTCCCCTTCTGCAGCGCAGGGGATTTTCTTGAGGCGTTTAGCGGCGGCAGCTTTGACCTTGTGTTCATGGATATCTATATGGAAGGCATGGACGGGGTCGCCGCCGCACTGGAAATGCGTAAGTCTGACAGCGGCTGCCTCCTTGTGTTCCTGACCTCCAGCACAGATTTCATGCCGGACGCCTTCTCCTGCCACGCCTTTGAATATGTCACCAAGCCTTTTTCTGAAAAGCGCATCTTTGACATACTGGCGGATGCCGTGAAAGTGCTGCCGCAGGAACAGAAATACATAGAACTTGCCGCGGACAGGAAAACCGTGCGCGTGTTCCTGAGTGACATTGCTTCCGCAGCCACGGACGCACATTACATAATGGTCACACTTGCAGACGGCAGGGGGCTGCGGTGCCGCATGACCATGCCGGAATTCATGGAAAAAACAGGCGGCGACGCCCGCTTCATCCCCATCAATAAAGGTATTGCCGTGAATGCCGAATTCATCCTTGAATTTAAAAACGGATGCTGCGTCATGGAAAGCGGAGCCAGGTTCCCGGTCCGTGTGCGTGACAGTGCCAGGGTAGAGCAGATGGCAAGCGATTACCATTTTGAGAAAATACGCAGCAGACAGCGGCACAGGAGGGGGGAATGAACATGGATATGCACAGGCTTCTGTCAGCGCTCCTGCAGCTGCTGGTCCTTATTCCAGGCGCGGTGTCCTGTTACCTTCCGGCAAAAGGACGGATGCGGTTTACGCCGTCAAAGACTGCCGCGCTGTGTGCCGCTGCCCTCATGCCCTGCGCTGCTGCCACAGCCCTGCTTTACGCACTGTTTTCCATCCACATGAACTGGATGCTGTTCCCATCCCTGGCGCTGTTCTTTTTCCTGTACCGCCGCACGGTAGACCTGGACCTGCCCCGCTCCCTCGCTATTTATGTGGGGGTCTGCGCCATAGAATCCTTCCCGGCACAGTTTGCCTGTTCCTTCGATGCTTTCCTCCATCCTGCATCGGGCGCGGCAGACCTTTCCCCGGAAGCCGCGCTTTTCCAGCTCATGATCTCCCTCCTGCTGCTTGCCGCTTTCTTCCGGCCGGTCACACGGCATTTCACATGGACGGTGGACCGGATTGGCTTCCCAAAAATCTGGTATTCCACGGTTGTGATTTCCGCTGTTTCACTGATCATGAACGTGATTGCCATCCCCCAGTCCTATGCCACCCTCCACACCGGACGCATGTACTGGATCTTCCCTGTGGCTGAGGCAGGCGCGCTCGCAGTCCTTACAGGGTTCTATATCCTGTTCTACCGCGGTGCGGCGCTCATACTGGAACAGGCAGAATTAAAGGAACGCTTCCAGCTGCTTGAGATGCAGTCCCGCCAGTACCATGTGCTGTTAGAACACGTCCGGCAGACTGCGAAGCTCCGCCATGATTTCCGCCATTCCCTGCGACTGATTGCCTCCCTTGCCGAGCAGGGCGATAACGGCAGCATCCGGGCGCACGTAGCGGAATATGAAACCATACTTGACCGGCACGCCATTGCAAATTACTGTAAGAACGCGACACTGAACGCCCTTTTCGGCCATTACCATGAGATAGCCACAGCATCTGGCATCCGGACGGACTGGAGCATCGAACTTCCAGAGCCGTTCCCCTTTTTGGAGCTTGACATGACGGGGCTGTTCGGAAACCTGATGGACAACGCCATCGCCGGATGCCTGACCGTACCGGAAGCCTCCCGGTATTTCTGCCTGACCACACAGATCCGCCACGGCAGGCTGTATGTCGTTTCCACCAACAGCTTTGACGGGAAAGTCAGGAAAGGGAAGGACGGCTACCTTTCCACAAAGCGCAACGGAAACGGAATCGGGCTTGCTGCCATCGCTGCCACAGCGGAAAAGTATGGTGGCTCAGCAAAAGCCTCCAACAGCGGCACGGAATTTTTTGTGGACATTGTGTTGAAGATATAGGGGAGGGTGCAAATGAACACGGGGGTTCACTTTTTCTGGACACATCTGATAGACACCCCAAGCCTCCAAAGTGCGTGGGTTGTCCCAGAGTGCGGGACAACGTGGCAAGCAATGCCCCAGGATAGCCATCCGGCTCCTGGCGCTGCTTGTTGGGGATTCCCCAAGCCCCTTTTGAACACAGAATTTCATTCTGTGGCTGCGCGTTCCTTCGGAACGCTTTTCACCTGCCTGCGGCGGTGAGAAAATACGAAAAAACGGGCGCGTCAGCGGTCTTGTCCCTGTTCTTTTTTCCCTTCATTTTGGTGTTCTTCCCCGTATCCCATCAGCCGGTCCACATTGGCTTTTGCGGTCAGCAGTTCCCGCATTTCCTCGCGGGATTGCCGGTACTCGGCATAGTCTTTTTTCTTTCCTTCCAACAGCTGGGCATACTCGGCCTGCAAGCTCTTGACGGTGGGCAGCTTCTTGATACCCAAATCGTCAAATGCCTGCTTTGCCGCCTTGTGGAGCAGAATATCCGCTTCATGTTCCGCTAAAAATTTCTTGGAATATCCCGCCTTGCGGTAGGCCGCATAGACCTCGCGGGTTTTCACATAATTGATGATGTGGGTCCGCAATACGGCTATCTCCGCCATGCGGGTTTCCGCCGCCTTGATCTGGGCCGACAGTTCATTGTGGCGGGTGGTAGCAGCAGCCGCTTTTTCTTCCAAGACTGCGTATTCCAGCAGGCCATGCTCGGTGAGATAGTTCATCGTCTGCGCCATCTGTTTGAGGTTAAATACCTTTGCCCAGCGCGCATAGCCAGCGCCTTTTCCGGCCTGCAATTTTGCCTGAATATCCACCAGAAGATTGACCTTCGGAGTGGGAGTTGAAACTGCGTCCTTTCTACGGGGCGTATGCTGCTTTTCTCCGGCAAGGACCGCCCGTATTTCATCTTCGCTGTACCCTTGTCCCAGCTTTCCATCCATGCGGGCAACATTCTTCCAGCCGGGGGCTTTGAGCCGGATTGCCTGTCCCCGGCGCGACACTTCACAGCCCATTTCCGCAAGCAGCTTTAACAGCCCGTCAAAGTCTGCCGGTTTCTGTTCCAATGCCTGGTCAATCATCATACGGAGCTGCTCCCGGTGGGAGGGCTTTGCCCGGTCCCCCAGCCACTTGTTATAGCTTTTTCCATGCGGTTTTGGGTCCTCTACAATGGAATAGCCGTTCTCAACGCAGATGGTATCATTCAGCCGCCGGACCGCGCGGGTGCTGCCCCAGAAGTTTCGGAATTTCCGGTCACAGTTCAGATTGACCGCGTTCCAGATGATGTGATTATGGATATGTGATTTGTCGATATGGGTGCAGACCACAAAGGCGTGATTTCCCTTGGTGAACCGCTTTGCAAACTCCACGCCCAGCCGGTTGGCTTCTTCCGGGGTAATCTCGCCGGGGACAAAGGACTGCCGGACATGGTAGGCAAGTACATCGTCCGCGCCGCGTACCCGTCCAGTGGTGGAAATGTACTCCCGTTTTGACAGCAGAAACTCGGCATCGGCTACCCGGCTGTCACACGCAAAGCCGGTGACGAGCCTGCCATTGTCTGTCTTTTGTGGGTTGGCTACATAGTCGATAATGTCACTGACCGCTTGGCTTTCGGTGCGGCCCTTGCCGATGTGCAGCGGCATGATGCGTGTGGTTGCCATGATGGAATCCTCCCTTCATAACAAAACGGCCTGCATACGCAGACCGCTTGTTTTTTATTCACTATTTTTATATCGGATTACCGGAATTTGTTTGACCTTTTTTCCAATGTTCCGGCGTTCTAACGCAAAGGCCATATCGCTGGTGCGCTCAAAAAATCCGATGTCCTTTTTCCAGCTTATCCCGCATTTACAATGCTGCAAGCCGATAAACTGCTGTTTCATTTTTTTGCCGCAGCCGGGGCAGACTTTATTACTGGTTCCCATCTGATTCTTCCAGCTTATAAAAGCTGTCCAGGTTCAGCTCCCGTTTCAATTCTTCTTCTGATGGCAAATAAGTAAAATACTTAGACGCAAATATTTGATGATTATCTTCCGGCAGCGTATATTTTACAATGGAATCCCCTTTGTCCGCACAAAGAACAATACCAATCGGCTGTGAATCCCCCTCATTCATCATTTCACGGGTATAATAGTTCACATACATCTGCATTTGTCCTAAATCCTGATGGGTCAGCTTGCCCATTTTCAAATCTATGAGGACAAAGCATTTCAGAATATAGTTATAAAAAATCGATGAAAAAGTCCTGCCCATCCAGTGTAAACCGCTTTTGGCGCGCCACAAATGAAAAACCGCGTCCAAGCTCTAAAAGGAAGTGCTGAAGATGGTCGATCAAGGCTTGCTCCAATTCGCCCTCATACACATGGGTGTCCGGTTGAATCTGCAAAAACTCCATCACATAGGGGTCCTTGACGATCTTTTCATATTCCGGTTTTGGCTCGGTAGTCTGGATTTCTTTTGCTACAAGCGATTTATCCTGACTGGCTAAAATACGTTGATAGTACATTGTATTGATCTGCCGTTCCAGCTGCCGGACACTCCACGCGGACTTTACACATTCTTCCGCATAGAAAGTCCTTGCCTGCTCGTCTGGCACACGCATCAAAAGCCGGTAGTGGGACCAGCTCAATTCGCTCCACAGTGTGGAGCGAATTGGAAAGGTGCAGTAAAATTGCCGCATATTGCGTAATCCCTGAACACTAAAACCCTTTCCAAATTCAGCAGTCAGCTGTTCAGACAAATATTGCAGCAGCTTCTTTCCATACTCGGCCCGGTCATTTTCCCCACACGCTTTATAAATTTGTTCGCCTATTTCCCAATAGGTGATTACCATAGTGGAATTTACCGCCGCGCTTAAACGGTGCTGCGCGGAAACAATCGAATTGCGGATAGAATGATAGGTCTGTGCCGCATTTTGGTTAATCTGCAAATCGTGATTCAATTTTGCTCCCTCCTTGCCTATGGACGATTATACCACGAAACCACCAAAAAACAAATGCCCCAAATATCTTGCTGTCTTTTTCATAAAAGCTGCGCTTGTTCTCATTGGAGATCGTCAAAAGCCCGCAGTAATGGGACTATGACAATTTAACAGACGGTGTCTGGCATTTTCATAAACCGGACAGAACGCCCTCATAACTGATGGGGAACATCCCCCATTAACTTACCTCATTATTGTTTCAGATATTTTACCCGAAAACTTTTCATTTGATTTACACTCGCCGCAGATTTTACAGTAATACCCGCGCTTTTTCATTCCGCCTCACCGTCCTCTGTCAGAGCATACAAACGGTGGACCGCACCCATAACGGTGTTCCATTCCAGATCAGCCGCATAGGAAAATTTCTTGCGATAAGCGGACCAAAGCGCCTGCATCGCATGGCTGTTTTCTACTTCGGAAAACACTTCCTTCGCCTCTTTCAAATGCCCCTCCGTCCCACGCTTGCGGGCAGTAGCAAGGAGCGCGTGGCGGAGAATATCGGAATCCAGCGTTTTTCTGTGAAGCTGTTCCAAAATGTAGAGGTCATAAAAATCCCTCATGCGGGTGTTTGTTATGGTCCGGGCAATCATTGTTTCCAGCTTTTCCGCAAGTACGGTTTCCAGATTGTACGCCCAAATATCAATGGAGCGTTCCTCCAGCATAAGCCGGAAGCTGTACCGGACTGCCCTTGGCGTAATCACATCCCCGGTAGAAATATCAATTTTCAGCGGCGTCACCACTCCGTCAAAAACAGTGGCCATGCTGACCCGAATCCCCGGATACTCGGCCTCGTCCATGATTTCCGAAATGCTTTTCACCTGGAACTCCACTCCGTCCTCAATGGGGACTGCTATGATGGAGGACATCAGATTTTCAATGTCCTCCACATTCACGCTGGCTCCTCTGACGGTTGCGTCTAAATCCATTGTAGACCGGGCATCCAACCCTACCATTGCGGCAACCAGCATCCCGCCTTTCAAAATAAAGTTATCCCGATACTCAGAAAGGGAAATGCGTTCCAGAAAACGCTCCATCATATAGTTCCGCATCAAAATCTGTGCGTCCGCCGATTTCTCCTTTGCGAGATTGCGGATCAAATCTTTCAGCTGCCTTGCTGTCTTTATCATAATAGCACCTCCAAATACTGCCGCAAAATTTTTTCAACCCGGAACAGCCCTGCATACTGCATCAGCCTCCGCAGGTTTTTCTCTTTCCTGCGGGCGTACATTTTGAGCGCCCCTTGAAATGTCTGCATCTCAATGCTGCTCCGGCAGCGAAGCAGGTCGCAGATGGTCCGCTCCATATCATAAGCCGGAACCGTATGCCCGAAAGGGGTTTGAGCCGTACTCTTTCCGACGTCATGTAGCTCCGGTTTTATGGTGTAGACCAAAATCCCGTCCGCTTTCAATCTGGTCGTGCTGTATCCCCGTCTGACGGTAATGGAATAGGGGGAAGGCTCCCGGTCGGTCAGATCATGGAAAAACAGCGCCGTTTCATGAGAAAAAATCCCCTGGCTGCATCGTAAATGGAGCAGGTACATCCCATCGACCCAGGCATCCGGCGATACATAAACCCCATGTGCCGCCTGTTCCAATTCTTTTTCCTTCACATAGTTGTAAAAAACGGATTTTGGAATTCCCCGTTTCACCACCTCTGATGTTTGGAGCATACCGTGTTGTCCCTCTAAAATCGTGTCCAGCTGTTCAAACTGTGTCATGCCCTCACTTCCTTTCGTGCTACTATTATACATGATTGTAGCACGAAAGGAAATAGCGTCAAAAAGAAAAAGCGGAGGAAGGCGCGGCGAAGAACGCCGTTCCTCCCTCCGCAGATGGGGCAAGCTGTCCGGTCAGGAGAGCTTGGAAAGCAGGGTCAGTATCTTCTGCACACCGTCCCAAAGCTGTTCCTGCCGCTGGGATATATCCTCCAGGTCAGCGTCATAAACCCGCCCGGTTTCATGCACTTTGCGGGTCAGCTGGTTTAAGTTGTTGCTGAAATAGCGCATCAGGGACACCAGCTCCTTCAGCTCCGGCAAATCCAGCTTTACCACATAGCCGTCCAGCGCCATTTTCCGCAGATAGGCTTCCCGGTTGACGGTTCCAAGCTGGGACATTTTCTGCTCGATCAGAGCAAGCTCCTCCGGTGAAACCCGGAAATTCACCTGCACCTCCCGTTTCCGCTTTGCCGCGCTCATCGTTCCGGTTCCCGTTTCTTAGGGGCGGCGGGTCTGCGTTCCGGCGGCTCCTGTTTGAGTTTTTCCAGGACGGAGCCTTTCTCCGGGGCTTGAATGGCTTTCCGCGCCTGTTTCAAAAACAGGTCGGTCAGGCCGGGGTTGACCTTATCCACCACCAGGACATAGCTGTGGCGGGGATCGCCGCCATCCTCCGGCATGGGGATTGTTTTCGCCCAGGCTTTGTTATCGCGGAAGATGCGCCCGTCATGCTCCTTTTTCAGCACCGTATTGGCAAGGATGTACTGCATACGCTCCGGCCCGAACTGTTCCAGCACTTCTTTGACAGCGGCCTCGGTATTCAGGCGGTTATCCCCATAGTGGGCGTTAATGGCCTGCCGGGTGGCTTCTTTGCAGGCAAGACTGACTTGCAGGGAGGCGCGGTACTGCGCCATCTCCCCATGCTCGGACGCATAGGCGGCGGAGTGGGGATAGACCGGGGCGGCTCTCTGTTCCTCTTTTGCCCTGTGCATCTCATTCGCCCGTTCCTCAATGCTTTCCCGGATCACATCCATATAGCCGGTTTCCAGCTTTTCAAAATGGCGGTACACATCAGCCAGCGGCGAAGGGGAATCCAGCAGCGCCTGGGCCTGGGCGTCTGTCAGCTCCAATACCTCCATCGCCATCACAATGTCCTCCCGGACGGTGTACTCATAGGCATGGTTTAAGACCTCCTCCGGGGACTGGCTTTTCAGCCAATCCCGGAAGGTATCCTGTTCAGCGGCCATCTTCTCATAAAGGGCCGTATTCTTTTCGTTGCTGTTCATATTATCTTGCCTCCTGTTCCTGTTGTCTGGGTTTCTTTTCCATGCTGCGGGGCGGGATGGGGCGTTTCAGCCCTTCCAGCACCGAGGGCCTTTCGCGCTTGGCAATCGCCGCTTCTGGACGGGACTGGCCCTTGCTGTCCATGTTCAGCTCCATATCCAGCTCCACCAGACGGGCGTTCTTGACCCGCAATTCCTCCTCATAGGGGAAGGCTTTGCCCACTTCCTCCTTTGCGGCGGCCTGCTGCTGATAAAGGTTATCCAGCTGGATTTTGACGCTTTCCAACCGCTGGGGCATCTGGGAAAGCGCGTTGTCAATCCGGGTCAGGTTGCCGCGCGGGTCCGCGCCCAGGGCGGTACGGTGGGTCATCCTGCCTTTCAGTTGGAGCATATATTCCTTCTGGAAAGCGTCAAAGGTTACAAACATAGCAAATCCCCGGTAGCTGCCGACCTGCACCGGCTCGGAGCCTTTAACCTCCTTGCAGGCGTCCAGAAGGGCGGCTCCGGCGTTCTCTTTGTCGGTGAGCGTATCGCCCCGGACTTCCATGCCGGTAAATCCGTCTGTTGGGTGTGGGTGTGCCGCCAGGGTTTCCATATCTGTTTCCAGGCCCTGGATAAAGCCTTTGTGTTTTTCAATCTCCTCCGGGAAGTGCTTTAACAGCTGATCTTCCAGCCGGTACTGCTTGCTCTGGTGGTCGGCCTTCATCAGCTTTAAGCGGGATACCTCCACATCCAGGTCCATACGCTCCTTGATGCGGGGGTCCCCGGCACACAGGGCCTTGATCTCCGCAAAGGACAGGGCGGTTTCGTCCACATCGTCACAGCTGCGGACCGGAGATTTTGAGGTCATGATCTGGGAGATGAATTTCTGCTTGTTCTCCACCGTCTGCCAGAGGTATGCGTCGAAGGTCCCCTCGGTCACATAGCGGTAAACATGGACCAGCGGGTTCTGGTTGCCCTGGCGCTCGATCCGCCCTTTTCGCTGTGCCAGATCTCCGGGCCTCCAGGGGCAGTCCAGATCGTGAAGCGCCACCAGCAAATCCTGCACGTTGGTCCCGGCCCCCATCTTCTGGGTGGAGCCTAACAGGACGCGCACCTGGCCGGAGCGGACTTTGGAGAACAGCTCCTTTTTGCGGACTTCGGTATTTGCTTCATGGATAAAAGCGATCTGGCTGGCGGGCATACCCTTTGCGGTGAGTTTCTGCCGGATGTCCTCATAGACCGTAAAGGCCAGCGGTTTCTCCGGCTCTGGAATTGCTTGTTCCAGCGCATGAAGCATCGGGTTATCCAGCGTTTTAGCCACCTTTTTGGAGCCAGCCGCCTGGGGTGTGGAAATGTCGCAAAACACCAGCTGGGTCAGCTTTTCCGGCTGTCCGTCCCGCCAGATTTGCAGGATATTGTCCACGCACTGGTTGACTTTTGTACCGGGTTCGTCCGGCAGCATGGGGTTGATGATGCGCTGGTCCAGCCCCAGCTTGCGGCCATCCGAGGTGATTTTCAGCATATTGTCGGTTGATGGGTCAACGGTCCCCGAATGGACTTTGGCGGCGCGCTCGGAGAGGGCCTTCACCATATTCTGCTGGTGTTCGGTGGGCTTTGCCACGATGTTGTGGTATTCCACCTCCGGGGTGGGCAGGTCCAGCTGGTCAGCGGTTTTAATGTCCGCAACCTCTTTGAACAGGTTCATCAGTTCCGGCAGGTTAAAGAATTTGGAAAACCTTGTCCGCGCCCGGTAGCCGGTCCCCTCCGGGGCCAGTTCCAGGGCTGTCACTGTTTCCCCGAACCGGCTGGCCCAGCAGTCGAAATGGGTCATGTTCAATTCCTGGAGCCGCTCATACTGGAGGTAGCGTTGGATGGTATAAAGTTCGGTCATACTGTTGCTGACCGGCGTTCCGGTGGCGAACACAACGCCCCTGCTGCCGGTGATCTCGTCCATGTAGCGGCATTTGGCAAACATATCGGAGGATTTCTGCGCGTCAGTGGTAGATAAACCTGCCACATTCCGCATTTTGGTGTATAAAAAGAGGTTCTTATAATTGTGGCTCTCGTCCACAAACAGACGGTCCACGCCCAGCTGTTCAAAGGTAATCACATCGTCCTTGCGGCCTTCGGCCTGCAATTTTTCCAGCCTTGCCTCCAACGATTTTTTGGTGCGTTCCAGCTGCTTGACGGTAAAGCGTTCCCCGCCGCTGGCCTCCACCTCGGCAATCCCATCGGTAATCTCATTGATCTGCTCCCGCAGCAGGCGCTCCTGCCGTTCCCGGCTGATGGGAATACGCTCAAACTGGCTGTGTCCGATAATCACCGCGTCATAGTCCCCGGTGGCGATTCTGGCGCAGAATTTCTTGCGGTTGTGGCTTTCAAAATCCTTTTTGGTGGTGACAAGGATATTCGCGGAAGGATAGAGCCGTAAAAACTCGGACGCCCACTGCTCGGTCAGGTGGTTCGGCACCACAAAGAGGGATTTCTGGCACAGGCCCAGCCGCTTGGATTCCATTGCGGCGGCTACCATTTCAAAGGTCTTGCCCGCGCCCACCTCATGGGCCAGCAGGGTGTTCCCGCCGTACAGCACATGGGCGATGGCGTTTTTCTGGTGTTCCCGTAACGTAATTTCCGGGTTCATGCCCGCAAACCGGATATGCTGCCCGTCATACTCGCGGGGGCGGATGCTGTTCATTTCCTCGTTGTACTGGCGCACCAGCGTCTGCCGCCGCTGTGGGTCCTTCCAAATCCAGTCCCGGAAGGCTTCCCGGATCGCCATCTGCTTCTGGGCGGCAAGGGTGGTTTCTTTGGCGTTGAGTACCCGGCGCTCCCGCCCCTCGGCGTCCTCAACGGTGTCATAGATGCGGACATCCCGCAGGTTTAAGCTGTCCTCCAGAATCTTGTAGGCGTTGGCCCGGTCGGTTCCGTAGGTGGTATTGGCGGCTACATCGCCGTACCCAACGGCGTTTTTACTGGTGATCTGCCACTCGGCGGTGTAGGGGACATACTTGACCTCAATCTTCCCTTGCAGATAGTACGGGGTGTGGAAGGTTTCGTACATGAATTGCTGGATGTAGTCTTTGTCAATCCAGGTAGCGCCCAGGCGCACCTCGATTTCCGATGCGTCCAAATCCTTGGGCTGGGCGGCGGTCAGCGCCTCCACATTGACAGAAAAGGCGGGGTCTTTGTCCGCCGCCCGCTGTGCCTGCCGCAGTTTCCGGCGCACGTTGCCGGATAGGTATTCGTCCGCTGTCACATAACGGGGCGTTTCCCCCTCCGCCAATGGTCCGGGCAGACGGAAGATCACGCCCCGCAGTTCCAGCGCCAATTCCTCCTGGGTTTTTCCGCTCAGTTCGGCCATATACGCCATATCCACCTCGGCCTTTTCCGCGATGGAAACAGCCAGGGCTTCACTGGCGGTGTCCACCGCAGTAACAGCCTGATGGGGCTTGATGGTGCGCTTGGTGAACATATCCGCCTTTTGCTTCAGATGTCCGTCATCGTCAATGACTTCCAGCGCGCAGAGCAGATAATAGCTGGAATCATCGGCAAAGGCCAGCCGGTTGCCCCGGTCATTGATAAGCCCGTATTTTGCGGAAAATGCGTCATAGAGCCGGTTTAATTCGGCCTGGGTTTCACGGATTGCCGCATCCGAAACAAAGCTGTCCATTTGCTGGCCGATGAGCTTCTGCACACAGTCCCGCAGTTCCACCAGACCCTTGATACGAGCCTCGGCGGTGGCGTTTAGGTCAGGGCGCACCATGCGGCTGTTTTCCCGATAGTACACCGCACCGTCCACAACGGTGTAGGAATAGTTTTTTACATCAGGGTCAGCGGGGATAGAAGTGTCAATTTCTTCCCCCTCGCCCAGCTCCGGCAGTTCGGCCTCCTGGTAGGTCCCGCGAATATATTTTATGGCGTCGTGCAGCTGGTCGGAAAGTTCCAGACCCTCAATAGGAGCCACTGTATAATCCTGTTTTCCGTATTGGGCACTCCTAGTTTTCTGAATTCGCCTTTTGTTTCTTTGGGTATTTCTACCCTGCGGACTGGATTAGGCTTATATTTCCCATCTCTTATTCTTTGGATTAGTTGCTTTTGGTTATCTTTCAGAAAGCCCAGAAGTTCATCCACGCTCATTCCGTCAACACCTCCTGCGCCTTTATTTAATTTTACTTTCCTATAAGCCTTATTAAGGTTATCTTTGTGTAAAATCTGCTCCATTAGATTGTCCGTCTGAAAATCTGTGATGATGTCATTGTTTTCAGCAATCCTCTGATGGGCGGACACTTCTGCATACTCTTTCTGTTCCGCAGATACCATTTGCAGATAGTCCTCTATATGAAGTTGTCTGTCCTTAAATCCATCTTTGGTTACATTCATTTACTCACATCTCCTAAAGTTCAGTCCTTCCCACCATGTTTGCAACCACAATGGTACTATGACCTCTGCTGACTTCTCGTCATTCGTTGTTACTACAAGTTTCATACTCCGTTTCCACTTGCTGACGAGACCTCCCTAGGTACCACACGTTTCTTTCTCTCCATCTATCTGCCACATTTACCACAGTTAATTCCGAGTAGTTATTGGACTTCAGTTTGTGCGGCAACCTTATCCTTAACTGTAGCCTTATGTGATTTCTGTTCGTCAGACCGGAGATTTGCCTCCACCTTCCTTCGGATTCCACCTCACGATGGACACCCTTGGTCTTGGCTGTATCCTTCCCACTACTAGGGCGGATTGGGGACTTTCACCCATTAGAAACGTGCGCCGCTAGGCACACCGCAAAAAAAGCAGCAAATCTTTTTCGGATTTACTGCTTTGTGTGCCGCTGCGGGGCGGCGGAATATTTAGTTTTTATTAACCTTTGATGGAATTATTCATCTAAACATATGCATATAGGAGGGTATAAGCTAAAACTCCAAAGTTGCTGCTTATTTCTGAGTAGATGATAAAGAAAAACGGGCATAACCATTTTCATATTCCACATAGATTGTATCAGATTTTTTATCATCGGCATAAATCTTTTGCCCTACATCTATACGACTTCCAACAAAATTTTCAGATGGTGGTGTTTCATTATCAACTTCTTCGACTGTACCAACATATATATAGTTATTTGGTAATTCCTCATCAAACCCTGTTGCCCAATAATAAAAAATAGTATCGTTATACATAATCTGAGGCTGATCAATTTCATTAGAAGGATATCCTGTAGGTGTTGTATTATTATCAGATTTTTTTTGACAAGCAGGCAATAAGCATATCAATAAAAGTGTGACGATTAAAAACACAATTTTTTTCAAAATGATACCTCCCAAATAACAAAAAGAGGGGAGTTCTCAAAAAAGAAACATCCCTACTTTTTGATGTTACTTTATTACTTTGACAATTTTACTTTCGACATGAAATCGTTATAACTCCCCCATTTTTTCTCTGAAATAGAGGTAGACCAACCGTCCATAACTTTACAGTATTGCACACCATTGACTTCTCTTGTTCCTACACAAACCGTCATATGTCCTTCTTTATCACTATAAGGGCTGCCTGCTGCAAATCCCAACAGGCAAGGTCTTGATCCAACTTCTGATTTCACATTGGTAAAAGAGGGATTCCATTTATTAGTTACAGTAACAGAATAACTATTATCCTTACTCTTGACATAATCCTTGATAGTTGCCGGAATATTATCATTTGCATATCCACCATGTGAATTGATTAAACGGTCAATTTCTGCTTCAACGCCTTCAAATGTCATACCGTTAGCCAAATTACTGTAACCATTTATTGACCAATGCCACATTAAATTGCTAATAGCACCAACTATGCAATTTCCTCCCTGTTCATGAGGATCATACATCAGCTCTGCACCAGTAAATGCATCGAAGCTTTTCAATGTCTCACCAGACATATTAAGTTCAGAATATATAGTGCCATTCAAAACAGCTGGCATGGCATTTACATATACTCGTTTTGCTTCGTCTGTTTTTAAAGTCTCAGACATATTATCATATGCAGGCGTACCAACAGAAAATTCCAATATTGTATTTCCTTCTCTGTTAATAATAACATATCCTACATTTTCTCCATTACTATTCATATAATACAAATCGCCAACTATGTTTTCCAAATCTGCTCCATATAATTCATAACCAAAAATGGGAGTAGATTCTGTCCATATAGCATAGTCTTCATCTTTGGAAATTTCCTGTACAAACTCGGAGATATAGTTCTTTGCATCATCATTCTCTGCTGCCAATACAGGTGTACCACCCAACAGAAAACAACATATACTTGCTAAAAACAGGATTACTTTTTTCATGATTGACCTCCTTTTATTGTGCCTTGATTGGTTACAAAATAATATTTCCCATTGGAATCTCCTCCCTCTATTTTACATACATTCTCTAAGTTAATTATAAACTATCACAAAAATAGCTTATATGCAATATGCTTCAACAAAAGTTAATAAACTCTTTAAAAATAGTCATTTATAACAATCACAAATATTTCTATCAAAACAGTAGTTAAAACTCTTTCACCTACCATTGGCTGACTCGGTTGGGGTTGCTACTCCTTGTTTTATGAGTCAAGAGAACAGTTGTTAAAGTTTTATATCGAAGAAATTAATCTATGGCTAAATAACGGAATAGTGGGTTACTGTCTATCAAATTCTTGTGTGTTACTTTACCGCACATGAGCATTGGCCCCAGGGTTGTCATTGCCATAACCTTCCAGCAGGTTGATGACGCCCCAGATACCGAGGCCGGCTCCCAGTGCGATCACGAGGGTCTGCAAAACTTCGATTGCGCTGTTGAAAAATTCCATACTTTAATTTAGCCGGAATCGCTTTGTGGTTAGTGTTGGTTCATAGGCATACAAAAGCCGGACAACAAAACCGCCCTGAATTTTGGGCGGCTCGATTCCGGCTATCCTCCTTCTTCATTTTTTTGTTGAGCTGTCCGCTTTGTACGCCAATGGCCTCAACCGAGGCAGGTTTCAGGGACCCTGGCGGGTAGATAAGATCACTCCTTTCTCGCGGAACGGGATTATTCGCCCTCGGTGTCTACGTCAACTTCAAACACATCGTAGACCTCGCTGGGTTTTGGTTTGAGCCGGGTGGACAAAAACGCTTCAATGTCAAAGGCGTTCTTATCGTCCGCGTCGGCGGTGTACTGAAAATTGGGGTGCTTGGTGATGTCATATTTATCTGACAAAAACGGGCGGACGCCCCGCAGCTGGAGGATACATTTTCCACCGTCCATCACCGCAAGCTCATCCTGGCTCATCAGCTCTTTCCCCAATTTCTGATAGTTGAGAGAGTGGGAGGTTTCCCGTCCCCGGCTCTCCCCGGTGTTGTAGGTGTCAATGGTTTCTTTTCCCAGGGCGGCGGCTAACTCCTTTAAGGTGGTGGGTTCCTTGCCGCCCAGAAAGATGGAAGTGTCCATATTTCCGATGATGGTGTCAGCATTGTCCTTGTAGATGGCCTTTAACTGGGACTGCGCCTGCAATACCAGACAGGCGGAAATCTCCCGGCTTCGGATGGTGGCGACCAGCTTTTCCAGCTTTGGAATCTGCCCGATGTTGGCGCACTCGTCAATCAGGCAGCGCACATGGACCGGGAGCCTGCCGCCGTACACATCGTCCGCTTTCTCGCACAGGAGGTTAAACAGCTGGGTATAGCACATGGAAATCAGGAAGTTAAAGCTGTCATCGGTATCGCTCATAATGAGAAACAGGGCGGTTTTCCGGTCCCCCAGGGTGTCCAGTTCCAGCTCATCATAGGCTGTGACCTCCCGCAGCTCGGCAATATCGAATACCGCCAGCCGCGCGCCGCAGGAAATCAGTATAGATTTTGCGGTTTTGCCAGTGACGTTTTGTAAAGGACTTTTTAATCATATTCACAAAAAATTTACATTTCAGGGCAAAAAAATAGAGCCAGGAACCTGTTTTTTAGATTCCCGGCTCTATAACGCTGCCTATGTGCTTCTATCAGCTTTCAGTTGTTTGACTTCCTCAAGAGAAAGTCCTGAAATATTAACGATTTCCTCTAAAGCATATTTGCCAGCCGCCAACATACGGAGCGCAACTTCTTTCATTCCCTCTTTCAATGTCTGATTCCTCATATCTTCCATAGCACGGCACATAATCTCGATTCCCTCCTTGCTCTCTTTGAAAAATCTCACCCTGTCCGCCAGTGTCCCATAGTACATATCCGCTGCGTCTGTGCAGGAGAAGTCGTGCATTAACTTCCCGATTGGCGTATCTCCACGGTAAGCGCCATTTACATACAGTATGTGCGAACCGTCCTCAAATCTTTCCCCGATTCCTAAAAAGCACCGCTCAATCGGATAGAGCGGCAGCCCTTTTCCCATTACGTCATTCTCTGTAATAAAGATTACCCACGTTTCCGGCAGCTTGTCGAAGTCCTCGCCTTTCTTCAAAAGGTTTGCGTCCATCATGCTGCTGTTGTACCTGGCTCTTTTTCTCCCGGCTCCTTTGTCGGAGCGCTGTACCTCCACGTTCAGTTTTGCCCCTGTGCTGTCTGTAGCCAGAATATCCAACCTCACTGAACGGTTCAGCAGGTTCTCCACAAATACCTGGGTGCGGACGTCCAGCACCTTTAAATCCGGTTTTTCCAGAACAATCTGCAATACCAGTTCTATGCTTGCCGTATCTCCCTCAAAACACTTTGTGAGGAAATCATCATCAAGCAGGCGAAAGCCTCTTAGCCTCTGTAAATCTTCCTGATGTTTCTGGTCTATCTGTTCCGTCACTGTCAATCTTCCCACCTGCTTTCCCTTCTGTTTTCGTATCTCCATACTACCATAAACCTCCTGATTTTACAAGCCGGGAGCCAGCGCATTTCTGATTCCCGGCCTGTTTCTATTATCGTTTTTACATCTGCTGTATCTCATTTTTCAGCATACGCTTGATTTTGTCGCTCATGGTTTCCCTGCTGGTCTTACTGAAATGAACCCTCACAATGTAGGTAGTCCGGCCAATCTTCTTCACCAGTGCGGGAGCGTCCTTAGCCGGTGTCGTGGTGGTAATGTCCTCTGTGATTTTCTCGCTGCCCATAAATTCTCCTTTACATACAATCAGGTTTTGTTATCCCTTACTCACAATCTCTTTCGCCGCCGCTTTGGTCGCCCTGGCTCCTTCCTCCCGGAAATTTTTACCGGAAAAAAGAATCGGCGCACACCGTTCCAGTATGCGGTCATAAATCCTTGCGTGGGCAAGGTCTGGCGGGTTCTTGATTTCTTCCAGTTTCAGGTTGGTTGTGACAATCAACGGCTTCTTACTCCGATATCGGCTGTCAATGACGGTGAACATCTGCTCCATGGCATACTCGGTACTGCGCTCCACTCCTAAATCATCAATGACAAGCAGGCTGTAATCGTCCAGGCTAGCGATAAAGGCCGCCCTGTCCTCGGCAAACACGCCGGTCAGCCGGTTCAGGATAGACGGGAAATTTGTCATCAGAACCGGCACGTCACGGTCAAGCAGGGCATTGGCGATACAGCCGGCAAAAAAGGATTTCCCGGTTCCCACGTCACCAAAAAGCAGAAGGCCGGCATTGTCCCAGTATGCCTCCTTCCAATGCTCCACATAGGCGTGGGCTTTCTCCATGACGGGATTCTGGCCGTTATCATTGGCAAAAGTGTAATCATAAAGGTATCTGTCCTGAAGCCCCTGCGCCTTCCGGCGTTTGATACGCTCCATGCGTTCCTTCTGTTCCTCCATGGCTTTCCGTTCCTCCTGCGCCTTCTGCTGGCAGGGACAGAGGCAGCGGGGCATGAAATAGCCGGAGCCTCCGAACCTGGGCACGACAGTCTGGCGGCTGCCATGGCATTTCTTACAGTGGATAAGCCCGTCAGCTTGTTCTATGTATTCGTCCCCGGCAAGCTCCATATCTCCGGTGGCCCGGTCAATGGCCGCCCGGACTTCTGCGGTAATCTCAATCATATGGTTTCTCCTTCCTCCACGCTGTAATCACGGTTCCGGGCAGGCGGTTCCTCTTTCTTTTTGTCGGCGTTCGCCCAGCGCCGGATTGTGGCTGCGTGGTTTTTATATCCTTTTCCGCTGGATTCCATGTACTCGGATAACCGCTCAATGTACTGTTCCCAAAGAGAGGGGAGTTCCGTTTGGAGTTCTGCCAGTTCTGCGGAAGATAGAAATACATTCCGGTATCTCCCATAGGCGTGTGCCATATCTCCCTCTCT
>RAYB01000039.1 GCA_003669055.1 bacterium 1XD21-70
ATACCATGTTTTACCATTTGATAAAAGTTTTATTTCAACTAACTTTGGAAAGATTCAAAAAGTCCTTTACAAAACGTCACTGGGAACACAGGAATGTATTTGCTTATACAATCGAAACTGCCTGTGATAAGAATGGCTGGATTCTTCAAGAAATATGAGTATGTATATGATGAATATTATGATTGTTATATCTGTGCGGGCAATCAGGCGCTGACATATCGTACAACAAACAGGGATGGGCACAGGGAGTATAAAAGTTGCGGGAGAGTCTGTGCCCAATGCCCGTATCTTTCACAGTGTACAGGGGGCAGGAACCATGTAAAAACCGTAACCCGTCATATATGGGAGCCATATATGGAAATCTGCGAAGAGATCCGTCAGACATTGGGAATGAAGGATTTATATGCGAAGAGAAAAGAAACTATAGAAAGAGTCTTTGGAAGTGCAAAGGAGAATCATGGTTTTCGATATACACAGATGTACGGAAAAGGCCGGATGGAAATGAAGGCTGGGCTTACATTTGCGTGTATGAATTTGAAAAAGTTAGCAAAGATAAAGGCAAAGCGGGGATTGCTGGAGGAAAGAAAACCACACAAAATTTCTATATTGAACGCAATTCATTTGATAAAAGAAAAATGGCTCTGGGATAGTCCCGATTTGGTTCTTGATTTCCCGACACCGGATCATGTATTCTTTCAGTAACTAACTTTAAACTCATTGGAAGCAGACTCGACTTTGCCAAGATTGAAGCTTCCGGTGGGTTTTTATTTTCGACAAATTTCATTCTTTTAGGTATTTCATTCTTTTCCTAAATCCCTTATAATATCCTTACATCAGAGAAAAGCGGGCAGCACTCCCTATTTGGAGAATGCGCACCTTCGGGACGGACTTAAGTCAGCTTAGGTTCGTGCCGCAGGTGTGCAAACACCAGAGAAAGGAGGATGTGGTCTATGTTCTTCTTAGAAGTCCTGAGCCGTGTTGAGAGTATCTTTGCAGGCATTGTGGGCGGCCTTAACGGGCTGGTCTCATTAGTCCAGAAGTGTAAACCTTACATAAAGCGGGATAAGGCAGAGACAGAAAAAGACCCATCAGCTTGCTTGGCGGCTCCTGATGGGTCGAGAGATGATTGCACAAGCAATCATTAATCACCAACGGGCGGCAGTTATGATCAGCCCCTTTTTATTACAATTCCATAGTAGCATTTTGTCAGGATGAAGTCAACAAGAAATTTCATTCTGGTTTTTGTACATTTTTGAATAGTGTTGCCCTGGTATCCAGAATCCTTTTTTCAGCAATCCCAAAATACTCCGGGTTTATCTCATATCCCAGGTAGGCTCTCCCAAGCTCCAGACAGGCCGCCGCCGTGGTGCCGGAACCTAAAAACGGATCAAGAACCAGGTCACCGGGCCGGGAACTGTTTTCAATCAGATTCTTTATGATATTCAAAGGTTTTATGGTAGGGTGCGGATAATCCTTTTTATCATAGATATTGATAGGCTGGAAGTATACGGTTTTTGCCTTCTCATAGGAATCCGGCTGACAATAGCCGCCCTTGCGGAAACAGACAAGGTAGACCCTTTTCCGGATCTGGGCCACTCCATAGTCAGAAGCTGCCAGGACCTTATAATGGACGTCATAGCCTAAGCCGTCCAAGGTTTCAGTAATCACCCGGAAGGTTCTTCCGCCGTCATGGAGGATTAAGTGAGCCACGTTTTCCAGAAACAGCGCTTTCGTCTTCAGCTTCTATTTTTGTAATGTTCCCGGCTGGGACCTCGTGGAAGTTGGAAAAGTAAGTTTCCCTTGCCCTTCTGCTTTTATCGGAAGGCTGCCATTCAAAAGCCCAGCACGTAACAGGGTGGAAATCCATTCAGAATCCCGCATGTCTGTTTTCTTGCCAGGGACATTCTTCATATGGCGTGCGTTTACAACCAGCAAGGTAATATCACCGCCAAATGCTTCTTCCAGTATTTCGTAAATAGGCATCCAGTAAATACCTGTGCTTTCCATAGCGACATGATGGCAGTTTTGAGAAACGATCCAGTCCGGTAAAGCAATCATATCCGGGATAAATGTGGTAAACTCCCGGATTTCAGAGTTTGTCGGCTTACCCAAAGGATCAGTCAGGATACAGGCAACAATTTTATCCTTTATGATGGCTGTCACAACGCTGAGCCTGCCGTCTTTGATTATGCTTCGCAAGGCCGTGAAGCCGAAGCTGATGGCACTGTTTATTGGTATTTGCACTATCTTTGTGGGCTATCTGTTCAATGTGTTCCAATTTTTTCTGATATAATTTTTTAGGAGGAATCGATTATGGGGTTGTTTAACAAAAAGAAAGAAGAAACAAAATCTTGCTGCTGTGGAGAACTGTACCCCAGAAACAATGGCGCAAACAGAATCGACAAAGTCTGAATCAGGCGTGAAGGTGCTGGGCAGTGGTTGCTCTAAATGCAACGCTTTAGAGGATTCTGTTCGCGCCGCCCTTACAGAGTTAGGAATGGGCACGGCTATTGACCATGTGACAGACTTCACACAGATTGCCGCCTACGGGATCATGACTCCCCCGGCGCTGGTGGTGGATGGAAAAGTAGTACTTATGGCAAAGTGCTCAAAAAGGATGAGGCAAAAACAGTATCCTATGGAAATTCTTATATTGTTGAGATCTTGGATCTGCCTAGTGTCTTGACCGCATTATATTCAGTCAAACCTCCTTGCCTATTTGCTCACCTGCTGCGTTGGATTTTCTAGCCGTAGCCACCGCTGCGCCGTCGAAAATCCGCCTTGCAGATGAACAAATATCCTGCGGATTTTCGCCAGATATAATGTGGTCAAGACACTAGTCTATATAGCACTAATCCTAAAAATGCGAGATTTTATCTTGGAATTGGGAAGGGATTTATCCCCTCCCCTCAAAACAATCCCCCTCATCCACAGATTAGATTGAATTTTGGCTCTATAATGTGTATAATGGTAGGGACAAAGAGGCAGCCAAAAAGATAGGAAAAGCGATGAAGGAGAAATTGTACACGATTGAACTGACGGATGCGTGCAAATCCGGGGATGAGTGCCTGTTTTGCTGGCTGGAGAGGAAGCTGGAGCAGGAGAACCTGGAATTTGTCCTTGGATCCTCTTATATGGAGGATGATATCCGGGGGGAGACCAGCCGGAAGGGGTTTTGCAGGCACCATACAAAGATGATGTATGATTATGGCAACAGCCTGGGGAATGCATGGATCTTCAAATCGCGGCTGGAGCATATGAGGGAAGAACTGAAAAAGCAGATGGCACATTATGTCCCGGGGAAAAGCGCCGGTTTTTTGGGGCGTTTCAGGAAAACGGGCCAGGCAGGGGAGGGCAGGGGCTCTTTCCCGGCAAAGGAATGGCTCCGGTCGGAGGAGAGCCATTGCTATATCTGCGGGCGCATGGAGGAGATCTATGGGAGGATGCTGGATACGTTTGTCTATATGCTGCGCAATGACCCGGGGTTTTGTGAACTGCTGATGGGGTCTAAAGGGTTCTGCCTGCGCCATTTTGCAGATGTCCTGGCGGCCTGTGAGGAAAAGTTAAAGCCGGAGGAGAAGCAGCATTGGATCCCGAAGCTGGGGGAACTGATGGCCGCGAATTTGGATCGGGTGCAGGAGGATATCGACTGGCTGATTGAGAAATATGATTACCGGAATAAGGACGCCGATTGGAAACAGTCGAAGGATGCCGTGCAGCGGGTGATGCAGAAGACGGCGGGCATTTATCCGGCGGATCCGGTATTCCGGTGCCGGAAATAAAGGCTTGCCTGGTATATTTTTGGGAAGGGAAGAGATAATAATGGAAAATCTGATAAGAGAAGGAGATTTTCCATGATTGACTTTAAGAACAGTGAGACAGCAAAAAACCTGATCCGTGCATTTGCCGGGGAGAGCCAGGCCAGGAACCGCTATACCTTGGCAGCAGAGAAAGCAAAGAAGCAGGGCCTGCCGGTGATTGAGTCGGTGTTTCTGTTTACCGCCGGGCAGGAACTGGCGCATGCGGATATTTTTTATGATTACCTGAAAGAATTAAAGGGGCAGAATATCCGGGTGGACGGAGCCTATCCGGTTGACCAGTATGACAGCTGCTTAGACCTTCTAAAGGCGGCACGGCACAATGAATATGAGGAGTTCCAGGATGTATACCAGAGTTTTGGGAATATTGCCAGGGAGGAAGGCTTTGAACAGATCGCAGGGGCATTTTTTAAGGTTGCGGAGATTGAAAAGCTGCATGGTGACCGTTTCCAGCTGTTTGCAGATTACCTGGAAAAAAACCAGCTGTTTGTGTCTGAGGTGGAGACCGGCTGGATGTGCTTAAACTGCGGGTTTGTGTTCCGTGGAAACCAGGTGCCGGGTTCGTGCCCGGTATGCCGCCATGAACAGGGTTATTTTATCCGCCTGGAGTTGGCGCCCTATATCCAGTAACAAAGGGGCGGGATGGGGGGATGGCAGGCCGTGGCAGCATGGCCTGCCAAAAGGATTGTGCCAAGCTTGGCCAGAACAAGGAAAGGATGAAGATACATATGGAAAATAAAAAGGTTGCAGGGGTTATATTTGACCAGGACGGGCTTCTGTTTGACACAGAACGCGTTTCGGCGGTTGCGTGGGGGATTGCAGGGGATGAACTGGGGTTCCATGTGGAGGAGCCTTTCCTTTGCACGATCCGCGGCGCCAATTTCCGGGATGCGGTTAAAAAACTCCGTGAGACATATGGGGACGGGTTTGATTTTTTTAGGCTGAGGGAACGGAAGCAGGAGATCTTCATAAAGATTCTGCGGGAGCAGGAGATACCGGTAAAACCAGGGGTACGGGAATTGCTGGCTTACCTGCAAAACCAGGGCTATGGGATTGCCCTGGCGACAGCCAGCCCCCGTGAATATACGGTTGAGAATTTGCGCCTGGCCGGGATTGAGCGGTATTTCCAGCACTTGGTGACGGGTGACATGGTGAAGGAGGCAAAGCCGAACCCGGAGATTTTTTTTAAGGCGGCTAAGCTTTTGGGGGTGGAGCCAGGGAATTGCCTGGTGCTGGAAGACAGCTTAAACGGAGTGGAAGCAGGGCTTCGGGGAGGCTTTGTCACGGTGATGGTTCCGGACCTGACGCAGCCGGGAGAAAATTTGCGGCAGCGCGTGAACCGGGTATGCCCTTCGCTGCTGGAGGTAAAGGACTGGCTGATGGAGGCATGATAGGTGAAGAGACGGATATGGGCGCTCCCGGCACTGGCAGCGCTGGCGGCAGGCGGGGTTTGGCGCTCTGAGTATGAACGGGACCATTTTGTGGTGGAGGAGGCCGTGGTGAAGTCTCCTAAGATAAAGCGGGAGAGGACGCTGGTCTTCCTCACGGATTTGCATGATAAGGAATTCGGGGAAGGGAACAGGCGGCTCTTGGGGGCAGTCCGGCAGGCAGGCCCGGATTTGATTTTAATCGGCGGGGATACCATGGTGGTAAAGCCGGGGCGTGCCGCCTTAAAAGCCACGCAGCGCTTGCTGAAGGGGCTTGCAGGGATCTGCCCGGTCTGTTATGGGAACGGGAACCATGAGCAGCGTTTAAGGGAGCAGCAGGAGACATACGGGGATCTGTACCGGCAATTCCTGGAATTGCTTAAGCGTAACGGGGCGGAGTATTTGTCCGACTCTTCTTTTGATTTTGGAGAAGACATCCGGGTCAGCGGCCTGGACATCGATGAAGTGTACTACCACAACCGGGTTTCCCGGAAGATGGGGGCAGAATATATCAGACGGCACTTAGGAGAGGCGGCAGAGGGCAGGTTCCAGATCCTGCTGGCACATTCCCCGCTGTTTGCGGACGCTTACGGGAGTTGGGGGGCAGATTTGACCCTGGCAGGGCATTTTCACGGGGGAACGGTCCGGATCCCCGTGCTGGGCGGGGTAATGACGCCCCAATACCAGTTTTTCCTCCCATGCTGCGGCGGGACGTTTGAAAAAAACGGCCGCTTCCTGGTTGCCGGGCGCGGCCTGGGAACCCATTCGGTGAATATCCGGCTGGGCAATAAGCCGCAGGTAGTGGTGGTGAGGCTTTTGCCGGAGGACGGAAAAAAGAAGGCAGCTGCCGGGAGAAAACGTATGAGGAAGGGACAGGATGGATAACGCGACAGAAACGGTCAGGGGATGGAGAAAATATGGCAATTTCTTATAAGCTGGAGAAATTTGAAGGGCCGCTGGATCTGCTCCTGCATCTGATAGACAAAAATAAGGTAGATATCTATGATATCCCGATTGCGGAGATTACCCGGCAGTATCTGGACTATGTCAGCCAGATGGAGCGGGAGGACTTAAACATTGTCAGTGACTTTTTGGTTATGGCGGCAACCTTGCTGGATATCAAATCGCGGATGCTGCTGCCAAGGGAGGTAAACGAGGAGGGGGAGGAGGAAGACCCCAGGGCAGAACTGGTTGCCCGGCTGCTGGAATACAAGCGCTATAAAATGATGGCCCTCGAACTTTCGGATATGGAGGAGAATGCACAGGGGATTTTGTTCAAGCTGCCGACAGTGCCCAAGGAGGTGGCCAAATATGAGCCGCCGGTAGATCTGGATGAATTGTTGGACGGGCTGACACTGGCAAAGCTCCAGAGGATATTTAACCAGGTGGTGAAGCGGCAGCAGGATAAGGTGGACCCGATCCGCAGCAGCTTTGGCACGATAAAGAAAGAGCCGGTCAGCCTGGAAGCCCGGATATTGGGTGTGCTGCAGTTTGCCCGGCAGCACCGCCGTTTCAGTTTCCGCCAGATGCTAATGCACCAGGGGGATAAGCTGGAGGTAGTAGTGACATTCCTGGCTATTTTGGAACTGATGAAGATCGGGAAGATCCATCTGGCCCAGGAGCACACCTTTGACGATATGGAAATTGAGATCCTGGAGACGGATGGTGAGGACACGGATTTGGAACTGGATCTGGATTTGGAAGGCCTGGACGGGTGACGGGAACGGGTTTGGAAGAATTCGCGGAAGGATATAACAGAATGGGAAACAGGTTTGACGATGACGAGTTTGATATGTCTGCCATAGAGGCGCGGCACATGGAGATGGAGGCCGAGGCGCAGCTGGAGGCCGAAGCCGAACGGCAGCTGAGGTTTAAGCAGGCCTTAAAGGAAAAGGGAGATGGGGAAGGAGCCGCGGCCGGGAACTGCCCGGAGAGCGACTGGGAGGCCATCGTGGAGGCCGTCCTGTTTACCATGGGCCATTCGGTGGAACTGCGGCAGCTGGCAATTGCCATCGGGCAGAGTGAGAAGGTGGCCCGCAGGGTGGTGGAAAACCTGCAAAAGCGCTATGAGGAGGAAAACCGGGGGATGCAGATCCTGGAACTGGACGATGCATTTCAGATGGGCACAAAAGCAAGGTTTTATGAAAACCTGATCCGTGTGGCATCTGCTCCCAAGAAGCATATCCTGACGGATGTGGCGCTGGAGACGCTGTCGATCATTGCATATAAGCAGCCGGTGACGAAGATGGAAATATCACGGATCCGGGGGGTATCTTCTGACCATGCAGTTAACCGGCTGGTGGAATACGGCCTGGTGGGGGAAGTCGGGAGGCTGGATGCCCCTGGGAGGCCGGTGCTGTTTGCTACGACCGAAGAATTCCTGCGCCGTTTCGGGATCGGCTCCATGGCAGACTTGCCTAGCATGAATCCCGAGCAGGAGGAGGAGATCATCCAGGCGGTGGAGGAGGAGTTGCAGATGAAGCTGGAGGAACTTCCGTCTGGGGAGGCTGGCGATACGGGTTTGCCTTGACTTGAATACAATAACATGTTACTATTTCTTCATATAAAGATCAGGCTTTCCTACGCCTGAAAGCACAAAAGGAGAAAGGCCGGGGAAGATGCCAAAGATCAGGATTCGATATTTAAATGAACGGCTGGAGCGGCTGGCATATGTGGACGGGAAATCGGACTGGATTGATTTGCGGGCGGCAGAGGATGTGGTGATGAAGGCAGGGGAATTTAAGCTGGTTCCTCTGGGGATTGCCATGGAACTGCCGGAGGGCTATGAGGCGCATGTCGTGCCCAGAAGCAGTACGTATAAGAATTTCGGGATCATCCAGACAAACCATATGGGCGTGATAGACAAAAGCTATTGCGGTGACCATGACCAGTGGTATTTTCCGGCCTATGCGCTCCGGGATACGCAGATACGGGAAGGAGACCGGATCTGCCAGTTCCGGATCATGGAGCATCAGCCGGTGATCCAGTTTGAAGAAGTGGAGAGCCTGGGACATAAAGACCGGGGTGGTATCGGAAGCACCGGTAGAAAGTGATGGATAGATGTGAGCGATTACAGAAGATATGATAGCGGAAATACCAGGAACCAGCCCCGGAGGCCGTCAGGAACCGGGCGCAGCCAGGCAACGCCTTACGGACAAAGGCAGGCAGCCCCGGGACGCAGCCGGGATAATGGCAGGCCGGGCGCGGGGCGCAGCCGGGACAGCGGCAGGCGGGGGGCAGGGCGCAGCCGGGACAGCGCGTCTTCCCGCAACCGGCCGTCTGCTTCCGGCGGGGGCGGCAGGATGACGAATTCCGAGAGGCGGATCGTGGAGGATGAACGGGCCAGAGCCAGGGCCAGGGCACGCAAGAAGAGGCGCAGAAGGCAGCGCAAGCTATTGCTGGGGGCATTTTGCCTGCTGGTGCTGTGTTTGGTCGGCGGCGCCGTGTTTGCCGTGGCACGCCACAAGAGGGAGAAGCAGAAACAGGAGTTTTTGGAGGCCGGGATCGGCCTGTTGGAGGAAGGGAAGTTTGAGGAGGCGATAGCGCAGTTGGATGATGCGCTCCAGTGGTCGAAGGAGGAGGTCGGGGAGTTTGAGACAACCGTGCTGCTTTACCGTGCGGATGCAGAGTTTAGGCTCCCGGATTACAGCGCAGCACAGGACACCTATGAGATCCTGTTAAAGGCGGACCCGGAGAATGCAGATTATAAAAAAGGCGCTGCGCTCTGCCTGGTGGAAAAGGGAGATTACGATGCCGCCCTGGCATATGGGGTTATGGACGGCTATATCTATAATTTAAAAGCAGTGGAGCAGATCCGTGCAGAGGAATATGACGCGGCGCTGGAACTGATTGAAAAAGGAAAGGCTGCCGGTGATTCCCAGCAGGATTTAGCTTTCAATGAGGCGGTAGCTTGGGAAAACAAGGGCGATTTTGCAAAAGCCCTGGAATTGTTTGAGGCATATGCGGCACAGTATGGTGCAGACGACACAGTCGGGCGGGAACTGGAATTTCTAAGAAGCCGCCAAAGCAGTGCACAGGACATCCCGGAGGGCGGCAGCGGGGACGGAGCCGCCTCGGGAAGCGGGGAAAATGCTTCCGGAGACGGGGCGCCAGCCGGAAGCGAGGGAGCCTCAGGAAGCGGGGCGTCAGCCGGAAGCGAGGGAGCCTCAGGAAGCGGGGCGTCAGCCGGAAGCGAGGGAACTTCAGGAAACGGGGCGTCGGCCGGAAGCGAGGAAGCCTCAGAAAACGGGGCGTCAGCCGGCGGGGAGAGTGCCCCTGCGGCCGGTGCAGGCAGTGCCTCCGGCGAGGAAACTTCCAGCAGTGCATATAGCGGAGAGGCAAGAGGCTGATTGACAGGAGCAGGAATGGCAGAATTGATTGAAATTGGAGAGATAGAGGAACGGGTGGTGCTCATAGCCGTTGACACCGGGGATGGGAGCGACGCCGCTGCTTCCCTGGAGGAACTGGAAGAACTGGTGGATACGGCAGGCGCCGTAGCGGTGGACAGGATCATCCAGAACCGGGAAAACATCCATCCCGGGACATACCTAGGGAAAGGGAAGATAGATGAGGTAAAAGAACGGATCTGGGAACTGAATGCCACCGGCGTGGTGTGTGATGACGAACTGTCCCCGGCTCAGCTGCGCAACCTGGAGGATGCGCTGGATACCAAGGTGATGGACCGGACGATGGTAATCCTGGATATTTTTGCGGCACGTGCCAATACCAGCGAGGGGAAGATCCAGGTGGAACTGGCTCAGCTAAAATACCGTGCCGCCCGCCTGGTAGGGCTGCGCAATTCCCTGTCCCGCTTAGGCGGAGGGATCGGTACCCGGGGGCCGGGCGAGAAGAAATTGGAGATGGACCGGCGCCTGATCCATGAACGGATCGCGCAGCTGAAATCCGAACTCGAAGAAGTGAAGCGCCATCGCAGTGTATTAAGGCGGCAGCGGGAGCGGGCACATACCCCGGTAGCGGCGATCGTTGGCTATACCAATGCAGGCAAATCCACGCTCCTGAACCGTTTGACCGATGCAGGCATCCTGGCAGAGGATAAACTGTTTGCGACATTGGATCCGACTACGAGGAGCCTGGAACTGGGGGGCGGGCAGAAGATCCTGCTGACAGATACCGTGGGGTTTATCCGTAAGCTTCCGCATCATTTGGTGGAGGCATTTAAAAGCACTCTGGAAGAGGCCAAATACAGCGATATCATCCTGCACGTGGCAGATAGTTCAAACCCGCAGATGGATATGCAGATGCATGTGGTTTATGAGACACTGCGGGAACTGGGAGTGGAAGACAAGGTCATGGTGACCGTGTTCAACAAGACGGACCGGGGCAGCCATGGGCAGCTTCCCAGGGATCTGCATGCGGACCACCAGGTGAGGATTTCGGCCAGGACAGGTGAGGGGCTGGATACTTTAGTCAGCCTGCTGGAAAGCATCTTGAGGAACCGCAACGTATATCTGGAACAGGTATTTCCTTATCAGGAGGCAGGGCGGATCCAGCAGATCCGGAAATACGGGGAGTTATTGTCGGAGGAATACCGGGAGGACGGGATTGCGGTGAAGGCATATGTACCGGCGGAACTGTTTGCCGGCCTGAAGGAGGGGAGAGGATGAATGGGGAACAGAAAATAGACGTGGAAGCGTTCAAATATATTTTGATAGGAATAGTGATGGTTGCTGTCCTTGCATTTTTTGTGATCCATCCAATCAAAGTGATCCGGTATGACCGGGAACCGGTAGAGGTGCAGGTGGTGGGAAAGGAGATCGCCGATATGGACGGCGGGAAACAGTACCTGCTTCACTGCATGAAGGCGGACGGGGAGCAGGAGACCCTGGAACTCCATGAAAAGTCTATTGGGGAACGGTTTGAACGGGAGACGGTCTATAAACAGATTAGGAAGGGAAAGTATTATAAGTTTAATGTGGCGATGAAGGAGGAGTTTGGGAGCCATTACCGGACGGTCTGCGGTGCGGTTAAGCTGATCAATGGGTATACATTGGAGACGGCGGCGCAGTAGCCCTGGGGAAGGGGGAGAAAAGTCCTGGGGGAACCGGCGGCACAGGGAGTGCCGCCGGTTCCCCCAGGACTTTTCTCTGGCTCCGGGCTGGGTTTTGCCGGATATAATCCGGGCAGCACACTAAGCTATTCCGGCAATGTGGTTTAGCATGTTGGTCATGGCTTCCCCGGGGCTTTGGTTGCGGATCGCATCTAGGATTTCCTGGTGCATGCGGACCATCTGGTTTAAGGTGTCGGCGAGGGCGGATAGCTTGGAAAAAGATTCCCTTGTCTCGGTTTCACAGGCTTCTGCGATGGCAGCCATGGAGGTGATCATCAGCGGGTTGCGGGTGTAGGTTGCGATGGCTTCATGGAAGTTTCGGTCTAAGGGGGGGATCATGTCATAATTGCCGTTTTGCCGGGCAAGGACTAGGTCATCCTGGATCTGCTGCAGGTGTTTTGCCTCTTCCGGCTTGATCCGCTCGGCGGCGAGGGCGGCGGCCTGCCCTTCTAGCATCAGGCGGAATTCCAGGAAGTCTTCATGGGTAGTGCCGCTGAGCACTGCCTTTAAAGGGGTGGATTCCAGGATGAGGGAATAGCTGTTGACGGTGGTGCCGCGTTTTGTCCGGGTCACGTAGCCGGAAAGTTCCAGTGCTTTATAGGCTTCCCGGATCGTGCTGCGGCCAATGGAAAGCTGTTCGCAGAGGACGGTCTCGCTGGGGAATGTGTAACCTTCAGGAAGTTCCCCTGCCTGGATTAACTTGCTGATTTTTTCATATATCATGTCAGACATGTTTTTTTGGGGATGGATATCTAACAGGTTTTGCAATTGGTTCATAGGATTAGGCATGGAAAGGTAGCCTCCTGTCTGTGTGTTGTCTTACATGGGTTTATTATAATACGGAAAAATTGGGTTGTCAAAGTGGATTTGGGGAAAAACAGGGCAATTTATAGAGGATTTTAGGAGAATAGGGAGAAAAATATTGTCAGATGAACCTTGTCCTATAGAGCGATGTCAGACAACACTCTGCTGACATGTACTGCATTACAGCGGGTAATTGCCAAATTGGGGATGCTTTGGCAGGGATTAGCGCGAAAAGTGGCAGAAAAGCGGGAGCAAAAGAGAGAAAATTATTGATAAACCTCTTGCAATTGGTATTTCCTGGTGTTATAATGCATATGATAACATGATAAATGACAAATTGTAGAGTGGGCTTACGTCCACTCTTACTTTTTGGCATGGAAACTGTAGCTGAGGATAAAGCGAGGTGATGGTATGGCAAGAAGAGAGGAATATGAATCCCGTACAGAGCATTTTCTGCTGCCGCTTTTGGAGGAATACCGGTTTGAACTGGTGGACGTTGAGTATGTGAAGGAGGCGGGGAACTGGTATCTGCGGGCCTATATAGATAAGGAAGGCGGTATTACCGTGGATGACTGCGAGGTGGTCAGCCGGAAGCTGAGCAACTGGCTGGACCAAGAAGATTTCATTGCGGACAGCTATACGCTGGAGGTCAGTTCCCCGGGGCTTGGCAGGCCGCTGAAAAAAGATAAGGATTTTGAGAGGAGCCTGGGCGAAGAGGTGGAGATCCGCCTTTATAAGCCGCGGGAGAAGCAAAAGGAATTTGCCGGCATTTTGAAGGCCTATGACAAAGGGACGGTAACGGTTGAGACAGAGGACGGCGGGCAGGAGGTATTTGCCCGTGCAGAGATCGCATTGATCCGGCTGGCATTCGACTTTTAGGAACCGTATTGCGGATCCTTAGAAAAGGAAAGTATCTTAGGAGGAAAAAATCATGAATAAGGAACTGATCGAGGCGCTGGAGCTGCTGGAAAAGGAGAAGAATATCAGCAAAGCGACTCTGCTGGAAGCGATTGAGAATTCTCTGATTACCGCCTGCAAAAACCATTTCGGCAAGGCAGATAATATAAGGGTCAACATAAATCCGCAGACCGGGGATTTTGCAGTTTTTGCAGATAAAGAAGTAGTGGAAGAGGTGGAGGATCCGGTGCTGCAGGTGAGCCTGGTGGAAGCGCGGATGAAAGACCCTAAGTATGAACTGGGTGATATCGTACATTTTCCTATTGAATCAAAGTCATTCGGGCGGATCGCCACCCAAAACGCCAAGAACGTAATCCTGCAGAAGATCCGTGAGGAAGAGCGGAGCATGCAGTTTAACGAGTGGTACCAGAAAGAGAAGGATGTGGTGACCGGCATTGTCCAACGGAATTTGGGAAGGAATGTAAGCATTAACCTTGGGCGTGTGGATGCGGTTTTAAGTGAGGCAGAGCAGGTCAAGAAAGAGGTATTCCGGCCGACAGAACGTATCAAGGTATTTGTCTTGGAGGTGAAGGACACTCCCAAGGGGCCGAGGATTTCGGTTTCCAGAACCCATCCGGACCTGGTAAAGCGCCTGTTCGAGGCTGAAGTGGCTGAGGTGAGGGACGGTACCGTCGAGATCAGGGCGATTGCCCGTGAGGCTGGCTCCAGGACCAAGATTGCCGTGTGCTCCAACGACCCCAACGTAGATCCGGTAGGGGCATGTGTGGGCATGAACGGTGCGAGGGTCAATTCGATTGTGAATGAACTCAGGGGCGAGAAGATCGATATTATTACCTGGGATGAGAACCCGGCATTCCTGATTGAGAACGCATTAAGCCCGGCGAAGGTGATCTGCGTGGTGGCAGATGAGGAAGAACGGGAAGCACAGGTGATTGTGCCGGATTACCAGCTGTCGTTAGCCATCGGCAAGGAAGGGCAGAATGCCCGGCTGGCAGCCCGGCTGACGGGATATAAGATTGATATCAAGAGTGAGACCCAGGCCAGGGAGACGGGTCTGTTTGAGCAGATGGGCATAGACGACCAGGAAGAGGGCGTATATGATGATTTCCCGGCAGGCTTTGACCTTGCGTCTCCGGATGAGGACTACCCCGTGGAGGATTATGAGGAACAGACCGGCGAATAAAGGCGTATGACAGATAGGGAGTGAGGAACTGGTGAGTACAAAGAGGATTCCGCAGAGGCAGTGCATTGGCTGCGGGGAGATGAAAAGCAAGAAAGAAATGATCCGGGTTTTAAAGACCCCGGAAGGGGAGTTTACCCTGGATGCCACCGGCAGGAAGAACGGACGCGGCGCCTATCTGTGCCCGTCCATGGAATGCTTACAGAAAGCGGTAAAGGGAAAAGGGCTGGAAAGGTCTTTTAAGATGGCGATTCCCAAAGAGGTTTACGAGACCCTGGAAAAGGAGATGGGGAATCTTGGATAACAGGCAGAAGGTTTTGAACCTGATCGGGCTGGCCACAAAAGCAGGTAAGGCTGCCAGTGGGGAATTTTCGACCGAAAAGACAGTAAAGACAGGAAAGGCATTTTTGGTGGTGGTATCAGAGGAAGCGTCCGACAATACAAAAAAGATGTTCACCGATATGTGTACTTATTATAAAGTTCCTATCTGTTATTTTGGCAACAAGGATGAGCTGGGACACGCGATGGGCAAGGAGATGAGGGCATCCCTGGCAATCGTGGACGAAGGCCTGGCCAAGGCAATCGTCAAACAAATGAATACGATCGGAGGTAGTGGGTATGAGAGTAAATGAGCTTGCGAAGGAATTAGGTAAGACCAGCAAGGAGGTTTTAGAGATATTGCAAAGGCAGAACCAGGATGTGAAATCACATTCTTCTAACATTAACGAAGAGCAGATCCAGATGGTGAGGCGTATTGCCAGGCCTGCGGCCAGTGCACCGGCCAGGCCCCAGGCGGCAGAGGAGGCCAGGCCTGCCTCGGCGGCAGCGAAGCCAGCCGCGGCAGAAGGAAGGCCTGCGGGTGCGGCAGAAGCTAAGGCGCCAAAGGCCGACGGAGCCGGTGCGGCTCCGGCAGCAAAGCAGGCGCCATCTACTCCGGCAGAGGCGCCGAAGAAGAAGATAGCGGCCGTGTACCGGCCGCAGAATTCCCAGCAGAGGCCTGCGAGGCCAAAGGCGCAGCAGCCAGGGAAGGCCGGTGCAGCGGGGCAGGGCAGCCGGGTGGCCGGGAAGGCACAGAATGCCCAGAGGCCAGGCACCCCAGCCGGAGCCGGGAGACAGCAGGGATCCCAGGGGCTGGCAGCAGGCGTGGTGAAGCAGCAGGTGCCCCAGAGCCAGGAACCGGTATCCCAAGGGACGGAGAAAGGGGCGGTGAAAGGGTTAAAACCCCTGGGTTTACAGGGCACGGAAGCGGGCACGCAGCCTTCTTTAAACCAGGGGCAGGCAGCCGCGGCAGAAAAGCAGCCGGCGCCCCAGGGAGAGGCTCCAAAGGCAGCCGGCTCCCAGGCTTTCCAGAACCAGGAGCCTGCGTCAGGCCCGGCAAGGCAGCAGGGATCCCAGGGGCAGGGGGCGGCAGCCGGAGCCAGACAGCAGAACCCGGCGGCAGACGGCCAGCAGAATGCGCCGAAAGGCCAGGGCCAGACCTTCCGTGACGGAGGGAGAGTCCAGGGAAACCGTGGCGGGAACCGTGAGGGAAGCAGCCGCGATAACCGCGACGGGAGCCGCGGGGCAGGCAGCCGTGACGGAAGCCGCCAGGGAAGCTATGGCGGCGGATATGCGGGAAGCCGCGACGGAAACCGCCAGGGAGGCTATGGCGGGCAAAACCGCGACGGAAACCGCCCCGGCGGGTTTGCGGGGAACCGCGACGGAAACCGCCAGGGAGGCTATGGCGGGCAAAACCGTGACGGAAACCGCCCCGGCGGGTTTGCGGGGAACCGTGACGGCAGCCGCGGCCAGTCAGGCCAGGGCCGTGACGGGAACCGTACCGGCAATTATGGCGGCGGGTTTGCGGGGAACCGCGACGGAAACCGCCAGGGAGGCTATGGCGGGCAAAACCGTGACGGAAACCGTCCCGGCGGATTTGCGGGGAACCGCGACGGAAGCCGCCCAGGCGGCGGTTACGGTGCGAACCGCGACGGAAACCGCGGGCCGGGCGGCCAGGGCCGTGACGGAGGAAGAGGCCAGGGCGGGTTTGGCAGCCGCCAGGGCGGGGCACGTCCCGGACAGAGGGATTCCGGCACCAAGAGTTTCGACTCCCCGATCCAGGCAAAGCCGACGAGCAACCGCAAGAATAATAACAACAGTTACAAGAATGACCGTTACGATAAAAAGAATGTGAATGAAGACGGGCCAAGAAGCAAAGGAGGGAAGGTCTCCAAGCATAGCATCGCCATGCCGCCGAAAGCATCCCAGAAGCCGGCAGAGGAAGTGGTGAAGGTGATTACCCTGCCGGAGGTACTGACGATCAAGGAACTGGCAGACAAGATGAAGATGCAGCCTTCGGTGATTATCAAAAAGCTGTTCTTGCAAGGCCAGGTGGTGACGGTAAACTCGGAGATCGATTTTGAGAAGGCAGAAGAGATCGCCATGGAGTATGAAGTGCTCTGTGAGAAGGAAGAGAAGATAGATGTCATTGCCGAACTCCTAAAGGAGGATGAAGAGGACGAGAACGATATGGTTCCCAGATCCCCGGTTGTCTGTGTCATGGGCCATGTAGACCACGGCAAGACCTCACTTTTGGATGCGATCCGTTCGACCAATGTGACCTCCCGGGAGGCTGGCGGCATTACCCAGCATATCGGCGCCTACACGGTGGAGATTAACGGGCAGCAGATTACCTTTTTGGATACCCCGGGGCATGAGGCGTTTACAGCCATGCGTATGCGTGGTGCCCAGTCTACGGACATTGCAATCCTGGTAGTGGCGGCAGACGACGGCGTGATGCCGCAGACGGTGGAGGCCATCAACCATGCCAAGGCCGCTGAGGTGGAGATTATCGTGGCGATCAACAAGATCGATAAGCCCAGTGCAAACATCGACCGGGTGAAGCAGGAACTGTCAGAGTATGAACTGGTTCCCGAGGATTGGGGCGGCAGCACAATTTTTGTGCCGGTGTCAGCCCATACAAAGGAAGGCATCCCGGAACTGCTGGAGATGATCCTGCTGGCCGCCGAGGTCAAGGAACTCAAAGCCAATCCTAACCGGAAGGCCAGGGGGCTGGTAATCGAGGCTGAATTAGATAAAGGAAAAGGCCCGGTGGCAACGATCCTGGTACAGAAGGGAACCCTGCGGGTCGGCGACAGCGTGACCGCCGGCGCCTGCTACGGCAAGGTCCGTGCGATGATGGATGACAAGGGACGCCGGGTCAAGGAGGCAGGGCCTTCCCAGCCGGTGGAAATTTTAGGGTTAAACGACGTGCCGGGCGCCGGGGATGTGCTGATGGCGACGGAGAACGAGAAAGAAGCCAGAAACTATGCGGAAACCTTTATTGCGGAGGGCAAGAACAGGCTGTTAGAGGATACAAAGTCCCGCCTGTCCTTGGATGATCTGTTCAGCCAGATCAAGGCCGGGAACGTAAAGGAACTGCCGCTTATCGTGAAGGCAGACGTGCAGGGCTCGGTGGAGGCCGTGAAGGAAAGCCTCTTAAAGCTGTCCAACGAGGAGGTCATGGTCAAGGTGATCCATGGCGGCGTGGGGGCGATCAACGAGTCCGATGTAACTTTGGCGTCAGCGTCCAATGCGATTATCATTGGCTTTAATGTAAGGCCGGATGTGACAGCCAAATCAATTGCAGAGCGGGAGAAGGTAGACCTGCGGCTATACCGGGTGATTTACCAGGCGATCGAGGATGTGGAGGCGGCCATGAAGGGCATGCTTGACCCGGTCTTCGAGGAGCAGGTGATCGGCCACGCAGTGGTACGCCAGCTGTTTAAGGCGTCCGGCGTGGGGACCATTGCCGGATCCTATGTGACCGACGGCAAATTCCAGAGGGGATGTTCCTGCCGGATTACCCGTGGGAAGGAACAGGTGTTTGAAGGGCCCCTGGCATCCTTGCAGCGGTTTAAGGATGCGGTGAAAGAGGTGGCCACCGGTTATGAGTGCGGCCTGGTATTTGAGAAATTCAACGATATCCAGGAGGATGACGTGATCGAGGCCTACGTGATGGTCGAGGTTCCCCGTTAGTTTGGGAAAGGATATTTTATGCGGAAAAACAGCATTAAGAATACACGGGTCAACGGCGAGGTCCAGAGGGAACTTGGCGAGATTATCCGTACAGAGATAAAAGACCCCCGGGTGACGGGGGCGATGGTCAGCGTGGTATCGGTGGAGGTGACGCCGGACCTGAAATATTGCAAGGCATATATCAGCGTCCTGGGCGGTGAGGATGCCGCCGGGGATGCCATTGCAGGCCTTAAGAGCGCGGTGGGCTATATCCGCCGTGAACTGGCGCGCAGGGTGAACCTGCGCAATACGCCAGAGATCAGCTTCATCTTAGACCAGTCGATTGAGTACGGCGTGCATATGTCAAGGCTGATCGATGAAGTGACAAAAGATTTAAAAGAGGATTAGTGTGCTGACATTTTAGGAGGTGATTGCATGAGCAGATTGATGGAAATGGCACAAAAGGCAGACTCGGTGGCAATTCTGGGGCATATGCGCCCGGACGGGGATTGCGTGGGTTCCTGCCTGGCCGTCTGCAACTACCTGCTGGAGCAATATCCGGAAAAGGCCGTTCAGGTCTATCTGGAGAAGCCGGCGGACAAATTCAGTTATTTAGAACGTTTTGACACGATCAGCCAGGATGCACAGGACGGGCAGGAATATGGCCTGTGCATCTGCCTGGACAGCGGCGACAAGGCACGCCTGGGGGAGTTTGCCCGGTACTTAGACCAGGCAAAGGCCAGCATCTGCATTGACCACCATGTGACCAACCACGGATATGCACAGGAAAATGTGGTGCAGGCGGACAAGAGTTCTACCTGTGAGGTGCTGTATCAGTTTTTGGAGGAGGAAAAGATCAGCAGGGCGGTGGCGGAATGCCTGTACACAGGGATGATCCACGATACCAATGTGTTTAAGAACAGCAACACTTCGGCCGCCACCATGGAGATTGCCGGGAAACTGATGGCAAAAGGGATCAATTTCGGGAAGATTATTGACGATACGTTTTTCCGGAAGAGTTATGTCCAGAACCAGATCTTAGGGAGGGCTCTTTTGGAGAGCATATCTTTTATGGACGGGAAGTGTATTTTTGCGGCCGTGCGCCAGAAGGACCTGGAGTTCTATGGTGCAGATTACTCAGACCTGGACGGGATTGTGGATCAGCTGCGGGTTACCGGCGGGGTGGAGTGCGCGATTTTTTTGCATGAGACGGAAAACCATGTGTTTAAGGTCAGCATGCGTTCCAACAATGAGGTGGATGTCAGCAAGGTTGCCACATATTTCGGCGGCGGCGGGCACGTGAGGGCAGCGGGCTGTACCATGAATGGCAGCGTGCATGATGTGATCAATAACCTGTCCATACATATTGCAGAACAGATCGCCTAGCGGATCCTGCCTGCATAAGGGGCAGGGCTTTAAGGAGTAAGGATATGGACGGGATCATCAATGTCTATAAAGAAAAAGGATATACCTCTCATGACGTGGTGGCGAAAATGAGAGGTATTTTACAAATGAAGAAGGTCGGGCATACGGGAACCCTGGACCCGGAGGCAGAGGGCGTGCTGCCGGTCTGCATCGGAAAAGGGACAAAGCTGTGCGACATGCTGGCCGATAAGACCAAAGAGTACCGGGCGGTGCTGCTTTTAGGGCGGGAGACGGATACCCAGGATACCACGGGGAGGACGGTGGCAGAAAAGCCGGTGGAGTGGCAAAGCATACGGAAAAATGCCCCGGTGGAAGGCTCTGCCGAGCCGCCGGGGGGGATGGAGGATGCGGTGCGCACGGCAGTCTTAAGCTTCCGGGGGCCTTATATGCAGGTTCCGCCGATGTACTCGGCCTTGAAGGTCAACGGCAAAAAACTTTATGAACTGGCCCGTGCCGGAAAAGAGGTCGAACGCCAGCCGCGGCCGGTGGAGATATTGGAGATAGAGGTGGAAAAGATAAGCCTGCCGCGGGTAAAGATGCGGGTGGTATGCTCCAAGGGGACTTACATCCGCACGCTCTGCCACGATATTGGGCAGAAGCTTGGATGCGGCGGGTGCATGGAGAGCCTGCTGCGCACGAGGGTGGGACAATTCACGGCAGAGGGCAGCCTGCACCTGAAAGAGATTGAGAGGCAAAAGGAATTAGGGCAGCTGGAGGCATGTGTGGAGCCGGTGGACAAGGTGTTTGCAGGGATTCCCAGGCTTATGATGGCAGCAGGGAAAGAGGGCGATAAACTGGTACATAACGGGAACCCCTTTGTACCGGAACTGGCAGAGGGGCAGGAGATATTTCCCAGTGCCCGCGTATATGACAGCCAGGGGGAGTTTATCGGAATCTACGGATATGACGGGACGAAGAAGCGGTATCAGCCGCAGAAATTATTTCTGGGAGGCAGCTAAGAGATGCAGGTAATCGCCGGAACGAGAGAATTTCAGATAGGGGAGCCTACGGCAGTAACCATTGGCAAGTTCGACGGCCGCCATAAGGGCCATCAGAAGCTGCTGCAGAGGATGCTGGGTTTCCGGGAGCAAAAAGGGCTTAAGAGCGCAGTTTTTACCTTTGGCATGGCGCCTGCGGGGGTGGTGTCGGGAAAGGCGCAGGCATTGATTAACACCAACCAGGAACGCCGGGACAATATGGAAAGGATGGGGATTGACTACCTGGTGGAATATCCCTTTAACCAGGAGGTGGCCCAGATGCCCCCGGAAGAGTTCGTGAAGCAGATCCTGAGAGGCCAGATGAAAGCGGAAGTGATCGTGGCCGGGACAGACTGTGGGTTTGGGCACAACCGGGCAGGGAATGCGGCGCTCCTTAAGAAACTGGCGCCGGTATACGGTTATGAAGCAGTGATTATTGAGAAGGAGCAGGACGGGCACCGGGATATCAGCAGTACCTATATCCGCGAACAGCTTGGCCAGGGGAACATCGTAAAGGCGAACGCGCTGCTGGGGGAGCCATACTCCATCCACGGCGAGGTGGTCCATGGCAACCACATGGGGGCGCCCATTCTGGGTTTTCCGACGGCCAACCTGGTGCCGCCTTCCGAAAAATACCTGCCGCGGTTTGGGGTCTATGCATCCCGGGTGCTGCTTGGCGGGAAATATTATGGAGGGGTCAGCAATATCGGGAGCAAGCCTACGATCACCGGTGAGAACCCGGTGGGGGTGGAGACGTTCATCCTGGGCTTAGAACCAGGGGCTGACTTGTATGGGGAGTATATTGAAGTGCAGCTTTTGGATTTTGAACGCCCGGAACAGCGCTTTTGCGGGCTGGAGGAGTTGAGGGCGCGGATCGAACTGGATAAACAGTATGCATCGGAGTATTTTAAAAAGAATCCCGGGTGGCTATCCGATTAACCACCCGGAATATTTAATGATAATTTAATGATAAATCTTCTTGCTTTCGTAAAACGGTTCTGAAGTCAGGTCCAATCCCAATTTGGCAAAAATTTTAATATCTACCGCAGACAGCATCACCGAGGTGTGTACCTGGCAGCCGCGCAGCTTGGGAAGCTGCTCCAAGGCAATGCGGGCATTTTTATCGGTGGCGGCGCACATGGAGAGGGCGATCAGTACCTCGTCCGTATGGAGGCGCGGGTTGCGGCTGCCCAAATAGCAGGTCTTGAGCCCCTGGATCGGCTCGATAAACGCCGGGGAGATCAGGTGGATGTGGTCGGCGATCCCGCCGATTTCCTTCACCGCGTTTAAGAGGGCAGCGGCGGAAGCCCCGAGGAGGGCACTGGTCTTGCCGGTGACGATACGCCCGTCGGGCAGTTCCAAAGCGGCGGCAGGGGAGCCGTTTTTGTGGGCTAAGCTGTTGGCGGCAGAGACCACGGAGCGCATATCGGGAGTGATTTTTGACTGCTTCATCAAAAGTTCAATCTTGTATACCTCTTCCTTGCTGCCTTCGTCCCTGGCCAGGCGGTTCAATGCCTGGTAATAGCGGCGCAGGATTTCCTGCCGGGATGCTTCCTTGCAGACCGCATCATCAATAATACAGTTGCCGGCCATATTCACGCCCATGTCCGTGGGGGACTTATAGGGGCAATAGCCATAGATCCCTTCAAACATGGCGGCCAGGACCGGGTAAATCTCCACATCACGGTTATAATTGACCGTGGTGGTGCCATAGGCCTCCAGATGGAACGGGTCGATCATATTGACATCGTTCAAATCAGCGGTAGCCGCCTCATAAGCCAAATTGACCGGATGCTTTAAAGGGATATTCCAGATGGGGAATGTCTCAAACTTGGCATAGCCGGCTTTGATGCCCCGCTTGTTCTCATGGTAAAGCTGGGACAGGCAGGTGGCCATCTTGCCGCTGCCGGGGCCGGGGGCGGTGATGATGACGAGCGGCCGGGTGGTCTCAATGTAATCATTTTTCCCATAGCCGTCGTCACTGACAATGTAGGAGATATTGTTGGGATAGCCTTCAATGGGATAGTGGCGGTATACCCGGATCCCCAGCTTTTCCAGTTTGGCTTTAAAGAGGTCGGCGGCGGATTGGCCGGAGTAGCGGGTAATGACCACGCTGCCGACAAAAAGCCCCTTGTCCCGGTACTCCTGGATCAGCCTCAGCACATCCATGTCATAGGTGATGCCCAGGTCATGGCGGATCTTATTCTTTTCGATGTCAGCGGCATTGATGGCAATGATGATCTCGGCCTGGTCGGCAAGCTGCAGCAGCATTTTTAGTTTGCTGTCCGGCTGGAAGCCAGGCAGGACCCGGGAGGCGTGGTAGTCGTCAAAGAGTTTTCCGCCAAATTCCAGGTACAGCTTGTTCCCGAACTGGCTGATACGGTTGCGGATATGTTCTGACTGAGTGGTAAGATATTTCTGGTTGTCAAATCCTGTTTTCATAGTTTTGAATACCCCTTTCCATGGGTATGATTGTAACATAGAAGGGGATTTTTTGCACTAAAAATTACAGAGTGGGGAAAAAAACCGTATTTTTTCCACTAAAGTGGGAGAAAAGCCGTTAAAATTTTGCTATTTTTGGGAATATGTGGTATAATCTGAATAAACGGAACTGGAAACCGACAGATGCTTAGGATAATTTGAGGACAGGAAAAGACCATGAAAAGAATATGCGGGCTGCTTGGGGCAGTTCTGCTTCTTCTGATCTGTATCCTGACCGGGTGCAAGGGGCTGGATGGCATAAACCAGCTGGCAACCACACCGGCGCCTGTGGTAGTAGGGCGGGGACAGACGGCAGAAGGGGAAGAGGCGGAAAGCGGCGGGGAAGATGAGACAGAACCGGAGCTCCAGGTCGGAGAGATCGTGATTGAATCCGAGCCGGACAGGAAACCGGTGAAGGTAAAGGGGATTTATATTTCTGCTTATGTGGCAGGGACGCCCAGCATGGTAGATGCTTTGCTGGAGGAGATCGACAAAACGGAGATCAATGCTTTGGTGATTGATTTAAAGGATGATTTTGGCCGGGTAGCCTGTAAGGTAGACTCTCCGCTGATCGAAGAACTTGGCTCGACCAGGGTCCATATCCAGGATATGGAGGGCCTGATGAAGAAGTTAGAGGAACATGGGATCTATGCGATCGCCCGTATCCCGGCATTTCGGGATGCCTGGCTGGGGACTGTGCGCCCGGAATGGTGTGTCCAGTATGAGGACGGGTCGGTATTTACGGACAAGGACGGCAACTCATGGGTGAACCCGTACAAGGAGGAGGCATGGGATTATTTGGTGGAGATCGGGATCCAGGCCAAGAAGCTGGGGTTCCAGGAGGTGCAGTTTGACTATGTGCGGTTCTGCACGGAGACTTCCATGGAGGATGTGGTGTTTGACGAGGCCGACACCAAGGGGCGTTCGCGCACGGATGTGATCTATGAGTTTATGGAATATGCGTACAGAAAGCTGAAACAGCAGGGGCTGTTTGTGTCGGCGGATGTGTTTGGTGCGATTATCAACAGCGATGTCAATGCCAATGTGGTAGGGCAGGTCTATGGGGAACTGGCCAAGCATGTGGATTATATCAGCCCGATGATTTATCCGTCCCATTATGGGGACGGGTATTACGGGATTGACCATCCGGACATGCATCCCTATGAGACGATTACGGCAGCGCTGCAGGCCTCCCGCAAGGAATTGTACTTTGCCAGGGAGGGGCAGGAGCATATGGCGGTGGTGCGGCCATGGCTCCAGGATTTCACGGCTTCCTGGCTGACGCATTATATCCCGTACGGGGCTGAGCAGGTGAGGGAGCAGATCCAGGCAACGTATGACGCGGGGTATGATGAGTGGCTTTTGTGGGATGCATCCTGCCATTATGACTGGGACGGGCTTTTGTCGCCGGAGGATGCGAAGGCAGAGGCAGACAGGATTGCCCAGTCGCGGGCAGCATTGCCGGAGAGCAGCTTTGTGCCGGACACTGCCGGGGAGGCTCCTACCGAGACGGCACAACCGTCGGCAGGCGCCCAGTATACGGGCCTGGACGCAGAGACGGTGCCGACCGGGTCAGCAGGGCCGACGGTAGGGGCGTATACGGGAGAGTGAAAAATCTTGAATACCTTTTCTGGGGAAACCCCGGATGGAGGGGAGGGCGGCGGTGCCGCCTTCCCCTTTTTTCGGTGCCAGGATGTGTGGTTTTTGGCGGAGGGCGTATTTTTGGAGGATTGCGGGGTTGAAAAAGTTGAGTGGCTTTTGTATGATGGTAGGGAACGAGGATGGAGAGGAGGCTGCGGCTGGATGGAGAGAATGGTAAGGCCGGGGGAGATTTACAGGCATTTTAAGGGGGAACTGTATCAGGTAGTGGCAGTGGCCGCCCATTCGGAGACGGGGGAGGACTTGGTAGTCTACCAGGCGCTGTATGGGGATTTTTTGGTGTATGCGAGGCCGTTTGGAATGTTTGTGGGGGAGGTAGACCGGGAAAAGTACCCGAATGCAAGACAGAGGTTCCGGTTTGAGCTGGCGGCGGCGCCGGGGGAGAGGCGGCGTTGGGGGAAAGACACGGGAGGTTTGCAGGAGGAAGAAGAGCAGCCCGGTGATAGAGGGCAGGAGGAAGAAGGAAAGGGAGAGGGAAAAGGGGAAGAGAAGGAGGATGACGGCAGCAGTGGGGTAAACCGGGTGCTGGTGGAGTTTTTGGATGCAGGGAGCGTGGAGGAGAGGATTGGCTGCTTAAGGAGGATGAAGGCTTCGGCGTCACAGGCTGATTTGGACAGCATCTATGTGGTGCTGGATATGCAGGCATGCCCCGGGAGCGTGGGAGAGCAGCTGGATGAGGTGATCCGGCGCCTTGCCATGCAGCAGAGATATGAGGGCAGGAGGCTGCGGTGACGGCTCTTATGCAAAGAACCCAAAATCATTTGAGGAAAGGGGGAGAGGGGACGGTGGAGACGGAAGAGATGCAGGGGAAAGAGGAGACGGCAGGATTTGACATTGGGGAGGAACTGAAGAAGCTTCCGGCGCAGCCGGGGGTCTATATCATGCATGATAAGCGGGATGAGATCATATATGTAGGAAAGGCAATCAGTTTGAAAAACCGGGTGCGCCAGTATTTCCAGGGCAGCCGCAACAAGACGGCCAAGATTGAGCAGATGGTCTCCAGGATAGCCCGTTTTGAATATATTATTACGGATTCGGAACTGGAAGCGCTGGTGCTGGAGTGCAACCTGATCAAGGAGCACCGGCCGAAATACAATACCATGCTAAAGGATGACAAGGCGTATCCGTATATCCAGGTGACGGTGACGGAGGAGTTCCCGCGGGTAATGGTTGCCAGGACGATGAAAAAGGATAAGAATAAATATTTCGGGCCCTATACCAGTGCGGGGGCGGTAAAAGATACGATTGACCTGATCCATAAGGTCTATAAAATCCGGACATGCAACAGGGTACTGCCAAGGGATGCAGGCAAGGACAGGCCGTGCCTCAACTACCACATTAAACAATGCGGCGCGCCGTGCCAGGGCTGGGTCAGCAAGGAGGAGTATGGAAAGAATATTGCACAGGTGCTGGAATTTTTGAACGGGCATTATGAGATCATGCTGTCGCTTTTGGAGGAGAAGATGATGCAGGCCTCCTCGGAGATGGATTTTGAGAAGGCGATCGAGTACCGGGAACTGCTCTCAAGCGTCAAAAAGGTGGCACAGAAGCAGAAGATCACCAGCAGCAGCATGCAGGACCGTGATATTATCGCCCTGGCCAGGGACGAGGAGGATGCAGTGGTCCAGGTGTTCTTTGTGCGGGAGGGGAAACTGATCGGGCGGGAGCATTTCCATATGGCAGTGGCCACGGCAGAGGATATACCACAGCTCCTGTCGGGGTTTATCAAGCAGTTCTATGCAGGGACGCCGTTTTTGCCGAAGGAATTGTGGGTGCAGGCAGAGCCGGAGGACAAAGAAGTGATCTGCCGCTGGCTCAGCGCCCGCAAGGGGCAGAAGGTCCATATCGTAGTGCCGCAAAAGGGGGAGAAAGAGAGGCTGGTGGAACTGGCACAGAAAAATGCCGCCCTGGTGCTCTCCCAGGACAAGGAGAAGATCAAGCGGGAGGAACTGCGCACAGTCGGCGCCATGAACCAGATCGGCAGCTGGCTGGGCATGGAGCGGGTGCGCCGGGTGGAGGCATTTGACATCTCCAATATTTCCGGCTATGAATCGGTCGGCTCCATGGTGGTCTATGAGGACGGGAAGCCAAAGCGCAATGATTACCGGAAGTTTAAGATCCGGACGGTGACCGGGCCAAACGACTATGCCTCCATGAGGGAGGTGCTGACGCGGCGTTTCAGCCATGGGCTGGAGGAGAAAAGCCGCCTGCAAAAAGACGGGGCGGACAAAGAGGCAGGAAGCTTTACCCGTTTCCCGGACCTTCTGATGATGGACGGCGGGAGGGGGCAGGTGAATATCGCCCTGGAGGTGCTAAAGGAACTAGGCCTTAAGATCCCTGTCTGCGGCATGGTAAAGGATGACAGCCACCGCACCCGGGGGCTGTACTACCAAAATGTGGAAATACCAATCGACCGCCATTCGGAAGGCTTTAAGCTGATTACCCGGATCCAGGATGAGGCACACCGCTTTGCCATCGAATACCACCGGAGCCTGCGGGGGAAAAGCCAGGTCCGCTCGTTGCTGGATGACATCCCCGGGATCGGGCCTGCCCGCAGGAAGGCGCTGCTGCGCCATTTCAAATCGCTCGAGGCGATTGCCGCTGCCGATATGGAAGAACTCGCACAGGTTCCGGGCATGAACCGCCAGTCAGCGGGGCATGTGTTTCGCTTTTTCCGGGAAGGGGGCAAATAAGCCTCCCCCTCAAACTTCATAATGACAATCCGCGGGGGATATGATATAGTGTTACCAGAGTTATTTGGAAGGGAAAAAGCTACAAAGAGGACAGGAAGGAGCCTTAAAGACCATGTATGGTGTAACGATTACAGAACTGATTCAGAAAATGAATCTGAAAAATATCATTCCGGAGATTGATACGGATAAGGTGGTGCTGAGCCATCCGGATGTGAACCGCCCGGCACTTCAGCTGGCAGGTTTTTTTGACCATTTCGACAAGGAAAGGGTGCAGATAATCGGTTTTGTGGAGCAAGAGTATATTAAGACCCTGTCTCGGGAGCAGAAAGTAGGGAATTACGAGAAGCTTTTGGCCAGTGAGATTCCCTGCCTGGTGTACAGCCGCAGCATGATGCCGGATGAAGACATGCAGGAGTTATGCCGGCGGTACCAGGTGCCGTGCCTGGTATCGGATAAGACGACTTCGGCTCTGATGGCAGAGGCGACGCGGTGGCTGAATGTGAAGCTGGCGCCGTGTATCAGCATCCACGGGGTTCTGGTGGACGTGTTTGGCGAAGGGGTCCTGATCATGGGAGAGAGCGGGATCGGCAAGAGCGAGGCTGCCCTGGAACTGATCAAACGGGGCCACCGGCTGGTGACGGACGATGTGGTGGAGATCCGCCGGGTCAGTGAGGACACGCTGATCGGCAGCGCTCCTGATATCACCAAGCATTTCATAGAATTGAGGGGCATCGGGATCATCGATGTGAAGGCACTGTATGGCGTGGAGAGCGTCAAGGAGACACAGTCGATTGACATGGTAATCAAGCTGGAGGACTGGAGCCGGGATAAGGAGTATGACCGCCTGGGGATGGAAGACCAGTATACGGAATTTTTGGGCAACAAGGTAGTGTGCCATAATATCCCGATCCGCCCGGGGAGGAACCTGGCGATTATCGTGGAGTCGGCAGCAGTGAATTACCGCCAGAAAAAGATGGGATATAATGCGGCCAGGGAACTGTACAACCGGGTACAGGCCAACCTGGGGCGGGCGCTGTCATGACAGATTATAATTAGGAAAATCGAGAGGGATGGATGAGTAATTTTCAGCAAATGTTGAGCCGGGTGATGGTATCCGGGCGGCTTCGGACGGATGAGCCGATGAGCCGCCATACTACATTCCGGGTAGGCGGCCCGGCGGATTATTATGTGGAGGCGGAGACAGAGGCCGAACTGTCAGAGGTCTTAGCACTCTGCCGTCGGCAGGAGGTTCCCTGCTATGTGGTTGGCAACGGCAGCAACCTGCTGGTGGGGGACAAGGGGTACCGGGGGGTGATTGTGGCACTTGGGAAGCGGTTCTCCGGAGTAGGGAAAGCGGGGGAAGGGAAGCTTTTAGCCGGTGCCGGTGCGCTGCTGTCGGTGGTTGCGAAGGCAGCCCTGAAGGAATCGTTGGCCGGCATGGAGTTTGCCTCCGGGATACCGGGGACCGTGGGAGGCGCGGTGGTGATGAATGCAGGCGCTTACGGCTCGGAACTGGTGGATATTTTGGAGTTTGCCACGCTTTTGGATCCGGAGGGGAATGTAAGGAAAGTTCCGGCCGGCCAGCTGGGGCTGGGGTACCGCAGCAGCAACATCCAGGCACGGGGGTTGGTGGTGCTGGGGGCAGAATTCAACTTAAGGCCGGGGGATGAAAGGCAGATCGGAAGCAGGATGGAGGAATTGGCGGCAAAAAGGAGGGAAAAACAGCCCTTGGAATATCCAAGTGCAGGAAGTACCTTTAAGCGGCCGAAGGGCCATTTTGCCGGCCAGCTGATTGAGGAAGCCGGACTGCGCGGATTTTGTGTGGGAGGCGCCCAGGTCTCGGAGAAGCACTGCGGGTTTGTGGTGAACCGGGGATCCGCGACAGCGGCAGACTTAAGAGAACTGTTTTGTGAGGTACGGCGGCGGGTGCGGGAGCATTCCGGGGTGGAATTGGAATTGGAAGTGAAACTCCTGGGGGATTTTTAGCAGCAATCTTCCAGGGCACGCAGGAAAATGTGGGAGGGGATATACATGAAGCTGGTAATCGTTACAGGGATGTCCGGGGCAGGCAAGACGATTGCCCTTAAGATGCTGGAGGATCAGGGTTTTTACTGTGTGGACAATCTGCCGATTCCGCTTTTGGAGCCGTTTGCGCAGCTGGCAGTGCAGCAGCCAGCCATCCATGAACGGATTGCGCTGGGGATCGATATCCGCAGCGGGAAAGAACTTCCTCTGCTTTTGAATGTACTGGAGGACTGGAAGCAGAATGAGATGCCATGCCAGATCCTGTATTTGGATGCCAGTGACGGGACATTGGTCAAAAGATATAAGGAAACCAGGCGTTCCCATCCCCTGGCCGGACGGGGGAGGGTGGACAGCGGGATCCGCCAGGAACGGGAGCAGCTGGGCTTTTTAAAGAAAAAGGCCGATATCATCATCGATACCAGCCATCTGCTGACCAGGGAGCTGCGCCAGGAACTGGAACGTATTTTCACGGAAGACCAGGGGTATGGGAATTTGTTTATCACGGTGCTGTCATTCGGGTACAAATATGGGATCCCGGCGGATGCAGACCTGGTATTTGATGTGAGGTTTTTGCCGAATCCCTATTATGTCGAGGAACTGCGCCAGCATACCGGGGAGGAAGCCATGGTGCAGGCATATGTCCGCCAGGGAGGGACAGCCGATGAGTTTTTGGAAAAGCTTTACGGCATGCTGGAATTTTTGATCCCGAACTATGTGCTTGAGGGGAAGAACCAGCTTGTGGTTGCCATCGGGTGTACCGGCGGCAAGCACCGTTCCGTGACCATAGCGGGCGCACTTTACCAATATCTGAGCAGCCACGAGGAATTTGGGCTGAAAATTGAGCACCGGGATATTGAAAAGGACCGGGTTCGGAAAGAACAGGGGTGAGGGTTTGTCATTTTCGTCAAAGGTGAAGGAGGAACTTTCCCGGCAGCTGAGCACGGCCCGGCATTGCCAGATTGCAGAAATTGCGGCGATTATCAGCCTCTGCGGACGGATCCAGATTTCGGAACATGACAGATTTTGTATAAAAATCCATACAGAAAATGCGGCAGTCGCAAGAAAGTACTTTACATTATTGCAAAAAACATTTAATATAAATACTGATGTTTCCATTCGCCAGGGCATGGAAGTTCGTAAAAGCCGGGTCTATACGGTGGGGATCCGCAGGCATGAGGATGCCGTCCGGGTGCTCCGGGCCGTCAAACTGGTTGACCGCAACGGTGAGATCGAGGAGAACCTGTCCCTGGCGCAGAACGTGGTCATTCAGCAGAACTGTTGCAGGCGTGCCTTTATCCGGGGGGCGTTTTTGGCAGCTGGCTCGATCAGTGACCCGGAGAAGTTTTACCATTTTGAGATTGCCTGTGCCACAGAGGCCAAGGCAATCCAGCTGCAGGGGCTGATCCGCTCTTTTGGCCTGGATGCCAGGATTGTACAGAGAAAGAAGTACTTTGTGGCATATATCAAGGAGGGCAGCCAGATTGTAGATATCCTGAATGTGATGGAAGCGCCGGTTTCCCTGATGGATCTGGAGAACATACGGATTCTCAAGGAGATGAGGGGAAGTGTGAACCGGCAGGTCAACTGCGAGACAGCCAATATCCATAAGACAGTATCCGCGGCGGTCAGGCAGGTGGAGGATATCGCCATCATACGGGATAAAATAGGTTTTGACAGCCTGCCGGAGAATCTAAGGGAGATTGCCCGGCTGCGCCTGGAAAAACCGGAAGCAACATTGAAAGAGCTGGGGGAAGCTCTTGAACCGCCTGTGGGCAAATCCGGTGTCAATCACCGGCTGCGTAAGCTTGGCAGCCTGGCGGAAAAGCTTCGGAACGGCAGATCAGTTACAGAGGCGTGAAGGAGCGCCTGAAGAAATGAGGAGGATTATTATGCAAAAAAAGACAATCACCATCGGTCTTTCGACAGAACTGGAAGTCAGGCCAGTAGCGATGCTGGTACAGATTGCCAGTCAGTACGAAAGTGCAATTTACGTGGAGGAGCAGAATGCCCGGGTGAATGCCAAAAGTATTATGGGTATGATGACGCTTGGTATGAAAAGCGGCGATGTACTTACCATTTCTGCGGATGGAACCGATGAATTGGCTGCAATGGAGGAGATTGAGGGTTATCTTCTGGGGGCAAATTGACCGTTTGCCCGGCTCGGGGTGTGGGCAGGGATTGGGGATGACATTTACACATATAGGGATGGGGCGGCGAAGCTGCTCCATTTTTTTCTTTTCAAACTTACTCTAGGAAAGAGGTTAAAATTTTGGTAAAATGTAGAAAGAAGGAGGGGAGAGCGGTGATGGAGGAGTACAGTAAGCAGCTGTCAGAACTGAAAAAAGAGGTGCTGGGCGCGGCCAAGAAGGCATACCGGGAGAAGCTGATGGCAGGGACCAGCGGGAATATGAGCGTATTCTGGCCGGAGCGGGGGTGGATGGTGATCACTCCGGGATCGTATGACTATGAGATGATGGAAGAAAAGGACATCGTGGTCACGGATCTGGACGGGCAGGTGGTGGAGGGATGCCATAATCCGTCTTCCGAGTGGAGGATGCATGCGGAGATCTATAAGCACCTGCCCCATGTCAGGGCAGTGGTGCACACCCATTCCCCCTATGCCACCAGCTTTGCCGTGAACCACCAGGAGATCCCGGTGGTATTGATAGAGATGATCCCTTTTCTGAAGGGGAAGCTGGAGGTGAGCGCCTATGCCGAGCAGGGGAGTGCCCAGGTAGGGCTCAATGCCGTGCCGGTGCTAGCGCGCAAGAATGCCTGCCTGATGGCGAACCACGGGGTGGTGGCAGTAGGGGAGAGCATGGCATCGGCTTACACCAACAGCGTGTATGTGGAGGACACGGCCAGGATTTACCATATGGCGCTGCAGAGCGGGAAGCCGGCAGTGATTCCCGGATATGAGGAATAAGGGGCAAAGAAAGAGAAAGGAAAAAGGATGAAAGGGATTTATTTTGACGGGAGAACGGCGGCGTACCGTGAGGATTTGCCCATGCCGGTGCCCGGGGAGGGGGAGAGCCTGATCCGGATTCTCTATGCAGGGGTCTGCAATACGGACAGGGAAGTGCTCCGGGGGTACCGCCCTAACTTCCAGGGGGTCATGGGTCATGAGTTTGTGGGGCTCGTAGAAGCATCCTCGGATCCTTCCTGGGTGGGGCGCCGGGTGGTCGGGGAACTGAATGCCGGCTGCGGGCACTGCATCTACTGCCGCACCGGCAGGGAAAAACACTGCCCGGAACGGAAAGTCATCGGCATGGACGGGAAGGACGGCTGTTTTGCGGAGTATATGGCGCTGGCGACCCATCTGCTCCATGAGGTACCGCCGGGTCTGCCCTTGAAGGAGGCGCTGCTGGCAGAGCCGCTGGCGGCAGCCCTGGAGATCCCCAAGCAGCTGCATATGGATCCCGATACGAGGGTTGCCGTCATTGGAGACGGGCGGCTGGCATACCTGGCCGCATCGGTGCTGGGGCTTTACGGCATGGACCTGACTGTTGTCGGGAAGCATCCCGAGAAACTCGCACAGTTTGCAGGGATGGGGAAAACATGGGATTTGGCACAGGCAAGGCAGGCGTTTGCCAGCCCGGATGATACATTTGAGGTCGTGGTGGAGGCTTCCGGCTCCCCGTCGGGCCTGGAACTGGCTTCCGGGCTGGTGCGCAGGCAGGGGACAATCGTACTCAAGAGCACGTACGCAGGAAGCGTGGATGTGGACATGAGCCGGTTTGTGGTCAATGAAATCACAATCAAGGGCAGCCGCTGCGGCCCGTTCGGCCCGGCTCTGCGCTTATTGGGCAGGGGGCTGGTGAAACTGCCGCCGGTGGAATTCTTTGGGCTTAAGGACTGGGAAGGGGCGTTTTGTTCAGGGGCATTCAAGGCAGGCTTTTTGGTACAGGAAAGAGAGGGGCAATATGGATGATTTAAAGCAGGTTACCCACATTGACAATGTAAGGCTGGGGGAGGACGGTGCATCGGTCGTTATCATTGACCAGACGCAGCTTCCTTCAAGGACGGAATACCTGGTCTTAAGGACGGCAAAGGATATCTATGATGCGATATTTGAACTCAAGGTGCGGGGAGCCCCGGCCATAGGGATCTGCGCGGGCTTTGGCATTTACATCTTGGCAAAGACGATCCGGGCGGAAAGTTACGAGGAGTTTTACGGGCAGTTTCGCAGGTACCGGGAGTACCTGGATTCGGCGAGGCCGACGGCAGTGAATCTGAGCTGGGCGCTTAACCGTATGGAACGGGTAGTGGAATCCCGCCGGGATCTGGGGGTGGAGGGGATATTGGGGCTTTTGGAACAGGAATGCATTGCCATCCAAAAGGAGGACATGGCAATGTGCCAAAAGATCTCAGAGTATGGGCTGTCCCTTTTAAAAGACGGGGATGGGATCCTGACCCACTGCAATGCAGGGCCTCTTGCTACATCCCGCTACGGTACGGCCCTAGGGCCGCTGCTGCTCGGGAAAGAACGGGGGATGGAATTTAAAGTGTTTGCCGACGAGACCCGCCCGCTTCTGCAAGGGGCCAGGCTGACCACCTATGAACTGCAGAAGGCCGGGATTGACGTGACGCTGATCTGCGACAATATGGCGAGCCTGGTGATGAAGAACGGCTGGGTCCAGGCGTGCCTGGTGGGCTGTGACCGGGTAGCGGCCAACGGGGATGTGGCCAACAAGATCGGCACCAGCGGGGTGGCGGTGCTGGCACAATACTACGGGATCCCGTTTTATGTGCTGGGGCCTGGTTCCACGATCGACCTTAGCTGCAGGACGGGGGACGATATCCGGATCGAGTTGCGCAGCCCCGACGAGGTCAAGAAGAAATTCTATCAGGCGCCGATGGCATTGGAGGAGGTAAAATGCTATAATCCGGCGTTTGACGTGACAGACCATTCCCTGGTTACCGCGATCATAACGGAGCGGGGGATCTGCTACCCGCCGTACGGGGAGAGCCTGGCAGGGTTTGGGAAAGAGGGGACAAATTGCATTAAAAAATAAAAACATCTTGTATTTTGTCAGATTTCATAGTACAAATAAAGGGGTGATATTATTAATTACCCTTTACCAAGAAGGAGGATATGGTACCATGAAAAAAATGATCAGTTGGATGATGGCTATGGCGATGGCAGGCGCACTGCTCACAGGCTGCGGCGGGGGCGGCGCTTCCCAGGAACCCACGACGGCAGCAGCCGGGAAAGAAGACCAAGGCAAGGCGGAGGAGAGCCAGGGCGGGGCGCCTGCTGAGAGTGAAGCGGCAGGAAGCGGGGCGGAGGGTTCTGCTTTGAAGATCGCGATTGTCAGCAGCCCGTCGGGCGTGGATGACGGCTCGTTCAATGAGGATAACTACAACGGGATCCTGGCGTTCATCGAGTCCCACCCGGATGCAACGGTGACCCCGGTGCGCGAGGAGACCGGTGACACGGCCGCGGCGGTACAGGCGGTGCAGGATATTGTGGCAGATTACGATGTGATTGTGTGCTGCGGGTTCCAGTTTGCCGCCATCGGTGCGATTGCCAACGACAACCCGGATGTGAAGTTTTTGCTGGTGGATTCCTATCCCAGCGATGCAGAAGGGACAGAGGTTGCCTGTGACAATGTGTATGCCATGCAGTTCAAGGAGCAGGAGAGCGGCTTCTTTGCAGGGATTGCAGCAGCCCTGGAGACCCAGACCGGCAAGGTGGCAGTGGTCAACGGCATCGCTTATCCGTCCAACGTGAACTACCAGTACGGATTTGAATCCGGAGTGAATTATGCCAATGCCAAGCTGGGGGCTTCTGCAGAGGTGGTGGAGATCGCTTCCTATGCGGGAACGGATGTGACCAATGCCAACGTGGGCGGCAACTATGTGGGGAGTTTTGCGGACGAGGCTACCGGCAAGGTGGTCGGCAAGGCTTTGATTGACGAGGGATGCGACATTATCTTCGTGGCGGCAGGCGGCTCCGGAAACGGGGTGTTTACCGCGGCCAAGGAAGCCACGGGCGTAAAGGTGATCGGGTGTGACGTGGACCAGTATGATGACGGCGCGAACGGCTCCGAGAATATTATCCTGACCTCCGGGCTGAAAGTGATGGGCATGAATGTGGAGAAGCAGCTCAATGCCATCGCGGACGGCGGCTTTGCAGGCGGCAATGAACTTTTGGGGGCGGATACGGATTCGACCGGGTATGTAAAAGAGGACGGCCGCCATCAGATGTCTGCAGAGACGGTCGCGAAGCTGGACGAGGCTTACGGGCTGGTGAAGGACGGCACGATTGTTCCGGCTGCCAATTTCAACGACATCCAGCCGGATGATTTCCCGGGGCTCAAATAATGTGACAAAATTCCGGCTTGTAGGGTTCTGCTTGGAATGCCTATAAGCCGGTTTTTCGATTTCCAGGGGATAGGTTACAAAGAAATAGCCGGATGAAGGAGGGATGGTATGCCGGAAAATATTGCAGGGGGATTTGGAAACAATGCCGGCGGCAGTTCCGGATGGATTATTGAGATGAACCATATAACCAAGCGGTTTCCGGGGATTGTGGCCAATGATGATGTGACGCTGCAGATCAAAAAAGGCGAGATTTTTGCGCTTTTGGGGGAGAACGGAGCCGGGAAGTCCACATTGATGAGCATGCTGTTCGGGATGTATGAGCCGGATGAAGGGGAGATTGCCATCCGCGGCAAAAAGGAGCGGATCATCTCGCCCAGCTATGCAACCAGGCTGAACATCGGTATGGTGCACCAGCATTTTAAGCTGGTGGAAAATTATACGGTCACGGAGAACATTATCCTGGGGCTGGAGTGCAGGGACAGGCTCTTTGGGATCCTGCCTTTTGTGGACATTAAAAAGGCGAACCGGAAGGTGGAGGAACTGTCAAAAAAGTACGGGCTCGAGGTGAACCCCACGGATGTGATTGAGAATTTGAATGTTTCGGTGCGGCAGCGGGTGGAGATCTTAAAGATGCTGTACCGGGAAGCAGAGATCCTGATTTTTGACGAGCCTACCGCTGTGCTGACCCCCCAGGAGATTGAGTTCTTGCTGGATATTATCCGGGGGCTCCGGGAAAAAGGGAAGACTATCATCCTGATCACCCACAAGCTGGAGGAGATCAAGAAGGTGGCGGACCGCTGCGGGATCTTGAACCGGGGGAGGCTGGTGGATGTGCTGGATGTGGCTTTTACCTCCACGAAAACCATGGCCAACCTGATGGTGGGGCGTGAGGTTTCCTTTTCTGTGGAGAAAAAGGAAGCACAGTACCGGGAAAAGGTGCTGGAGGTAAAAGGCCTGACCGTCAAAAACCAGGATGGCTTTGAGGTCGTAAAGGATGTGTCCTTTTGCGTGCGCGGCGGGGAAATCTTTGCCATCGCAGGGGTGTCGGGCAACGGGCAGGTGGAAATCGCTGATGCCATTACCGGCCTGGTGAAGGCGGCAAAAGGGAGCATCGTGCTGAACGGGAAGGATATTACCGGATACAGCATCCGCAAGAGGACCCTGGAGGGGATTTCCTATATCCCCGAGGACAGGCAGGCGTTTGGCCTGGTGCTTGATTTTACCCTGGGGGAGAACCTGGCTTTAAAGGGCTATTTCAGGGAGCCGTTTTCCCGCAAGGGGATCTTGGACCAGGGGGAGTTCATCCGTTATGGGGAGGAACTGATCGAGCGGTATGACATCCGCAGCGGCCAGGGCGTGGGGACGGTAGTCCGCTCCATGAGCGGCGGAAACCAGCAGAAGGCGATCATCGGGCGGGAGATCGAACTGAAATCGCCGCTGATGATCTTTGTGCAGCCGACCAGGGGGCTGGATATCGGAGCGATCGAGAATATCCACCGGCAGATCATCCGGGAGAGGGACGGGGGGAAGGCAGTCCTTCTGATCTCCCTGGAACTGGATGAGATCATGGATCTTGCGGATACCATCGGGGTCATATACAACGGCAGGATCCAGAAGATTGCAGAGAGGGAGTCTCTGACAGCCAATGAGGTGGGAGAATTTATGATGGGGGTGAAGCCGGATGAAAGGAATTAGCCGTGGGTTTAAGCAGGGCATGGTCCGCCTGCTGGGGGATGAGCGGCGGCAGCCAGTGGCCATCCCGTTGTTTGCCATTGTTTTAAGCTTGCTCGCCGGGGCGGTGGTAATCCTGTTTTTGGGGAAGAACCCGCTGGCCGCCTACCAGAACCTTTTGCAGGGCTCAGGGCTTCTGCCGAAGCCTTCCTATGCAGGATACAAGAGCATGCTGACCGATTTTACCAGCTTTATGAATGCCTGGACCCCGATGCTGTTTGCGTCCCTGGCAGTGGCGGTGGCGCTGCGGGCGGGGCTTTTTAATATCGGCGTGTCGGGGCAGATGCTGACAGCAGGCTTTATCGCCACGCTGGCCGTGGGATACAGTTCCCTGGCAGCGCCGGTGGCAAAGCCGTTGGTGCTGGTGGTGGGGATCCTGGCCGGGGCGGCTGTGGGAGGCCTGATCGGGTGGCTCAAGCACCAGTTCAACATCAATGAGGTGGTTTCCTCCATCATGGTCAATTACATTGCCCAGTATGTGATCAGCTTTTTTATCAATACCTATTATGTGAACCCGGTGTCGCGGCAGTCGAATGCCGTGTCGAAGGCGGCGCGGCTGACGCTGATGGACACGCCGGTGGGGAACCTGAAAATGGACATCCCGCTGGGGATCGTCCTGGCAGTGGTGACGGCAGTGGCGATCCGGTTTGTGCTGAACCGGACCGTGTTTGGCTATGAGGTCAAATGTGTGGGGACCAGCAGGAACGCGGCCAGGTATGCGGGGATCCATGTAGGGAGGAACATGATAGCCTCGATGGTATTTTCCGGCGGCCTGGCCGGCCTGGCGGGAGTGACCTACTATCTGGGGTATTTCGGGTCGATCCAGCCCCGGGTGCTTCCCAGCACAGGGTTCGATGCCATCGCCGTGTCGCTCTTAGCCAACAGCAACCCGGTAGGGATTATCTTTTCTTCGTTTTTGATTACCATTATCAGTAAAGGGAGCACATACATGAACTCCTCATCCGGGCTGGAATCGGAGATTGCATCTGTGATTACCGGGGTGATCCTGCTGTTTTCCGCCTGTGGTGCTTTTATCCGCTATAAGGTAAAAGGTTTCCAGGATGAACTGGAAGAGGAAAGGGGGAAAGGCTGATGGAACGGATTATCATTGATGGGCTGTCGTTTTCCCTGCCATTGTTTATCATGGCCATCGGGGGGATCTACAGTGAAAAAAGCGGGATTACCAACCTGGCTTTGGAAGGCCTGCAGGGGGTCGGCGCATTTACCGGTGCACTGGCGGCGGTGCTGGCGGCGGGGAGTTTTTCGGATCAGTCCCAGGCACCATTTTATCTGGCTGTGGTATTCGCTGTGGCCGGAGGGGTGGTATATTCCCTGCTGCATGCCCTGCTTTGCATCCGGTTCAAGGCGAACCAGGTGATCAGCGGCGTGGTGATTAACATCCTTGCCATGGCACTGACGGCATTTCTGACCAAATATTTGAACCGCAGCGTGTTTGGGGCAGCATCGGATAAGTTTGTGCTGGGGGTGTCGCTGCGGATCACAGTGCCGGCGTTGTCGCAGATCCCGGTTTTGGGGGCTGCGTTCCAGGATCTGTACCCTTTTGAGGTGATCATTGTATTGGCGGCATTGGCCGCCTGGTATGTGATGTACAAGACCCGGTACGGCATGAACCTGCGCGCCTGCGGGGACAATCCCCATGCGGTGGATGCGGCAGGGGTGGATGTGGGGAAGGTACGCCTTGTGGCAGTCATGGTTTCCGGCGGGCTGTCGGGGCTTGCAGGGATCTGTTTTGCCTACTCGATCTCGGCGAATTTTTCTTCCAGCATTTATGTGGGGTATGGGTATCTGGCCATTGCGGCACTGATTTTTGGCAACTGGACGATCCTGCCGACATTGGGTTCCTGCCTGCTGTTCGGGTTTGCGAGGTCAGGCGGGTACTATCTGGTGCAGCGGATGCAGATGCCAAGCAGCTATTCCGATTTGGTGATGACCCTCCCCTATGTGGTAACCTTGCTTTTGCTGGTATTCTTCTCCCGCTATAACCGTTCGCCGCGGGCGCTGGGGGAGATCTATGATAAGGGGAAACGATAGCGTGCCCGCAAGTTGCGGGCAGGAAGGAGCAGGACTATGAATATCCGTTTTTATAATGCGAGGATCCTGGCCATGGACGGGGATACGGAAGTCACAAGGGGTGAGGTCTGGGTTCAGGGGAATAAGATCACGTATGTGGGAAGCACTGCCCACATAAGGGAAGGGACCATGGGGAGGGAAAACGCCCCCCAGGCCTGGGACCGGGAAATCGACGTGGAAGAAAACCTGGTGATGCCGGGCTTTGCCAATGCACATACCCATTCGGCAATGACATTCCTGCGCTCTTATGCCGATGACCTGCCTTTGCAGGAGTGGCTAAAGAAGCAGGTGTTCCCGATGGAGGCAAAGCTGACGGGGGAGGATATTTACGAACTTTCCCGGCTGGCCATCCTGGAATACCTCACCAGCGGGATCACCTGCAATTTCGACATGTATTTCCACCCGGAAATGATCGCCCGGGCATCCGTAGACTGCGGCTTCCGTACCGTGATGGTCAGCAGCCTGAACAATTTCACCTCCTCTTTGGGTGAGATGGAACAGGAATACTTAAAATATAACCATTACCACGAACTGATCCGCTACCATCTCGGGTTCCATGCAGAGTATACCACCTCAGAGGAATTGCTGAGGGGCGTGGCCGCCCTGGCAGAGAAATACCAGGCTCCGGTATTTACCCACAATTCGGAGACCAGACGGGAGGTGGACGAATGCATTGCACGCCACAAGATGACCCCCACGGCATACTTGGATTCCCTGGGGCTTTTTCGCTATGGCGGCGGAGGTTACCACTGCGTCCACATGGCAGAGGAGGACATCCGGATCTTTAAAGAGCGCGGCCTGGCCGTGGTGACCAACCCAGGCTCCAACACGAAGCTTTCCAGCGGGATTGCCAGGATCTCAGACATGCTAAAGGAAGGCGTGAAACTTGCCGTCGGCACGGACGGGCCGGCCAGCAACAACTGCCTGGACATGTTCCGTGAGATGTTCTTGGTGACCGGCTTAGCAAAACTCCGGGAGGGGGATGCATCGGCCGTCCCGGCAGAAGAAGTCCTTAAGATGGCCACCGTGGGAGGCGCCCTCGCCATGGGGCTTTCAGACTGCGGGTGCCTGGCGCCCGGGAAGCTGGCTGATTTGATTGTCATTGACCTAAAGCAGCCCAATATGCAGCCTCTCAACCATATCGCAAAAAACCTGGTGTACAGCGGCAGCAAACAGAACGTGAAACTAACCATGGTGAACGGAAAAATCCTCTACGAGGACGGGGAGTTCTTTGTAGGGGCAAAACCAGAAGAGATCTACGAGAAAGCCAACCGGATTATCAAACGGATGGCAGGATAGCGGTAGGTTCGGCGGGCAGGAATCAGAATATGGATTCCTGCCCGGTGTTTTTTCAGAGAATAAAGAAACATTTGTGAGTTTGGCTTAAATGTGGTACACTGTTCACGAAAGCAGTGGGCATTGCCCAAATCCATAGAAAGATAAGGAATAGAAATCATGATAAAATTGATTGTATCCGATATTGACGGGACGCTTGTCCAGGACGGGGGAAATGAACTGAACCCGGAATTATTCGAGGTGATCCTAAAACTCCGCCGGCAGGGAATGCAGTTCGCAGCGGCCAGCGGGCGCCAGTGGGTCAGCATCGAAAAGACCTTTGAACCGGTGAAGGAGAAGATTTTTTACCTTTCCGATAACGGCGCTTATGTGGGGCTCCATGGAAGGAACCTTTATCTGAATACGGTGGAGCCAGGGCTGGTTCGGGAGATGGCACAGGAGATCCGTAAGGCGGGGATGACTCCCATGGTCAGCGGCCCGGATGTGGTATACCTGGAGGAAGGGAATGAAGAATTCTATGGCTGGCTGGTTAACGGCTATCAATTCCGTGCAAAACAGGTAAAGGACCTGATGCAGGTGCCGGAGCCGTTTATCAAGGTTTCGGCATACCGCCCCACAGGGATCGACCCGGCTACCAGGCAATTGCGGGAAAAGTACCAGGACCGTTTAAAAATCTCGATCTCGGGGGATATGTGGATGGACTGCATGGCACCGGGGATCAACAAGGGCGGGGCAGTGAAGCTTTTGCAGGAGAGCCTGGGGATAACACCAGGGGAGACCATGGTATTTGGCGACCAGATGAATGATATTGAGATGATGCAGCAGGCATATTACAGCTTTGCGGTGGGGAATGCCAGGCCGGAGGTGAAGGCAGCCGCCCGTTTCCAGGCAGATGTGAATGTGAAGGACGGGGTGCTTAAGGTATTGAAGCTGCTGCTACAGGAGTGAGGTTTTATGCTGAAAAAGAGAGTGCACGGATGGCTGGCTGCTATGATTGGCATAGTTGTGGCTTTGGCGGCAGGGGGCTGTGGGGAAAGTGTCCCGATGGCATCGGAGGCAGAGGCCGTTGAGGGCTACACGGATGCACAGATCCGGCTGGTGGCTGCTACAGAGAGGAACCGTTACAGCACAGTATATTCGGATCAAATATGGGAGATCAAAGTGGAGGAGGAAGGAGTAAGTTTCCAGGAATACCTCCTGTCGCAGGTGCGCCATTTCCTTGAGGAAGTAAAAACCATGAACCTTTTGGCAGACCAGCAGCAGATCGAACTGACCAGCCAGGAAAAGGAACGCTTAAGGGAACTGGCAGAGGACTATTACGGCAGCCTGACCGAAGCGGACAAGGCATTTACCGGCATCAGTGAGGAGGAGGTTTATCAGCTATACCTGGAATACCACCGGGCGGGGAAGCTGGTGGATGAACTGACGAAGGATGTGGATATGGAAATCAGCGACAGTGAGGCAAAGGTGATCACGGTCCAGGAAATCCAGGTTAGTGACAATGACAGGGCAAAAAGAATCCATACACAGGCCATGGCGGCGGGGGAAGATTTTGCTTCCTTTGCCAGGGCGGTCTCCGAGGACAGCCAGATTGAGAAATCCGTAGGCCGCGGAGAGCGTTCTAGGGAATACGAGGATGCGGTATTTATACTGGCAGAAGGGGAGGTCAGCCCGATTGTCCGGGATGGGGATGTATTCTATATTGTAAAATGCATCAATGAATATGATGAAGAGGCGACGTTGGAGCGGAAGCAGAATCTTGCCTTGAACCGGAAAAACCAGGCATTCCGGAAGGTCTATGACGGGTTCGCAGCAGAGAATGCGGTAGTGCTGGAGGGAGATATCTGGGACAGGTTTCCTTATGACGTAAAGGGATCTACGACAGCTGATTTTTTTGAGTGGTATGCAGATTATATGGAATGAGCGGGTTGGCAGGCGAGGCGGCAACGGCCGGAAAACAAAGGGCAAAAAGGAGAAGAGATGGTTGCGCTAAAAATAGAGGACCTGAAGGGGTTTACATCAAAATTATTCGTGGGAGGGATTTTTGATTCCTGGCTGCTCCGGGAAGCAGAGGTAACTACTTTCAATGTCTTTACGATTGACGGCAGAATCCGCAGCGGGTATTTTACGGAGCAGGAGCTGGAGGAAGGGAAGATAGGGGAGTTGTCGCCCTGGAAGCTGATCCGGCCGGTCTGTTATTCCCTAATCAAAGGGAAACGCCTGCCGGAGAGTTTCCAGATTACCTTGCAGCTTCCGCAGGCGGACACGGAACGCTTTTGGCAGTCCGTGCAGCCGGGATTTTCTGCGGAGCAGATCGGCGGCCTGTATTTGAATATCCGTTATGGGAACCATGCGGCATATTGCGTGACGGGGACGTCCCTGAAAACATTTACCATGGATAAGCGGATTGAGCAGGGATGGGATGAGGAGATCAGACGCTTTCTGAAGAAAACAGAGATTGCGTATACGGAGGGGTGAAAAAATGATATCTATGGAAGCTTACAGCGACATTACCTGTTTCCTTGGCCTGGCCGCTGTTCCTGTCAGTATAGTAGCGGGAATTGTCCATGCAGCATGGAAGAGGACGCCAAGGTATTTATGGCTGTTCGGATGTATTGCCGGTTACTGTTTTTTTACGTCCCTGATTCACCTGGATTTTTCGCTTTCCTATGATGATATCAGCAGCCCCAATTATGAAATATATGAAGACTGGAACCTTTACCGGTTTATCCTGAGTGATGTGAAACGGCTGATTTTCTGGCTGGGAATTGGGGTATTGAATTATTTTGCTTTTGTCCGGCAGAATAAATGGATTCGGCGGCTGTGCATCTTGGCAGGGGGTATCGCCATTATTTTGTTTCTTGCCATAATGGTGCTTTGCCGGGTTACGACTGTTGACGTGCCTGCGCATAATTTTTGAGATTATAATCGTAAGCCCTATTATTCACTGAGGGCAGCAATGGTTGTTAGCACTCACTAAAAATGAGTGCTAATTTTCTGTTGACAATTATCCGCTTCCGTATTAAAATATACACCAGAGATTCCAAAGCAGGGATTGCCGAGGGGATCCGGTTCTGGTTCCATGCGGGAGTGCGGCAGGAGGCAAGGCTTAAGCGCACTTTGGGGCAGGAAGTTTTTAAGGGAGCAGGAAGGAGCCAAAAACCAAGAGTGTATGGCAGAAAAGAAAGAGAATAAAAGAACAGGAGTGATATGCGATGGGCAGCAAATCAGGCAATTTATCGATCAATAGTGAGAACATATTTCCGATTATCAAGAAATGGCTGTATTCCGACCATGATATTTTTTACCGGGAGCTGGTATCCAACGGCTGCGATGCCATTACCAAGCTGAAAAAACTGGAACTGATGGGAGAGTACACCAAGCCGGAGGACATGGAATATCAGATTCAGATTACCGTGGATTCCGAGGAGAAGTCCATCCGGGTGAAGGACAACGGCCTGGGGATGACGGCGGAGGAAGTGGAGGAGTACATTAACCAGATCGCATTCTCCGGCGCACAGGATTTCCTGGAGAGATACAAGGACAAGGCCAACGAGGATCAGATTATCGGCCATTTCGGACTGGGTTTTTATTCGGCATTTATGGTGGCAGATAAAGTGACCATCGACACATTGTCTTATAAGGAAGGCAGCACGCCGGTTCACTGGGAGTCAGAGGGCGGCCTGACCTTTGAGATGAAGGACGGGGATAAGGAGGAGCAGGGTACGGTGATCACCCTGTACCTGAATGAAGAAAGCTACGAGTTCTCCAATGAGTACCGGGCGAGGGAGGTGCTGGACAAATATTGCTCCTTTATGCCGATTCCGATTTTCCTTGACAGTGCCAAGGCAGAGCCGGAGTATGAGACGATTGAAAAGGAAGAACTGACGGATAAGGACACCATTGTGGAGACTGTGGTGGAGCCGGCTAAGACGGAGGAGAAGGAGAATGAGAACGGCGAGAAGGAGACGGTGGAGATTGAGCCGTCCAGGGAGCGTTACAAGATCTTAAAGCGCCCGGTGGCATTAAACGACACCAATCCGCTGTGGAACAAGCACCCCAATGAGTGCACGGAAGACGAGTACCGTGCCTTTTACCGCAAGGTGTTTATGGATTACAAGGAGCCGCTGTTCTGGATTCACCTGAACATGGATTATCCGTTTAATTTAAAGGGAATCCTGTATTTCCCCAAGATTAATACAGAGTATGATTCCATTGAGGGCACCATCAAGCTTTACAATACCCAGGTGTTCATTGCAGACAATATCAAGGAAGTCATTCCGGAATTCCTGATGCTGTTAAAGGGTGCCATTGATTGCCCGGACCTGCCTCTGAATGTTTCCCGGAGTGCGCTGCAAAACGATGGCTTTGTGAAGAAGATTTCCGATTATATCACCAAGAAGGTGGCGGATAAGCTGACCGGCATGTGTAAGACTGACCGGGAAAATTATGAGAAATACTGGGATGATATTGCTCCCTTTATCAAGTTCGGCTGCATCAAGGATGAGAAATTTGCCGAAAAGATGAATGATTATATTCTCTTTAAGAACCTGGATAAAAAGTATCTGACCCTGAAAGACTGCCTGGAGGAGAACAAGGAAAAGCATGAGAACAAGATCTTCTATGTGACCGATGAGAAGGAGCAGAGCCAGTATATCAACATGTTCAAGGAGGAAGGGCTGGATGCGGTGATCCTGCCTCACAATATTGACAGCCCCTTTATCAATCATCTGGAACAGAAGAATGAAGACCTGAAATTCCTGCGGATCGATGCGGATCTCAATGACACCTTCAAAGAAGAGGTGGGGGAAGATGATGAGGAATTCAAGAAAACGGCGGAAACCCTGACCGAGATTTTCAAGAAGGCGCTTAACAATGACAAGCTGGAGGTCAAGGTGGAGAAGCTGAAAAACGAGAGCATTTCTTCCATGCTGACCGTGGCAGAGGAGAGCCGCCGGATGCAGGATATGATGAAGATGTACAATATGTACGGCATGGATCCCTCCATGTTCGGCGGTGCCGGTGAGACGCTGGTGCTGAATGCCAACCATAAGCTGGTACAGTATGTGCTGAACCACAAGGAGGGAGAGAATACCTCCAAGTTCTGTGAGCAGCTTTATGACCTGGCCCTGCTGAGCCATGGAACGCTGAATCCGGAGCGGATGACGAAGTTCATTGCCCGGAGCAATGAGATCATGCTGATGATGGCAGGGGAATAAGAAGCGGTAGGGCCTGCCGGGAGAGAAGAACCGCGGACAGACAGAGAAGGAAGCTTTCGCCTTAAGGGCGGGGGCTTCCTTTTTTGGTAATGGAGGATGGCCAGGGGGCATTTTTTCTTCACACAAACAGGTCGGCCCCTTCTGCCAGGCGGTTGGCGACTAAAGGCCGGTTCATCCAATGGCTCTCCGAATCCAGAATCGAATTGAGAAAGGAGTGCCGGACAAATTTCAGCCGGTCCACCGTATAGTCCCCCTCCTCCACCTTAATATAAATCCCTTCCATAATCCCGCCTAAGTCTGTCTGTGCCTTTGTTTTTTCTGCATCCGCTCCGTATTTTTCGCACTGCTTTTGCAGGCTTTTTGCCGGTTCGTCCGAGATAAAATTACTATGCCCGATCAGCCTGGTAATATCCGCAAGCTTCTCATACCGTCCCTCTTCCAGCACCGGGACCGACCGGACAAAGGGGGCATTTTCCAGGATCATCCGCCGCCTGGCAGTTGAAAAAAAGCGTTTTTCTTCTTTATCAAAAATGTCAAATTCCATAAAATAATGGGGAAGCCGGTCATAAAATACCGTATGCTTGGCAAACATCCATTCTCCGTACATGACGTAGCGGCTCCCTAACACCTGCCACAATCCGTCCCGAAAGCACTCTGCCCATACCTTCAGCATGTCAAACTGCCTTTCTCCATATCCGCCGTCCAGAAAATGTCCCCGGCTTTGCAGATACAGCTTCCCGTCCTCCCCAAAGCTGATCCCGCAGTTGGCTCCGTCTATCTTCTCCTCCAGCACCAGGTATTTTCCTTGTATCTCGGTAAATCTTACGCTGTTTAAGTCCTCGTCTCCTGCCTGTTTCCTGGAGCCTTCTACATGGCGGGTCCTGGGGTATTTATAAATCTGTTCCATATTGGTATCACCTCTCTTATTGCAATTTATGGGGGGATGTACAATTTTTTCCTAACATTATTTCAGGGCAATCCAGGACGTTTCCAATCAAAATATTCCCCGTTGCCAGGATATCATGGGCTATGATACAATTTAAGGAAACAGCCGGGATGCCATATGTGCTATCGTGGGGGATGGTTCCTCTTTTGGCGGATGGATTTTTGCTGCATGGATTAAGTGATATGGGGCATCCTGCCTTCAGGGCAGAGATACGCGCAGCCCTGGGTGATACCCCGCTCGCGGAAACGTCTGGCCATGGTGTTTAAAACCAGGCGCTTATTGCTGCTCCAGAGCGGGGCAATCAGCAGGTTTTTGGGGCCGTCGCCGGTGATGCGGTGGATGGCCAGCTTTGGGGGAAGCAGGGCAATACAATCGATTACCAGGTCAATATATTCCTCCATGGAGGGAAGCGGGAAGGGATGCTGTTGGTATTCCAAAGCCAGGTCGGTTCCCTTAAGGACATGGAGCAGCTGAAGCTTGATTCCCTGGATGTCCTGGCGGGCCAGGTACTCTGCGGTCTGGAGCATCTGTTCGCGGCTCTCGCCCGGAAGGCCGAGGATCATATGGACAATGGTTTCCAGATTCCTGCGGCGCAGGCGCCGCAGGGCATCTTCAAAGCAGGACAGGGAGTAGCCGCGGCGGATGTAGCGGGCAGTAGGTTCATGGATGGTTTGGAGCCCCAGTTCCAGCCATACGGGTTTTTCCCGGCTGAGTTCGGCGCACAGCGTTAGGACATCCTCGGAAAGGCAGTCAGGGCGGGTGGCAATGGAAAGCACCTTTACGTCCGGATGGCTGAGCGCCGCGGTAAACAGGGCACGCAGACGGGGGATGGGGGCATAGGTGTTTGTATAGGACTGGAAGTAAGCAATATAGGCTTTGGGTGAGGAACCGAATTTATGGCAGATACGGGAAGCGGCAAGGTCGATCTGCCGGTAGACGGAGTCAGCGTCCGGGAGCGTCCGGGCAACCGGAGGAGATGCAAAAGGAGCAGGGGAGGATGTGCCGGGATCTGCTGCCGGGAGCAAAGGGACGGCAAAGTCTCCGGAACCCCCGGCGCTGCAAAAGATACAGCCGCGGGTACCTAAGGTACCGTCACGGTTCGGGCAGGTCATGCCGCCGTCCAAGGCAATCTTGTAGACCTTGGTGCCGAAGCGCTGTTTCATCTCATCATTCAGGGAATGGTAGGGGTGTTTGTCCGTATTAGCGGTCTCCATGTCAAACTCCTTATAGCCGTTTCTTCCGGGTAAATGCCCATAGCAGGTAACTTGTTGATTGATTATACACAGGAACAAAAGAAAAATCAAGGTTTGCCGGGCAGGCAGGGAGGGGAATGCTATTATGGAGAAGAACATGGCGCTGCTGCTCCAGTATGACGGGAGCCGTTATGACGGCTGGCAGAGGCAGGGGAACACGGGAAATACCATCCAGGGGAAATTGGAGTCCGTGCTGGAGAAGATGACCGGCAGGTACCAGGAGATCCATGGGTCGGGAAGGACGGATGCCGGGGTCCATGCCACAGGGCAGGTGGCAAATGTGCATCTGGACACAGAGATGGGGGATGGGGAGGTCAGGGATTACTTAAACCGTTACCTGCCGGAGGATATCCTGGTGCTGGAAGCGAAGCAGGTGCCCAAACGCTTCCACAGCCGCCTTCTCGCAAGGGGGAAGACCTATACGTATTGGGTGGAAACGGGGCAGAGGTGCCCGGTTTTCCAGAGGAAATATATCGATGTGCTGGGGCAGAGCCTGGATGTGGCAGCGATGGAGGAGGCGGCCTCTAGCCTGGTAGGAACCCACGACTTCACAAGCTTTTGTACCGCACAAGGCAAGAAAAAATCAGCAGTGCGGACATTGCAGGAAATCAGGATCGTGCGCCACTCTAGCCAGCTGGAGTTTGTCCTGTCCGGGGACGGGTTCCTCTATAACATGGTCAGGATCCTGGTGGGAACCCTGGTTGAGGTAGGGCAGGGAAAACGTGCTGCCGGGTCTGTGGCCAGTGCAATGGAGGCCAGGAACCGGCAGGAGGCAGGATACACGGCACCGGCGAAGGGGCTGTTTTTGACACGGGTTGCCTACGATACGGAAATTTTCTGAAATGATATGGGAAGGAAGGCATGATGGACACCAAGAATAAGGGGATACTGGGCAGGATAAGGGAAAGCGGTTTTTCTTTCGAGGGGCTGGCAGGGCAGTATCCGGAACTGGAAACCTTAAAGGGGGTACAGCAGAATCCGGAGTACCATGCAGAGGGGGATGTGTATGTCCATACGGGGAAGGTCTGCAGCGAACTGTTAAAGCTTCCGGAATGGGATGGCCTGCCAAAGCGGGAGCAGGAGATACTGTTTTTGGCAGCGGCGTTCCATGATATCGGGAAACCGGCCTGCACAAAATTCGAGGATGGCAGATGGACATCCCCCAAGCACACGGTTGTGGGGGAAAAGGTGTTCCGCGCCATGGCATACCGTGGGGCGGACCGGTTTGGCATGGGCTTTTGGGAGCGGGAACTGGCGGCCAAGCTGGTGCGCTTCCATGGATTGCCGGTATGGTTCTGGAAAAAGAAGCGGACGGACTATGGGCTTTTACGTGCGGCGGAGGCAGTGCCGCTGCGGCTCCTTTATCTGCTGGCAAAGGCAGATGCCCGGGGAAGGGTAAGCCGGACACCCGGGGAACTGGAAGGGCATGGAGAACTGTTTGCAGACTACGCAAAGGAACTGGGGGTCTGGGAGAATGCCTATCCTTTTGCCAATGCCCACACCAGGTATCAGTACTTCCACAAGGAGGAGATGCCGCCGGGCGCCCAGATTTACGACGATACGGAATTTGACGTGTGGATGATGTCCGGGCTGCCCCTGGCAGGAAAGGACACCTGGATCAAAGAAAACAAAGCAGACAGGCCAGTGGTCTCCTTGGATGACATCCGCGCGGAACTGGGGATCTCCCCCAAAGACGGATCCGGGAAGGTGGCAAGCGTGGCCATAGAACGTTCCAGGAAGCTGCTGCGGAGGAAGGAGCCGTTTATCTGGAATGCCACCAACCTGATGCAGGAGACCAGGCAGCGGCTCATCCGCCTGTTTGCCGGATACGGGGCGCGGGTGCACGTGGTGTATTTGGAGGCAGGGTACAAAGAACTGCAGGAGAGGAATCAGATCCGCAAGCGGCAGATCCCCGGCAATGTGCTGGAGCAGATGATCGATAAGATGGAGATGCCGGAGCCTTGGGAGGGATATGGGACAGAGGTTTTGAAATAACAGGTATTTGATGGAATATGGCAGTATGGTGTCATCCGAGTATTGAAATATCTGAA
>RAYB01000040.1 GCA_003669055.1 bacterium 1XD21-70
GTCTGATATCATAGCCGGTTAACTGCCAGCTACTGAACGGCAGGAATTAAATTTGCGAAAAACTATTGACACTATCATATCATATCCCGCAATACATATTTCTATCAGATAATTTATATAATTCTTGAGAACTCACTTATTTCATGACACAAAAAAGTCCCCTGCTACTTTTTCTATAAAGTAACAGAGGACTTTTCTTTATTCATGACAATAGAAAGTTCACAAAGCGTGCTTTCTATTGTACATACCTGCAAATAATCAAATTACTATTTACTCAGCTTCCAGTGTATTACTTACTGTTTATAGCCGCCTGGGAGGCAGCCACCTTGGAATAGCTATCTTTTATTATCATCTGACAATTTTGCTATTTATCAGAATAATCATTACACTTTCTTCAGCTTTCTTTCTTCCATTTCTCTTAAAAAGGCTCTCCCGCCCTCATTGTAAAAATGAATTCTTTCCTGTGTTGTCATATCTTTTGTAAGCTCATAGTGGTATTCTCTAATCTTATGAATATCTTCAATGGTGAAATCCGGGCTGATAATTGGTTTTGCAATCATTATCATTCCTCGCTTTCCAATAGTACAGAAGGATTCCATATCTCAATCATTTTATATCCTTCCAGAGTTGTAATTGCCCTTACGCCTTTAATTGTCTTCACATTTACAATATGCTTAAAATTCCATGAAATAATGCAATCACATTCACTTACAATGGCGGCTCCTATGTGTTGGCAATCATCAAAACTCTTTTTTGTTAATATACCCATATCAATAATTTTTTCTGCTATTGTCACAACATCATCTGTAATATCTAATGTTGTAAATTGTATTTCATTCAAATAATCAATAAGTTTTGTTTTCTTTGGTTCTGAACATCTTTCTATCTCTCTCAACGTCACTGTAGATAAATACACATCAAACTTTCTATTTTTAAACATCTCCCACAGCTGTCTTGTATCTGCCATCTTCTCGGGTACATCTTCCTGCTGCAAATGACTGATAACAGATGTATCTAAATATACCTTTAATTTCCTATTCATAATATATCTCCTCTGCAGTCATTTTAGCATAACTTTTATTTTTTAGCAATCCATGTTCCCCAATTTGTTGTATTATCTCTAAATTTTTTAGTACCATTAAAAAAGAGAGATACCCAGCATTTTACTGCCTGATATCTCCCTTATCTCTACGCTATACTATATCTAGTAGCCATTACCTATCCAAGGTTAATAGCCGCCTGAGCCGCCGCCAACCGTGCAATCGGCACGCGGAACGGGCTGCAGGACACATAATCCAGACCAATCTTATGGCAGAACTCCACAGATGTGGGATCGCCGCCGTGCTCGCCGCAGATACCTACATGCATGTCCGGGCGTACCGGCTTGCCAAGCTTGATAGACATCTCCATCAGCTTGCCCACACCGGTCTGATCCAATTTGGCAAAAGGATCATTCTCAAAGATCTTAGCATCATAGTAAGCATTTAAGAACTTGCCTGCATCATCACGGGAGAAGCCGTAGGTCATCTGGGTCAGGTCATTGGTACCAAAGCAGAAGAACTCCGCCTCCTTGGCGATCTCGTCAGCAGTCAGGGCTGCCCTCGGGATCTCGATCATGGTGCCAACCTCGTACTTTAAGTCTGCATTTGCTGCTGCAATCTCAGCATCCGCAGTCTCAACCACAAACTTCTTCACATATTTCAGTTCTTTGATATCACCGATCAGAGGAATCATGATCTCCGGAACCAGATTCCAGTCGGGATGAGCCTTCTTCACATTGATAGCGGCACGGATCACGGCACGGGTCTGCATCTTGGCAATCTCCGGATAGGTGACAGCCAGACGGCAGCCGCGATGACCCATCATGGGGTTGAACTCATGGAGGGAATCAATCATAGCCTTGATGTGCTCCACGCTCTTGCCCTGTGCGTCAGCCAGCTTCTTCACATCCTCTTCCTCAGTGGGAACGAACTCATGCAGAGGCGGATCCAGGAAACGGATGGTAACCGGGTTGCCCTCCAGAGCCTCGTAAAGCTTCTCAAAGTCGCCCTGCTGCTCAGGAAGGATCTTCTCCAGAGCCGCTTCTCTCTCCTCTAAAGTCTCCGCACAGATCATCTCGCGGAATGCATCAATCCGGTTGCCCTCGAAGAACATATGCTCGGTACGGCAAAGGCCGATACCCTCAGCACCTAACTCTCTGGCCTTCTTCGCGTCAGCCGGAGTATCAGCGTTGGTTCTCACTTTCAGCTTTCTGTACTTGTCCGCCCATGCCATGATGCGGCCGAACTCACCGGCAATGGTAGCATCCACAGTGGGAATAATGCCGTCATAGATCTTACCGGTAGAACCATCGATGGATAAAGGATCGCCCTCGTGGAACTCCTTGCCCGCCAGGGTGAACTTCTTGTTAGCCTCATCCATGGTGATCTCGGAACAGCCGGATACGCAGCAGGTTCCCATACCGCGGGCAACCACAGCCGCATGGCTGGTCATACCGCCGCGGACAGTCAGGATACCCTGAGCCGCCTTCATACCCTCAATATCCTCGGGAGAAGTCTCCAGACGAACCAGAACCACTTTCTCTCCTCTGGCAGCCCATGCCTTGGCATCTTCAGCAGTAAATACGATCTTACCGCAGGCAGCGCCCGGGGATGCAGCCAGCGCCTTGGCAAGCGGCTCAGCCTTTTTAAGCGCATCGGTATCAAACTGGGGATGCAGCAGGGTATCTAAGTTACGGGGATCGATCATCTTTACAGCCTTCTGCTCATCGATCATGCCCTCATCCACCAGGTCACAGGCAATCTTAAGAGCCGCTTTTGCAGTTCTCTTACCATTACGGGTCTGAAGCATATAGAGCTTCTTATCCTCGATAGTAAACTCCATATCCTGCATATCTCTGTAGTGATCTTCCAGCTTGTTGCAGATGCCCACGAACTGATCGTAGACTTCCGGCATAACCTCTTTTAACTGGTCGATCTTCTGGGGGGTACGAACGCCGGCCACAACGTCCTCGCCCTGGGCGTTCATAAGGAACTCACCCATTAAGTGCTTCTCGCCGGTAGCCGGGTCGCGGGTAAAGGCAACACCAGTACCAGAGGTCTCTCCCATGTTACCAAATGCCATCATCTGCACATTCACTGCAGTACCCCAGGAATACGGGATATCATTGTCCCGGCGATATACATTGGCACGGGGGTTGTCCCAGGAACGGAACACAGCCTTGATAGCCTCCATCAGCTGTACCTTCGGGTCAGTGGGGAAGTCCTCGCCGATCTTCTCCTTATATTCAGCTTTAAACTGGTCGGCAAGTTCTTTCAGGTCTTCAGCAGTCAGGTCTACATCCTGCGTCACGCCCTTCTCCTCTTTCATCTTGTCGATCAATTCCTCAAAATATTTCTTTCCGACTTCCATAACCACATCGGAGAACATCTGGATAAATCTGCGGTAGCAGTCCCAGGCCCAGCGGGGATTGCCGGACTTCTTGGCCAGAACCTCCACTACTTCCTCATTCAGGCCCAGGTTCAAGATGGTGTCCATCATACCAGGCATGGATGCTCTCGCACCGGAACGAACGGATACCAGAAGCGGATTCTCCTTGTCACCGAATTTCTTGCCGGTGATCTCCTCCATCTTGGTGATATGCTCCATAATCTGGCCCATGATCTCGTCATTGATCTTTCTGCCGTCCTCATAATACTGGGTACATGCCTCGGTGGTGATGGTAAATCCCTGCGGCACCGGAAGCCCCAAATTGGTCATCTCTGCTAAGTTGGCTCCCTTGCCGCCTAACAGGTTCCGCATGTCGGCATTTCCCTCGGTGAACAAATACACCCACTTGTTTGCCATAAGTGTTTTCCTCCTAAATAAGTTGTGTAGACATCTTCTACAGGTTATCTCCGCCTCCGGTAAACCTTCCCGCGCCGCAACAGAAGCGCCGCCATGAGTAAAAGACATGGCGAAAAAAGCCCATCGGCGGTCTGCTATAAGTATAACATATTTTAATTTCTAGTAAAGTTTTTTTCTTCAAAATAATGGAAAAAAATCAAACAAAATTCTGCTAATTTTTGTGAAAACTCTTTCATATTCTGTCTTTTTCGGATATATGTTTTTTATTCGTATATGCGAATCTCCTTTATTTTCCGGATCCCTATACCGTCATTCCGGCAAGATTACACACTCCATACAATCCCCATCCCCTTCAAGCAAGCCCTCAAAACATCCCTATTGACTTGCCGCCCCAATTGTGATAGACTAAGCCCAACAATAAAAAGGGGTGCTGGAGCATTGTCCGGCTGAGATAAAATAGGCAGTATTTTAAACCCTGGAACCTGATCTGGATAATGCCAGCGTAGGAAAGCTAACAATAGCAGTGTACATTTCCGCCTGGGTTATCCCCAGGCGTTTTTTCGTTCCATCCTGCCCTTATTTATCTCCCTAGCCTGCCCTCAGCGGACAAAGGGGACACGGCCCGGCAGCCAGAAAGGACTTATTATGAACGCAAGCGTTGCTATTCAATCATTACCGGAGACCGCCAATGACGAGGAGCTGATCCGTGTCGTTGACGAGGTGATCGCCTACATCAAAAGCACCGGCCTAAACTGTTATGTCGGTCCCTTTGAAACCGCTATCGAGGGGGATTATGATGAACTGATGGACATTGTAAAGGAATGCCAGCACATCGCCATCCGTGCAGGCGCCCCGTCCGTAGCCGCCTACATCAAGGTGACCTACCGCCCGGAAGGAGATGTGCTGACCATTGACAAAAAAGTCACCAAGCATCACCAATAAGCTGTATTCCTGCTCAGCCGTTTTCGCAATTCTTCTTGTATGGCAGATTATCACAGGAGCCAGGGCTGTGGAGGCTTTTCTTCTCCCGTCCCCGCTCCAGGTGGCTAAATCCTTTCTCACCGAATTCCCTGCCCTGATGAGCCATTCGCTCATCACCTTGTCAGAGGCATTTACCGGCCTGGGCTTGGGAATCCTCCTGGGATTTTTTATGGCCGTCATCATGGATCGATTTGAGATCTTGTACCAGGCTTTTTATCCTCTGGTCATACTGACACAGACCGTCCCTACCGTGGCCATAGCCCCGCTCCTTGTCCTTTGGTTTGGCTATGAAATGGCGCCGAAAGTCATCCTGATTGTAATTACCACCTTTTTCCCCATCACCATAGGCCTTCTGACCGGCTTTCGTTCGGCTGACCCGGATGCCGTCAGCCTGCTGCGTGCCATGGGGGCAGGGCAAGGGCAGATTTTCCTCTATATTAAATTGCCCGGCGCCCTGGAACAGTTTTTTTCCGGGCTTCGCATCTCCGCCTCCTATGCGGTGGTAGGTGCTGTGATCTCCGAATGGCTGGGGGGTTTTGGCGGGCTGGGTGTATACATGACCAGGGTCAAAAAAGCGTTTGCCTTTGACAAAATGTTTGCCGTGATCTTTCTGGTCTCGGCCATCAGCCTGCTTTTAATGAACGGGGTGGAACTTCTCCAAAAGCTTTGCATGCCCTGGAAACGCCGTGAATAACCTTGTGCCGCCTATGGCGGCAGAATGGAGGCTTTTATGAAAAAAATATGGACAGCCGTTGCCGTAACGGCACTGGCCCTTTCCCTGGCCGCCTGTGGCTCCAGAAAAGAGGGGGCTCCCTCCGGCAGCGCCAAAAAACCAGAAAAAATCACTTTTGTGCTCGATTGGGCACCCAATACCAACCATACCGGCCTGTACGTGGCGCAGGAAAAGGGGTATTTTGAGGAAGCAGGCCTTGAAGTAGAGATCGTACAGCCACCGGAGGGCGGCGCCGAGATTTTAGTTGCCTCCGGAAAAGCCCAGTTTGGCGTAAGCTTCCAGGATACCATGGCGCCTGCCCTTGTGGGGGACGACGCACTTCCCATCAAAGCGGTGGCCGCCATCCTCCAGCATAACACCTCCGGCATCATCTCCCGCAAGGGAGAAGGCCTTGATACCCCCAAGGGGATGGAGGGGAAGAAATATGCGACCTGGGAATCCCCGATCGAACTGGCCACCCTGCAGAACGTGGTGGAAGGCAGCGGGGGCGATTTTAGCCAGGTCCAACGGATCCCAAATACCGTGACGGATGAGGTGTCGGCACTCAAAACAAACTCCGTGGATGCCATTTGGATTTTTTATGGATGGGCTGGGGTCAAAACAGAATTGGATGGGCTGGAAACCGACTATTTTGCTTTTTCTGACCTAAACCCGGTCTTTGATTACTACACCCCGGTGGTGATTTCCGGCAACCGGTTCCTGGAAGAAAACCCCGGCATCGCCAAAAGCTTCCTTGCCGCCCTCGGCAAAGGCTATGAGGACGCCGCCCGCGACCCGCAGCAAGCCGCGGATATATTATGCCGGGCAGTACCGGAACTGGATCCGAAACTGGTACTCAAAAGCCAGCAATATCTGGCCGGGCAGTATCTGGCTGATGCCCCGTCATGGGGATATATGGATCCCAAACGCTGGAACGGCTTTTATTCCTGGCTCAATGACAACGGGCTTTCCGATCCCAAGCTGCCGGAAAATATCGGCTTTACCAACGACTATCTCCCAAAATAAACCACCAAAACAGAAAGGGCTGGCAACAGATATGGCCATACTCAGAGTAGACGGGGTCACCAAATCCTTCCACGGATCAAAAATCATCGAGGATGTCTCACTGGAACTCCGGGAGGGGGAATTGGTCTCCCTCTTGGGCGTCAGCGGAGGCGGCAAAACTACTTTATTCAATATTATCGCTGGCTTAAGCCAGCCAGAGGAAGGGAAGGTGTTTTTGGGCGGCTCGGACGTCACCGGGAAACCGGGGCAGATCAGCTATATGCTCCAAAAGGACCTGCTCCTTCCTTACCGCACCGTTGAGGACAATGTAGCGCTCCCCCTGTTAGTCAAGGGCATGAAAAAAGCAGACGCCCGCCAAAAGGTATCTGGATATTTTGAAAAATTCGGCCTGGAAGGGACACAAAAAAAATATCCCTCCCAGCTTTCCGGCGGCATGAAGCAACGGGCTGCACTCCTTAGGACCTATCTGTTTTCTGCACGGGTGGCTCTGCTTGACGAGCCGTTTTCTGCCCTGGACATGCTGACCAAAAGCGCAATCCATGAGTGGTATTTGCAGGTGATGGAAAAGATCCGCCTCTCCACCCTGTTTGTCACCCATGACATTGACGAGGCTGTTCTTTTGTCTGACCGCGTCTGCCTGCTGACCGGAAAACCAGGGCGGATTACCAAGGAAATCCATATCTGCGAGCCGCGTCCCCGAACTAAAGAGTTTGCTTTGTCGGAGCGGTTTTTAGAATACAAACGCCAGATTCTCTATTATTTGGAAGATATCCCTCCTCTTCGCGGCTTTTTGTAAAACCCTTTGCCACACTGCCCGCTTTTGCAAGGCGGCTCTGCATTCCTGCATGCTCCACCTGCCGCGTCTAAAAAGCGGATCCTCCCCAGATCCGCCTTTTTTGACGACGATATTGTGTACCCTTACTCCGTAATCGCCCAGACCCGCGCAGGAAGGCCTGTGGCTCCCTCAATCCTCGGATAGGAGACAATAAGCACGGCACCCGCGGCTGCCACTTGGTCTAAGTTTGCAAGCACCTCTACCTGGAGTTTCCCCTTGTTCAGGACATAGCGCTCACAGGCAAGGTCGCCTGCCGCGGCTGCTTCCACAGAACCGTCTGTATCCAGTGCCTCATGCCCGTTGGCCGCAGCATTGCGCTCCTCATAGATATAGCGCAGGGCATCCATCGACCACCCCGGGAAATTTTCTCCCCCGTCGGCGTCCGTGCCGGAAAGGGCATCCATATCCGGCCACCGCTTCGACCAGTCTGTGCGCAGGGCCACGAAAGCCCCGTCCGGAATATCCCCGTACTTCCCTTCATATTCCCGGATATCATCAGCGGTAACCACATAGGTGGGGTTTTCCTTTACCTTTTCCGACACATCCACCACACACAGCGGGAAAATCAGGTCTTTTACGCCATAATGCCCTGACAGTTCCCGCCCCTTCACAAAATGCCCCGGGAAATCGATGTGGGTGCCGAACTGACCCGGGAATTTGAAAGTCTGGATCAGGCAGTCCAGCATCTCATTCCCCCAGTCATAGCAGGTTGCCCCCAGTTCCACCGACCCCTTTGGTATCCCTGCCCAGTATGGGCTGTTGTTGTTTAAGGAATGGGAAAGTTCCACCCAGCGGTATTTCTTTGCTTCCTTTAATGCCTCCCACAGTTTGTACATATGCATGTTCCCCCTTTGTTTTTCTAAGCGCTTTAGGCAGCGTTTTACCCTGCCTTAACTACACCTTGACTACAGTATAGGGCATTTTCATCATAAATGCAATCAGATGGTGCCCGTACTTCCCTAAAAACCGGCCTGCCAAATCTATGGTTTTCGCCAGTACAGGCACCGGGTAACGGCAGCGCAAAAAAATAAAAAATAGCAGCAATTTTTAAAACCTCCCATCTTGAAAAACACGACAAACCATGATAAAATTATCCATGCAATCAAAGAAAAATCTATACTTTATTGCAGGAGGAGCATCTATGAAATTTCTGTCCAATCGAAAGCTTGCCACACGCATGAGCATTATCACCACAGTGATTACCTTTGCAGGGTTATTTCTGCTCTGGTTCATTGTGTCCAGCCGCATTTCTTCCATGGTTGAAAATAATATCACCAACCAAATGATTGATGCCGTGGAATCCCGTGCTTCAATTATCAATGATTATGTAACTTCCGCAGAAGAATATATGGTGGCGTTCGCCCTGAGCAGCGAGGTCCATGACCTCCTTGCCAATCCGCAGGATCCCGCCCTTCTTCAAAAGAGCCAGAAATATACGGAGGATTTTGCCGCGGTCAAGGGAATCTTTGAAGGCTTATATATTGCCACCCCTGACACCTATGTCCTCACCCATACCTCCCAGGGGGCAATCGGCATCACTACCCGGAAAGGCGATTCCCTAAAGGAGTTCCGCAATACGATCTTGGCACAGCCGCAGCTGACGAACCTGGGAATCATGAAATCCCCTGGCACAGGAAGCATGATCCTTTCCATGTATTATCCCATTTTTGACGGCGGGGAATGCATTGGCTATGTAGGCGCCGGGGTCTATGCCAGCCGGTTAATGGATGTGCTCCTGGGATTGGACCTTGAGGGCCTGCCTAACAGTGAATATGTGTTTCTGAATGTGGATTCCGGTACCTACCTGTACCATCATGACGAATCCTTGCTGAATACGCAGACTGCCGACCTCGGCTACCAGGAAATCCTGCAGCGCATACAGGCGGACGGCAATACACAGGCCAGTACATATTCTTACCGGGATGAAAACGGCGTAGACCAGCTTGTAGTCTACAAATATTTAAAAGACCGCAACTGGGTCTTCATGGTCCGGGACAATGCAGCAGAGGTTTACCGGGAGGTGTGGACCGTACGCATCACGGTAGGTGTTTTATGTGCATTGGTAGCTGTTTTCATCATCCTTTTCACTCTTCTGATCCTCTACCGGGAGGGCAGGGAACTTATGGTCATGGAAAGCGCGATCCGGCGCCTTGGCAACCTGGAACTTTCTGTAGACCAGGAATTAAAGCCCTTCTTGGGCAGGACAGATGAAATCGGGATGATTGCGCATACCATCCACCATGTCTGTGACTGCCTGCGGAAGACGATAGACGACATCGGCCGGATCCTGGGCGAGATGGCTAACGGCAACATTGCCGTGGATGTGTCCAAAAACGAACATTACTATATCGGTGATTTCCGGGTCCTGGCGGAAAGCCTCAAAAGCATCCGCGCCCACCTTACGGATGTCATGCGCAAGATTACCCAGATTGCAAACCAGGTCGGCAACGGTGCGAACCAGGTTTCCTCGGGCGCCCTGGCGCTGTCCCACGGCACCATGCAGCAAAAAGATTCCATCAACGGGCTTGTTGCCAATGTCACCGACATTACCGCACAAATCCAAAACAGCACGGTCCGCTGCAGCAATGCCAGTGACCTGGTCGCCCGGGCAACAGGCTATGCCGCCGAGGCTGACACCAAGATGGAGCAGTTAATTGTCGCCACTAAAAATATTGACCAGTCCTCAACAAAAATCAGCAGCATCATCAAAACCATTGAGGATATTGCCTTCCAGACAAATATCCTTGCACTGAATGCCGCCGTGGAAGCCGCCCGGGCCGGTGCTGCCGGAAAAGGCTTCTCGGTTGTCTCCGACGAGGTCAAAAACCTGGCATCCAAGTCTGCGGAAGCAGCCAAAAGCACAAGCGCCCTGATTGGGCGCTCGGTACATGACGTAAAAACCGGCACAGAGTCTACAAACCATGCCATCTCTGCGGTGCAGGTAATCAGCGAATGCATCCAATCCATCAAAACGCTGATGGATGAAATTTCCCTTGCCAGCGTGCAGCAGGCGGAAATGATCACCTTGGTAGAAAACAGGATCAAAGAGGTCTCAAAGGTAATCGAGGCCAATTCCGCCGCCGCCGAGGAGAGTGCAGATATCTCAAACGAATTATCCAATCAGGCGAGAACCCTGAACCAATTAATCAGCCAGTTCCGGATCTGACAGGATGGCCTGTCTATCATTCAACCCCATGGCGCAGGAGGGCTTTTCCTCCTGCGTTTTTTGAAATAAAGCTGCGAGCACTTCCCCAATATCCGCCCGAATGCAGATGGATCTGTCTTTGATTCCCTCCGGTGCATAAGCCTCTTTGGCATTGATGCAGATATATTCTGCATTTTTCCACTCATTGGCCATCCGCCAAAACGGATATTTGATAATCCCTGGGGTATTATAGCCTACCCCAAGTTCCACAAACAATATACTCTTCCTTTGATGCCGTGCCAGAAAATCCTGGTAGCGGCCTGCCGCCGTGTGCCAGCCCTCATCTTCCACAAAGCTGCCATCCGCCCGTAGGTTCACGGCCATTGGTTTGCCGCATACCGGGCAGCATGGGACAAGGCTTGGCAAAACCTCCGTTTTAAGGGCTGTCCCCTCCGGCAACGCCAACGTGCCGTCAGCGCCTGCCTTAAACCCCTGTGATTGAAGCATTTCCCGAACCACGGATTCATTGTCATAATTTTTCTGGTGGCAAGGCCCGCTGCACTGGAACAGCCCGTAATCTCCCTGGGTGTAGAACAATCGGTGCTTGCCAAACCCTGCCTTCTGAAAGCAATGGTCTACATTCGTCGTCAGCACAAAGTAGTCTTTATCCTTAACCAGGCTGTACAGCCTTTGGTAAACCGGCTTTGGCGCATCCATATAGCGGTTGATGTAGATATACCTTGACCAATACGCCCAATACCTTTCCCTTGTCTCAAAAGGGTAAAATCCCCCAAAATACATATCTCCAAAACCGTATTGGTCAATGAAGTCCTGGAAATACCGGCGGAAACGTTCCCCGGCATAGGTAAAGCCGGCTGCCGCAGAAAGCCCTGCCCCAGCACCAACCACAACCGCCTCAGCCGCCTCCCACGCCCTTTTCAGCCTTTCCGTCTCCGCTAAGCACCCGTCCATAGATCTCATAGTCCTCCTCCTTAAACACATTAAATACCACCTCCATCCTGCTCCCTGACTGCCGTTTATAATCCTGCACGGCCTCCACTGCAATCCTGGCTGCCCTCTCATTCGGGAAATGGAATTCACCTGTGGAAATGCAGCAAAAGGCAATGCTTCTTACCCCGTTCTCCTCTGCCAGTTCCAGGCAGGAGCGGTAGCAGGATGCCAATAACCCTTCATCCTTTTTGGTAAGCGCCCCCCGGATTACGGGGCCGACCGTATGGAGGATATATCGGCAGGGAAGGTTATATGCCGGTGTGATCTTTGCCCTGCCAGCCTCTTCCTCTGCCCCCTGCCTCTCCATAATCCCTGCACAGGCCGCCCTCAGCTGGATGCCGCTGAAAGTGTGGATGGCATTGTCAATACATCCGTGGCAAGGGCAAAAACATCCCAAAAGCCGGGAATTTGCCGCATTGACAATGGCATCGCACCTTAGCGTGGTAACATCCCCCTTCCATAGATAAATTCCGTCCTGCACAGGCCTTAAGCCTGTTAACTCCGTAATGCCTTTTTGCCTGGCCTCCTCCTGCAGGTACGCATCCTGGATTTCTAAAAACTTCTTGCCTGCTGGCTGTGGCAGCCGGATATTGAAAAGGGATCGGAGCAGGCGTTTCTGCCCCTGCCCGTCTTCCGGAATCGGTATCTTCCCATAACGCGGCTGCTCCTTTAGCAGTTCCCGGATCAAATAGTTTCTCCTCTCTTCTTGGGTCATGTCCCCATCCCTCCCACTCACCGAAACATTTTTTAAGTATACTTCGCTTTTTGCCAGCCGTAAAGTAAGCACAATCCTGTGCCCTGGTTACCAGATGGAAACCTTCCGTTTTCTGCCGCTTGACAGGAAATCCCCCTGATGGTACCATATCCCCATAATAAGGGTTTTGCCCCGGAGGTAAATCATATGACAGAACAGACACCAAAAAAAGAACTGCCAGCCTGCCCGGTTGAGGCCACGCTGTCCTTAATCGGCGATAAGTGGAAGGTTCTCATTCTCCGTGACTTGATGCCGGGAACCAAACGCTTCAGCGAACTCAAAAAATCCGTCGGGAACGTATCCCAAAAGGTACTGACCGCACAGCTAAGGTCTATGGAAAGCAGCGGGCTCCTAAACCGCACGGTCTATCCGGAGGTTCCCCCGCGGGTAGAATATTCCCTCACGGAATTGGGCAAAAGCCTAAAGCCCGTTCTTGATGCCATGCGGGACTGGGGGGAAGGATATAAGGCCTCTGCCCGGCAGGCAGATAGATGAAAGCAGGTTCCCCTGCTTCCGGTTTTGCCTTTTTTCCTCCCCTTCTTGCCGGCCGCAGGCTTTTTATCCTGCTGCATAACTTAAAGCCATAATACAAATCCTTGCCATAACTTATAGGTATTTTACAAAATCGAACAAATGTTCTATTCTTATTTCAGACACACTTCCTAAAGCAAACCACAAGACCGGAGCCTATACCATGCCGCCAAAAGACCATATCTATGCTGCCATTGACCTAAAGTCTTTCTACGCCTCCGCAGAATGTATCGAGCGTGGGCTTGACCCTCTCACCACCAACCTGGTAGTAGCCGATAAGAGCCGCACAAAAAAGACCATCTGCCTTGCCGTCTCCCCTTCATTAAAGGCTTACGGCATCCCCGGGCGCCCCCGGCTGTTTGAGGTGGTCCAGGCGGTTGATAAGATCAATTCCCGGCGAATCCTCCGTGCCCCAGGCCAGGCCTTTTCCGGTTCCTCCTATCACGACCCTGAACTCAAAACCCATCCAGAGTTAGCCCTAGGCTACATTACCGCCACGCCCCGGATGTCCCTCTATATGGAATACAGCACCAGGATCTATGGCATTTATTTAAAATATATCGCTCCGGAGGATATCCATGTCTATTCCATTGATGAGGTAATGATTGACCTCACCGGCTATCTCTCCCCCCGCTGCCCGTCTGCCCGGGATCTGGTGGGAAAGATGATCCGGGATGTGCAAAAAAGCACCGGCATTACCGCCGCTGCCGGTATCGGGACGAACCTTTATCTGGCCAAGGTTGCCATGGACATCGTGGCAAAGCATGTGCCTGCGGACGGGCATAACGTCCGCATCGCTGAACTCGACGAGATGTCCTACCGCCGCCTTTTGTGGACCCACCGCCCCCTGACCGATTTCTGGCGCATCGGGCACGGCTATGCAGCAAAGCTGGAAGAACACGGGCTTTCCACTATGGGAGATATCGCCCGCTGCTCCCTGGGGAAGCCCGGCGACTTTCACAATGAAGAACTGCTGTACCGCCTCTTTGGCATCAATGCAGAACTGCTCATCGACCACGCCTGGGGCTTAGAGCCCTGCACCATGGCAGATATCAAGGCCTACCGGCCGGAAAGCAGCAGCATCGGGGGCGGCCAGATCCTCCCCACCCCTTACCCCTTTGACAAAGCCCGCCTGGTGGTCAAGGAGATGGCTGACCAGCTGGCCCTGGACTTGGTTGGCAAAGGCCTGGTGGCCGGCCAGCTGATCCTGACTGCCGGCTATGACATGGCCTGCCTCACAGACCCCCAGATACGCCAAAAGTACAAGGGCGCCGTCACCACGGACCGCTATGGGCGGAAGGTTCCCAAGCATGCCCACGGCACCACCAACCTGCCCCGCCAGACCTCCTCTGCCCGTCTGATCATCCGTTCCGCCTTAGAACTGTTTGACCAGATTGCAGACAGGAACCTGCTGGTTAAGCGAATCTACATCACCGCCGCCCAGTTAACGCCGGAAGCCTCTGCCAAAAATCCCGCTGCCTTTGAACAGCTGGATCTCTTCACAGACTATGGGCTGCTGGAAAGGCAGCGCCGGCAGGAAGAATCCCTCCTGCAAAAAGAAAAACGGCTTCAGCAGGCCATGCTCTCTGTCAAAAAGAAATTTGGCAAAAACGCCATATTAAAAGGCATGAGCCTGGAAGAAGGCGCCACTGCCAGAGAACGGAACCAACAGATTGGCGGCCATAAGGCATAATTCTCTTGCCTTATGGCCGCCGGAAAGGAATCCCATGAACCGCTCCCAGCCGAAACCATTCCCTTATGAGGATATTGCCTCCCTCTCCCGCCCAGCCTCCCGCAGCCATCCTCCCATGCCCAGGCCGGACCGGGCGGCACAGTTTGCCCCTTTTGCTGCCTTAACCGGCTATCATGATGCGATCCGGGAGGCTTCCCGCTTTACCGATGAAAAGATTGAACTGGACGAGAATGCAAGAGACCTATTAGACGAGAAATTCCGCATACTGCAGCAAAATACCCGTCTCCGCCCCCAAATCACCGTCCTGTATTTTCTCCCGGACAAGGAAAAAGCCGGCGGCACTTATGTCTCTGCCACCGGCTTTCTGAAAGATACGGACTTGTATCATCGCATGCTTATTTTGCAGGACGGGACTTCCATCCCCATTGACCATGTTTTAGATCTTTCCGGTGCAATATTTACGTAGCTACCGTTTCCGCCGTTCACCCAAATGCAGTGAGCACCTGGTAATACACCGTCATCAGCACACAAAACAGCAGCGTCACCGGCAAGGTCTTCTTCACCAAATCCCCCAAGGCCACATGGAAATAATCCGAGGCCACCGCCAGGCAAACATGGGTGGGTGACACCTGGCTTGCCCCGTGGACAATGCACATCAGATAGACCATAAGCGGTACCCCGCCCGGAATCGCCGCAAATGCCAGAGGAGTTCCCATGGCAATGGCTCCGGTAGACCCGCTGACCATGGTTGCCACAAAAAACAGCAGCGCAAACACCAGATAAGCCGGCAGCGGCAAGGCTCCCATGGCTCCCGGAAGCAATTCCAGCACCCCGGTATAAGCGATAAACTCTTTAAGCACCAGTACCAAAAACGTATTGCCCAGCATCTTTTTCTCAAAAGCCGAGAAAAACATGGCCTTAAGTTCCTTTATCCCCACCCGGTACACCAGAACCGACAGGACGATGGAAGCCAGCACTGAGGTCACCACCTGGCAGCCAAACACCAGGATCAGCACCAGGATTAGCAGAAGTGACCACAGATGGCCCAGCAGGGAAACCATATCCTGAAGCCGGGACCGGCTCTTTGGCGTCCCCGGGTCAGAAGGGATTTTCCTTAAGCAGGCCGCATACCCTAAGATGGCCAAGGCAAGTACCGGCACCACCATTCCTGCTAAAAACCGGGAGATCTCCACCCCTGCTAAGTTCAGCATCAAAAGCACGGAAGTGTAGGTCGGCAGGGAACTCTCCGGAATGTGGCGGAACCAGGAAGCCACAAAGGCCTGTTCCTGGGGCTTTAAATACCCTTCTGTGGAATCCTTAACAATCTCGCTGCACAGGATCATGGACGCCGCAGAAGGCAGAAGGCCGATAAAAAGGCAGGCTCCCACCAGATTGACCCTGCGGTTGTGAAAAATCCCATTCAGATCCTTCTGCGCCAGCTTCACCTGGCTGCGGGATTCCAGAATCTTTTGCAGAAAGGTTATCATATAAAGTGACAATAACACGGACAAAGACGGCCACCCGGCAATGACCATGGATATCCTCCTTGCAATCTCCGCCGGCGGAATCTTAAAAAGGAAAACCGTTGCCGCCAGCCCTCCCAGGATTGCCTGGTATAAAGGGCGCCCCAATGATAAGACCCCAATGATAATGAGAAACACCATTCCCAAATATGCAATCTGCATGTCTCTTCTCCCCTCCCTATGCCATTCCTCTACAAAAACTCCGCCCCCAAAGACGGTTCCAAGGATGTCCATCCTATTGTAAAGGAAAGACGCTTATCCGTCAATCGCGAAGCACTTGGCCGCCGGTCTATGCATACAAAGCCATTAAAAGCAAAATTTCACGGAAAAAAGCTTTTCATCCCCTGGAAATTGTTATATGATAATGAAAAAATCCCATTTCGTGTGGACAAGGATGCCCCCTTTCCGCTAAAGCCGGGGATGCCCCTATCATACCTATATGGCCTGATAAGCGCTTAGGAGGAGAAATCCTTAAAGGAGAAGAAATCAGATGGAATATCATGTAACTTTAAATGAAATGCTAGATGCCCGCGAACGCCGGGCTTTCCGGCAGCAGGAACTGCTCGCCAAATACCGAATGCCTATGGTATGCTTCACTATGAACATTCCTGGGCCTGTGAAAAACAGCCCCCTGATCCGGCGCGGCTTTGAACTGGGAAAACAGTATTGGAAGGAGCAGCTGGATTCTTTGAAAATCCTGCCTGCCTTTTTTACAGAAACCAGCGAACCCACCGGGAATGAGGCATACTATCTCATGGACATGGATTCCCTCCTGGTAAAAGAACTCACCTGTGGGATTGAGGATGGATCTTTGCTGGGCAGATTATTCGACATGGATGTATTAAAGCCCAACGGAGAAAAGGCAGACCGCCAGGAATTAGGGCTTCCTCCCCGCCCCTGCCTTATCTGCGGCGGATCTGCTAAGGACTGTGCCCGCAGCCGCGCCCATACCGTGGAACAGCTCCAGGCAAAAACCAGGGAGATCCTGACCCAGGCCGTGGAAAAGGAAGATGCCGCCTTCTCTGCCCGGCTGGCCTGCCGGGCCCTTCTCTATGAGGTCTGCACTACGCCCAAGCCCGGCCTGGTTGACCGGGAAGGAAACGGCAGCCACAAGGATATGGACATCTTTACCTTTATGGACAGCGCCAGCGCACTCTGGCCTTACTTTGAGGCCTGCACCCGGATCGGAAGGCAGACCGCCGACCAAGCAGCCAGTGGCACCTTTGGGCAAATCCGTTTCGCAGGAAGGAGGGCGGAGGCTGCCATGTTCTCTGCCACAAAGGGGGTCAACACCCATAAGGGTGCTATTTTTTCCATGGGAATCCTCTGTGCTGCCTTAGGCCGGCTGCCCAGGGAGCAGTGGAAATGCACGGATACGGTTCTTGGGGAATGTGCTGCCATGGCCAAGGGGCTGGTGGCGTCTGATTTTGCCGGGCTTACCGAAGAAAATGCCATCACTATGGGACAGAAATTATATCTCCGCCACCAGATTACCGGGGTGCGGGGGCAGATGGAGGCAGGGCTCCCTGCCGTAAAAGATGTGGGGCTTCCTGTTTTGAAAGAAGGAATTGCGCGCGGGCTCTCGGTTAATGATGCCGGCTGCGGCGCCCTTCTGGCTCTGGTCACCGCAGCAACTGACACCAACCTGATCGCCCGCAGCAGCCTAAAAACCCAGCAGGAAATTACCGCACAGGTAAAAAAACTGCTGGCAGAACATCCCTATCCGGACAGGGAGGCCTTATGCCAGCTGGATTCGGAGTTTGTGAAAAGGAACCTTTCCCCCGGGGGCAGCGCTGATTTACTGGCTGTTTGTTACATGTTGTACTTTTTGGAAAACGAGGGCTGAACCCATACATTAGCCAAAATCCATGCCGAAACAGAAACCGGCAGAAAGGAGGCTTCCATGCCAGAATACACGATATCACAGGTTCGTCCCACAGACAAACGCAGCCTTGCCCAGATCGATGCCCTCCTAAACCAGGAAGGCATCCAGAGGGATTCCAACCTGGATTATATCTGCGCCATGTTTGATGAGGATTATCAGGCCATTGCCACCGGGAGCTGCTTTGCCAATACCCTGCGCTGCTTTGCCGTCAGCAAAGCCCACCAAGGGGAGGGGCTGCTGAACCAGGTCATAACCCACCTGATGGATGTCCAATACGGGCGGGGCAACCTCCATCTTTTCCTTTACACTAAAATAAACTCTGCAAAATTTTTCCGGGATTTGGGATTTTACGAAATCGCCAGGGTAGACGGTACCCTTGCGTTTATGGAAAACCGCAGAAACGGCTTTGGAGAATACCTGGCCGACCTGTCCAAGGCAAAAACCGGAGGGTTGTCCGCCGCACTGGTGATGAATGCCAACCCTTTCACCTTAGGACATCAGTACCTTGTGGAAAAGGCAGCCTCCGAATGTGATACGCTCCATCTGTTCATTGTCAGCGAAGATGCCAGCCTGGTTCCCTTCCCTGTCCGGAAAAAGCTGGTGCTGGCTGGCACCTCCCACCTGCCCAATGTGGTCTGCCATGACAGCGGCCCCTATATTATCAGCAATGCCACATTTCCCAGCTATTTCCTGAAGGATGAAAAAGCCGTGATCCAAGGCCATGCCCGGCTGGACCTCATTGTCTTTACCAGGATCGCCAAGGCCCTGTCCGTTACGCGCCGCTATGTGGGGGAGGAGCCGGTAAGCCAGGTAACCGGAATCTATAATCAGATCATGGCTGTTGAACTTCCCCTGGCAGGGATTGGCTGCATTGTTATCCCCCGGAAGCAGGCAATGGACAGGCCGATCAGTGCCTCCACGGTCCGCCAGCTGATCAAACAAAGGGACTTCGATTCCCTGAAAATGCTTGTCCCGCCTACTACGTTGGATTATTTTAAGAGTGATGAGGCCGCCCCGGTCATTGACAGGATCTGTAAGGCTGCCGATGTGGTACATTATTGAAGCATCGGCAGCCATGCCTTTCCTCCCACAAAATATCTTTGCTGCCATAACCCTACCTGCCATGCCTGCTGCCTGTGCCATGGTGCCTGTACCTGTGATGGCCTTTTGATGGATCCGCCTGTCCTCTTTCTTTTGCATTTTCATCGGGCAGGCTCTCTTCCTTTCCCGCCACGTTTCCTGTGGCCTGCTGCTTTTCTTCCTCTCCCCCGTTCCCGGCACACGGGCTGCTTTCTCCTGCCGCTGCTTCTCTATGATGCTGCCCTCCTGCCTCCCCCGGCATCCCGTCCATCCGATCCCGGATTTCCCTCATCGTCATGCCCTGGATTTCCTCCGGCGTGATATTGGGGCAAAGCTTCTGCAGTTCCAGGAAAGCCCTGTACTTTCCGCATGACATCCCATGCGCATGGGCTGGGGCAACCTCCCTGGAATCCGCCGTATAACAGTAGGCATTTTGATGGCCTGCCACACAGGACTCCATATCGGAAAGGATCCTCACCGACTGGCTGCCCTTTGATTCCATTACTGTAATCGCCACAACCTCATCCTGGGATAAAAGGGCAGCCACCTTGTCATTTTCCAGTATCCGGCTGACTGCCTCCTGGTACCCCATAAACCGGATATCCAGGGAAGCCGCCAACTCCCGTCCATCTTCATTGTAGGCCTCCACCACGACCACCCGGTCAAACCTGTTAATCCCCAATTCAAGGGAAGGGTTGACGTCAATGCTGATTTTCGCTGTGGGGGTAAAATAAAACCAGTGCCCCCCAAATACCAGAAGCAGCAAACTCAGGGCAGCTGAGAGGACAGGCTGATAACAAATCCCTCTTTGCTTTTTGTATCCCCTGGTTTTTTGGGCAAGGAATTTCCTGGTCCTATCCTTTAATTCCTCTCCTGCCTGTACCTGGCCAAAGGCTTCCTTTATCCTGTCATTCATATCCGCCACCTCCCAGCTTCTCCCGGAGCATCTGTTTCGCCCGCGTCAGGAGTGTATAAATGGTATTGACATTTTTCCCCAGAATCCGGCTGATCTGCGGGGCTGTATAATCCTCATAAAAATGCAGGTATACCACTTCGCGGTATTTAACGGGAAGCGAAAGCACAGCCTCCAAAACTTCCCGGTTATCCGGCAAAAGGGGCGCCGGCTGCTCCATGGCCTCCTCAAGGGATACGGCATGGCTGCGGAAAAAGCTTTTCAGCAAATCCTTGCAGGCATTGACCGTGACCCGGATAAACCAGGCCTTTTCATGTTCCTCACTTTCAAAGGAAACAGAACTAAGGACATACTTCAAAAAAACATTTTGAAATATGTCCTCCGTGTCCGCATGATTTTTTAGGTGTACCATGCAAAGCCTCCGAACCAAATCCGCATACTGCTCAATGGCCCGGTTTACCTCCTGTTCGTTCCGCATCCTGAAACTCCATTCGTCCGCTGGTTTTACACTGCCTCAGCCCGGCATCCTGCCGGCTACCCCTTCTTGGCTCCCCGGCTCATTGCCCGGCCGCCTTCATCATCTAGCGGCAATGCCTTCCGTGCCTTCCGCCGCCATAACATCCATGGCCGTATCCTGTGCCGTTATGCGGGCAGGTACCGTTTGCATAATAATCACAGATGCCGTCATTATTTGCATCTACGAAATGGACACCATGCCAGTTGTCGTCGCTGTCGCCCATGCCGCAATAGTCGCAGATGCCGTCCCCGTCCTCATCTGCATAAGCACACACTGTACCGGCAAAATCGCAGACCCCGTTATTGTCTGCATCCCGGTAATGGCATCCCCGGCCTGCGGCAAATGCACTCGTCGCCCCAAAGCTAATTATCATTACTGCTGTCAAGATACCTGTTAATTGTTTTTTCATGCCTTGAATCTCCTATCATCGTTGATAGCCTTTACGGCTTCACTTAAAATACGATTGAGACAGGCCAATCCATTCAAAAACCCCGGGAATTTTTGGAAAATTTTCTCCGTCTGCCGCCTTTGGCCGACAACACAGCCGGTCAAGGATATTTTTCATTATAAGCCTTCCCCTGTTACTTCGTCAACCGGAATCCCTCTCCATGGGGCATCGGCTGCTCCTCCCGCTTTTCGCTCCACCTTGGCCGGAAGGAACCGGAACAGGCGGCAAAGATTGCAGGAAACGGCGTGACCTTCATGGCCATTGCCGGCCCCCTATATTTCCTCATTGCCGAAATCCTGCTGACGCCTCTCCTAACACTGTTCGGGGCAACCAGCGAGGTATTGCCCTACGCCAGTCAATATGCCGGCATTACCCTGGTGCAGATTGTGCTCAACAATTCCCTCACCTATTACGGGGCATTGTCTGCCTACGGAAAGGAAATCCCGCTGGCCTCCTGCGGCATTGTCATGAAAACAAACGCCATTTTGCTGGCTGTCATCATAGGGATCTCCCAAGGGGTCCAGCCCATCATCGGATTTAATTATGGCGCAGAAAAATACAAGCGGGTCCGGGAAGCCTATCTGCTTGCCGTCCGGTGGAACCTGATTGTCTCAGCTATTGGATTTTGTGCCTTCCAGTTTTTTCCCAAATACCTCATATCCCTGTTTGGGAAGGGCGATGGGCTTTACTTTGAATTCGCTATCCTTTTTATGCGGACATTTCTGTTTATGGTGCTGGTCAACGGAGTGCAGCTGCTTTCTTCCAATTTCTTTACTGCCATCGGTAAGGCGATGAAGGGGCTGCTGTTATCTTTAACAAGGCAGGTATTTTTCCTGATCCCGCTGATTCTGCTGCTTCCCCTGCGCTTTGGCATTTTGGGTGTATTGCTTGCAGGGCCGGCTGCAGATTTTGCTGCCTTTGTTTTATCCGTTTTGCTTGTCCGGAAGGAATTGAACCGGCAGAAGCTGCTTTAACCATTGCTTTGCCCCTAGTTCATGAGTTTTTATTATTGACATATATCCATAACACATCTATAATAAAATTCAGTCCAGCCCGTCAGGCTTTTGCCAAGCAGCCAGGGCGCCAATATACCGGATGCCTGGCAGCCTGGCCGGCCATGCCGGATATTTTTCCGAGGGCACTGCTTCACAATCGCAGACCACTTTTACCCAGTAAAAAAGGAGCCTCTATGCCAAGACCGACAAAATGCAGGAAAGTATGTTATTTCCCACAAATCCTGGAGTTTCACCCTTCCCAGGGCAAAAAAACAGATGCCCCGGTGATTTTGACTGTAGACGAATATGAAGCTATCCGCCTGATCGACAAGGAAGGGCTGTCCCAGGAACAATGCTGTGAACTTATGCAGATTGCCAGGACTACTGTACAGAGGATCTATGAAAACGCCAGGAAAAAGATGGCCTCAATGCTTGTGGACGGACTTCCCCTGCGCATCGAAGGCGGAGATTTCCGCCTGTGTGACGGCAAGGCCGCCTATTGCAGGCATGACGGGTGCTTCAAACACCAGTACCGCCAAAAATACAACCAAACCAAAGGAGATCTTGTTATGAGAGTTGCAGTGACTTATGAAAACGGCCAGATTTTCCAACATTTTGGCCACACAGAACAGTTTAAGGTTTATGACATTACGGATGGCGTGATCACCTCTTTTGAGATTGTGGACACCAACGGCACCGGCCATGGGGCATTGACCGGTATCCTCAGTGCCTTGCAGGTGGATGCCTTGATCTGCGGCGGCATCGGCGGCGGTGCCCAGGCCGCATTGGCAGCAGCCGGAATCCGGCTATACGGCGGTGTGTCCGGCGATGCCGACAAAGCTGCTGAGGCACTGGCCGCCGGCCGCCTGGAATTCAACCCCAATATCCAGTGCAGCCACCACGGCCAACACCATGCCCAAGGGCATGCCTGCGGGGAGCATGGCTGTGGGGAACATAACCATTGCCACGAGCACCCTTGATATTCCCCGCAACAGGGGGTTAACCACAGGCTTTTGCCGGTTCAGGGGGGCAGCACGTCATGGGCGGTTGCCTTCCTTTCTATTCCGATTTGCAATAATGCCGATGCAATTCATATATTTTTTGCTGCATTAACTCTATCAGTTCCACTGGTTCTAACACAGCGGCATTGCTGCCAAACGGCAATAGGCAATCGGCAACCCACTCTAAAGCGGCGTGGTTGATTTGCATGTCGATTATCCCGCCGCCCGTTGGGAACGTTTTTAATCCGCTTGCAAGCAAACATTCGCTTTCGCAGCGTTTAACCCCTATGTCCGTCAGCCGGATTTTCATGTGGTAATCATTTCTTTCCTCTGTCTCTTCAAGGTATTCTTGGATAGACAGAGGGATAGGGTATTTCCCTTTGGGATAAGGCTTTTCCTCTATGATTTCCTTGATCCGGTCAACCCGGAACACTCTGATTTGATTTGCTGTTGTACAATAGGCGGGGCAGTACCAAAGCCCATTCATGGCATATAAGCCGATAGGTATCATTGTGCGTGTGCTTTCGGAATATGTTGACGAATACCGTATTGTTGCGGCATGGCGGTTTATGGCAGCAAGAAATATTGGTTTCAGCAATGGCGAATCGCAGTGCCTGTCCGGAATCCAAAATACCACCTTGTTTTGAATCTGCGTGATACTGTTTTGGATATCTAATGGCAGGCAGTTCAAGAATTTTTTCAAGACGGATATGGTCTCCTGTTCAAACGGCAAATCTCGGTAATATTGCAAGGCTTGGCAAGCAAAGAAAACCGCTTTTGCTTCGCTTTCTGAAAAAGCGATCGGCGGCAAAATACGTTCTTTCAAGATATGGTACCCTCCCGCTGCCCCGACTTCGGAGTAAAGAGGGAAACCGGCCTGTTCTAATTCCTGCAAATCGCGCAGTATGGTTCTTTTTGATACAGAAAATTCCTTTGCTAATTCACCTACTGTAAAATCCCTCTTGGCATTTATTGTGATCATCATTTCGATAAGCCGTTCAGCCTTTGACATTTTTGAACTCCTTTCCGAATGGTGACAGCCTTTGTCACTATTCTATGATAAACTATCTATATCCCAAATGCAATACAAAACAAAAACCCCCCATGAATGTAAAGGAGTAAACTGCATGGAAAAATTGATGTACATGATGATGATCGAGAAGAGCAAGACCTATAACAAAATGACAAAGCAGGTAGTGACAGAACATGTCGAGAACATAAGAAGGCTGGACGATGAAGGTAAGCTGGAAATCTGCGGCGTCTTTAAGGGTTATCCGGGAATGGCAGGTATGTATATCCTAAAAACAGAGAGCCGCAAAGAAGCGGAAGAAATCTGCCAGTCAGAGCCGTTGGTTGTGGGAGGATATGCCACCTACCGATTAGTCGGCCTGCAAATCGCAAACCGGGAAAATAATTACTTGCTGTAATGGAGAGGAGGCCGCCCTACCTCTCCCGCCTGCCCACAATCCTGTCAACCAGCCCGAACCCCACTGCCTCCTCAGCGGAAAAATAATGGTCCCTCTCCGTGGCTTCCTCGATTTCCTCCACAGTCCTTCCTGTGTTTCCTGCCAATATCCGGTTCAGCCTTTTTTTGCTCTGCTGGATATGGTCTGACTGAATCCGGATATCCGTTGCCTGCCCCTGGATGCCATTTCCATGAATCGCCGGCTGATGAATCATAATCTCTGCATTTGGCAGTGCCATCCGCTTTCCCTTTGTCCCCCCTGCCAGAAGGAATGCCCCGAAACTGGCCGCTAAGCCTAGGCATATCGTGGCAACATCACACCGGATATACTGCATGGTATCATAGATGGCAAAGCCTGCAGACACAGAACCTCCCGGACTGTTAATATAAAGCTGGATATCCTTTCCGGGATCCTGGGCTTCCAGAAAAAGCATCTGTGCAATCACCGTACCGGCTAAGCTGTCACTGACCTCCTCCCCCAAAAACACAATCCGGTCGGAAAGAAGGCGGGAATAGATATCATAACTCCTCTCTCCCCGGCCTGTCTGCTGAATCACAAAAGGTACAAAGTTCATGCCGCCTTCCTGCCTTCCCGGCATCTTTGCCATATGGATGCCATATCTCTTCCGATGCCCATAAAAACCCTGCCATGCCCCAAGACCATCATCTTTTCCCTCCTGTATTCCTGGGGCGTACATCCATATTCAAAGCCAAAGGCTCTTGTAAATGCCTGCTGGGAGCCATACCCTGCCTCTAGGGCGATCTCAACCACCGGCTGCTTTGTAGCCACCAGCTTTGCAGCCGCCTCCTCCAGCCTCCTTCTCTTGATATATTGGTAAATTGTTACTCCCACATCTTCTTTAAATACTCTTGCCATATAAAATTTGGAATAATTCAAATCCTTTGCTATTTTTTCCAGCGTGACCGTTTTGCCCAAATTCTCTTCGATATAAGCAATGATTGTTCTGCTCATTGGCACATTTCCCATCAATGGCTGCTCCTTTCTGCTGCTTCACTATTTCCGATCCTAAAAAACAGGCATCCGCCTCCTCTTTACCTCAGCCAGTGAAATTATACCACATCCGGAAACGGCCTGTCTTAACTGAAATTGCCCTCTTCCCCCAATCCCCCACTCTCTACAAGCCCGGCCGCCATAGCCGCGTCTGGATTTCGAGTTGAATATCATATGGAAAGGGTATGGAAAAATAAGGATTCCCTATGGCATCAGTACCGGTATTTCAATCTGCACAATATAGTCCTCCACCCGGTCAGCCACATTTTCATTAATCCCCATCTCATAGGAAAAACCAGTCAATTCCACCCCCTCTTTCCTGGCAAAAGCTAAAATCTCCTCATACCGGGATGGCAAGCCCTCCCAGTTTCCCTTATAAAACCCCCTCACATACCGCCCTCCAGGCTGGATATGCAGCCCATCCTTCTTTATAGGGAACGGAATCTGGCTGGCCACACCGGCAGCGGAATTGATGGCACTCGGGCTTTCTGTATTGCTTTTTACAAAATATGGGAGGCGGTATCTTCATTGAAACTTATCTATAAAGATTGAGATTCCAGCCTCCCTGCTGCCTCCCCCCGGCTCCAAAGCCTAATAGTACAAATAAAATACCCAATCGTCCAAACAAAAAACTCCCCCGCCTCTTGCCATTGTGCCCCTTCGTCAGTTATACTTATAACGAGCAGAAGAAAGCACATTCTTTACCGCACTTTCTACAAAATCTGCCGCACACCAAACAATCCGAGCCGTACAAAACATCCAAAAAGGAGGCAATCTTATGGGATATGGTAGGAAACCGGCGCTGGTAGTCATGGCCGCCGGAATGGGAAGCCGTTATGGAGGATTAAAGCAGATTGACCCGGTGGACGAACAGGGCAGCATCATCATGGACTTTTCCATTTTCGATGCCAGGGAAGCCGGGTTTGAAAAGGTCATATTTATTATCAAGAAGGCCATTGAGAAAGAATTTAAAGAAAACATCGGGCACCGCATGGAACAAAACATGGCAGTGGAATATGTATACCAGGAGTTGGACAAGCTTCCCAAAGGCTTCTTCGTGCCGGAGGGGAGGGTCAAGCCCTGGGGCACCGGGCATGCCATTTTGTGCTGCAAGGATACCATCCAGGAGCCCTTTGCTGTCATCAACGCCGATGATTACTATGGGAAGCAGGCCTTTCAGGAAATGTACCGCCAGCTGACCACCCATGAGGATCAGGAAAAATACCAGTATGCCATGGTGGGCTACCATTTGAACAATACCATGACTGACCACGGCTACGTGGCCAGAGGCGTTTGTACCACCAATGAACAGGGGAAGCTTACGGACATCCACGAGCGAACCCACATCGAAAAGCGGGGAGAACAAGGAGCCTACACCGAGGATGAAGGTAAGACCTGGATCACACTCCCGGGAGAGACCATTGTATCCATGAACCTGTGGGGCTTTACCCCCAGCATCTTAGGGGAGTTAGACCGGCGCTTTGCCGCATTTTTGGAAAAATCCCTTCCTGAAAATCCTTTAAAATGCGAGTACTTCCTGCCTTTTGTGGTGGATGAGATTTTAAAGGAAGGAAAGGCAGAGGTGACTGTGCTTAAGAGCAGAGACCGGTGGTACGGCGTTACCTATAAGGAAGATAAAGAGACCGTGGTTCAGGCTATCCGCCAGCTGAAAGAGCAGGGTCTCTATCCGGACAAATTGTGGGAGGATTGCCATGAATAACAGCACAAACCGAAAACTGGAAGCCGCCAATGCCTTTGCCGTAAAAGGGCAGGTAAAAAGCTGTGAGCCCTACGGAAGCGGCCATATCAACCATACCTTCCGCCTTCTCTGTGAGGAGGACGGGCAGGAAAGTGCCTATATCCTGCAGCAGATGAACCAGGAGGTCTTTAAGGATATCAAAGGGCTGATGAAAAATGTAAAGGGAGTGACCTCTTTCCTCCGCCGCCAGATCATAGAAAACCAGGGGGATCCAGACCGCGAAACCCTGAACCTGGTACCCACAAAGGACGGGAAGGATTATTATCAGGACAGCCAGGGGTATTTCTGGAGAGCCTATCTCTTCATCTCCCAGGCCACCTGTTATAACCTGGTGGAAAAGCCGGAGGACTTTTACCAGAGCGGAAAGGCCTTCGGGCGGTTCCAGTGCCTTCTGGCTGACTTTCCTGCTGATGAACTGACGGAAACCATCCCCAACTTCCACAACACCCCCTCCCGCTTCGCGGACTTTCAGAGGGCTGTGGAGGCAGATGTGATGGGGCGTGCCAGCAAAGTGCAGGAGGAAATCCGTTTTATCCGGGAACGGGAAAAGGAAATGGGATTAGCCCTCAGCCTTCAAAGCCAGGGCAGGCTCCCTCTTCGGGTAAGCCACAATGACACCAAGCTTAACAACATCATGATCGATGATGCCACCGGCCAGGCTCTGTGCATCATTGACTTAGACACCATCATGCCGGGATTCTCCATTTTTGATTACGGGGATTCCATCCGCTTCGGCGCCAATACGGCGGAGGAGGATGAAAGAGACCTGTCCAAGGTGTCCCTGTCCCTTCCTCTTTTTGAGATCTATACCAGGGGATTTTTGGAGGGCTGTGAGGGCCGTCTGACAGACACGGAGATCGAAATGCTTCCCTACGGGGCCAAGATGATGACCCTGGAATGCGGGATGCGGTTTTTGGCTGATTATCTGGCAGGGGATGTGTATTTCCATGTGAGCCGGGACGGGCACAACCTGGATCGCTGCCGCACCCAGCTGGCCCTGGTTGCTGACATGGAAAGGAAATGGGAAGAAATGAAGCAGATTGTGAAAAAGTATCAGATGCAGGTGTAATTTCTCCCAAGGGCAGAAACCTTTGTGCCGGGCCTCTTCAGTCCCCGCACAAGGGTTTCTGCTCCCCCTTATTCCCCTTTCTGCACCGGATGTTTTTCCGAGAGCAGGCGGATGGAGGAGGCATACTCCGAGGGGTTCATGTGGGTGATCTTCTTAAACTGCCTGGAAAAATAGTGGATGGAGGTATAGCCCAGCCGGTCGGAGATCTGGGTAAAATTCAGCTGGTTGCTGCGAATCAGTTCCTTGGCTGTGTCGATTTTCATCAGGGTGAAAAATTCCATCACCCCGCAGCCGTGCAGTTCCTGAAACAGTTTTTGCAGCCGGGAGCGGCTGATCAGGGTGTTTTTGCAAATATTTTCAATGGTCAGCTGCTCATTGATGTGCTCCTCCATGTAACGGATAATCCGGTTATAGGTCTCATTAGGGCGTCCCAGGCGGGGATGTCTGGGGTTCGGGGCAGGAACCGGCAGGGGGTTGGCAAAATAGCGGCGGTACAGATGGATGAGCAGTTCCTCCAAATAATTGCGGATCAGCTGCTCCGCCCCAAAACCGGGAGCATCTGTATTGCGCATCAGTTCCTCCTGGTAAGGGTCGTCTAAGCGTCCTACAAATGCCTGGCGGGCTTCGATGATAATCTGAGCCAGCAGGGCGCTTTCCGTCTCCTGGACAGTCAGAATCTGTCCCCGGAAGGCATCCATATAGGGAGAATGGCACTCAAAAGCAACCACCACCAGGCTGGGGGCGCTGCGCCCGTTGGTGATTACATTGTGAAATTCATTGGGCTGATGGAAAATGATGCTGCCTCTTTTTAAAGTGTGGCGCTCCTCTCCTGCCACTGCGTCTATCTCTCCCTTGTCCACGCACAAAAGTTCCCAGAAGTCGTGGCTTTCACCGGGAAAGGAAAAATCGCTCATGTAGTCAAAATAGTGGATAGAGATAATGCTGCGGACAGAGAGTGTCGTCCGCAGGCAGGTGTTTTTGTATGCCATGGGAAGGCTCCTTCCTGCTTAATCTTCCGCTTTAACGGACAGGCGGAAAAAGACTGGTTCCCTGCCCGCACAGGCGCCATAGTTGCGTTTTGTATCTATTATACATGATTTTGAGGGGATTGTCATTCAGATTTATGGAGGGAGAAACCTTTGCCGGCAAAGGAGGGGATTGGTTTCCTGCCCGCAAAAAACAGATCAGATTGAGGAGGATGAAAAAATGGCACATACAAAGGGAAGGGTGACGCTTCCCAGTGAGGCAAATTTCCTGGAAGAGACCAGAACGATGATGGAGCGCTGGGGGGCGGACGCCCTGCGGGACAGTGACGGCACCAAGCTGCCGGAGGAGATCAAGGCACTGGATGCAACGATTTACACCACCTATTTTGTCGCCAGGGGGCACAATGAATTTGCCAGGGAACATAAGGAGGAATGCCAGCAGCTCTATCTCATGAGCCGCCGGGTGACAGCGGTGGGGGAAACGGTGGAGATCCCTTTTATGGAAGGGTATTTTGACCAGCAGGTAGTGCCGGATTATATCCATGACCAGAAGCGCTGGTGGGAGGTGATTGACCGGACGTCCGGGGAGATAGTGGCACCAAAAAACTGGGAGGTGAACCAAAAGCAGCATGTGGTTATCGTCAAAAATGCCTTGCCTTTCCATGAATATACGGTGTCCTTTTTGGTATACGCCATCTGGGATCCCACCCAGATGTACAATCACATTACCAATAACTGGGGGGACAAACCCCATGAGATTCCTTTTGACGTGCGCCATCCGGCCTCGGGACAGTTTGCAAAAGAGTACCTGATCCGTTGGCTGAAGGACAATCCCCGGACAGACGTGGTTCGTTTTACCACCTTTTTCTACCATTTCACCCTGGTGTTCAATGACTGCTCCAAAGAAAAATTCGTGGACTGGTTTGGCTATGGCGCCACGGTCTCTGTAAAGGCTCTGGAGGAATTTGAGCAGGAGTACGGCTACCGGTTAAGGCCGGAAGATATTGTGGACAATGGCTATTACAATTCCACCTTCCGGGTTCCCACAAAACAGTATCGGGATTACATGGACTTTATCCAGCGTTTTGTGGCGAGAAAGGCCGGGGAACTGGTGAAACTGGTTCATGAGGCCGGCCGGGAGGCTATGATGTTTTTGGGGGACAACTGGATTGGCACCGAGCCTTATGGGAAATATTTCCCTGAGATCGGCCTGGATGCAGTGGTGGGCAGCGTGGGGGGCGGAGCCACGTTGCGGCTGATCTCTGACATTCCCGGGGTAAAATATACGGAAGGCCGGTTTCTGCCTTACTTTTTCCCGGATACCTTCCATGAGGGCAATGACCCTTGTGTGGAGGCAAAGGAAAACTGGCTGGGTGCCCGCAGGGCGCTGATGCGCAAGCCGGTTGACCGGATTGGCTATGGCGGATATTTAAGCCTGGCTTATCGGTTCCCGGCATTTGTGGATTACATTGAGCAGGTGACAGACGAATTCCGGGAGATTATTGACAATATGAACGGCAGCAGGCCCTACTGCGGGCTGAAAGTGGCTGTATTAAACTGCTGGGGGCAGCTTCGGGCCTGGCAGGCATTTATGGTGGCTCATGCCCTCTGGTATAAGCAGACCTATTCCTATTTCGGGGTGCTGGAGGCTTTGAGCGGCATGGGGGTGGATGTCATGTTCTTAAGCTTTGATGATATCCGGGAAAAAGGGATTCCCGGGGATGTGGATGTGATCATCAATGCCGGGGCTGCGGGCACCGCCTTCTCTGGCGGCAAGGAGTGGCTTAATGAGCGGATTGTGACTGCGCTCCGCCGGTTTGTCTGGGAGGGCGGCGGCTTTGTGGGAATCGGTGAACCCTCGGCGGTTCTCTTTGGCGGGCGGTTTTTCCAGCTGGCAGACGTGCTGGGGGTGGATGAGGAGCTGGGCTTCAGCCTTTCCACAGATAAATATTTTATCACGGAGCAGGAGAAGCATTTTTTGAAGGAGGATAGAAAAGAAACGTTTGACTTTGGCGAGGGGATGAAAAATGTCTATGCCCTCTCGGAGGATACGGAGATTGTGGAGTATTCGGACGGGGAGGTTCATCTCAGCGCCCATCCTTACGGGAAGGGACGGGGAATCTACCTGGCCGGACTGCCCTACAGCTATGAAAATACAAGGCTTTTGATGCGCTGCCTTTATTACAGTGCAAAAAAGGAAGGGGAAATGAAACGCTGGTTTGCCGACAATCCCCTGTGTGAGGTGCATGCGTACCCCCTGACCGGGAAGTTTGCCATCATCAATAACTCCCAAGAGCCCCAGAATACCCTGGTTTATGACGGGGAGGGGAGGGCTTGCCGGATGTCCCTAAAAGGGTGCGGGATTGTTTGGGATACCATTTCATGCTAACCGTAAAGAGGAACCACAAAATCAGGGGATCCGTCTATCCACGGCGGGCAGCACAGGCCTTCCCCAATGCCTGTCAGGCATGCAGCATCCCCGAAAGTTAGTAAAAATTAAAGAACCCCCAATGAATCCTGCCAGAACTGTTGTCAATATTAATTACAGTATTCTGTGATAGCGCGGTTCCTCTATGCATTTTTACCACAAAAAGCTTAATATGCAAATATAAGGGGCGATTGTGCAAATATTTTCCTGTGCAGTTTTACTATACTAATTTTATGGGAACGCAAGTAAATGCAAGGAAATTGCACAAAAAAAGAGGAGGACATTTTTTATGAAGAAAAAAATTACGGCACTGGTTCTTACGTCTGCTATGGCTGTCTCGCTGGCTGCGTGCGGCGGGGGAGGCGGACAGACTTCGGATGCACCGGCTGCACCGGCCGGGGATGCCACCACGGCGGCTGAGGCTGCTGGCGGCGAACAGCAGGATGCCGCTGCACCGGCCGGGGACGGCCTGGTATACTGGTCTATGTGGGAGGCCACTGAGCCTCAGGGGCAGGCCATCCAGGCAGCGGTTGACCAGTTTACGGCGGACACCGGCGTCAGCGTAGATTTGCAGTTTAAGGGCCGTACCGGTATCCGTGAGGGATTGCAGCCGGCTCTGGATGCAGGAACCAACATTGATTTGTTTGACGAGGATATTGACCGGGTGAATACTACCTGGGGTCAGTATCTGATGGATCTGGAGGAACTGGCAAAGGCTGCTGATTACGAGGCCAGCGCCAACGCCGGGCTGATGGCAGCCTGCCGCGAAGTGGGCGGGGGCACTTTGAAGTCCATCCCTTACCAGCCCAACGTGTTTGCCTTTTTCTACAACCAGGCAATCTTTGACGAGGCAGGTGTTACTGCGGTTCCCACCACCTGGGCAGAACTGGATGCGGCCTGTGCCAAGATCAAGGAAGCCGGGTATACCCCGATCACCTGTGACGATGCCTACATCACCTGTATGTTTGGCTATCATATGTCCCGCTTAGTGGGCGAACCCAAGACCGAGGAGATCGTAAAGGGCGGCCAGTGGGATGACGCGTCTGTCATGGCTACCGCAGAGGCTTATGCGGATTTTGCCAGCAAGGGTTATTTCTCTGAAACCATCGCTTCCAACGTATGGCCGGCCGGACAGAACCAGGAACTGGCTATGGGAACTGCTGCCATGTACTTAAACGGCTCCTGGCTGCCCAATGAGGTAAAAGACATGGCGGGCGACGATTTTAAGTGGGGCTGCTTCAGCTATCCGGCACTGGAGGGCGGAACCGACGGCGTGGATGCTGCCAACTACGGCGCACAGGTACTGGCCATCAACAAGGATTCCCAGCATGCAGAGGATGCATTTAAGCTGATCTGCTATATCACCCAGGGCGAATTTGACAAGATGCTGTCCGAATTGTCCATCGGCATCCCGGCGGATTCCAACAACACCGAGTGGCCGGCACTGATCTCCTGCGTGAAGCCGGTCATGGACAGCATGAATACCCGTTATCCGTGGGCAGCAGGCGCTGAGGCCAATGCGGATATGACACCGATCATCAAAGAGAATTTCTTAAAGCTTTGCGGAGGCAGCATTGATGCCCAGGGCTTTGTAGATGCCTTGAAGAAAGCAGGGAACTAATATCTTAAAAAAAGTGGCAGGAATGAATCCAATGCCATTGATTTAGCCCAGCCATATTCAGCCTTGAAGGAAGAAGTGGGACGGCGAACAGTCAGTCGGGATCTTTTAACTTAGAGGTTCTTAATCCTGAAACGGGGATATCCCGGCTGACTGCCCGCCGTCCTGTCCTTTTCTTCAAGACGTACCCTTTGGCATTTAGCTGCTGCTATTTTATCGTTTGTCCTTATTTTATCATGAAAGGGGGAACCGGGATGAAACGCAATAAAGGCATGATCATACTGTTTTTAACTCCGGCAGTACTGATGTTTTCTGTTATTTTTCTCTATCCCATCATCCGTACCATTGTTATGAGTTTCTTCAAGATTGACGGAATCACCGACCCGGTAGCCAAATGGCAATTCACCGGCCTGTCCAATTTTATCCGGCTGGCCAATACCAGCCTGTTCCGTATTTCCATGTGGAACCTTTTCAGGATCTGGCTGATCGGCGGCCTCATCGTCATGTCGCTGGCTCTGTTGTTTGCCGTGATCATCACCAGTGGCATCCGTTTCAAAAGCTTTTTCCGGGCAGTGATTTACCTGCCCAACATTGTCAGTGCAGTTGCCCTGGCTACCATGTGGCTGCAATATGTCTACAGTCCTAAGTTCGGGCTTTTAAAAACCGTGTTCACCAATCTGGGGCTTACCTCTTTAGCCAAAATTCAATGGCTGGACAATGACCACAAATTTGCTGCTCTTTTACTCGCTTACTGTTTTGGCATGGTGGGATACCACATGCTTATCTTTGCCAGCGGCATTGAGCGCATCAGTTCCGACTACTTTGAGGCCGCTACCTTAGACGGCGCCAATAAACTCAATCAGTTCCGCTATATCACCCTGCCTTTGTTAAAAGGCGTTTTCAAGACGAACATTACCATGTGGAGTGTCACCAGCGTAGGTTTCTTTGTCTGGTCTCAGCTGTTTTCCACCGTCACGGCGGATACCCAGACCATCACCCCCATGGTTTATATGTATATGCAGATTTTCGGTGCAGGCAACAGTATTACAGAGCGAAACTCGGGTCTGGGCGCTGCTATCGGCGTGCTCCTAAGCGTCTGTGTGGTGGCCGTTTTCTGGCTGTGCAACCACCTGCTGCGGGATGATGACCTGGAATTCTAAAAGGAGGGGAAACTTATGGCAAAAACAAAAAAATACCGGGAACCGGTCAATTGGAAACGGGAACTGCGCCTGGCACCGGGATATTTGATCCTGCTGCTCTGGATTTCCTTCACCTTCATCCTGTTAGGGTGGGTGCTGCTGGCCAGCTTCTCCACCACCAAGGAGATCTTTTCCAACAAGCTTCTGGCCTCAGGGCTTCATTTTGAAAACTATGTAAAAGCATGGATTAATTCTGATGTGGCCGGAATCTTCAGGAACTCTCTGATCTATTCCATTATCTCCTGTGTCCTTTTGATTCTCATCTGTGCCCCGGCGGCCTATGTCCTGGCTCGTTTTGTCTTTCCGGGCAACAAGATGATCCAGACCGGCTTCGTGTCTGCCATGGGCGTTCCGGTAGTCATGATCGTGCTGCCCCTTTTCGGGATCGTGGCCAACATGGGGATCTTAAACCATGTGATGAGCAATGCCCTTTTGCTGATCTTTTTATACATCGGCATCAACGTCCCTTACACCACCATCTTCCTCATGACCTTTTTCGGCAATTTGTCCCGGGCGTTTGAGGAAGCGGCGGCCATTGACGGATGCCCGCCCACCAAGACCTTCTGGCTGATCATGCTTCCCATGGCCCAGCCGGGGATCATCACCGTGACTATATTTAACTTTATCAATATCTGGAACGAGTATTTTATCTCCCTGATTTTCGCCAACTCCGACAAACTGCGCCCCATCGCCGTGGGCCTGTATTCCATGATCAATTCCATGAAATACACCGGGGACTGGGCCGGCATGTTTGCGGCAGTGGTGATCGTATTCCTGCCCACCTTTATCCTGTATATTTTCCTTTCGGAAAAAATCATTGCAGGTGTCACTGGCGGTGGGGTGAAGGGATGATAATCCAAACCTTTCACCGGCCAGGCACCTCTCTTTGCGGGAGACCCGGCAAAACGGAGGAGGGCGCACTCATTGCCCGCGGGAGTAAAAAACCACCCCGCCTATAATGATTGCCCCTCCAACCACCTGGGTCACTGCCGGTATTTCGCCGAAAAGCACAGCCGCAAAAGCTGCCGCCACCACAGGTTCGCACAGCTTCGAGGCAGAGACAAAGGCCGGCGAAAGGTATTTGAGGCACCAGCTAAAGATGCTATGCCCCAGGATCGTGGAAAAAACGGACAAAAGCAGCCCTACTGCCGCCGCACGAAGCCCATACCCTGCCAGGGAATACCCCTGGGCAGCCGTCAGGGCTACCAGCGCGGCGGCAGAAAACAAATATACGATATAGGTATATGCTGTGGTTGAGAGCGTTGTCCGGGCAACCTGCCCTATGAGTGTATAGCAGGCGACAAAAACGGCTGCCAAAAGTGCCAGGATGTCCCCATACAAATGCCCTCCCCCTGTGCCCGAATCGGAATAGGCAACCAGCAGGCTGCCGCCTAAGGTAACTGCAATAGCAATTACTGCCTTTACTGCCAGCTTTCCTTTCAAAAACAGGCAATAACCCAATGCCACCCATATAACTTCCGTACACACAATCGTGGTGGAACTGGCCACTGTGGTATGCTTTAGGGATTCAAACCAGGCAAAGAAGTGCAGAGCCAAAAAAATCCCGCTGCATCCGCACAGAGCCACGGCTTTCTTGCCCATCCCCAGTATTTCCCTGCGCCTCCCCTCATATCCCCACACTACCGGGGACATCAGAAGCACGGTCCACAGCAGCCGGTAAGCAGCTGTCACTGCTGACGGTGCATAAGAATATCTTACCAAAATAGCTGACAGGGAAATCCCCATAACCCCTATGGCAACCATAATCATCGGGTGCTGTTCAAAATATCTCACAATTTTCCTCCTGCCAAGCAGCCCCGCCTCAGCATCCCTTTTGCTTCCATATACCTTTGCTCTGATAACATTCTGCTTATTCCCTTCTGTTTGCCAAATCCATTTTCTGGTTTTGATATTACCTCATTTTTACACAATCTGCAATATGTTTTATGTAAATTACACATTTTTACAAGTTTTTCTTGGTTATATACAGAATAATTTTGTAATATTTTTCTATATTCGCAATTTTGTACATATATTCACTTGGTATTATTTTATCCCCTTTCCGAAAGAGGCCTATGCCCTCCCGGCAGTGCCGGTAGAGGGGTACGGGATCATCAACCAATACGGCACGAAAATAATCTTTGGCCAGAGTTTTCCTGGCATGGCAGGCCATGGGGGTTTGCCTATGAAAAAACCAGGCAGCCTGAACCTCTTTGTCCAGGCTGCCTGTTCCGTTAATGCTTTCCTTCCCTCTTCCTCTTCAGTTCCTCATTCGCCTTTTCCACATTCAGCCTGGTCAGGATCAGTGTGATCAGAAGGTTAAAAACCATTGGCAGCCACAGGTACATGATGTGGAGCATACGGATGCAGGAATCTGACTGCTCCGCCGCGCCCCCTACGTAGCCGCTGTATGCCAGCAGCCAGCCTGCGATCGCCGTACCGATCCCGCCTCCAAGCTTTGTCCCCAGGGAGGTACAGGAATACATGGTGCCGTCCACCCTCCTGCCGGTCTTCAAAAACGTATATTCCGAGCAGGTTGCGATCAGGGCGTTCATATCCCCTTGAAGGGGGCTCATCCCGATTGCCGCAACCGCGGTGCACAAAAGCATCAGCGGTACACTTCCCATATAACCGGCAATAACCACTCCCAGGCGCCCCACGGTCCCCAAGGTATAACCATACAGGTTCAGGCGGTACATCCCCTTCCATCTGGCTACCAGTGCCGGGGTAAACAAAAGCCCCACAATCATGGGAATGTTGATTGCCCAGGAAAACACCCCCAGAAGGTTGGCATTTTTCAGCACATAGGTCATAAAATAGATCCCCATGTTCAGGGTGGCCGAATAAATCTGCATCAGGATGTAGGAAGCACAGATCATCAGATAATACTTATTGCGGACCAGCAGCCCAAAGGCCTCTGCCAGGCGGTAGTTTTCCTCCGGCTCCTGCTTCCCCTGGCCTGCTTTTTCCTCGGTAAGTTCCTCAGGGGGCAATTCCTTTACCGACCACACGGACAGGGAATTGGAGACCACGCCGACAACGGCATAAATAATGGCAACCGTCCTCCAGGCACTTGCGCCGCCGCCAAAGTAAGCCACACACCCAACGGTGATGGTCTGGATCAGCATGCTGGTGCCAAAAGCAAACATAAAACGGATGGAGCCCATCTGGACACGCTCATGGTTATTCTTGGTGACAAGGGCAGTCAGCGCAGAGTAGGCAATATTATTGGCCGTATAAAAACCCGCATTCAGCAGCGTATAGGCAATGAAAAACCATGCATACTGGGCAAATTCACTGATACCGGCAGGAATCAAAAAGATAGCCACCAGGCAAAGGGCACACCCAAAATACCCATAAAACATCCACGGACGGGCTTTCCCCATCCTGCTGTGGGTCTTGTCAATCATGGAGCCAAAGAAAATGTCACTGACTCCGTCAAAGAGTTTGGAGACCGCAATCAGGCTTCCCACAATCCCTGCATTCAGGCCAACCGTGTCCGTCAGAAAAATCATCACAAAGGCAGACAAAAGCGCATAAACCACATTACCGGCAATGTCGCCGGAGCCATAGCCAACCTTGTTGTACCATTTTAAATACGTTCTTTCTTTCATATTTTCCCATTCCTTTCCAGGCCATAAACCAGCCCACCTATCCTCTTATCCATTCTTTCCCACGTGTTCCGGTTTTAAATGCAGGGTAAACGTAAACGCCTCCTCTGCCAGCCTGTACGGTTCCCGAAGCCTAGGGCCGCAGCTGTTAGAACCGATTCCGTTTTGCCGGAAATCCAGGTTCAGCACCGTGCTCCCACAGGGAACCAGTTCAAAATTGTGCCTTTTCTTTGCCAGTTCCTCCTGCGTAAAAACAGAAGCATTGAAGGAAAAGGGTTTCTCATTGTATGCCTTCATGGTACTGCCTCCCCCACTGGCCACAACATAATCACAGTCACTGTGGCTGCCGTTTTCCTGGGGCTTTAAGTAATCTTCATGGAGCCCGGCCACCGGGGAAGAATAAATCCCATGGCTGGCCGCCCTGCATTTATCCACATAGCTTTCTTCCGGCCCCAGCCCGCAGTAGGTGACCTGATCCATTTCCTTTGGCAAAAACAGCCGGAGCCCGAACCTGGGCAGTTCCGGAAAATCCGGGTTCCTTGCAACATCCATTTTCACGGAAATCTGCCCTGCATTGTCAATGCGCCAAACAGTGTCTATGTCCATCATCCTCTGGACAGTCACTGCCGTCATCCCCATCCTGCTGTGAATCTCCAGATATTCTGCCGTCAGGGTATAATTGGTGACGTAAGCCCTGGAGACAGCCCGGTCGTACATAGCCTTTTTCCATTCCTCTTTTATGTACATATCATTGTCCGTAGGCGCCCTCCAGACATTCAGTTCCATGGGCCTGTCAAGGAATTCCTTCCCTGCTGCCCTCAGCTGGCCAAACATGCCATACAGCTTATTGTAGACATAGGTAAAGCCGCTGCCTTCCACAATCAGCTGCTCCGGCGTCTCCGATATCTTCAACTGCGGCAGCTTTGGGCTGTCCGTCTCCGCCTCGGCCAGCCAGAGAAGGCCGGTCTGGTTGCGGGGGTCACGGTTTGCAAGGGCAATCTCATCAAAGCCAAGCACATGCCCTTGTTTCCGGAAATCATCTGCCTCCTTAAGCGTATACAGAACCTTCAGATACACCTTCCCCTTATCCGGAACCGCCACCGGAAGCAGAAGGCGCGCTTCCCTGCCAGGCAGGATCTTTGGGATATCCGCTCCATCTATCTTTCCGGCAGCTACTGCCCTGCCGTCTGCACTTACCTCATAGGAAATCTCCAGATAATCCTTAAGATCCACAAAATTCATTTCATTTTTCAGCACAAGGATCCCTGTCTCCTGGTCATAGGAACGCACCCTCGCCGGCCTGTGGACGTTTTTGTATTCGAGCAGCCCTGTGTGGGGGGTTCTGTCCGGGTACACCAGCCCGTCCATACAGAAATTCCCGTCCTGGGGGTACTCCCCGTGGTCACCTCCATAAAAATACATGTCCCTGCCCTCTGCCGTCTTCCCCTTGTATATGGCATGGTCGCACCACTCCCACACAAAGCCCCCGCAGATACAGTCATATTTTTCGATCAGTTCAAAATAGTCCTCATAATCCCCCGCCCCGTTTCCCATGGAATGGCAATACTCACACATGATGTAGGGTTTGTCCGGGTTTGACTCCACATAGCCAAGGACCTCCTGGAAGCCCGGATACATCCGGCTGTAAAGGTCAATATTGCTGTAATCATATTTTCTCTTGCGTCCCCGGTAGTAGGCGCTTTCATAATGGGTCAGCCTGCCCGGGTCATACTGCTTTGTCCACGCTAAGGCTTTTTCAAAGGTGCAGCCATAGCCGCATTCATTTCCCATGGACCAGATGAGCACACAGGGACGGTTTTTGTCCCGCTCCACCATTTTTTTCACCCGGTCAAGGGTGGCCTCGTCAAATTCCGGGTTATCCGATATCAGTTCATTCCATCTTCCGGCCCGCTCCTCATCCGTATCGTTGGAATAGCACAGCATCCACGGCCCGTGGCTCTCATTGTCCGCCTCGTCTATGACAAAAAAGCCGTACTTGTCACACATCTGGTAAAACATGGGCTGGTTCGGGTAATGGCTGGTCCGGATAGCATTGAAATTGTACTGCTTCATCATTTCCAAATCCTTTTTCATCTGCTCCACGCTGACCACAGGCCCGGTCACCGGATCCGAATCATGACGGTTCACCCCACAAAATTTCACCGGGGAGCCGTTTAGGCAGACCACATTTTCCTTCACGCTGATCTCACGGATGCCAACCTGCTCCGTAATCACCTCATTTTCCGTCTCCAGGACCAGGGTATACAGATAGGGCTGTTCACTGTTCCAAAGATGGGGGTTTCGGATGGTAAACCCGGTATCCCCTTTATAGACGAACTCCGTAATCCGTTCCCCCTGCGCACCGTAGACAAAGGCTTTCACCGGAATCACCTCATCCAGGTATTTTGTCCGGATTCCCACAAACGCCCCGTCCGCTTCGATTTTGGTATTGATGAAATAGTCATAGATACATTGCCAGGGGCGCTTCATCAGGTACACATCCCGGAAAATGCCGCTCATACGGAATTTGTCCTGATCCTCTAAATAGCTGCCGTCGCACCATTTTAACACCAGCACGGCAAGGCTGTTCTCCCCCTCTTTCACATACCTGGTCACATCAAATTCACTGAGTGCATGGGAGACCTGGCTATAGCCCACATACTCCCCGTTCAGCCATACATAGAAGCAGGAATCCACCCCCTCAAATTCCAGAAATGCCCTCGGCGCCTGTTCTTCTTTCTGATAAAAGAAGGAGCAGAGATAGGTTCCGCAGGGGTTATCCTGGGGCACATAAGGCGGATCCACAGGAAAGGGATAGCGGAAATTGGTATACTGATGGCAGTCATAGCCATAGTTCTGCCAGACACCAGGAACCTGGACCGTTTTAAAATCCCGTGTGTCAAACCCCGGCTCATAAAACCTCTCATGGAGATGGTAAATGCTGTCATAATATTGAAATTTCCATTGGCCGTTCAGCATTTGGATGCGGTCTGACAGTTCCCTCTGTTCCACCAGCCCATCCATCCTTACCGATGCCGGCACATAATACGAACGGTCCGGCATGGTATTCTCATGCAGCATATGCAGATCCTCATAGCAGCGCGGTACAATCATGGCAGTTTCCTCCTTATATACATTATTTTTGACTATGCTGCAGCGTAGCATCCCAATTTGCAAATCTCTTATTCCCCACACAGGCCTTGTGTTTGACTGTATTATAAGCGAATCCACCATTTTTTTACATAAAGCAGAATGGACAAAACATGCACAAAATGATACAATAATATTCAAGAAACCCCCGGTTGGCTATCTATATTCACGAGTCCCCGCCCTGGCCTTTCTGTTTTTCCTTGTGCATTATGACAGGCACTTTCGTTTCATTTTCACAAAGCCCCAAAAGGCTAAGGCTTATAAATCCCGAAACACCCAAATCCGCAAGGAGGTATATTTTATGTACGTAGACAACGCCTACTGGCACAATACCCATCTGGATTTCAAAGACAAAAAACACCCCCTGTTTGTAGGAAGCGCCGGTGTCTACCAGTTATTTACCAGACCCCGGCTTCCCACCCACCGCCCCAGGGGGCGCCTTGACTATCAATTGCTTTATATCGCCTCCGGCAAGGCGCATTTCTACTTTCACGGCAAGGAAGAAATCGTCACCGCCGGGAATATGGTGCTTTACCGCCCAAAAGAGGAGCAGCGGTACTACTACTATGGGGTTGACCATACGGAAGTCTACTGGGTTCATTTTACGGGGAATAATGTAAAGAATATCTTAAGAAAATATCGGGTTCCGGACAACGCACATGTGATCCATACCGGAACCTCGTTGGATTATAAAAAAATTTACCTGCACATGATCCAGGAGTTAAAGCTTACCAAGCCCCATTACGAAGAAGTTCTTGTCCATTACCTGGAATTGCTGCTCGTCCTAATCAGCCGCCTCCAGGAAAAAAAGCCCAAAAGCAAAACGGTTTTTCTCATCGACGAAATGGACTTGGCCGTTTCCCATTTCCATTCCCATTATAACCATCCCATGAACATCGAGGAGTACGCCAAAAGCCGCGGCATGAGCGTCAGCTGGTTTATCCGGAATTTCAAGGATTATACCGGATCAACCCCCACACAGTACCTGCTCTCCCTCCGGATCTCCAATGCCCAGAGCCTGCTGGAATCCACCTCCTACAATGTCACGGAGATCGCTGAAATCGTTGGTTACCAAAACCCGCTATACTTCAGCCGCCTGTTTAAAAAACAATGCGGGGTCTCTCCTACCGAGTTCAGGAAACAGATGAAAGACGCAGATCTATGACCGCCTTACCGCATGTTTTCTCTTATTATCGGACGTATTTGGAGCAGCCTCTTCTTGCTTTCCTCAAAGAAGCGGCCTATAATAACGATAGAGCCAAGCACCGGCGCAGAGGATTTGGAACAGGTTCCCCAGATCAAGGCAGAACTGAGACGGATCCGGGAGGACTTTGACTTCGTCTCCTCCCGCATTACTTGGGAGCAGGTGGCAAACCGCGTGAAGGAATACCAGGGACTGGATCTTTTGAAAGAAGTATAATGGGGCAAAACCAAGAACCGTTTTCCAGCACATAGCCTTGGACGGGCAACAGGTTTTCACGCTTCTGTTGCCCGTTTCCTGAATTGGGCTGTACAGACGGAATGATTGTATCGCCTGCTGAAATAACTTTTGGCCGCCCACTATCCATATGCTGTGCCCCCCTGCTTTCCTTCCAGTTTCCCGAAAAAGCCTGTGGTTATACCGAAACTTATATTATACCGAGGTTTGTGCAACAGTCTCGTTCTTTCAATGGTTTTCCCAAAATAATTCGGTATAATATTTCTGTTAGACTTCGATGTTCTTCTCATTCGTCCGTTTGACAGGCAACAAGATTCGGTATAATACTTCTCGCGTAAAAACGATGCCTCCATGATAATAGATAGGGCAGACAAAACAATGTCTGACTATTATCAAAGGAGGCATTTTGGCTATGGAACAAAACACAGTCACTATCAACCAACTGATCGCACAGATGCTGGATGAAATGAAACGCATCGGCTACAGCGATACCACGATCTGGAGATATTACCAGCCTGCTATGGGGCAGTTCCGGAAATACTACGAACAGACCGGACGGGCAGAGTATAGCCCGGATACCACGGATGAGTATGTCAACCTGCACAGGGAAAGGTACGAACGCGGCGAGATCACCTACCAGTCCTTCAAGAAGAGGCGGTATGTCGGCCGCAGGATGAACGAGTTTTTCCTGACAGGGGAGATCCGGCATATATCAGACAAAAAAGGGACTTCTTTTATACTGTCCGTCGTAAATGAGGGCATCGTTGACCAGTTCCTCTGTTCGAGGTCATGTGGGGACAAAGCGAGATACGATGCCGGATGGACCGTGAGGAAATACCTCCAGCACATGGAAAGACACGGCCACGCCACGCTTTCTGACGTGACACATGATGAGGTCCGGGAGTTTATCTTAAAGACCGCAGCCAGCGTGAAGACATCGGGCCTGCACAATGTCCTGCTCTACCTTAAGCATTTCCATATCTTCCTGAAAGGTTCCGGGATACCGACCCGGACTGCGTGGAACTGTTCTCATACAAGGTATACAGGGGGATGCCCATCCAGAGTTATGTGACCGATGAGGAACTGGGGCTTATCCTTGGCGTGATCGACACAGATACCGAAACAGGGAAGCGGAACCGCGCTATTATCCTTGTAGGCGCGACCACAGGCCTGCGTGCCATTGATATCATCCGCATGAAGCTGGCGGACATCGACTGGAGGAAGGGAGAGATAAATGTCGTCCAGAACAAGACAAACCTGACAACACACGTCCCCCTTATGAAAGAGACCGGCAAAGCGCTTCGGGATTACATTCTGAACGCCAGGCCGAAAGGGACCGGCTATGAGGAAGTGTTCCTGCGTGTTTCAGCCCCAAAGACGAATATCCAGGACACGACCTGCATCGGCTGCATGTTCCGTTCTTATCAGGAAAAAGCCGGGATACGCAGGCAGCCCTTTGACGGGAAGGGGTTCCATGGCCTGCGCAGGAGGCTGGCAAAGAAACTGCTTGTTTCCGGGTCGCCGCTCACCACAGTGTCGCAGATACTTGGACATGAGGATCTCGAGTCAGCCCGCCAGTACCTTTCCCTTGATACGGATGATCTCCGGGAGTGTGCGCTTGATTTCAGCGGGATCCCCCTTGAAAGACCAACTATTAAAAGTCAAGTAGATAATTGAAAAAATCAAAAGAAATTATCATAGGAAAAAAGAGTACAACA